>NZ_JBITEM010000006.1:111942-313131 GCF_044455225.1 Nocardia sp. NPDC051321 | reverse complement strand
GACCACCGCTTTCGAGCGCAGCGAGATCGAGCATTCACCGTTCGCGGCCCGTCGCGCGTCCGAGCTGTCGAAGCGCATGCGCCGCAGGCGCGAGTCTCGACAGCTCGGACGCGCGACACCAGGGGGCCGCGAACACGCGGCGCCGCAGGCGCCGCAAATTAGACAGAGCTACGCTCACGGGCATGAGTGAAGCGACCGTATGGGAGTACGCGACCGTGCCGCTGTTGACGCACGCGACCAAGCAGATTCTCGACCAGTGGGGCGCCGACGGCTGGGAGCTGGTTTCCGTGCTTCCCGGGCCGACCGGTGAGCAGCACGTCGCCTACCTCAAGCGTCCGAAGTAAAGGGGAAGGGGATGACCGCAGTGACTGAGTGGGAGAGCAATCTCGCCAAGCTCGGAGTGTCGTTGCCTCCGGTGGTGGCGCCGGTGGCCGCCTACATTCCGGCGATCCGAACCGGTTCGCTGGTCTACACCTCCGGCCAGCTGCCGATGGCGGATGGTCAGTTGACGGTGGCGGGCAAGGTCGGCGCCGAGGTGAGCACCGAGCAGGCCAAGGATGCCGCGCAACTGTGTGCGCTCAACGCGCTGGCGGCGGTGCACGATCTGGTCGGACTCGACGCGGTGGTGCGCGTGGTGAAGGTGGTCGGATTCGTCGCCTCCGCACCGGGATTCAACGATCAGCCGATCGTGATCAACGGCGCGTCGGAGTTCCTCGGCGAGGTCTTCGGTGACGCGGGCGTCCATGCGCGTTCCGCGGTGGGCGTGTCGGAGTTGCCGAAGAACACCCCGGTCGAGGTCGAGCTCATCGTCGAGGTCAGGTAAATCTGGCCGCGCGGGCGAGGCGTGTTCGCGGCCCCCGGAGACGGGCCGCGAACGGCGCTCGCAAAACTCGCGCGTGGTTGCCATGTGGCAACCGGCGCTGAGGATTAATTGACCACACTCGAGGACGATGTGTCATGGCACTTGAACATCCCGCGTACGGACAACTACGGCAGGTCACTCCGACGGCGGCGGTGCTGCTGGCGGACAACCCGGGCCAGATGACGTTGCAGGGCACCAACACCTGGATTCTGCGCGCGCCGGGCCGAGCGGATTGTGTGGTGGTGGATCCCGGTCCGAAGGACAAGGCGCACGGCGCCAAGATCGCCGAGGTCACCGGGGGCGATATCGCGCTCACGCTGATCACTCATCGGCATCACGATCACACCGGTGGCATCGACCACCTCGTCAAGCTGACCGGAACCACGGTGCGCGCCAAGGACTCCGAGTTCCTGCGTGGTTCGGACGCACCGCTGGTCGACGGCGAGGTGATCGAGGCCGCCGGGCTGCGCATTACCGTCGTTGCCACTCCGGGCCATACCGGTGATTCGACGAGTTTCTTACTCGATGACGCGGTGGTGACCGGCGACACGATTCTCGGCAGCGGCACCACCGTGCTCGATTCGAGCGACGGCACCCTGGCCGACTATCTGGCCTCGCTGGATCGGCTGGTCGAGATCGGGGCGGGCAAGGCGCTGCTGCCCGCGCATGGCCCGGATCATCCCGATCTGGAGCCGGTGGCCCGGTACTACATCGCGCATCGACGGGAACGCCTCGATCAGGTGCGCGAGGCGCTGAAAGTGCTCGGCCCGAACGCGGGCGCGATGGCGGTGGTCCGGCGCGTCTACGCCGATGTCGACAAACGACTGTGGCTGGCCGCGCGCAGCTCGGTGCAGGCGCAGCTGGAATACCTGCGCGCCGAGGGCTAGCGAGACCTACGCCGAACACGACAACACGCTGGGCTCTAGGAGCTAGGAACCCAGCGTGTTGTTCGGTTGACGGTCAGCGCGCGCGGCGGGCCAGGCGCTCGGAGTCGGAGATGAGCACGCTCTTGCCCTCCAGCCGCAGCCAACCGCGGTGCGCGAAGTCGGCAAGCGCCTTGTTCACGGTCTCGCGGGAGGCGCCGACCAGCTGGGCGATCTCCTCCTGGGTCAGGTCGTGGGTGACCCGAAGCGCACCGGCTTCCTGGGTGCCGAACCGCTGTGCGAGCTGCAGCAGCGCCTTGGCGACCCGGCCGGGGACGTCGGTGAAGATGAGGTCGGCCAGGTTGTTGTTAGTGCGACGCAGGCGGCGGGCGAGCACGCGGAGCAACTGCTCGGCGATCTCGGGCCGCTGGTCGATCCAGGACTTCAGGGCGTCGCGGTCCATGGTGACGGCGCGAACCTCGGTCACCGTGGTCGCGGTGGAGGTACGCGGGCCAGGATCGAAGATCGACAGCTCGCCGAACATGTCCGATGGGCCCATGATGGTCAACAGGTTCTCCCGGCCGTCCGGGGATCTGCGGCCGATCTTCACCTTGCCCGAGGTGATGATGTAGAGCCGATCTCCTGGCTCACCCTCGTTGAAGATGACGTGGCCGCGCGGAAAATCCACCGGCTGCAATTGCTTGGCGAGGGCGGCCACCGCAGTGGGCTCGACGCCCTGGAAGATGCCTGCTCTGGCGAGGGCCTCGTCCACTTATGTGCTCCTTATGGGAAATGGCTCTGTACTGGACCGAAACCGACTCGGCCAACAGCGCAGTCTACGCGGCATGATGACAGCGTAGTGACAGACACCACGTAACGTGTGGATTGCGTGGCGCAGCGAGGAACCGTACCAGTTTCTGATCTTGGCATTCGCGGGCACCTAGCTGGTTGCCCCAGCTCTATCCGCAGGTCTGTCCGTCACGCGTCAGCTTGCCCGTGCCACATCCAGCTCTTCGCCGCGGGCGCGGCGTTTACGCATCCGGGCTACGGCCGCTGGCAGGCCGAGCCTCGTCAGCTCTTTCACTTCTGCGTTGCTTGCCTTGTCCAGGTACTGCTGAACCTCTTCGTCGGGTTCGAGAAGTTTGCGGAGCCGGTTCTCGACCCGCTCCATACCCAGTGCGAACAGCATCAACAGCACTGGGAAGAGCACCACAGCGAGTCCTTGCATACGGAGGAGTAAACACGGTCTAGGTCTCAGATGGAACACGGCAACCGAACTGGACGGGCAACGTTCGCCGATGGTTCCGTATGGTGGACAGGTGCGTGTCACCCCCTCCACAGCCGCCGGGAACGGGCGTGCGTCCGCCCCCGAGGCGACCGATGCGCAACCAGCTCCGGTCGCCGCTCCGAAACGGAAATCCCGCGCGCGACAGGCGGAAACTCAGCTTGGACTAGTTCGTCGTGCCCGCCGGATGAATCGGACATTGGCGGACGCTTTCCCGGACGCGCATTGTGAGCTGGACTTCACAAATCCGCTCGAATTGGCGGTCGCGACAATACTTTCCGCGCAGTCGACGGATGTGCGGGTAAATCTCACAACGCCGGCCCTGTTCGCCAAGTACCCGGACGCGCGCGCTTACGCCGAGGCCAACCGTGCCGAGCTGGAGGAATACATCCGCTCGACGGGTTTCTTCCGCAACAAGGCCAGCTCGCTGATCGGCCTCGGTCAGGCACTGCTCGAGCATCATGACGGTGAATTGCCTCACACCATGGACGAACTCGTGCAGTTGCCGGGGATCGGCCGCAAGACCGCCAACGTCATTCTCGGCAACGCGTTCGGCGTGCCGGGCATCACCGTCGACACCCACTTCGGCCGCCTGGTGCGGCGCTGGCAGTGGACCGCCGAGGAAGACCCGGTGAAGGTCGAGCACATCATCGGCGAGCTCATCGAGCGCAAAGACTGGACGATGCTGTCGCACCGGGTGATCTTCCACGGTCGCCGCGTGTGCCATGCCAGGAAACCGGCCTGCGGTGTGTGCGTGCTGGCCAAGGACTGCCCGTCGTTCGGGGCCGGGCCCACCGACCCGGACACCGCCGCCGAGCTGGTGAAGGGTCCGGAGCGGGAGCATCTGCTCGAGCTGGTGGGCCGGTGAGACAATTCCCGGTCGCCTGGCGATGGGCGCTGGCGGGATTGATCGCTGTGGTCGCACTGGCGGCCGCCCTGTGGCCACGGGGACGCGATACCGACACACACGCAGACAGCGGACAGGCACAACTGAGTGCCGGGGTGTCCGAGCAGCAACGCGCCGCGGCGGACCTCACGGCGTGCCCGCGACCGGTCTCCGGCGCCACCGGGTCCGGCCCGCTGGCCGGTATCCCGGTCAGCTGCCTGGCCGACGGCGGGCCCGTCGACCTGGCCGCCGCGCTCGCGGGTAAGCCTGCGCTGCTGAACCTCTGGGCCTACTGGTGCGGACCGTGTGCGCAAGAATTGCCGTATTTGCAGCAGTTCGCCCGACGCGCCGGAAACGCGATTACCGTGCTGACCGTGCACAGCGACCCCGATGAGGCCAAGGCGATTTCACGGCTGCGTGGACTGAACGTGAAACTGCCCGGTGTGCTCGATGCCGGCGCGCGGGTGCGCGCGGCCGTCGGTGCCCCCGCTGTGCTGCCGATTTCGGTGCTGCTGCGGGCGGACGGCTCGGTCGCCCAGGTCGAGGTGCGCGCGTTCACCGGGGTGGACGACATCGCCGACACCGTCGCGCAGGAGCTCGGGGTGGCCGCATGAGCATCCCTGTGCCGCAAGACATTCCGAAGTGGCTGAGCAAGGCTACCGAGCCGGCGGCGGATAACTCGGACACCCTCACGCTGGCGCGCACCCTGCGCCGCGCCATGGCCGTCACGTCGACGCCGCGGCAGGCCGCGGTCCTTGTCCTGTTCGGCGGCTCACCCGAGGCCGACGCCGACGGGCCGGGCGGCCTGCCCGCCGACGCGGAGGTGTTGCTCACTCAGCGCGCCGCCACCCTGCGTCAGCACCGCGGCCAGGTCGCTTTCCCCGGCGGCGCGGTGGATCCGGGGGACACCGGGCCGATCGACACCGCGTTGCGCGAGGCCTGCGAGGAGACGGGGCTCGACCGTTCCGGCGTGGAACCCCTTGCGGTGCTACCGAAGTTGTTCGTGCCGCCGTCGCGTTTCGATGTGACGCCGGTGGTCGCCTACTGGCGAACGCCGAGCACGGTCGGGGTGGTCGACGAGAGCGAGACCGAACGGGTGGTGCGGGTTCGGCTGGCCACCCTGCTCGATCCGGCGAACCGTTTCCTGGTCCGCGGCAGCCTCGGCTACCAGAGCCCCGCCTTCCAGGCGGACGGCATGCTGGTGTGGGGCCTGACCGGCGGCATCCTGGCCGGCATCTTCAAAGCCGCAGGGTGGGAACAGGATTGGGACCACCGCGATGTTCGTGACCTAGAGACCGCCCTTGCCGACGTGGGAATGACGTTATGAGTACCTCCGCGTGGCTCGATATCGCGGTGGTGCTGCTCGCGCTGCTCGCCGCCTCCTCGGGGTGGCGACAGGGCGCGGTCGCGTCCGCCCTCGCGTTCCTCGGTGTCGTACTCGGCGCGGTCGCGGGCATCCTGATCGCGCCGCACATCCTGATCCATGTCGACGAGGGCCGCGCCAGGGTGCTCACCGGCGTGCTGCTGATCGTGCTGCTGGTGATCATCGGCGAGGTCGCCGGCATGGTGCTCGGCCGTGCCGCGCGCGGCGGCATGCGACATCCGTTCACCCGCAGCGTGGACAGCGTGGTCGGCGCGGTGCTGCAGGCGGTGGCCGTGCTGGTCACCGCGTGGCTGCTCGCGCTGCCGCTGGCCACCTCGTCACAGCCGTCGATCGCCACCGCGATCAACGGTTCCCGGGTGCTGACCGACGTCAACGACGTCGCGCCGAACTGGTTGCGCAGGCTGCCCAACGAATTCTCCAAGCTGCTCAACACCTCCGGCCTGCCGGACGTGATCGGCCCGTTCGGCCGCGCCCCCATCGCGGCCGTCGAGCCGCCGGACCCCAGCGTGCTGTCCAGTCCGGTCGCCGCCTCGCTGCAGGGCAGCGTGCTGCGCATCCGTGGCGTCGCGCCGAGTTGCCAGCGCGCGCTGGAGGGTTCGGGTTTCGTCATCGCCCCCGAACGGATCATGACCAACGCCCACGTGGTCGCGGGCACCACCAGCGTGCAGGTGGACACCGTGCGCGGCCCGCTGGACGCGAGCGTGGTGCTGTTCGACCCGTCCAAGGATGTCGCGGTGCTCGCGGTGCCGGGGCTGACCGCCCCGGTGGTGCCGCAGGCGCCCGCCGCCGCGCGACCGGGTGACAGCGCCATCGTGCTCGGCTACCCCGGCGGCGGTCCGTACACGGCGAGCGCGGCCCGGGTGCGCGAGACGCTGGATCTCACCGGTCCGACGATCTACCGCGACGGGACGGTCGAGCGCGAGGTCTACACCGTGCGCGGCCGGGTCCGCGCGGGCAACTCCGGTGGGCCACTGGTGGATACCGACGGCGAGGTACTAGGCGTGGTCTTCGGCGCCGCCGTAACCGACGACGACACCGGCTACGTCCTCACCCTGGCCGAGGTCCGCGCCCAACTCGACGCCGCCTCCGGTTCCACCGTCTCCGTCGGCACCGGCGCCTGCGTCCTGAGCTGACAAACCGACCGAAGGCGCAGGGTCAGGTGAGGAGTTTGGCCAGTTCGGCGGTGACTACGTCCGGGTTTTCCTGGTGGGCGTAGTGGCCCGCGGCGGGGACGGTGGCCAGGCGGCGGTCCGGTGAAAGATGTTGGCCGCGGCGGAATGTGCTGGTGAGCACGTAGGGGTCGAGGTCGCCGCGGAGGGCGAGGACCGGGATGCGGATCGGTTCGCGCATGGTGGCCATGAAGCGGCGGCCGTCCGGACGCCACTGGCTACGGAAGGCCCAGCGCTGATATTCCAGCGCGCAGTGCGCGGCACCGGGGATCTGGATGGCCGAGCGCATCCGTCGCGCGGTGTCGACGAATTCGGTAGTGCCGGACCAGGATCCGCTCACCCGCTGCCGCAGCATCCGCTCGACCTCGAACCCGTCGCCGGAGGTCAGCAGCCGCTCGCCGTAGCGGGGCAGTTGGTAGCGCAGGAAGCTGGGCAGCCAGGTGGCGCGCTGATGGCGGTTGCGCAGCACCGCGCTCTTGAGCGCGGCCGGATGCGGCGAGCTCACCACCGCGATGGAACGAACCAGCCGAGGTTGCAGCACCGCGGTCGCCCAGCACACCAGGCCGCCGTCGGCATGCCCGACGAGGGTCGCGTCGGTGTAGCCGAGGGCGCGGATGAGCCCGGCGATATCGCCGGCCAGGGTCCAGCCGTCGTAACCGCGCGGCGGTTTGTCGGTGTCCCCGTAGCCGCGCAGGTCGACCGCCACCGCGCGATAGCCGATGTCGGCGAGCCCGGTCAGCTGATGCCGCCAGGACCACCAGAAGTCGGCGAAACCGTGCAGCAGCACCACCAGCGGTGCGTCGGCGCGCTCGGGGGCGGCATCGACCACATGGAATCGGATGCCGTTGGCATGAACGTCCCGATGCGCCCACGGTCCGTCGAAACGGACGCTGGACGGATCCGGAATATGGTGCGACGACACGCCGAGGCAGCCTAGTAGTTCGGGGTATCCGCGCGCGAGCGTGCGGTTACGAAGCGGGTTTTTCCAGCGAGCGGGGCCCGTCGCTCGCGCCGCCGAGTCCGTGCGGCAGCACCGCGCGGGCTTGTTTGAGCGAGTCGATCGTCTTCTCCGGCGCCCGCAGCTTCTTCACCCGCAGATAGCCGAGGAAGGCGAGCGCACCGGCCGTGACGATCATCGACGCGAACACGATCAGGAACGCCGCCCAGCGGGCCAGCCACACGTCGAGCAGCTCGCCCGCGAAGAAGAAAAAGAAGAACGTGCTGAACAGCAGGACGGTCAGCGCGAGGATGAAGTAGACGCTGCCCTGCAGCCCCTTCTTGATCTCGCCGGTCACCTCGGCCTTGGCCAGCGCCACCTCGGCCCGGACCAGGGTCGACATCTGTTCGGTTGCGTCGCGCACCAGGGTGCCGAAGCTGGCGCTACCGCTCGGATTGGCGTCGGACAGGGGAATGGAGGTCACCGTACGACCGCGCTGCGCGTCGTTCCCGTTTCCGCCGTTTGTGACACTCACTTGGTAGACCCTTCTCCCTGTCCAGGCACTGCTTCGGCCTCTGTGTTCGATGGGCGGCGCTCCCGGTGCCCTGCGTGGTTACCCAAGCTATCGCCTCCGGGCACATCGCTCGCGCCGCCGTCTTCTCGTTGTAGCGCACGGGCGTCCCGCCGCGCCTGGTGGACACGCCCACGTCGCAACAGTAACGCCGAACCGGCGAGCGACGCCGCCATTGATGTCACCAACACAGCGGCCTTCGCCAATTCGACTTCGGAGCCGTCTCCGACGTCGGCCAGCGCGAGTTCTGCCACCAGAAGGCTAACGGTGAACCCGATCGCGCCGAGCACCGACAGGGCGAACATGTCGCGATAGCCGAGTCCGGCGGGTCGCTTCGCCACCCCGAACCGGATTGCGAGCCAGCTGATCCCGAAGATTCCGGCGGTTTTGCCGAGCAGCAACCCGAGAATGATGGCCAGCGCCAGCCTGTCGCTGAACAGCGCACCGAATACCTTGCCGTCCAACGGAACTCCGGAGGCGAACAACGCGAACAGCGGCACGCACAGCCCGGCCGAGATGGGCTGGATCAGGTGCTCGAGCCGGGTGGCAGGCGCCTGCTCCTCGCCGGGGTCGGCGCGCACCCTGGTGAGCAATCCGAGTGCAACGCCCGCCAGCGTCGGATGGATGCCCGCCTCGTACAGCGCATACCAGGACACCAGCGCCAGCGGAAGATAGAGCCACGGCGTGCGGATCCGCCTGTGCTGGGCCAGCGCCCACCCCGCGAAGCAGGCCGCGGCGGCCAGCAGCCACAGCAGCGCCAGCGTCGAGGTGAACAGGACGGCGATCACGATGATGGCCATCAGATCGTCGACCACGGCGAGGCTGAGCAGGAACACCCGCGCGCTCGCCGGGATGCGCGAGCCGGTCATGGCCAGCACGGCCAGCGCGAACGCGATATCGGTGGCCACCGGAATGGCCCAGCCGCGATCCATCCCCGGCACGCCGAGGCCGACTACCAGCGCGATCAACGCGGGGGTGACCACACCGCCGACCGCGGCGATGATCGGCAGCGCGGCCCGCTTCGGGTCGGCCAGCTCACCGACGACGAGTTCGCGTTTGAGCTCCAGCCCGGCGACGAAGAAGAAGATGGCGAGCAGGCCGTCCGCGGTCCACTCGGCCAGGGTGAGATCCAGGTGCAGCGGCGCGATGGTCAGCGTGGTCTTGGTCATCGTCAGGTAGCTGTCGCCCCACGGCGAGTTCACCCACAGCAACGCGACCGCGGCCGCGATGAGAAGGATTGCACCGCCGACTGTTTCGGTGCGGAGATAGCGGGATAGTTCCGAGCGCACTTGCGTGATCACGGGGAACCTTTCGGCAGGGTCGGTCAACGCTGCGACCGCGCCATCGACCGGTTCGGCTGTCAGGTACGCGACCGCATGCCGACCAGACTTCCCGGCACACCTTACGCAATCCTAACGGGTAGGGCCGGTGACGAATCACGCCACCGGCCCTAGCATGGAGCGCCCGTCGGTTCTTGGCTACGCCTTGGACGCCCGAATCGCCTCGAAGACGTTGGGGTCGACCAGCGTCGAGGTGTCGCCGAGTTCCCGGCCCTCGGCGACGTCGCGCAGCAACCGGCGCATGATCTTGCCGCTGCGCGTCTTGGGCAGCTCGGGCACCACGTGGATCTCCCTCGGCCGCGCGATCGGGCTGATGGCGCGCGACACC
This sequence comes from Nocardia sp. NPDC051321, assembly GCF_044455225.1. Taxonomy (NCBI): domain Bacteria; kingdom Bacillati; phylum Actinomycetota; class Actinomycetes; order Mycobacteriales; family Nocardiaceae; genus Nocardia; species Nocardia sp. NPDC051321. The sequence continues at coordinate 303,506 of NZ_JBITEM010000006.1, read as the reverse complement.
TCCGCCTTCAGCTCGGCGACCAGCGCCGCGCCGGTGTCCTCGGCCTCGGCGGTCAGGATGACGAACGCGACGATGCCCTGACCGGTGGTCTCGTCACTGGCCCCGACCACCGCGGCCTCCGCGACACCGGAATGCCCGACCAGCGCCGACTCCACCTCGGCGGTGGAGATGCGGTGGCCCGACACGTTCATCACGTCATCGACCCGGCCGAGCACCCAGAGGTCACCGTCGGCGTCGAGCTTGGCGCCGTCACCGGCGAAGTACCAGCCCTGCTCGGCGTAGCGCTCCCAGTAGGTGGCCCGGTACCGCTCCATATCGCCCCAGATGCCGCGCAGCATCGACGGCCACGGCTGGTCGAGCACGAGGTAGCCGTTGGCCTCGGTCTCGCCGCGCTGCACCGGCTTGCCCTCCTCGTCGACGACCAGCGCCGAGATGCCCGGCAGCGCGGCCGTCGCGGCACCCGGCTTGGTCGTGGTGACACCGGGCAGCGGCGAGATCATGATCGCGCCGGTCTCGGTCTGCCACCAGGTGTCCACGATCGGCGTGCGGTTGCCGCCGATGACTTCTCGGTACCAGCGCCAGGCCTCCGGGTTGATCGGCTCGCCGACGCTGCCGAGCAGCCGCAGGCTGGACAGGTCGTGCGCGGCCGGGATCTCGCGGCCCCACTTCATGAACGTGCGCACCAGCGTCGGCGCCGTGTAATAGATGCTGACGCCGTACTTTTCGATGATCTGGAAGTGCCGGTGTTCGTCCGGGGAGTTGGGCGTGCCTTCGTAGACCACCTGGGTGGTCCGGTTGGCGAGCGGTCCGTAGACGATGTAGCTGTGTCCGGTGACCCAGCCGATGTCGGCGGTGCACCAGTAAACGTCTTGTCCCGCTTTGTGATCGAAGACGTTGTGATGGGTGTAAGCGGTCTGGGTCAGGTAGCCGCCGGAGGTGTGCAGGATGCCCTTGGGCTTGCCGGTGGTGCCGGAGGTATAGAGGATGAACAGCGGATGCTCGGCATCGAACGCCTGCGCCTCGTGTTCCGGCGAAGCCTGAGTGACCGTCTCGTGCCACCACAGATCGCGGCCGTCGGTCCACGGCACCTCGGTCTCGGTGCGGCGCACCACGAGTACATGCTCGACGGAGTGCGGCACATCGCCGTTCGCGAACAACGCCTCGTCCACCGCCTCCTTGAGCGGGGCCGCCTTGCCGCGCCGCCACTGCCCGTCGGTGGTGATGATCAGCCGGGCGCTCGCGTCGTCGACCCGCTGGCGCAGCGCGGTCGGGGAGAAGCCCGCGAACACCACCGAGTGGGTGAGCCCGAGCCGCGCGCAGGCCAGCATCGACACGATGGCCTCCGGCACCATCGGCATGTAGATGGCGACGCGGTCACCCGCTTCGAGGCCGAGCTCGGTGAGGTAGTTCGCGGCGCGGCTGACTTCGGCGAGCAGCTCGCGGTAGGTGATCGCCCGCGAATCGCCCGGCTCGCCCTCCCAGTGGATGGCGACCTGGTCGCCGTGCCCATCGAGCACGTGCCGGTCGACGCAGTTGTAGGCGACATTGAGCTTGCCGTCGGCGAACCACTTCGCCACCGGCGCGTCGCTCCAGTCCAGCACCTGCGACCACGGCTGATGCCAGTGCAACCGACTCGCCTGCTCGGCCCAGAACGCGTCGCGGTCGGCCGACGCCTGCTCGTAGAGCGCGGCATCTGCGTTCGCCGCGGCCGCGAACTCCGCGCTCGGCGGGTAGGAGTCCCTGTGGTCGGCGGTTTCGGTCATCTCGTTTCTTCTTTCCACGTAGCCTGAGCGCACGATTCAAACGCAGCACGTTCGACAGTAATCAACTGTGACCTACGCCGCGTCCGGTCTGTTCACCGGGTTTCGGTCTCGACACGCCGTCGCGTAATCCGCAACGGAGGGTCGGCCCCGGAGACACCGGACGGTCTCTACAGAGGCAATGTTCCGGCCATTAGGTCATATTCGCGCGATGTTTTTCGTGTTTCGGCCATGTTGCCGGATTGGTAACAAGTGGAACGAACCTTTGTCAATCCGATGACAAGGCACGCTCTTGTGGATAATCTGCGAGGCACCCAAGGCGGTTTGTGCCGGCATGCGCCTGGTGACCTCACGCGCGTGCCAAGGATTCCGCCCTTCTCGAAATCGGGAGAACGCGTTGAGATTCAACAGAGCAATGGCGCTGACTGCGGCAGCACTGCTGGCTACGAGCCTCGGACTGTCGGCATGCTCGTCGGACGACAGTGCCGACGCGAGCATCGTCACCACGAACGCCGGTGAGCCGCAGAACCCGTTGGTGCCCACCAACACCAACGAGAACATGGGCGGCCGCGTCGTCGACCGATTGTTCGCGGGCTTGAAGTACTACGACGCAGACGGCGTCGCGCACGACGAACTGGCGCAGAAGATCGAGACGACGGACCGGAAGAACTACACGATCACCATCAAGCCGGACTGGAAGTTCTCCGACGGCAGCGCGGTGACCGCGAAGTCGTTCGTCGACGCGTGGAACTACGGCGCCCTCGGCACCAACGCTCAGCTGCAGAGTTACGCGTTCACCCCGATCGTCGGGTTCGACGAGGTGTCGGCGGAGAAGCCGACGGCACAGACGATGTCGGGCCTGAAGGTGATCGACGACAAGACCTTCACCGTCGCGCTCAAGTCGCCGTCCATCGACTTCGAAACCGAACTCGGCTACGCGCCGTTCTACCCGCTGCCCGAGGCCGCGTTCAAGGACATGAAGGCGTTCGGCGAGAACCCGATCGGCAACGGCCCGTACAAGTTCGCGAAGAACGGCGCCTGGCAGCACAACGTGCAGATCGACCTGGTGGCGAACCCGGACTACCACGGTGGCCGCGTGCCCAAGAACAAGGGCCTGCGCTTCGTGATGTACCAGACGTTCGACACGGCATACGCCGATCTGATCGCGGGCAACCTGGACACCCTCGACACCATCCCGGACAGCGCGATCACCTCGTACAAGAAGGATCTCGGCGATCGGGCGATCACCAAGCCGACCGCGCAGAACCAGCACGTCGGTATCCAGACCAACGTCCCGCACTTCGCTGGCGAAGAGGGTGTGCTGCGCCGCAAGGCACTCTCGATGGCGATCAACCGAGACCAGATCTGCGAGAACATCTTCCACGGCACCAGGCTGCCCGCGCGTGACTTCACCTCCGCCTCGCTGCCCGGCTTCAACGGCGACCTGCCCGGTTCGGAGTTCCTGAAGTACAACCCCGACGAGGCCAAGAAGCTGTGGGCCCAGGCCAACACCATGTCCCCGTGGTCGGGTCGCTTCGAGATCGCCTACAACTCCGACGGCGGCCACCAGGCCTGGATCGAAGCCGTTGCCAACAGCATCAAGAACACGCTCGGCATCGACGCCATCGGCACCCCGTACCCGACCTTCAAGAACATCCGCGACGAGGTGAACGCCAAGACCATCGGCAAGGCGTTCCGCTACGGCTGGCAGGGCGACTACCCGACCATGCTGCAGTTCCTCACCTCGCAGTACTACAGCTACTCGGCCACGAACAACGTCGACTGGAAGGTCCCGGAGTTCGACAAGCTGCTCGACGCCGCGCTCGCCGCGCCGACCTTGGCGGAGTCCTACAAGATCGTCGCGCAGGCGCAGACCATGATGCTGCAGCAGATGGCCGACATCCCGGTGCTCGACTACATCGCCTCCGCCGGTCGATCGGACAAGGTGAAGGCCGCGCCGCTGGCTTGGAACGGCCTGTTCGCCTTCGAAAACATCGAGAAGTAGCCGCTATTGAGCCGCGCCGCCCCTGGCGGCGCGGCTCACCACTGACCCAGGAGGCGAAATGGCCTGGTATATCGTGCGGCGTCTGCTTCAAATGATCCCCGTGTTCCTCGGGGCGACGTTGCTCATCTATGCCCTGGTATTCCTCGTCCCCGGCGATCCGATTCACGCGCTCGCCGGCGACAAACCGATGACCCCCGCGGTGGAGGCCCAACTCCGCGCGCGGTACCACCTCGACCAGCCCTTCTTCATGCAGTATCTGCTGTACCTGAAGGGCATCGTCACCTTCGACTTCGGCACCTCCTTCTCCGGCAGGCCGGTGCGCGCGGAGTTGGCGCGCGCCTTCCCCATCACGATCAAGCTCGCCGCCATGGCGGTGTGCGTCGAGGCCGTGTTCGGCGTGGCGTTCGGCCTGATCGCCGGCCTGCGCAAGGGCAAGCTGTTCGACTCGACCATGCTGGTCATCAGCCTGATCGTGATCGCAGTGCCGATCTTCGTGGTCGGCTTCCTCGCGCAGTTCCTGCTCGGGGTGAAGTGGGGGATCGCGCCGGTGACCGTCACCGGCAAGGCGAGTTTCACCGAGTTGCTTGTCCCGGCATTCGTGCTCGGGTCGCTGTCGTTCGCCTACGTGCTGCGGCTGACCCGGAACTCGGTGGCGGAGAACATGTCCGCCGACTTCGTGCGCACCGCGACCGCGAAGGGGCTGAGCAGGCGCCGGGTGGTGACCGTGCACATTCTGCGCAACTCGATGATCCCGGTGATCACCTTCCTCGGCGCCGAGCTCGGCTCGTTGATGGGTGGCGCCATCGTCACCGAGGGCATCTTCAATATCCCCGGTGTCGGCGGCACGCTCTATCAGGCGATCACCCGAGGCGAACCGCCGACGGTCGTCTCGTTCGTCACGGTGCTGATCATCGTCTTCTTGGTCTCGAACCTGATCGTCGACCTCCTCTACGCCGTACTCGATCCGAGGATCCGCTATGCCTGACCTCGACAAAGGACAAGGAATCGACCTCGCGGAGAGCGCGGCTCGCGGTAGGCAGACCTACTTCGTCGCGCCGCCCGACGAGGTCGAAGTACTCGCGACCGACATGGTCGTCGACCAGGGCTCGCCGAGCAGCATCTGGTACGACGCCTGGCGGCAGCTGCGGCGTAATCCGATCTTCATCGTCGCGGCGCTGATGATCCTGTTCGTGCTCGTCGTGGTGATCTGGCCCGGCTTGTTCACCAGCCAGGATCCCCGGTACTGCAACGGCGACTTCAGCATGGCCCCGCGCGGCGGGGGTCATCCGTTCGGTTTCGACAAGCAGGGTTGCGACATCTACGCCCGAACCGTTTACGGCGCAAGGGCTTCGGTGATGGCCGGGGTCGGCTCCACCATCGCCTTCGTGCTGATCGGCGGCGTGCTCGGCGCGCTGGCCGGCTTCTACGGCGGGTTCCTCGATTCGGTGGTCTCCCGTGTCGCCGAGATCTTCTACGCGATCCCGCTGATGCTGGCCGCGATCGTGATCATGCAGCTGCTCGATTCGCGGACCATCTGGACCGTGATCCTCATCCTCGCCGGGTTCACCTGGCCGCAGGCGGCCCGGATCGCACGCAGCGCGGTGATCCAGGCGAAGAACAGTGATTACGTCACGGCGGCAAAGGCATTGGGCGTCTCCCGAATACGCACGCTGATTCGGCACGTGCTGCCGAACGCGGCGGGCCCGCTGATCGTGGTCACCACGATCTGGCTCGGCGTCTTCATCGTCACCGAGGCGACGTTGTCCTACCTCGGCGTCGGGTTGCCACGCACCATCGTGTCCTGGGGCGCCGATATCGCCTCGGGGCAGAAGGAGATCCGCTCCTCCGCGATCCTGTTCTATCCCTCGGCGGCTTTGGCGCTCACCGTGCTGAGCTTCATCATGCTGGGCGACGCCGTGCGCGATGCCCTCGACCCGAAGGCGAGGAAGCGATGAGCGAATTCCGCAGCGCACAGTCGCCACTGCTCGAAATCAAGGACCTGAACGTCTGTTTCACCTCGGACGGCAAGCGGATCCCCGCGGTCCGCGATGTGAACCTTTCGGTGTATCCGGGCCAGACCGTCGCGATCGTCGGCGAATCCGGCTCCGGCAAGTCGACGACGGCGCACGCGATCATCGATCTGCTGCCCGGCACCGGACAGGTGACCTCGGGTTCCATCATGTTCGACGGCAAAGACCTCGCCAAGGCGTCCAAGAAGGATGTCGTCGCGGTCCGCGGCAACGGGATCGGGCTGGTCCCGCAGGATCCGATGTCCAACCTGAATCCGGTGTGGAAGATCGGCTTCCAGATCCGGGAGACGTTGGAGGCCAACGGGATCGCCAAGGGCAAGGCAGCCAAGCAGCGGGCCATCGAGCTGTTGCACGAGGCAGGCATGTCCGACGGCGAGCGGCGGGTGAACCAGTATCCGCACGAGTTCTCCGGCGGTATGCGGCAGCGCGCGCTCATCGCCATCGGTCTGGCCTGCCGCCCCAAGCTGCTGATCGCGGACGAGCCGACCTCGGCACTCGATGTCACCGTGCAGCGGCAGATCCTCGATCACCTCGACGGCCTCACCAACGAGCTCGGCACCGCCGTCCTGTTGATCACGCACGATCTCGGCCTCGCCGCCGAACGCGCGGAGCATCTGGTCGTGATGTACCGCGGGCGTGTGGTGGAATCCGGTCCGGCCCTGCAGATTCTGCGCGAACCGCAGCATCTGTACACCAAGCGGCTGGTGAACTCGGCGCCCTCGCTCGCCTCGCAGCGGCTGTCTTCGGTGAAGCAGCGCATCGAGATTCGCGAGCAGGCGGTGCAGGTGGCCGAGCAGATCGTGGCCGCCGATACCGAGTTGACCAGCGCCCCGGACGATGTGGTTGTCGTCGACAACCTCACCAAGGCCTTCAAGATCCGCGGCAGCGCGCCCTGGAAATCGTCGGACTTCATGGCGGTGCAGGATGTTTCGTTCCGGCTGCGGCGCGGCACCACAACCGCGATCGTCGGCGAATCCGGTTCGGGTAAGTCGACTGTCGCGCAGATGATCCTTGGCCTGCTCGAGCCCACGTCGGGCAAGGTGATGTTCGACGGCAAGGAAGTGGCGAAGCTGGATCGCAAGAGCGCCTTCGCGTTCCGGCGCCGGGTGCAGCCGATCTTCCAGGACCCGTACGGCTCGCTGGACCCGATGTACTCGATCTACCGCACCATCGAGGAGCCGTTGCGCACGCACGACATCGGCTCACCGAAGGAGCGCGAGGCCACCGTGCGTGAGCTGCTCGACAAGGTGTCGCTGCCGTCCACCGTGATGCGCCGGTACCCGAACGAGTTGTCCGGTGGTCAGCGGCAACGTGTCGCCGTCGCCCGTGCCCTCGCGCTCTCGCCCGAGGTCGTGGTCTGTGACGAGGCGGTGTCCGCACTCGACGTGCTGGTCCAGGCGCAGATCCTGCGGCTGCTGAACGACCTGCAAGCCGAACTGGGCCTTTCGTATGTGTTCATCACCCACGACCTGGCCGTTGTCCGGCAGATCGCCGACAACGTGCTGGTCATGCAGACCGGCAAGGTGGTCGAGGCGGCGGCCACCGAGGAGGTCTTCGACAATCCGCGCGAGGAGTACACCCGCCGGTTGTTGGATGCCATCCCCGGCCGAGATCTGTTGGTGAGCTGAGGGTTCGGCTAGCCGAGATGGTCAAGCGGAGGCGGCCGTCCCGACCCGATGGGTCGAGGCGGCCGCCTTTGGCGTCCCCCAGCTGCTCGCTGACGGACGCGTGAACGTGGGCTGAGTATCGGGGCTCCGGAACGGGCTGGGTCCGGCGTTCGCGCGGGCGCAAGTAGCCTCGTAAGCCGTGACCGATCCGCTACAGCCTCTCGTCGATCTCCCCGGTGTCCGCGCGGCCGCCGACCGTGCCCGCGACGCGCTCGCCGAGGTGCATCGGCACCAGGCGAACCGGCGCGGCTGGCCGACCACCGCCGCCGAGGCCGCGGTGCGTGCGGCCCGATCCTCCGCCGCCATCGACGGCGGCAGCACCGAGCTGCCCGCCGACGGCCAGGTCGGCGATCCGATACTGGCCGGATCGTTGCGGGTCGGACAGGCTTTGGACGGTGACGCGCTGCGAAATCTGGTCGGCACCTGGCAGCGGGCGCCGTTGCAGGCGCTGGCCCGGCTGCATCTGCTCGCCGCGGCCGACCTGGTGACCGACGAGGAATCGCTCGGCAGACCGCGCGCGGACGCCGGGGTGGCGCAGCGGCTCGATCTGCTGGTGCAGGCGGTGCTCGGGTCGAGTGCGCCCGCGCCGGTGATCGCGGCGGTGGTGCACGGAGAACTGCTCGCATTGCGGCCGTTCGGGACCGCCGACGGTGTGGTGGCGCGGGCGGCCTCGCGATTGGTCGCGGTGTCGAGTGGGCTGGACCCGCACAGTCTGGGGGTGCCCGAGGTTTTCTGGCTGCGGCGCAGGCAGGCGTATATCGATGCGGCCGTGGCGTTCGGAAGTGGTGCGGCCGACGCGGTGGGCAGCTGGGTGCTGCTGTGCTGCGGTGCGCTGGCGGACGGTGCACGCGAGGCCACGTCGATCGCCGATTCGGCGTCGGGGTAGTGCACACATCAAAACGGGCGGCGTTGTCGTTGCCGACCTCGCCGCCCGCGTAGCACGGACTACCCGGTTACCAAGCGTGCTGGGTGGGTTGTGTTCTTACGGCCTCGGCGATAGTCCGAACTCCGGCGGTTCATCCCCGCAACCTGTGCGAGGCCTTCGCCGACGAAGACCCGGATTTCGCAGGCCCACAACGCTTCTGCCCTTGTCGCGGCGCGCTCCGCGTGGGTGCCTGGTGCCCGTGCTGGGAAGGGTGGTTGGGAGACTGAACCTTCTCTTCCGGTCCTGCCTTGGCCTTCCGACCTTCCGTAGTTACCTTTCTACCCTGTGACGGCCCTCACATCAATAGCTGGTAAAACATTGAATTTTCGGCGTGTTGATCGGCGTTTCGTGGTTCAATGCCTGGTCGCGAGTTCCTGTGCATTCCGTCAGCAAACTCCCTCGGCAAGCATCCCGCTTCCCCTCGAGCAGCACGGCTCGCTGCGCGGTGAGCGTTGGCTAAGGCTCAGCTGCGCCGGCGCAGCAATCGATAGCTGATCGCGCCGGCCAGCACCGCGCTCAAGCCGACCACCGCGGTCGCGGCAAGGGTGGTGGACGACGGCGCCTGGAAGCGAGCCCACAGCGACACCGGATTCGAAAAGGTCAGGATGGGCCAGCCTTTGGCGACCGCCTCGCGGCGCAGGTTGCGATCCGGATTGACCGCCGTCGGATGGCCGACCGCGCTCAGCAGCGGCAGATCGGTGACCGAATCGGAATACGCGTAACAGCGCGCGAGATCGTAACCCTCACTGGCAGCGAGCTTTTCGATCGCGGCGACCTTGCCCTCGCCGTAGCAGTAGAACTCGACCTCGCCGGTGTACTTGCCGTCCGCGACGACCATCCTGGTCGCGGCGGTGTGCGAGGCGCCGAGCACCTCCGCGATCGGGCCGACGATCTCCTCGCCCGAGGCCGACACGATCACCACGTCATGGCCCCGGATCTTGTGGTCGGCAATGAGATCGGCCGCCTCGGCGTAGATCAGCGGATCCACCAGCTCGTGAAGTGTCTCGGCCACAATGTTTTTCACCTGCTCGACGTCCCACCCGGCGCACATGTTCGTGAGATGGGCGCGCATCCGCTCCATTTGGTCGTGGTCGGCGCCGGACAGCATGAACAAGAAGTGGGCGTAGCTGCTTTCGAGCACGTCGCGGCGGTTCAACAGGCCCTGCGCGTAGAAGGGCTTGCTGAAGACGAACGTGCTCGATTTCGCGATCACGGTCTTGTCCAGATCGAAGAAGGCGGCGACGCGTCCGTCCGCGGTGGGTAAGTCCACTCGACCAGCATAGGCGTACGCCGGGTCCGCTCGGCCGCGCGCGGGGCGCGCTCCGCGCGGTGCGGAACTGGGGATCGACTGGGGACCGCGGCGGTGTCGTCCCCCGGCGGTTTCCGAGCCGCGTCCTCGGCCGCGAGCGGGGAGTTTGCCCCGCGGCCACGGAGCAGGTATTCGCCGTAAAGTTCTGCCGCGACAGACTTGCGTTGTGGGCGGGGCTTGGGTGTAGTATTGCTGGCACCTGGACATGGTCCAGGCGCGTTCAGCCCGACCCCCCGGGGCTGAACCCGACGGCCCCAGCCTCCTCCCCCCCCGGCTGGGGCCGTCCTCTATTCAAAGGACGGTTCGCGTCCTGGTCGGCAGCCCGCGCATCCCGCGCCGCAGCACGCAAAAGTTCTCCACACCCCCGAGTTATCCACAATCGGCGCATCGCCCCTTCTGCCGTCGCGCGAATTCCGCCACGCTCAGCCGCATGAATCTTGAAGTGGCGCCGGACAACAGCAGCCCGCCACCGGCACTCGTGCTACTGCACGATCCCCGGCTGCGCGACGAGGTACGCCGCGTCGCCGCCGCGGCCGAACGCGCCCTGGACGAGCGGTCGCTACCCGTCGGCAGGCACGCGTGGACCGGAGCGCCCGTGGTGATCCTGGACACAGCCACGGCGCTGCGGGCCGCCGAAGCCGGGTATCTGCGCCGGGTCGGCGTTGTCCTGGTCACCGACGGTGAACCCGGACTGCCCGACTGGCAAGCCGCGGCGGCCGTCGGAGCCGAGCGCGTCATCGCGCTGCCCGGCGCCGCCGAAGGACTTATCGAGATGTTTGCTGAGTACGGCGAACACCGCACAGGAGACGGTGTTGTCGTCGCCGTCGCGGGTGCTGCCGGCGGGGCCGGGGCGTCGACTCTCGCCGCCGCGCTTGCGCTACGATCCGCCGCCGAAGGGTTCCGCCGCGACACCGTGCTCGTCGACGGCGCACCACTCGGCGGTGGTCTCGACCTGCTGCTCGGCATCGAAACCAGCGCTGGGCTGCGCTGGCCGGACCTGGTCGTCGAGGACGGCAGAGTCTCCGCCGCCGCACTGCACTCCGCCCTGCCCACCGCGGCGCCAGGCTTGGCGGTACTAGCCTGTGGCCGCTGCGGTGCGGGCCGGTTGCCACGCGAGATCGGACCCGCCGCCGTTCGCGCCGTTATCGAAGCAGGCCGTGCCGCAGGCGATTTGGTGGTGTGCGACATTTCCGGCGAACGCGGCCCGCACGCCGATCAAATGCTCGACTCCGCCGACCTCGTCGTGCTGGTCGTCCCGGCACGGTTACGCGCTGTTGCCGCCGCGGAAGCGGTTTCCGCCCACATCGGGCGTCGAAACCCCAACCAGGGCTTGATAGTCCGTGGTCCTGCTCCTGGCGGTCTGCGCGGTCCAGAGGTCGCGGAGGTGCTCGACCTCCCGTTACTCGCCGCCGTCCGCGCCCAAACGGGTCTGGCGGCTCGCCTGGAACGCGGCGGGCTCACCGTGCACCGGCGCGGACCGCTGCGCGAGGCCGCCGACGCGGTGCTCGATGTGTTGAGCGCACCCGTTGGTCAGCGGCGATGAATCGGCGACCGGTGAGCCCGCACGGCGAGCGGCCGATTCGACTGGTGATGCGGGCTGGGCGCGGCTCTCTGGTCAGGCGCGTCGAGACGATGGATCGCGCGGGTGCGGCTGCGAATCGGGGGCGACGATGAGTGCGCTGGTGACCTCCGAGCTGCTGGATCGGGTGCGGGAGCGGTTGTCCGGTGCGGCGGCGGATCCCGACCCGGCACAGGTGGCCGCCGCCATTCGGGCGGAGGCAGGTGGCGTGCTCGGTGATACGGATCTGCTTCGGGCGCTGCGGTTGTTGCAGACCGAGATGACCGGGGCCGGGGTGCTCGAGCCGCTGCTACACGATGCACAGGTCGCCGATGTGCTGGTCACCGGCCCGGACGCGGTGTGGATAGATCGTGGCCACGGCTTGGAGAAGACCTCGATCACGTTTCCGGACGAGGCCGCGGTGCGCAGGCTCGCGCAACGGCTTGCCCTTTCGGCCGGTCGGCGGCTCGACGACGCCCAGCCGTGGGTGGACGGCAGGCTGTCCGGAACCGGAGCGGCGCTGGGTGATTCGTTCGGTGTGCGGTTACATGCCGTGCTCGCGCCGGTCGCCCACGGTGGCACCTGCCTTTCGCTGCGCGTGCTGCGGCCCGCCACCCAGGGCCTGGACGCGTTGGCGGCGGCGGGCGCGGTACCGGCCGACGCAAAGCGACTGCTGGAGCAGGTCATTCGGGCACGACTGGCGTTCCTGGTGGTCGGCGGCACCGGCGCGGGCAAGACGACGCTGCTTTCCGGACTGCTCGCCAAGGTCGAACCCAGCGAGCGGATCATCTGCGTGGAGGACGCCGCCGAACTCGCACCACCGCACCCGCACGTGGTGCGGCTCGTCGCGCGCACCGCGAACGTCGAGGGCGTCGGCGCGGTGACCGTCCGCGACCTGGTGCGACAGGCACTGCGCATGCGACCGGACCGTATCGTCGTCGGCGAGGTCCGAGGCGCTGAGGTTGTCGACCTCCTGACCGCACTGAACACCGGCCACGACGGCGGCGCCGGAACGGTGCACGCGAACTCTCCACTGGAAGTACCGGCCCGTCTGGAAGCCCTTGCGGCCCTTGGCGGAATGGATCGCGTCGCCCTGCACAGCCAACTCGCCGCCGCGGTCCAGATCATCCTGCACGTTCACCGCCGACCCGACGGCTCCCGAGGTCTCCGCGAGATCGGCCTCGTCCACCGCGACGAAGACGGCCGCGTCCATATCGCGCCCGCGTGGCACGAATCCGCCCCGGCACCCGCCGCCGCCGACTTGGCCCGACTCCTCGACGAAAGGCTCGAACGATGATCGCCGGCCGAATCGGATGGGCCTGCCGATGAGTGTCGCGTTGATGTGTCTCGCGCTCGCACTGCTCGCGGCGCCCACGTCCGGTGCGCGTCGTCGATTCGACGGTCTGTTCGCGAAGCCGATCGAGGCCCGAAAAGTCCGGCGCGACAAGATACTTCGCTGCTTTGCCGGTGGCGGGGTCGTGACCGTGCTGGTATTCGGGCTCGGTCCGTTTCTTGCGGCGGCCACGGTGGTGGGGACAGTGGGGTTCCGCATCCGTCGCACGGGTCGGGATCGGCGCAGGAACGTCGAATGCGCCCACCTGCTCGACGCGTTAGAGGCGGTGATCGGCGAATTGCGGGTCGGCGCTCATCCGAGTGCCGCGGCCGAGGTAGCGGCGAGCGAGGCACGGGGCGAATCCGCCACGGTGTTCGCGGTGAGCGCCGGGCGCAGCAGGCTGGGCGGTTCCGCGGCCGAGGGGCTGCGACATCCGGACTCCATCGTGGCCGGCGAGCTGTCCCGCATCGCCGATGCATGGCAGGTGGCCGAGCAGCACGGACTCGCGCTCGCCGAGCTGCTGTCCGCCGCACGCGCGGACCTGGTGGGCCGCATCCGTTTCCACGGCCGCACCACCGCCGCCCTCGCAGGCGCCCGCGCCACCGCCACCGTCCTGGCCGCGCTACCTGTCCTCGGCATCGGCCTAGGCCAACTGATGGGCGCCGCCCCACTGCGTGTCCTCTTCACCTCGTCGGCAGGCACGGTGCTGCTGCCGCTAGGCGCCGCCCTCGCGTGCGCCGGCTTGCTGTGGACCGATGCCATCACGCGAAAGGTGCTCGTATGAAACAACCTTGTCCTCGTCTGCGCGACCGCTCGATTACTCGGCGAGTGAATGCTGTTGCGGCGCTGGGACTTTCCTATATGGAGTCGTGGCGTGCCGCAGTTCGGCCGGCGCGGTTGGACACGAGTTCTGCCGATGGCGCGTCGGGCCGTCCCGGTGGCCGGCCTCGTTCGGCGCCTTCGGTTTGCGCGTCAACGTCGTTCGAGATGTGCGTCCGTGCACGACCGATGCGGCTGGCCGTCGAGACCGGTGTAGCGGATTCGGTGCGAGTCACGGACTTCCACCCTGCGGATCCGAATTCCTCAGCGTTCAAAGCCCATTCGTGCGAGGAGGCCCAAAGTGGAGCTGGCGGGAGGTTATCCGGTACTGCCGATTTTGTTGCTTGCGATCGCGCTGATCCTGTTGCCGGGCCGGGTCGCGGTGAGTCGTCGGCTGCGGGCGCTTCGCGCGCCGGAGGTGGCGCAAGTCGTTGTGCCAGCGGCGAAGCAGAAGCTGGATCCGCTCGCGACGGCGTCGGTGTTCGACCTGTTGGCCGCGTGTCTGCGGGCTGGACTGCCGATGGCGGGGGCGGCGCGCGCCGTGGCGCCTGGTGCGCCGGAACCGTTGGGAGAGGCGCTGCGACGGGCCGCGGATCTGCTGGCGCTGGGTGCCGATGCCGCGACAGCATGGGAACGCGTGGCGGTAGACGGGGCCGGGCGCGCGGGTGCCGAGGAGATCGAGTCGTTGGCGCGAATGGCGCGGCGGTCGGCGCGGTCGGGTGCCTCGCTGGCCGTCGCGGTCGGGGAACTGGCCGAACAACGCCGGGCCGCGGTAGAGGACGCCGCCGCGGCACGAGCCGAGCGAGCCGGCGTGTTGATCGGCGGACCGCTGGGGCTTTGCTTCCTACCGGCATTCGTCTGCCTCGGCATCGTCCCGGTGGTGATCGGATTGGCGGGCCGGGTGCTCGGCGGTGGGCTGCTGTGAGCCGGTGTGAGCGAACCGCGATCGTGCGCGAGCGTCGGCGATGGGGGCGGACAGCTCAGTGCGTCCTCGGGTTTGGCGGAACTGCTCGTCCAAGAGGCGGGGTGGTGAGCGAGCGAGTTGTCGATGCCCTGCACGCGCGGACCAGGCCCATCGGAGCATTCCCGCGCGGATCGGCCGCGTGGGATGAGGTGAGAGGGGAATCAGGTGCGAATCGAGCGAATGGCGAGCCACGCGAGCCACGGCTTGGGGGCTGTATATATGGAGCTGCGTGTGCGAATCATGCACGCGGTGGTCGCGGACGACGGGATGAGCACGGCGGAGTACGCGATCGGCACCATCGCCGCCGCGGCGTTCGGGGCCGTGCTTTACGGGGTGGTGACCGGCGACAGCATTGTGAACGCGCTGACGAAGATCATCGATCGGGCACTCAACACCGCCGTGTAGCAACCGCGCTGTGCAAGGGAAGACGTTGTGGCACAACGTCGATCGGTGATGATCGAGGCTCGGTGACGGTGGAGGCGGCGATCGCCCTCGCCACCCTGATCGTCGCTGTCGTGCTGTGTATCGGAGCATTGCTGGCGGCGTCGACTCAGGTGCGCTGTGTCGACGCCGCCCGCGAAGCAGCTCGCCTGTCCGCCCGCGGCGACGCAGCGAACGCGATTTCAGCGGCCCGCCGCGTCGCACCCCCAGCCGCGGCCATCTCAGTGCAGACCGAGGGCAACCACATAATCGCCCGGGTCACCACCCATACCCCGCTCCTACCCATGCTCACCCTCCACGCCGACGCCATCGCCTCCCGCGAGCCAGGGACAACACCGTGAGCGCGTCAGCGTGCGAGTGGTGTCGTCGCTGCGTGCGCTCGGCTCTTCCTGGGCATCGGTGGCCGCGTAGTGGCAGCCGAAACGCAGGGGTAGGGGTGGGTGTGCTGGCGAGACTTCGAAGTGATGGTGGGGCGGCGACGGTGTTCGCGTGTCTTGCGCTGGCTGGGCTCATCGCGGCGACGCTGATGGTCGGGCAGGTGGGTGTGGTGGTTGTCACTCGGCATCGGGCGCAGGCGGCTGCGGATTTGGCGGCGCTCGCGGCGGCGGGGGCATTGGCTGAAGGGGGCGATGCGGGGTGCACGGAGGCGGGTGCGATCGCGCTGCGGATGGGGGTGCGGATGGAAGGGTGCGAAGTCGCCGAGTGGGACGCAACTGTGATTGTTAACAGGAATGTACCAATGGGTCTGTTAGGAGTACGCATGGTGCGCGCTGTCGCACGGGCCGGACCGGTAGAAGACTGAGAAAACCCTAAGTGCGGATGGCGCTCCGGTGTTGTCGCGAGTGGCGGGAATCGGCAATTCCCCTGGCCAAATAATTTCAGACGGCACAATTGTCCGCAGACACGCGGATAAAGAATCGAATGAATGCGCATGTACGCAGGCGGCGATGTGGCAATAGCGCAGTTAACCTGAATAAATTCCTCTTTAATCCGCTACCGTGCCCGGACCGCGGTCCGCAAGGGCTCCGGCCGCCCGTGGTGGTGATTGCGCAGGTCAGGTCGACATTCGAGCACATACGGAGCTCGGTCCCGCCACGGACCGAGCTCGGCAGCGTCATCCGACCGACAGTTCGGCCAGCACCGCGGTGAGTAATCGTGCCGCGCAGGCCTTGTCGAGCGGGTGGTTCCCGTTTCCGCACTTGGGCGACTGCACGCAGGACGGGCAGCCCGCCGCGCAGGAGCAGGACTCGATGACGGCGAGGGTCGCCGAGAGCCAGCGTTGCAGCTGGGCGAACCCGCGCTCGGCGAAGCCCGCACCGCCCGGCTGGCCGTCGTAGACGAACACCGTCGGCAGGCCGGTGTCCGGGTGCTCGGCGGTGGAGACCCCGCCGATATCCCACCGATCACAGGTCGCCACCAGCGGCAACAGTCCGATCGCCGCGTGCTCGGCGGCATGCAGCGCACCGGGCACGTCCGCCGTGTCGATTCCGGCCAGCGCCAACAACTCCGGGCTGACCGTGTACAGCACCGCCCGGGTCGGCAACGTGTGCTCGGGCATGTCGAGTTCAACCAGGTCCAGCACCTCGCCGGTGACCAGGGTGCGCAGATACCCGACCACCTGACTGGTCACCCTGACCTGTGCCAATGCGGTCATCACCCGGCCGTGGCGGCGCTGATCGGTCATCGCGTCGATGGCGATCGAGGTGACCGAGCGCGCGCTCGTGGTCCACCCCGGTTCGGCGGCATGCACGAACGCGACACCGTCCTCGAGATCCAGCTCGTCGACGACATAGGTCTCGCCCTGATGCAGATGAACAGCACCCTGATGCAGCGTCGCGGGCGCCCGCCCGGCATCGGCCGTACCCAGCAATCGGCCGGTCTCCCCGTCCACGATGGCCACCGGCGTACCGATCCCGCCACGGACATCGACGGCATCGTGCGGCTGTGTCTCCGCCGTGACGTACCAGCGCCCGCGATCCGCGTCGCCCGCGACCGCGCGCCGCCTGATCAGCCCTTTCTCGGCGAGGCCGGTGAGCACCTCGCGAGCGCCGAGCTCATCCACCTCGACATCGGTGAGCGGCAGTTCCAATGCCGCGCACAGCAACTGCGGACCGAGTACATAAGGGTTGCGCGGATCCGTGATCGTGGCCTCGACGGGCTTGTCCAGCAGCGCTTCCGGATGGTGCACAAGGTAGGTGTCCAGCGGATCGTCCCTGGCCACGAGCAGCACCAACGACCCCTGGGTGCGCCGCCCCGCCCGCCCGGCCTGCTGCCAGAACGACGCGACCGTCCCGGGAAAACCGCAGATCACCACGGCATCGAGCCCGGCGATATCGACCCCGAGCTCGAGCGCGTTGGTGGTCGCCGCGCCGAGCAGTGAACCGTCGGACAGGGCCGTCTCCAGGTCGCGCCGATCCTCCGCCAGATACCCGGCTCGATAGGCGGCGACGCGCTCGGCCAGGCCCGGATCGACATCGCTCAGCAGCCGTCGCGCGTCCATCGCGGTGAGCTCGGCGGCCCGTCGCGACCGCACGAAGGTCAGCGTTCGCGCGCCCTCGACCACCAGGTCGGCCATGATCCGCGCGGCCTCCGTGGTGGCCGCCCGCCGGACCGGTGCACCGTTTTCCCCGGTCATCGCGGTGAGCAGGGGCGGCTCCCACAGTGCGACGGTGCGTGGCCCCTGCGGCGACCCGTCCTCGGTGACCGCGACGCACGGCGCCCCGATCAGCCGGGAGGCGGCGGCCGCGGGCTCCGCGGTGGTGGCCGAACAGAGCACGAACACCGGATCGGCGCCGTAACGTGCGGCGATCCGGCGCAGCCTGCGCAGCACCAGCGCCACATGGGAACCGAAAACGCCGCGATAGGCATGGCATTCGTCGACAACGATGTATCGCAGCCTGCGCAGCACCCGCGCCCAGCGTTGATGCGAGCGCAGGATGCCGAGATGCAGCATGTCGGGGTTGGTGAAAACCCAGCGCGCGTTCGCTCGCACCCACTGCCTGATCTCGGCGGGCGTATCGCCGTCATAGGTGGCCGGATGAATATCGCGCAGCGGTCCCTCGTGGGTCAGCGCGCCAACGGCCCGCAGTTGATCGGCGCCGAGTGCTTTGGTCGGTGCCAGATAAATAGCGGTGGCACGTGGGTCTTCACGCAGCGCGGTCAATACCGGCAGCTGATATCCCATCGACTTGCCGGAGGCGGTGCCGGTGCTGACCACTACGTTGGCGCCGCCGAAGGCGAGGTCGGCGGTGCGGGTCTGATGACTCCACGGCGCGGCGACGCCGGTGTCCTGTAATGCCGAGATCACCTCTGGCGATGTCCAATCGGGCCAGGTGGTGACCTCGGCGGCGCGTGCGGGTAGCTCGACGACATGGGTTAGCCGAGGGTCGTCGGAGGGTGCGCCGGCTAGGACACGATTCAGCAACGATGTCCCATAGCCGAGGCCGTTAGGGAGTGCGGTACGGGCGGTCGAGCTCGTCGGATTCATGCGACGCGCGCCGCGACACGTTGAGAAAGTGTGAAACGTGCACGGTTAGGAAGCTCTACCTGCCAATTCGATACCAAATAGCGACCTGGGTCACAGGCTGTTTGCCATACGCCCACTCGGTTATCGGGAGGCAAACGAACCGCAAGTCTGGATTCTGGCATTGTGTCCCTCACCTGCGCATTCGCAAGATCAACTTTTTTGCAAATTGTCGGTAACTCGACTGTTGAATTGCTCGGAGACATGGTTCACTGGTTCCTGGTCGCAAGCTTCTGTGTTCGAGGGTCGGATCCAAAGTCCAAACCGTCAGCAGGATCGATGTTGCGAACGGTGTGCTTGGTGCTTTCCTGCAGGGGGAACCAACAGTACAGCGGTCGGAACGGGCCCGGTGGACGAACCCAGTTGTCCGCCGTTCCGGTAAGAAAAGAGAAGGAACAGAATGGCACAGGGAACTGTGAAGTGGTTCAACGCGGAGAAGGGGTTCGGCTTCATCGCGCCCGAGGACGGCTCCGCTGACGTCTTCGTCCACTACTCCGAAATTCAGGGTTCGGGCTTCCGCACCCTCGAAGAGAACCAGAAGGTCGAGTTCGAGGTCGGCCAGGGCACCAAGGGCCCGCAGGCCACCGGAGTTCGCGCGCTCAGCTGAGCGACGCCATCCCACTCTCGTCCCTCACCGCCGGTAACCCGGAGGTGGGGGACGAGCTATATCTGGGGCAAAAACACACCCCGCGACTCGGGTCAGGGCGTTGTGAACACGCCGTGGCGCAGCCGAGGCCTGAACACAAGGCATACTGATTCGCAGTGACGCGCGTACGCTCTGTGGTTCAAGTCGCAAGCACTCGACCACACGTAGCGTCAAGGTATAAACGTGTCTGGTGGCGACGCCCAGCCGTCGTCCCCGCTTGCCCCAGCCGCGCACAGCGCCGAAAAGCGTCAGCGCGGGTCGACAGGAAAGGTGTATTCGCCGGTGGCAACACGAGACCGCGGTGCAGCCGACCAGGGCCGTCCCCTGCGTCGTCTCGTGATCGTCGAGTCCCCAACCAAGGCCCGCAAGATAGCCCCCTATCTAGGCCGTAACTACACGGTCGAGGCCTCGGTGGGTCATATCCGGGACCTGCCGCGTGGGGCGGCGGACGTTCCCGTCAAATACAAGGGTGAGTCCTGGGCGCGCCTCGGCGTCGACGTGGACCACGACTTCGAGGCCATCTATGTGGTGAGCCCCGATAAGAAGGCCAAGGTCGCCGAGCTCAAGAGCTTGCTGAAGGACGCCGACGAGCTCTATCTCGCCACCGACCCCGACCGGGAGGGCGAGGCGATCGCCTGGCACCTGCTGGAGACGCTCAAGCCCAAGGTCCCGGTCCGGCGGATGGTGTTCCACGAGATCACCGAGTCGGCCATCCAAGCGGCCGCGGCCGACACGCGGGACCTCGACAACGATCTGGTCGACGCGCAGGAGACCCGCCGCATTCTGGACCGGCTGTACGGCTACGAGGTCAGTCCGGTGCTGTGGAAGAAGGTCATGCCCCGGCTCTCGGCAGGCCGGGTGCAGTCGGTCGCCACCAGGGTGATCGTCCAGCGGGAACGCGAGCGGATGGCGTTCCGCTCGGCCGAATACTGGGACATCGCCGCGAAACTCGACGCGGGCCCCGGCGAAGACGGTGACACCAGCAACCCGAGGACCTTCGGGGCGCGACTGGTGAATGTGGCCGGTGCGCGCGTCGCGACCGGTCGTGACTTCAGCTCGGATGGCCAGCTCAAGACCGCCTCCGGGGTGGTCGTGCTGGACGAGGCCTACGCGCACCGCTTGGCGCAGGCCCTCGACGGCGCCGACCTGGTGGTCTCCTCCGCGGAGGCCAAGCCGTACACGCGTAAGCCGTACCCGCCGTTCATGACCTCGACGCTGCAGCAGGAGGCCGGGCGCAAGCTGCGCTTCAACTCCGAGCGCACGATGCGGGTCGCCCAGCGGCTGTACGAAAACGGCTACATCACCTATATGCGTACCGACTCGACCACGCTGTCCGAGTCGGCGATCGCCGCGGCGCGCTCGCAGGCGACTCAGCTGTACGGCGCCGAGTACGTGCATCCGACACCCCGCCAGTACACCCGCAAGGTGAAGAACGCGCAGGAGGCACACGAGGCGATCCGCCCGTCCGGCGACACCTTCGCCACCCCGGGCCAGTTGCACGCGCGCCTGGACAACGACGAGTTCCGGCTCTACGAGATGATCTGGCAGCGCACGGTTGCCTCGCAGATGGCCGACGCCAGGGGTACCACGCTCACGCTGCGCATCACCGGCACCGCGGCCACCGGCGAGGAATGCGTGTTCTCCGCATCGGGTCGCACCATCACCTTCGCTGGCTTCCTGAAGGCCTACGTGGAGAGCGTGGACGAGGAGGCAGGCGGTCAATCCGACGACGCCGAATCCCGGCTGCCCGCGCTCGACGAGGGCCAGGGCGTCACCGCGGTCGAGCTGAATCCCGATGGGCACAGCACGAATCCGCCCGCCAGATACACCGAAGCGTCGCTGATCAAGACGCTCGAAGAGCTCGGCATCGGCCGACCCTCCACCTACGCGTCGATCATCAAGACGATCCTCGACCGCGGCTATGTGTACAAGCGCGGCAGCGCGCTGGTGCCGTCGTGGGTGGCGTTCGCCGTGATCGGTTTGCTGGAAGAGCATTTCGGCAGGCTGGTCGACTTCGACTTCACCGCGGGCATGGAGGACGACCTCGACGCTATCGCCGGTGGCCGCGAGCAGCGCGGAAGTTGGTTGTCCAGCTTCTATTTCGGCGGCCAGACCGGCGCCGAGGGTTCGGTCGCGCGCTCGGGCGGGCTGAAGAAGATGGTCGGCGAGCGACTCGACGACATCGATGCGCGAGAAATCAACTCCATCAAGCTCTTTGCCGACGACGAGGGACGCGACGTCGTCGTCCGGGTCGGCAGGTATGGACCGTATCTGGAGCGGATGGTCATCAATCCCGATGACCCCGAAGGCAATTCGGTCTCGCAGCGGGCCAATCTGCCCGATGATCTGCCGCCGGACGAGCTGACCATCGAGGTCGCCGAGAAGCTGTTCTCGACGCCGCAGGAGGGCCGCTCGCTCGGCATCGATCCGGCGTCCGGGCACGAAATCGTCGCCAAGGAAGGACGTTTCGGCCCGTACGTCACCGAGGTGCTCCCGGAGCCCGCCGCCGAGGAAACGACGGCCCCCGCCAAGAAGACGGCGAAGAAGGCGGCCGCGCCCAAGCCGCGCACCGGTTCGCTGTTCAAGTCGATGGATCTGGCGTCCGTCACGCTCGACGACGCGCTCAAGCTGCTTTCGTTGCCGCGCGTGGTCGGCGCGGACCCGGCCTCCGGTGAGGAGATCACCGCGCAGAACGGTCGCTACGGCCCATATCTGAAGAAGGGCACCGACTCTCGTTCGCTCACCAGTGAGGATCAGATCTTCGACGTCACGCTCGACGAGGCGCTGAAGATCTACGCCGAGCCGAAGCGGCGCGGACGGCAGGCGTCCGCCGCGGCGCCGTTGCGCGAGTTGGGCAACGACTCGGCCTCCGGCCAGCCGATGGTGATCAAGGACGGACGTTTCGGTCCGTACGTCACCGACGGCGAGACCAATGCCACGCTGCGCAAGGGCGACGAGATCGAGTCGATCACCCCGGAGCGGGCGATGGAACTGCTCGCGGATCGCCGGGCGCGCGGACCGGTTAAGAAGAAGGCCGCGGCCAAGAAGGCACCCGCCAAGAAGACCGCGGCGAAGAAGACCGCGGCGAAGAAGACCGCGGCCAAGAAGGCGACGGCCAGCAAGTCGACGACCACCAAGACGGTCGCGAAGAAGACCGCCGCGAAGAAGACGGCGGCGAAGAAGACCGGCGTCGGGAATTCCTGAGTTCGCGGGTCGGGCGCCGGGCCCTATGGTCCGAAACGCGCGACCCGCGAACGGATTACCGCGCTACTTGCCGAGCACCCTGAGGAATTCACGCATCCACGCGGGATGATCGGGCCAGGCGCGGCCAGTGACGATGTTCTCGTCGACGTAGGCCTCGCTGTCCACGAACTCGGCCCCGGCCGCCTCGATATCCGGGGCCAACGCCGGGTACGCGCTGCACGAACGGCCGACCAGAACGCCTGCGGCAGCAAGGATCAGCGGTCCATGGCACAGCGCGGCGATGGGTTTTCCCGCCTCCGCGAAGTGCCGTGCCAGGCGCTGGCAGTCCTGGTTGTTGCGCAGGTACTCCGGTGCCCGGCCGCCCGGCACCACCAACGCGTCGTAGCTGGCCGGATCGACATCGGCGAACGCGACGTCGGCCGGCCAACTGTGCCCGAGCTTTTCGGTGTAGGTATCGAAGCCATCGACGAAGTCGTGCACAACGAACTGCAGCTGCTTGACCGCGGGGGCCGCGATGTGCACCTCGTGGCCCTCTTCGAGCAGGCGCTGATACGG
This sequence comes from Nocardia sp. NPDC051321, assembly GCF_044455225.1. NCBI lineage: Bacteria > Bacillati > Actinomycetota > Actinomycetes > Mycobacteriales > Nocardiaceae > Nocardia > Nocardia sp. NPDC051321. The sequence goes on along the minus strand of NZ_JBITEM010000006.1, from coordinate 280,767 downwards.
GTACATGACCTCGAGGTCTTCGGCCGCATCGCCGGTGATCAACAGGATTCTCACGGTGATTCCACCTCCTTCTCGAGGATCCGCCCGGCGGTCGGCACGGTCAATACCCGCGTGCGCGTCGCCAGGACCCGACCGGGCGATCCGTGTCGGTGCGGGCGGCTAGGGTGTACGGCGTGGCAGGTGTCTTCGATCGGTTGGTCGGCCAGGATGCGGTCGAGTCCGCGCTCACGACCGCCTCGGTCGCGGCCCGCGCGGAGGTCGTCCAAGGGGCGATGACGCATTCGTGGCTGTTCACCGGCCCGCCCGGATCGGGGAGATCCGTTGCGGCGCTGTGCTTTGCGGCCGCGTTGCAATGCACCGATCCCGGCAGCCCTGGGTGTGGCCGCTGCCATGCCTGCACCACCACCATGGCGGGTACGCACGGCGACGTGCGCCGGGTGATCCCGGAGGGCCTGAGCATCAGCACCAAGGAGATGCGCGAGATCGTGCAGATCGCCTCGCGCAGGCCGAGTACCGGCCGGTGGCAGGTGGTCGTCATCGAGGACGCCGACCGGTTGACCGAGGCCGCAGGCAACGTGCTGCTGAAGGTGGTCGAGGAGCCGCCGGACCGGACGGTGTTCCTGCTGTGCGCGCCGTCGGTCGACCCGGAGGACATCTCGGTGACCCTGCGCTCCCGCTGCAGGCACGTGCACCTGGTGACACCCTCGGTGCCCGCCATCGCGCGGGTACTGCGGGAACGCGACAAGCTCGACGAGAAGACCGCGAACTGGGCGGCCTCGATCAGCGGCGGACACGTCGGCCGGGCCCGCCGCCTGGCCACCGACGCCGAGGCACGCGAACGCAGGCAACGCGCACTGGCCCTGGTCGCCGCCGCCTCGAAGCCCGGCGCCGCCTATGCCGCCGCCGACGAACTGGTCAAGGCCGCCGACGACGAAGCCAAACAGATGAGCGCGGGCCGCGACGACCGCGAGCGCGAAGAACTGGCCACCGCGATGGGCGCGGGCGGCACCGGCAAGGGCGCCGCTGGCGCCACCCGCGGTTCCGCGGGCGTGCTGAAAGACCTGGAGCGCCGCCAGAAGTCACGCGCCACCCGCACCGGCCGCGATTCCCTCGACCGCGCCCTCATCGACGTCGCCGGCGTCTACCGCGACGCGCTCGCCGTCCGCTTCGGCGCCGCCCGCAACGGCTCCGGCGTCGCCCTCACCCACCCCGACATGTCCGACCAGATCCACGACCTGGCCGACCGGGTCCGCCCGGAGGGCCTACTCAAATCTATCGACGCGGTCCTGGCCTGCCGCGAAGCCCTGGACGTGAACGTCAAACCCCGCTTCGCCCTGGCCGCCCTAGCCGCCGCCCTGATGGCCGCCCAATCCACCTGACACCGCCCCCGGTGACCACCCGTTTTCGCGATCCACCCGCCAAGACGATAGACTCGCCACGCCGAAAGGCACGCCGCCTTAGCTCAGTCGGTAGAGCGCTTCACTCGTAATGAAAAGGTCGCGAGTTCGATTCTCGCAGGCGGCTCAGGTTCAGTTGCCCCTGCATGCGGATTCGCATGCGGGGGCTTTTTCGTCATCATCGATCAGGCGATCGGCTCTAGGCGGACTCGGTGCCCGGAAAGAAATTTCGAGGGCGTGTCGATCTCTGGTGTCACCCGTTCGACCTAAGGGTGAAAGGGTCCAGATGGGACCCGGATGAACCGAGGAGACGGAAACCATGAAGTACATGCTGGTGATGCGCGCGACGGACGAGGCTTACGCGGGGATGGGGGAGGTCGACTTCGACAAGATGCTGGAGACGGTCGGGCGGTTCAACGAGGAGCTGATCCGGGCCGGGGTGCTGCTCGCGGCCGAGGGGCTCGAGGCTCCGGCCGAGGGTGTGGTCGTCGATTACTCCGCTGAGCCGCCCATCGTCACCGACGGACCCTACGGTGAGACCAAGGAGCTGTTCGGCGGCTTCTACATCCTCAATGTGGCGTCGAAGGAGGAGGCGATCGAGTGGGCCAAGCGCATGCCGATGGCCAGTCCGGGCTTCAAGACCGAGATCAGGCGGGTTTCTTCGATCGACGAATTCCCGCAGGACAACGAGTGGATTCAGAAGGAACGGGCGTGGCGCGAAGCCACCGGCCAGCTCTGAGCGGGACTGCGGGCGATGGCCGAGCACACTGGTCGTGAGGCCGTCGCCGCCGTCTGGCGGATCGAATCCGCGCGGATTGTCGGTGCGCTGGCGCGCTACACCGGCGATTTCTCGCTCGCCGAAGACCTTGCGCAGGAGGCGCTGGCCGAAGCGCTGGTGACCTGGCCGCGCGACGGGGTACCGGACAATCCCGCGGGGTGGCTGCTCACCGTCGGCAGGCGGCGGGCCATCGACACGTTCCGGCGGCGGTCCGCCCTCGATGACCGGTACACCGCGCTCGCCCACAACCTGGGCGAGGGCGGTGCCGTCTCGGGCAGCGAACCGGCCGAGCCGGCAGCCGGTGACGTGCTGTGGGATCCGGACCAGATCGATGACGACATCCTCGCGCTGATGTTCATCTCCTGCCATCCGACGCTGTCCCGAGACGCCAGGGTCGCGCTCACGCTGCGCGTCGTCGGCGGTCTGACCAGCGACGAGATCGCCAGGGCGTGCCTGGTGCCGACCGCGACCGTGCAGGCCCGCATCACCAGGGCGAAGAAGACGCTGGCCGCGGCCAAGGTGCGGTTCGAGGTGCCGTCGGCGCAGGAGCGGGCCGTGCGGCTCACCTCGGTGCTCAACGTGGTGTATCTGATCTTCACCGAGGGATCCTCAGCCAGTTCCGGAGCCGAGCTGATCCGGTCCGAACTCGCGGGCGAAGCACAACGACTGGCCAGGGTGCTCGCTCGATTGGTGCCGAACGAGCCTGAGGCACAAGGACTTCTGGCGCTCCTCGAGCTCACCGCGGCACGCTTCCCCGCCCGCACCGGACCGGACGGACACCCGGTCCTGCTGGCACAGCAGGACCGTCGTCGCTGGGACCGCGCCGCCATCGCCCGCGGCCGCGCCGCCTTGGATCGCGCGAGCCGGGTCGGCCGAGGCCTCGGCGCCTACGGCCTACAGGCCGCGATCGCCGAATGTCACGCTGTAGCACCCTCAGTCGAGGAGACAGCCTGGGACCGCATCGTGCTGCTCTACGAAGCCCTCGGCCACCTAGCCCCCTCCCCGGTAGTCGACCTCAATCGCGCGGTGGCGATATCAATGGCACAGGGACCAGCCGCCGCACTACCAATCGTCGACGAGTTAAGTTCTGCCCCAGCACTTTCAAGCTCACACCTGCTGCCAACCATACGCGGCGAACTACTGACCCAGTTAGGCCGAATAACGGAAGCCCGCACCGAATTGACCCGCGCAATCACCTTGTGCGCCAACGCCCGCGAGCGCGCCGTCCTATCCGCCAAGCTCGCCGCCCTAACCGGCAGCTCGTCGAACGGGACTTGATGGCGCTGACACGCCGCAGCGGCCGCCACCATGTCCCGTTCGGTGACGTGGGGGTGTTGTCGCCGGTGCTTAGTCGAAGGGATCGCGTTCGTCGGTGACGGTGTACTTCTTGACGTGGGTGTTCTTGGTGGGGATGCGGGGGTTGGGGGCGTTGGCTTCGGCTCGCCAGGCTTCGAGGTTTTCGGGGGTGTCCCAGCGTTCGAGGATGTTGACGCGGCCGGGGTCGATGGGGTCGGCGGTGATGGCGCAGTCGAGGCAGCCGGGGGCGGAGCGGCAGCGGCTGAGTAAGTCGTGGAAGGCGCTGACCAATGCGTCGCGCTGGGCAGGGTCGACTTCGGTGTAACCGGCGATGATCAACATTCGGGAAACCTCTTCTGCCGAGGGGTGATTGGCTACTCAGCAGTAGGGACGACGTCGAATCGCGGAAGTAATCGGTGCGTGGCTGTTGCTCCTGGGCTGGGCGCCGTTGACCAGCCCAGGAGAACGAGTGGGGTCAGCCCGCGACGGCCGTGCGCAGCGTGGCCTGTTGGGCGACGAGCTCGAGTTCCGCGTTGAAGCGGTCGGCGGCCTCGATATTGCCGAGGTGGCCGGTGGGCCAGCTGTGGTAGGCGGCGAGGTGGCCGGTGCGGGACAGGGTGTCGGCGATGCGGCGGGCCATCCGCTCCGGCAGCAGCCGGTCGTGGCTGCCGGAGATGACCGTGGTGGGGATGGTCAGGTGGGCGGCGCCGTCGCTGACGTCGAGATCGGCCAGGGCGGCGGCGTGCTTGCCGCGGGCCAGCGGGCGACAGGAGCGGACGATGCCGAGGGCGAAGTTCACCTCGTCGGCGGTGGCGTGCTTGCTCATCACGCGATCCTTGAGCACCGCGCCGACGAGCCAGCCGCCGGGCAGCGGGACCGGGCTGCTCAGCACCGACTCGGAGACGAAGGTGGGCATCCGGACGGGGGCGCCGAGCAGTGTGATCGGCTTGTTCTGCACGATGAGCTGCTTGTTCAGCAGGGGGAGTAGGTCGGTGTCGTACCGGATGTTGCCCGCGGTGGTGTTCAGCAGGATGGCGGCGGAGGCGCGGCGGGTGACCTGCTCGGGGTAGCGAGCTGCCCACGCCTGCACGGTGATTCCGCCCATGCTGTGCCCGGCGAGCACGGCGCGCTGGCCGGGGCGCAGGGTGGCGTCGAGGACGGCGGACAGATCGTCGGCGAGGGTGTCCCGGCTCGGCATGCGCCGCCCGAGATCGCTGGCGCCGTGCCCGCGCTGGTCGTAGCAGACCACCCGGTAGCGATCGGCGAACGCGTTGATCTGTGGATTCCAGTACTCGATGCTGCAGCTCCAGCCGTGGATCAGCACGATGACGTCGCCGTCGGCGGGGCCGTAGGCGTGTACTCGCAGGCGGGTGCCGTCGACGGTGGTGACCGGAATGATCTCGAGGGGCGCGGTGGGAGCGTTCAACGACGCGGTCCGGAAGGTGCGTGATCGCAGTCCGGCACGATAAGCGGCGGTCAGGGCGCCATTGCGCGCGTCCGCCAAAGTCTTCATCGACTTCACCAGCATCGGGCACTCCTTTGTGTCTGCCGCCACAGTACAGTGCAAGCTATGTGCTTGCTAGTGCAAGCGCGCCGCGGCGGAACTTCTGGCTCATAGGGTTGAATACCCGGAAGCCGATGCAGTGACACTGTCTCTCTTCACAAATATTCGCGCAACGAGCTGGCCTCTGTTGTCTTCATCGCCAATGGCGCGGGGTCGCGCTAGCTCGCGAAAGTGGCGATCCAGTAACGGTTTCCGCGAACCCGCTCAACCGGCGGAGTTCAACGCGGCGATCACCTCGGGGAGCACAAGGCACACCTGGTCGTCCGGATGGAAGTCGCTCGGCACATCGCCGCGGTGCGGCGCGCGGACGAAGACCACGACGGAGGAACCGTCGCCGGGATCGATCTCTACCGCGACCATCCGGTCGCTGTCGTCGTCGAGATCGTGGTGCTTGGGTGCGGACCAGTGCCCCACATGCCCGAAATCGAGCTTGCGAGTCGCGTTGACCGCGAATCCATCGAGCCGGGTAAATCCAGCGGCATCCACGGTGGAAATCATACTCTACCTGCGAAAATGGGGAACATATTCGATCTTGTCGGACCCCGGTGCGATGATCGTCGGGTGGCTTCCGATGCGATCGGCTTCGCGGCACCCATCCCCATACTGCGCATGTTCGATGTCGCGCGGGCGTACGAGTTCTATTGCGACTACCTGGGTTTCACCGTCGACTGGGAGCACCGCTTCGGCGCTGACTTCCCGCTGTACGCGCAGGTCTCCCGGGGTGCCGCGAAATTCCACCTCAGCGAGCATCACGGTGACGGCACGCCGGGCACCGTCGTGTGGATCGCGGTGGCCGACGTCAAAGCGTGGCACGCCGAGCTAGCAGGCAAGCAGTACCGCTACGCCAAGCCGGGGCCGCCGGAAGACGGCCCGGGTGGTCCCGGATTCGAGCTGATCGACCCTGCCGGCAATACCCTGCGCTTCGCCCAGCCCGACTAGACCCCACGCCGTCCTGTGGCGGTGAGCAAGGGCGCACAGTTACCGTTAAGGCTGTGGACAGCACGCACGTGGCACCGGAACCGGCGGCGCAGCAGGATTCAGTACCGACCAAGCCCGGTCTGCGCGGCGTAGGAGTGCCGCTGCTGGTTGCGGGGGTAGGCATCGGAATCGGCGTGCTGCTGCACCTGCGCGACCCGCACGTCGACGGTTCCTACGGTGTGTGCCCGGTCTACGCGCTGACCGGATGGTGGTGCCCAGGCTGCGGCGGTATGCGCGCCGTGCACAACCTGACCGACGGCCACCTGCTGGACGCGTTGCACAGCAACCTGCTTTCGATTCCGCTGGTCCTCGCCTTCGTGCTGTGGGTGACCGACTGGTCCCTGCGCGCCTGGCGCGGCCAGCGCATGCGCCTGCCCTCGATCAGCCGCACCACGATGTGGACGTTCTTCGCGTTCTTGACGGTCTACACCGTCCTGCGCAATACGCCGTGGGGCACCTGGTTCACCCCGGTCTAGTCCGATCCGGCGTGCCCGCGCGATTCACCCGCCGCGCACCGGGCAAGCTGCAACCATGAGTGATTCACTGAAGGACCGCGTCCGCTCGAAGCTGTTGCGGCAGCTCGCGGAGGACGGCCCACCGGACGTCGAACAGGACGACCCCCGCCAGCTCTCGGTCGGCTCCGACCTCGAAGCACTCGACAACGTTGCCGACGACGACCCCCTCGTCGAGGAACTCGCTGCGCGATATCTGGTGTTCTGAGCGAACTATGCCGCAGAGGGCGGCAACTGCGGCAGCGGTTTCCCTGCCAGCCAGCTGTCCCACAGCGGCCGCAACGGAATCCGGCTGTAATGCCCAGCCAGATCGGTGAACTCCTCGGTGCTCACCGAGCCGTGCCGGTAGCGAATCGTCCACTCCCGCAACAGATCGTAGAAGCCGTGATCGCCGAGCTCGAGCCGCAACGCGTGCAGCGTGAGCGCGCCGCGCTTGTAGACCCGATCGTCGAACATGTGCTGCGGCCCCGGGTCGCCGACGGCGATGTCCTGCGGCTGCCTGGACAGATTGTGCCGGGCCGCGCGGGCGAGCTGATCGGCCGTTGGACCGCCCGCTTCCTCGGACCAGATCCATTCGGCGTAACAGGCGAAGCCCTCGTGTAGCCAGATATCGCGCCACTGGCGGATGGTGAGACTGTTGCCGAACCACTGGTGCGCCAACTCGTGTGCGACCAGTCGCTCGGCTCCGCGCCTGCCGTCGCAGTGGTTGGCGCCGAAGATGGAGATGCCCTGTGCCTCGATCGGGATCTCCAGATCGTCGTCGGTGACGACCACGGTGTATCCCTCGAACGGGTAGGGCCCGAACCGTTCGGTGAAGATCTCCATCATCTGCGGCTGGCGGGCGAAGTCGTGCTCGAAGTTGGCCCGCAGCCGGGCCGGGGCGACGGCATGCATGGGCACCGAGTTGGCCGGGGCAACGATGCGATGCTTCTGATACGGCCCGATTTGAATGGTCGCCAGATAGGTCGCCATCGGCTCGGCCTGCTCGTACACCCAGGTGGTCTGGCTCGCCTTGACCTGCTTGCGCAGCAGCGTGCCGTTGGCCAGCGCGTAGTACGGGCTGTCGGTGGTGATCGAAATCCGGTAGCTGGCTTTGGAACTCGGGTGGTCGTCACACGGGAACCAGGACGCCGCGCCGTTCGGCTGGCTGGCCACCAGCGCGCCCTCGGTGAGCTCCTCCCAGCCGACCGCGCCCCACGGTCCGCGCACCGGACGTGGGGTGCCGCCGTACTGCACGACCAGCGAGAGCACGCCACCCGCCGGAATGCGCTGCTGCGGTGTGATCACCAATTTGCCGCGCTGATGGGTGTACTTCGTGGCCTTGGCGCCGTTGACGAACACCTTGGTCACGGTGAGCGCCTGGGACAGGTCCAGTGAGAAGCGCGGCTGCACGGCGGTGGTCACCGCGGTGATTTCCGCGCGGCCCGCCAGCCGGTTGCTGGCCACCCGGTAGGTGAGGTCGAGCTCGTACCGCGATATCCGGTAGCCACGATTTCCGTTCTGCGGCAGGTATTCGTCGATAGGTGCTTCGTAGAACTTCTCCGGCATCAGCGGGCCGCTCCCGGGTCGCCTCCGAACCAAGGCGCGATCGGGTTGCCCCACCAGCGAGTGGACGGGGGAACGGTGTCGCCGCGCATGACCAGCGAGGCGGGGCCGATGGTCGCGCCCTCGCCGATGGTCGAGGCGGGCAGCGCGACGCAATGCGGGCCGAGGGTGGCACCCGCGCCGAGGGTGACCGTATCCATGGACATGATGCGGTCGTGGAAGAGATGGGTTTGCACGACGCAGCCGCGTTCCACGGTCGCGCCGTCACCGAGTGTCACCAGGTCCGCCTCCGGTAGCCAATAGGACTCGCACCATACCCCGCGGCCGATCTTGGCACCGAGTCCGCGAAGCCACAGGTTCAGCACCGGTGTACCCGTCGCGGCGCGCGCGAACCACGGCGCGGCAACGGTTTCCACGAAGGTGTCGGAGACCTCGTTGCGCCACACGAACGAACTCCACAGCGGATGTTCTTCCGCCCCGATCCGGCCGACCAGCAACCATTTCGCGGCGACCGAAGTCGCGCCCGCGATCGCACCGGCGGCCAGCAGCACCAGGCCGCTGAGCAGCGCGGCGGGCAGATGGCCGAGGCTCTGCGCGAGCCAGGCGAGGGTGAACAGTACGCCGAGGCCGATGGCGAAGGTCACCAACACCGGGAACAGCCGGCAGGTTTCGACGATGCCGCGCGCGATGCGCAGCTTCGGCGGCGGATCGAAAGTGCGTGCGGTGTCCGAACTTTCCGGTGCGCGGCGCAGGCGCACCGGCGGACTGCCCAGCCAGGACGAGCCTGCCTTCGACTTGGACGGCGCGGCCGAAAGAACCGCGACCAGACCGTTTTTCGGCACCCGCCGACCGGGCGCGGTCATGCCCGAGTTGCCGAGGAAGGCGCGTTTGCCGACCTTCGCCTCGCCGATGCGCAGCCAGCCGCCGCCGAGTTCGTAGCTGGCGATCATGGTGTCGTCGGCCAGGAACGCGCCGTCGGCGACGGTGGTGAACTTGGGCAGCAGCAGCACCGTCGACGCCTCGACGCCCTGGCCGATCTTCGCACCGAGCAGACGCAGCCAGATCGGCGTGAGCAGGCTCGCGTACAGCGGGAACAGGAAGGTGCGCGCGGAATCCAGCAACCGCTCGGTGGACCAGACCTGCCAGCCCGTCCGGCTGCGCACCGGGTGATAGCCCTCCCGCAACCGGAAGCTGAGCAGTCGCACCAAGATGATGGTGATCGCCGCGTAGACCGCGAGGCTGAGCAGCGTGGCGACCGGCAGGATCGCGAAGGCGCGGCCCAAACCGCCCGCGAGGGTGCGGGTGTCGCGGATGAACCAGGCGATGAAGAGGCCGCCAGCGCCGAGTCCGAGGATCGGTACCGCGGCCAAGGCCATCGAGGTGACGCCGAAGATCGCCACCCAGTGTGCCGCTCGGTCGGGCGTGTGCCGGGGCCAGCGGTGTTGCGCCTTACCGATTTTGGCGGCGGGCGAGCCCGCCCACTCCTGCTCGGCCTTGATCTTGCCCGACACCGCGGAGCCCGGCGCGACCTCGGCGTTCTTGCCGATTCTGGTGCCGGGCAACAGGATCGATCGGGAGCCGACCACGGCGCCGGGCCCGACGGTGACCGGGCCGATGTGCACGACATCGCCGTCGATCCAGTAGCCGGACAGGTCGACCTCGGGCTCCACGCTGCAGCCGTCGCCCAGTTCGAGCATGCCGGTGACCGGCGGGAGGGTGTGCAGGTCGACGCCCTTGCCGATCTTCGCGCCGAGCGCCCTGGCGAACGGCACCATCCATGGTGCGCCGGAGAGGTTTTCGGCACCGCTGGCCTCGGACAGGCGCACCGCCGCCCACAGCCGCAGGTGCACCGGGCCGCCGCGCGGATACCGGCCTGGTTCGACGCCGCGCAGCAGCAGCCGGGCACCGGCCACGCAGATCGCCATCCGGCCGGGCGGTGAGATGAAGAGCAGGAACGCCGCCAGGGTCCACCACCAGGACAGGTGTGGCAGCCACGGCAGTGAGCCGGACCAGCCCGCGACATTGCCGACGATGGCCAGCCAGGTGAGCCATTGCAGGCCGGTGAGTGTGGTGAGCGGAATGGTGGCCAGCACCTGAACACACTGCGCGCGCAGCGGCGTCGGTCGCACGACGCGCTCCTCGACCGCGACGGCCGGTGTGCTCTGCTCCAGCAGTTCCACCAGCGCGCCGAGGCGGGGGTGGTCGTAGAGGTCGGCGACGGTGATCTGTGGATAACGTGCGCGCAGCGCGGTCACCATCTGGGCCGCGGCAAGCGAGCCGCCGCCCAGGTCGAAGAAGTCCGCGTCGAGGTCGGTGACCTCGCCGCCGAGCACCGAATCCCACAGTCCGGCAACCCATTGCGCGGTGCCGGTGAGATCGTTGTCGGCGTCGTCGTCGGTGCTGTTCGGCAGCGGCCACGGTAGGGCGTTACGGTCGACCTTGCCGGAGGTGCGGGTCGGCAGCTCATCGACCACCGCGAGCCTGGGCACCAGCGGCGCCGGAAGCTGTTCGGCGAGTTGGGCTCTGGCGGCTTTGGTGTCGAATTCGGGGCCCGTGCCGGTGAGGTAGCCGACCAGGATCTTGTTGCCCGCCTTGGTGGTTCGGATCGCGGCGGCGGCGCCGGTGACGCCGGGCAGGTGCTGCAGCGCGTTGTCGATCTCGCCGAGTTCGATGCGGCGGCCGCCGAGCTTGATCTGGTCGTCGGCGCGGCCGAGGAAGACCAGGCCCGCGCTGTCGTTGCGGACCAGGTCGCCGCTGCGGTAGGCGCGGTCCCAGCCGACCGAGGGCAGCGGCGCGTACTTTTCGGCGTCCTTCGCGGGATCGAGATAGCGGGCCAGGCCGACGCCGCCGATCACCAGTTCGCCGGATTCGCCCTCGGCCACCGGGTTTCCGGCCGCGTCGATCACCACGAGGTCCCAGCCGTCCAGCGGCAGCCCGATCCGGATGGGCCAGGTGCCGTCGAGCAGAGCGGCGCAGGCGACTACGGTTGCCTCGGTGGGGCCGTAGGTATTCCACACCTCACGATCCGAATCGGCGTTGGATTCGCCGCGTTCGCGGTGCCCTCCGTGGTTACGCTGCGCTACCTCCTCCGGGCCCGTCGCTCGCGCGGCCGTGTTCCCCGCAAGTCGTTCGGCGAGTTCGGGCGGCACCGCTTCACCGCCGAAGATCAACAGCCGGACCGCGTCCAGCGCCTCGGCGGGCCAGGTGGCGGCCAGCGTCGGCACCGTGGACACGATGCTGATTTCGCGCCGCACCAGCCACGGACCGAGATCGGCACCGGTGCGGACCAGGTCGCGCGGGGCGGGGACGAGGCAGGCGCCGTTGCGCCAGGCCAGCCACATTTCCTCGCAGGAGGCGTCGAAGGCGACGGAGAGTCCGGCGAGCACCCGGTCGCCGGGGCCGATCGGGGCGTCCGGCAGGAAGAGGCGAGCCTCGGCGTCCACGAACGCGGCGGCGTTGCGATGAGTCACCGCAACACCTTTCGGCGTTCCGGTGGAGCCCGAGGTAAAGATGATCCAGGCGTCGTCGGTGGGGGTCGGCAGCGTGCTGGTGCTCGCGTCGGCCGGATTGTCCGCTGCGGCACGGATTCCCGCCGGTGTCGTCTCGATGCCCGCCGCGGTGACGATCGCGGTGACCTGAGCCTCGCCGAAGACCAGCTGGGCTCGCTCGTCCGGGTCGTCGGCGTCGACCGGCACATACGCGGCGCCCGCGTACAAGACGGCGAGGATGGTCAGGTAGAGCTCCCGGGAGCCCGACGGCATCCGAACGCCGACTCGGTCGCCCGGCCGCACGCCCGCCGTGGTGAGCCTGGCCATGGTCTTCTCGATCTCGACGACGAGTTCGAGGTAGCTGAGCACCATCTGGCCGTCATCGATGGCGGGTGCGTCTGGATGGGTCAGCGCGGTCGCGGTCAGGATGTCGACGAGGGTCCGGGCCTGCGGCGTGTGCGCGGTCCGGCGTAGTGGGTCAACCGTCACATCAACCTGTGGTTGGAGCATGACGCCCTGCCCACCTCCCATTCGACCTGCCTCGCACTTCCCTGGTGTTGTTTGTGTCATAGCTGGGTTACCAGTTGGCAAACGCCCTGGTGACCAGTTGTCCACGGTACTCGGGGTTGTCGACGTTTGTTGCGCACCGCCGCGGCTGCCGCTCGGGAGATCGCGGACGGGGTTGTTGCAGGTCGTGGCGATTTCTGCCGGGCACGCCGAAGCAAGGCCTGGTGGGCGGGTTACCCGGTGGGTTCGCTGGGCGGTCGCTGAACCGGCGTGCTCAACCCGGTGTGATTCCCCTCATCGGCCTGGTGATCTTGCAGCTCAGTGCGTTTCGGGTCACGCCGCGGAGGCGGCGGTGCCGACGCCGAGCGCGGCGAGGATGGCGGCGCCGGCCAGTTCGAGCCGGTCCCGGATCCGCGGACGGCGCAGCAGCGCGACCGCACGAGAGGCGGCCAGCGCCAAGAGCACCATCGCGACCGCCGCAATCGACGATTCGACGGCACCGAGCGCGAGGGTGTTGGCGAAGGTGACCTCGGTCAGGAACTGGGGCAGTACGGCGAGATAGAACAGCCCGACTTTCGGGTTGAACAGGCACGAGACGACGCCTGCGGTGAACGCCGAGCGAACCGATGCGCGGGAGCCGCCGCCCGCCCGCGCGAGGCCGTCGGCGCCGTCGGATTCCCGGCCGGCGATGCGCTGCCGTCGTTGCTCGAGCAGCGCGCGAATACCCAAGTACACCAAGTAGATTCCACCGATCAGCTTCAGCGCGCGGTACGCCGTCGCCGACTGCTCGAGCAGCGTGGCGACACCAGCGGCGACCACCACCGCCCACAGCAGCCCGCCCAGCGACGACCCGATCGCGGCCGCGACGCCCGGTCGCGCGTCGACCAGCGAGAACCGCAGCACCAGGAACGAATCCGGCCCCGGCGTGAGCGCCAGCAGGACGCACAGGCCGACGAAGCTGATCAGTAGCGAAAGTGACACCTCACGATGTGAACCCAGCACGGCCGAATTGGCAACGCTTTATTGCCTGCCGACACACGCGCCGTGGCCGTGGTTGACAGCGCCGGGGGGCATCTGCCAATCTCGGAACAGGTCATGAGTACCAGCGTTCAGCCCCGGCTTGCTGGTCGGCAACCCTCCTCCGCGGTGGGGTGCTCCGGGTGACGACCGGGCTGACACCCGACCGGGTGCGGCAAGCGCGGACTCGACGAATCGTCTGATTGCGGGTCCCAGAGCCGACGGGATTTTCGTGATGACTGCTGTGGTGAGCCAGAACGCTAGGGGACGGCAGACGGCGGAGCCGGCGGGGTGGGTAAGCTCTGCCCCCCTCGCCAGGGTATCCGGTGACGACCTCCAGGTGCCCCTCGTCCAGGGCGGGACGACCACCTACGCCAACTTCGACTACGCCGCGAGCGCACCGGCATTGGCCCAGGTCACCGACCGGGTGCAGCAGCTGCTGCCGTTCTACGCAAGCGTGCACCGCGGCGCGGGCTACGCCTCGCGGATCTCCACCGAGTGCTACGAGGCGGCCCGTGGTTCGGTGAGGCGCTTCCTCGACGCGACCGACGACCAGGTGGTGGTGTTCACCCGCAACACCACCGACTCGCTGAATCTGCTCGCGTCCTGCGTGCCCGGCGACACCGTGGTGCTCGACATCGAGCATCACGCCAACTTCCTGCCGTGGACCAGGCACGGCCGCCGCGTCGTGCAGGCCGCGGCCACCGTCGAGGAGACCGTCGGGCGGTTGGTCGCCGAGCTGTGTAGCAAGCCCGCCGCGCTGCTCGCGGTCACCGGCGCGTCCAACGTCACCGGCGAGGTGCTGCCGCTGGAGCGCCTGGCCACCATCGCCCACCAGTGCGGCGCCCGCATCCTCGTCGACGCCGCCCAGCTCGCGCCGCACCGGCGAATCAGCCTGCGCGACACCGGCATCGACTACCTCGCGTTTTCCGGGCACAAGCTGTACGCGCCGTTCGGCGCGGGCGTGCTGGTCGGCCGCCGCGACTGGCTCGACACCGCGCAGCCCTACCTGGCCGGTGGCGGCGCGGTCCGTGAGGTCACCACCGCCGGCGCCGAATGGGCGCCCGCGCCGCAACGGCACGAGGGTGGTTCACCCAACGTGCTCGGCGCCGCCGCACTCGCCGCCGCCTGCGACGCGCTCAGTCGAATCGACGCCGACACCCTCGCCGCGCACGAACACCGCCTGGCCGACCGGCTGCGCGACGGCCTCGCCGCCATCCCCGGCGTCAACCTGCTGCGTATCTGGAACGACGCACCCGACACCGTCGGCATCGTCGCCTTCACCCTGGACGGCTTCGTCCCCGGCCACGTCGCCGCCTACCTCTCCGCCGAACACGGCATCGGCGTCCGCGACGGCCGCTTCTGCGCGCACCCGCTGCTCGCCCGCCTCGACCTCGACGGTGCGCTCCGCGCCAGCATCGGCCTAGGCACCACCCTCGCCGACGTAGACCGGCTCATCGAAGCCGTCGGCACCCTCGTGCGCACCGGCCCGGCCTGGAACTACGCCGCCACACAGGGTCTTTGGAACCCCACCCCCGAAACCCGCCCGTTCACTTCCGAAGCCCCGACCGGCGCGGCTCCCTGCCTGATCGGCTAGTCCGGCAACAGCGGTCGCCCGGCCTCGGCTCAGTCGCCGAGCCTTGTCGGGCGGTGGTACCGGCCGTTGTAGTAGAGCAGGGGAGCGGCGGCGGGGGTTTCGTTGGTGTTGTCGTGGACTCGGGTCACCAGGCCGACGACGAGGGTGTGGTCGCCGAGGGGGATCAGCTGGTGGATGGTGGCGCGCAGCCAGATGGGCGTGCCGTGCAGGACCGGTTCGCCGGTGTCGAGGGTGGTCCACAGCGAACGGTCGGTGAAACGGTCCGCGGCGGTGCGGGCGAAGCGCTGAGCCAGGTCGTGCTGGTGTTCGCCGAGAAAATGAATGACGACGGACTCGGCATCGAGCAGGGCGGTCAGGCTGGAAGAGGTGTGCGCGATGTTGAAAGACACCAGCGGAGGCGCCAGCGACAGCGACGCGAAAGACGTCGCGGTGAAGCCGATCGGGCCGTTCGGAGAGTTCAGCGTGACAACGGTGACGCCCGCCGGATAGTGGCGCATCGAGGCGCGGAATTGCTCGGCGGTGATCCCGCTCAGATCATCAGGGACCTGGAAATCCGTGGCGGGCCGTTCTGCTTCGGTCACCCACCCAAACCTACGCTGTCCCGGCTCCCCCGCCTCTCCGGGTATTTAGGCCAGACTTGGGTGGCGTGAGAGTGACGTTGGCGACTGGCGGTATCGATGGGGGTGGATTAGCCCGTGCCCGGTGAGTTACCCATGTGCTTGCGAGATCAGTGGTGGCGGTGGGTTAAAGAAAAAGACTGGCTGGGGTGATGTGCTGGGTTAGTCGACGTCCAGGGGGAGGCCTGCGGTTATTCGGACCAGTTCGTGGAAAGAGGTGCGGAACACTGTGTTCGGGTGGCCGCCTGCGGCCCATACCTCGCGATGGTTCGATAGGGCGGTGTCTACCCAGGTGGGGAGGTTGGTGGGGTGGCCGACGGGGGCGATGCCGCCGATCGGCTGGCCGGTGACCTCGCGGACCATTTCGGCGGGGGCCGGGGTGAGGGTGCCGTCGAGGCGCTTTCCGGTGGATTCGAGGTCTACCTCGTGCGCGCCGGAGACCAGGAGCAGCACAGGATCCTCGTCCAGCAGGAAGACCAGCGCGGAGGTGATGGCGCCCACCTCGACGCCGAGCGTTCGCGCGGCATCTTCGACGGTGGGGGTTGGTGCCGGCTGGGTCACGATGACACCGTGATGGCCTCGGGCGATGAGGGTGTCCGCGACTCGGCAGGCGATCGGTGGCAATGTCGACCTGCGCATGCCACCAGAGTAGAGCGATTGCGGATGGTGCGCCGGGCTACTCGACGAATGCGTCAGTATTCCGGATAGCCCTCGCTCGGCCCGAGCAGCAGCGCGATGCGCGCCCGGGTGATCCGCGCCAGCTCGGTCCTGCTGTCGTCCGAGACCTGTTCGTGCGCAACTGCTTCGAGTGCCCGATCGAGATCACCCTTGGACAACGCGAGCAACCCGACATCGGCCTCTGCCAGCAGCGCGTCCCGATCCGGATACGGCCTGGCGTCCGCCAGCTTGGCGGCCCAGGTGACATTGCCGCAGCAAGAGAAGAGCGCGTGTATCGCACGGGCACGGGAGATTTCGTTGAATCGTGCGAGACCGATTCCTCGATGCATCAGCATGATGGCCTCCGACTCGAAGATTGAGGTTTGCTGACCGTCCCCATGATCCGCTTCAGGACGAGGTGGGACCTAATGCGCCGCACCGATTTTGCGCAGGGTTTACATTGCTGTCGGCCGCGTGGCCGCGGCGTTTTCGCGGCCGACGGGCCACGAACGGCGCTCGCGAAACTCGCGCTGTGGTGGTCGAGTGAGAGCGGAGGGGCATCGTCTGTGCTGACCCATTCCGGGATGGGGAGGGTCCGCCCGCCACCTGCTCGATACGCTGTACAAATGACTGATTGGCAGGCTTTCACCGTAGAAACGAAGGACCACGTCGCGCAGGTGACGCTGACGGGTCCCGGCAAGGGCAACGCGATGGGCCCCGATTTCTGGCGGGAGTTGCCGGAGATCTTCCATGGGCTCGACGCCGATCCCGAGGTGCGCGCGATCGTGCTCACCGGGTCGGGCAAGCACTTTTCCTATGGCCTGGATCTGCCCGCGATGAGCGGCATGTTCGGCCCGCTGATGGCCGACAAGGCGTTCGCCGCGCCGCGCACCGAGTTCCTGGTTGAGCTGCGCAAGCTGCAGGCGGCGGTGACCGCGGTGGCGGATTGTCGCAAGCCGGTGATCGCCGCGATCTCCGGCTGGTGCATCGGCGGCGGGCTCGACCTGATCGCCGCGGTCGACATCCGCTACGCCAGCGCGGACGCGAAGTTCAGCCTGCGCGAGGCGAAGGTCGCGATCGTCGCCGACATCGGGTCGCTGCACCGGTTGCCCGGCATCATCGGCGAGGGCCACCTGCGCGAGCTCGCCTACACCGGCAAGGACATCGACGCGCGGCGGGCGGAGAAGATCGGCCTGGTCAACGACGTCTTCGCGGATCAGGAAGCGGCGCTGGACGCGGCAAACGCCACGGCACGCGAGATCGCCACCAACCCACCGCTGGTGGTGCAGGGTGTGAAGGACGTGCTGGATCAGCGGAACAAGGACCAGGTGGCCGCCGGGCTGCGCTACGTGTCCGCGTGGAACTCCGCGTTCCTGCCGTCGGAAGACCTCACCGAGGCGATCAAAGCGGTGTTCGAGAAGCGGGCACCGGAGTTCAAGGGCAAGTAAAGCTCGGTAAATCACTTGCCCCAGTAGGAGGCTCGTCCGCATACTTGCATCGCGCAACTAATTGATTGATGCAAGCAAAGGTTTGGGTTTGGACGAGCAAACGGTCGACACGATCGCGATGCAGCTCTCCCGATTGCAGCGAATTCGCGACCGCACCGCGGCACAGATCGGCACATGGACCAAGGACGGTCTCGATCCCGCCGCGTACGGCACGCTGCTTCGGCTGTGCTGTGACGGTCCGATGCGGTCGGGCGCGCTGGCCGGCGCGTTGCACTCGGACGCGTCGACGGTGAGCCGTCAGGTGGCACAGCTGGTCGGCAAGCAGTTGGTCGAGCGGCAGGCCGACCCGGCGGACGGGCGGGCCACCGTGCTCGTCGTTACTGAACGTGGCCGGACGGTCGCCGAAGAGGTCCGTAGGCGGCGCAACGAGAACCTGTCCCGGGTGATGGCCGAATGGGCGCCGCAATCCCGGGCCGAGTTCGCCGAACTGCTCCGGCAGTTCGTCGACGACTTCGAGCGCACCAGACCCGAGATGATCGCAGCGATGCGCCGCACTTGGGATCAGACCTTTATTGGGACGGAGAAAGAGACGTGAGCGAGCGAACCGAAGACACAGCCGCCGTTGGCGCGACGGAGCCGAGCGTCAGCGAGGCGCAGTCGTGACAACAGTCGAGAAGGTGGAGGCGCCGCCCGCGTTCACTCATCGCCAGATCTTGGTGATCCTGAGCGGATTGATGCTCGGGATGCTGCTCGCGGCGCTGGACCAGACGATCGTGTCCACCGCGATCCGCACCATCGCCGACGACCTGGACGGCTACTCGTTGCAGGCGTGGGCGACCACCGCCTACCTGATCACCGCGACGTTGGCGACGCCGCTGTACGGCAAGTTGTCCGACATGTTCGGCCGCAAGCAGTTCTTCATGCTGGCGATCGCGATCTTCATCGTCGGCTCGCTGCTGTGCACCATCTCGCAGTCGATGTACGAGCTGGCCGCGTTCCGCGCCGTGCAGGGCATCGGCGCGGGCGGGCTGATGTCGCTGGCGCTGACCATCCTCGGCGACATCGTCGGGCCGCGGGAACGCGCCAAGTACCAGGGTTACTTCCTGGCCGTGTTCGGTACCTCCAGCGTGATCGGCCCGGTGCTCGGCGGCGTGCTCGCCGGGCAGGACACGATCCTCGGCGTGAGCGGCTGGCGCTGGGTGTTCCTGGTGAACGTGCCGATCGGCCTGATCGCACTCGCGGTGGTGTACCGGGTGCTGAAGCTGCCGAAGCGGCCGCATTCCACCGACCGGGTGGACTGGTGGGGCGTGTTCGTCCTCGCGCTCGGTCTGGTCCCGCTGCTCATCGTGGCCGAGCAGGGTCGCGAATGGGGTTGGGCGAGTGGGCGGTCCATTGCCTGCTATGTGATCGGTGTGGCCGGCATCATCGGCTTCGTGTTCGTCGAGAAGGCGCTGCGCGATGCGGCGCTGATCCCGCTGCGGATCTTCAAGAACAAGACCTTCGCGCTCGGCGTGGTGATTTCGTTCGTGGTCGGTGCCGGCATGTTCGGCGGTATTTCGCTGCTGCCGCAGTACCTGCAGGTAGTGCGCGGTGCGAGTCCGACGCTGGCGGGCCTGCAGATGCTGCCCATGGTGCTCGGCCTGATGACCGGTTCGGTGGTGTCCGGCCAGCTGATCTCGCGGACCGGCCGCTACCGCAGCTTCACCATCATCGGCGCGACCATGCTGACGCTCGGGCTGTTCCTGCTGCACTTCCTCACCGCAGACACCCCGCTGTGGCTCGCGATGATCTTCATGGCGTGCACCGGTTTCGGCCTCGGCAATCTGATGCAGCCGCTCACCCTGGCGCTGCAGAACGCGTTGCCGCCCAAGGACATGGGCGTGTCCACCGCGGCCGCGACCTTCTTCCGGCAGATCGGTGGCACGCTCGGTGTCGCGGTGTTCCTTTCCATCCTGTTCGCTCAGCTCACGCCGAACATCTCCGACGAGATGCGCAGTGCGGCAGCCGATCCGCAGTTCCAGCACGCGGTGGTCGAGGGCGCACAGAGCAGTAACCCGGCCGATGTCGCGTTGTCGAAAGGCCTGCTCGCGCAGGACACTTCGGCCGCGGGTGCGGTGCTGAAGGACAGCTCGGTCATCCAGCAGCTGAGCCCGGAGCTGGCCCGCCCGTTCAAGGTCGGCTTCGCGGAATCCATGTCGACGGTGTTCCTGTCGGCGACCGGTATCGCGTTGCTCGCGCTGATCCTGGTGCTGTTCTGGCGCGAGGTGCCGCTGCGCATGGTCAGCGGCATCCAGGCCGCCAAGGACGCGGCGGCCAGCGAGTCGAACTCGGCGATGGACGCCGAGTCGCGGGTGGTGGATCAGGCCGGGCTGCTGCTCGGCGGCGGCGAGGCGGTGAGCCCGCCGAACGGCGACCGCTACCGCGACGGCTCCGGGGCCGGGTCGTCGGAAGGTTCCGGTTCGGCGTGACCGAATCCGGTCCCACCGCGCCCGGGTCGATGAGGGACTCGGGTGCGGTGGCGACCGGGCGGCTGCGGCCGCCGACCGCTCTGACAGCATGACCAGGGTGATGGTGGCCCTGCGCGCGGCGCGCGACCGATTACGGCGCCTGCCAGGTGCGATCGGGTATCTGGTGGTCGGCGCCGCGACGTCGGTGCTCGCGATGTTCGCGGTGATCGGCCTGCTGCTCGTCGGCGCGTTCTGCTTCATCGGCGTTGGGATACCGGCGCTGCCCGAGGCGGTCCGGCTGGTCCGGCCGTTGCTGTCGTTCGAACGGCGCAGGGCGGCACGGCATCTCGGCGGACCGATCGTCGAGGCTTATCAACCTTTCACCGGTGGGCTGTGGCAGCGCGTGACCACGGTGTTCACCGATCCGGCGAATCGCCGCGACTTCGCCTGGCTGGTCGTGCACACGCTGACCGGAATCTATGTCGGGCTTTTCGCCGTCGCGTTGCCCCTCAGCACGCTTGTTCAGCTGGCGACCCCGGCGCTGTGGCAGCATGTTCCGCCGGGGGAGCTGACCAGTTACGGCTTCGAGGTCGACTCGTGGCCGCGGGCGGCGCTGGGCTTTCTCATCGCGTTCCCCGTCGGGTTCCTATCGCTACAGATTCCGCTCGTGGCGCGCGGGCAGGCGCAGCTGGCCCGCGCCCTGCTCGGTCCAGCCGAGGGCATACTCCTCGCCGACCGGGTCGCCGCGCTGACCGCGACCAGGGCCGCCGCGCTGGATGCGCACGGCGCCGAACTGCGCCGGATCGAGCGCGACCTGCACGACGGCGCGCAGGCCAGGATCGCGGCGGTGATCATGCAGCTCGGCCTGGCCGATCAACTGCGCGACCAGGATCCCGAGGCAGCGCAAGGCCTGGTGCGCAAGGCGCAGGACACCGCGACGGCCGCCCTCGCCGAACTGCGTGACGTGGTCCGCAACGTCTATCCGCCGGTGCTCGCCGACCGCGGGCTGGTGAGCGCCATCTCGGCGATCGCCGCGCGCAGCCCGATCCCGTGTGTACTCGACTCGACCGAGGTGGGCAGGCGGCCCGCGGCGGTCGAGGCGGCGGCCTATTTCGTCATCACCGAGGCGCTCACCAACGCCACCAAACATTCTGGTGCCGAAGGTCTTTCGCTGATCATCGGCGGCTCGCCCGAGTTGCTGCGGATCGAGATCAGCGACGACGGCGTCGGCGGTGCCGTCGAGACCTACGGCGGCGGCCTGGCCGGCATCCGGCGCCGGGCCGAAGCGCTCGACGGCAGCATGATGCTGACCAGCCCGCCCGGTGGCCCTACTGTGTTGCGGGTGGAGTTGCCGTGCGGGTCATGATCGCCGAGGACGACGCCCTCCTGCGGGAGGGTCTCGTGCTGTTGCTGAGCACCGCGGGCATCGAGGTGGTCGCCGCCGTGGACAACGCGGACGATTTCCTGGCCGCGGTGGCCGCGGACCGGCCGGACGCGGTGGTGGTGGACATCCGGTTGCCGCCGACGTTCACCGACGACGGGCTGCGCGCGGCCGTCAGCGCCAGGAAGCTGCATCCCGGCCTGCCGGTGCTGGTGTTGTCATCCTGGGTGGAGGACAGTTACGCCGCCGAACTGCTCGGCGACGGCGCGGGCGGGGTGGGCTATCTGCTCAAGGAACGGGTCGGCAAGGTGGATCGCTTCCTCGATTCGCTGCGCCGGGTCGCCGCGGGTGGCACCGCGATGGACCCCGAGGTGATCTCGCAGCTGCTGGTGCGGCGCAAGTCCGATGATCCGTTGGCGGCGTTGACCGTTCGCGAGCGCGAGGTGCTCGCGCTGATGGCGGAGGGACACAACAACGGGACCATCGCCGAACGGCTGGTTGTCACCGAAGGTGCTGTGCATAAACACATTCGGAGTATTTTCGCTAAGCTCGGTCTGTCCACCGAGGACGTCGGTCATCGCCGGGTGCTTGCCGTGCTGGCGTATCTGAACGCGTGAATGCCTGAACCCGTGCGGGATTCAGGCAGACGCGCTTCAGCTGAGGGCGGGGACTAATCCGCTCGGCAGGTGGTATCCGAGGTTGGCAGCGTGCCGTCGCGCAGGTACGCGTTCACCGCCGAATACACGCAGGTGTTCGGAAAGCGGCCGAAGATGTAGTGGATCGACACATCCTGCAGGGTGACGAAGGCGGAGCCGGTCATCTTCTGGTGCAGTGCGACCGCACCCTGGTACGCGGTGCGGGTGTCGCCGGTGGCGTTCAGGATCAGGCTCGGCACCGAATTGTGCACCGCCGTAGGCGCTTCCGCGGGCGGTGCCCAGAACGCGCACGACGTGATGTTGTTGGCGAACGCGCCGAACACCGGTTGGCTCGCGCGGGCCGCCTCGATGTTGCGTAGATAGAACGCGGGGTCGCGTGGTGCGGCGACGTCGCCGCACATGACCGCCATCTGCGGTGAACCGTCCCCGTCCTTGGTGTCGAAGATGTGCTCGAGATTGCCCCTCAGCTGGTCGTCGGGCTGCACGGCCTTGCCGTCGGCCGCGTCGACGAGCTGGCGCAGCTGACCGGCGACCATTTCGTAGGCGCGCTGGTCGTCGAGCCCGACGAAGAGCAATGTCGGCACGGTGTGATCGTCGATCTCGAACCCGCCCAACCGAATCGGTTGCTTCGCCGACCGCTGGATCAGGTCGGTCACGGTGGCACGCACCGCCGCGCGGCTGCTGCCGAAGTGATACTCGTTGTCGCGCGCGGCGGCCCAGTCCGCCCACAGGTCGAGCGCCGCCTCGTTGGCCGGGCCCATGGCCTGCATCATGCCGACCGGGCCATAGGCGTCCGGATCGGCGGCGCTGTCGAGCACGATTCGGTCACTGCGCTCCGGGAACATCTGGGTGAACACCGCGCCCAGGTACGTGCCGTACGAGGTGCCGAAATAACTGACCTTGTCGACACCGAGCGCGCCGCGGATCACATCCATGTCGCGTGCGGTGTTGCGGGTGCTGATGAACGGCAGCCTGGCCGCTTCCGTCGTGGCGCACCGTGCCGCGAAGTCAGCTTGTGTCGCAACGGATTCGGCGAAGCTCGCGGCATCGACCCCGGCCGATTCCAGGCCGAAGCCGCGCGGCCAGTGGCAGTTGACCGCCGCGGAACGCCCGACTCCGCGTGGATCCATGCCGATGAGGTCGTACTGTGCCCGGACGTCGGGGGTCATGGCCGCGCCGACGTCGATCATGAAGTCGAGACCGGAGCCGCCGGGGCCGCCCGGATTGGACAGCATGGCGCCGCGGCGCTTCGCGGGTTCCGGCGACGCGAGCCGGGATATCGCCACGGTTGTGGTGGCCCCCTGTGGGTCAGCGTAATTCAGCGGGACCGTCACCACGGCACACTGGCCGCCGACGGGATCGAGCTTCGGGTTGTCGCAGGCTTTCCAGTCCAGCTGCTGCTGGTAGAAGCGTTCCAGCGCAGGCGGTTCCGCCTTCGCGGTGACGTCCTGGCCCGCGCAGCCGACCAGACCCGCGCAGGCCACCAAGCCGGTGACCGAGGCAAGGACGGCCGTAAGCGCTCTCGTACGTTTCATTGTTGATCCTTCGAAGGTATTCGGCCGCAACCGATATCGGCGAGTCGGGCAGGCGTCAGGCGGAGCACAGGGCGGCATCCAGCACGGCGGTGACCGCCTCGGCGGTCTCCTCGCTGGTCGGCAGCTGGTTCACCGTGACGGTCACCGCGGTGCCGTCCGCGGTCACGCCGTTGCGGGTCTCGAAGCCGGGGATGCTGCCGCCGTGGCCCCACACCTCTTTGCCGCACGGGGTGGTGCGATGGATGAGCGCGAGACCGTAACCGGCGCCGGGGATCCGGTCGAACGGCACGGTGCGCTGCATCTCGGCCAATTGCGCTGGGGCCACCAGCTTTCCGGCCAGCAACGCGGTGAAGAACCGGTTGAGGTCGGTCGGTGTGGCGACCATATCGCCCGCGGTGCCGCCCCAGGACGGGTCGAGGTCGGTGAAATCGACCGACTTGCCGTGCACTACGTGATAACCCTGGGGGTGCGCGCCCCGGATGGTCGTCTCGCCCGAGGCGGGGACGTAGGTGTCGCGCAGGCCGAGCGGCTCGATGATCCGGCGGCCGATCTCCTCGGCGGCAGGCTGCCCGGTCACTCGCTCGATCAACAGGCCTGCGATCAGGTAATTTGTGTTGGTGTAGACCGATTTCGCGCCGGGTTCGAAGTTCGGCGGCGCGGTCATCGCCCGGCGGACCAGGTCGGCCATCTCGAAGTGCTGCCAGCGCAGGGCCTCGTCGTCCGGGTTCAGCTGTTCGGTGTGGTCGGTCACGATGCCGTCTTCGGAGCCGTGGCCGAG
Organism: Nocardia sp. NPDC051321; assembly: GCF_044455225.1. NCBI lineage: Bacteria > Bacillati > Actinomycetota > Actinomycetes > Mycobacteriales > Nocardiaceae > Nocardia > Nocardia sp. NPDC051321. The sequence goes on along the minus strand of NZ_JBITEM010000006.1, from coordinate 256,569 downwards.
GTAGTCCGGGAGGCCGCTGGTGTGCTGCAACAGCTGGCGTACCGAGATCCGGTTGCCGTCATTGCCGGAGCCATGTACCAGGCCGGGCAGGTAGCGCTCGATCGGCGCGTCCAGCTCCACCTTGCCCTCGGCGACCAACTGCATGATCACGGTGGCGACGAATGTCTTTGTGTTGCTGCCGATCCGGACGCGACCGTCGGCCGGGAACGGCGCATGGGTGTTCAGGTCGCCGGCTCCTGCGGTGAGGGTGCGATGGCCGCCGGGGCCGTCGATCACCACCTGGACGCCGGGAGTGCCGTTGCGCACCACGTTGTCCATCGCGGTGGCGACGGCGGGCGGTGCGGTCGCGGCCGAATCCTTCGGCGCGGACGGTGCGGTCTCGCCGCCGCACGCGGACGCGGCGAGTACCGCGCCGACCAGCGCGGCCGCGAGGGCCGCTTTTCCGGAGTTGCGCCGAAATGGGTTCATGAGCAGTGCTTTCCTCCTGTTCGAGCCGGAAGGCATGGGTGCATCCCCGACGCTTTCGAGCCTAGGAATCGGCGGCCGTCCGGCCCATGCCGCGCGCACCCGAATGCTGGGTATTGCCTGCGGGTGTCGGATGGTGGGGCTAGCACCACCATGCGCCCGAATTCGGCTACGCACGCCCCTCCGACGGCTGTCCGTCGAGCACCGGTGGCGACCGCGGCGAGTGCGTGCAAACATACGGTGACCGGGATCTGTACATCCACTACGGATCTCAGCTCTCGAAAGGGACATCCGGCCGAGTCGGATGTCCCTTTTCGCGGCCCATACCAGCGCCGGATCAGTAAGCCGTCACGGAAAGCTCACGAAACCATTGGTTGGATGTCTGCACGATGACGTCTGATCAGCGTTGGCTCATCGGTGACTTCGCCCGGGCACGGCTGCCGGAAACGTCGGACGATTGTTTACGTTCGGTGTTGAACGATCGACGGTCAGAGAGAGGACCGAATGCTGAAGTTCGCTGTACTCGGCGAGGTGCGTGCGTGGCGCGATGAGCTGGAGCTCGATCTCGGCTCCAAACAGCGCCGAGCCTTGCTGGCAGCGCTGTTGCTGCGCAGCGGACGTTCGGCGACCGTGCCGGAACTCATCGACGGTGTCTGGGGTGAGCATCCGACGCCAAGCGCGATCGGCGCGCTGCGCAACCACATCCTGCATCTACGCCGGGCGCTCGAGCCCGACCGCGCGTCCGGCGCGCCCGCCACGGTGCTCGTCGGGTTCGGCGGCGGCTACGCGCTGCGGCTGCCGCCCGGCGCGGTCGATGTGGAGATGGTCGAGGAGATGCTGGTCGAGGTGCAGCCGGACCGGATCGGCACGGAGTCCGCGCAGGCGGTCGAGCTGGTCCGCGATCGGCTCGATGCCGCGCTGCGGTTCTGGTCGGGCACGCCGCTGTCCGGGCTGCCCGGCCCCTACGCGGATCGGCAGCGCACCCAGCTGATCGAGCGGCGGGTCGCGCTGCTGGAACAGCGAATCGACCTCGACCTGCGCCTTGGCCGCTATCCGGAGGTGATCGCCGAGCTGACGCCGCTGTGCGGCGAACACCCGATGCGCGAGCAGCTGCGCGGCCTGTTGATGACCGCGCTGTACCACACGGGCAGGCAGGCCGAGGCGCTCGCGGTTTATGCCGACACCCGCAAGGTGCTCATCGAACGGCTCGGCATCGAGCCAGGACAGCAACTCGCCGAATTGCATCAGCGCATTCTGCGGGCGGACCTGATTGCGCCACAACGGGATACCGACAGCGCGACGGTCATTGTACGACCGCCGCGTCGCACGATGGGGCGGGTCGCGCAGTTGCCCGCCGACGTCGTCGACTTCACCGGCCGCACCGATACGGCCCGTCAGGTCAGTGAATGGCTTACCCGCGCAGACGGTTTCGCGGTGCCGGTGTGCGTGATCGGCGGTATGGGCGGTATCGGTAAGAGCGCGCTTGCGGTGCACGTCGGGCACCGCGTCCGGGACCGTTTTCCGGACGGCCAGCTGCATGTCGATATGCACGGGTTCGCCCAGGCCCGTGATCGCGGCCCCGGCCACCGATCCGGCACCCCGGCCGCCGACACGCTCGGTGACTTCCTGCGCGCTCTGGGCATTCCGGAGGGCGAGATCGCGCCGACGCTGGCCGAACGTTCGGCCCAGTTCCGTAGCGTTCTCGACGGCAAGCGAGTGCTCGTCGTGCTGGACAACGCGCACGACAGCGAGCAGGTCGCCCCGCTGATCCCCGGCACGCCGGGCTCGGCGGTGCTGATCACCAGCCGCTCGTCCATGCCCGAATTGCCCTGCGTGGTAGGCGTTCTCGGGGTCCGCCTCGACGTGCTGTCCCGGGTGGAGGCGCGCACGCTGCTCGCCGGGATCGCGGGCTCGCGGCGCGTCACCGCCGAGCCCGCCGCGGTGGACAGCGTGCTCGCCGCGTGCGGCGGGCTACCGCTCGCCGTCCGGATCGTCGGCGCGCGGCTGGCGGCCAGGCCGAACTGGAGCATCAGCAGCCTGGCCGAACGGCTGGACGACGAGAAGCAGCGGCTCGGCACCCTGCGCAGCGGCGACCTCGCGGTCGAGGCGGCGTTGCGGCTCAGCTACGACCAGCTCGATTGTGCTCAGGCCAGGGCCTTTCGGATGCTGGCCGTGCCGGAGGTCGCGGAGATCTCCCTCGACGGCGCGGCCGCGATGCTCGGCTCGGATCGGATGCTGGTCGAGGAGCTCTGTGAGTCGCTCGTCGACCTGAACTTGATGGAGACCAGCGTTTCCGGGCGCTACACCTATCACGATCTGCTCCGGCTGTTCGCGCGTGAACTGCACCTCGCCCCCGACGTCGCCGAGCCGGTGTCCGCTGTGCTGATCCGCCTGCTCGACTTCTACCTGGCCACCATGAAAAACCTGATGGCGGTGTGCAATCCGGGGTCGCGACTACCGGAACACTTGGCGCCCACCGCATCCGCCGGGCTGTCGTTCACCGACAGCATCGCCGCGCAATACTGGTTGGACGTCGAGCGACCGAACCTGATTTCGCTGTACGAACAGGTCGCGGGCGTCGGTGGTCCCGCGCTCCCGCTGGCCGCCGATATCGCCTGGGCCACCGCGGAATTGATCGACGGCGGGCCGCACTGCCAGGAGCTGTCGCGGGCGCTGGACAAGCTGCTCGACGCGGGCCTGCGGGCCGGCGACCGCCGGGTCGAATGCCGGATCAGGGTGACCCTGGGCACGATCTACAGTTACTCGCTCGGCACGCTGCGCCAGGGGCGGGATCACGTGCGCATCGCGCTGTCCCTCCCGCCGGTCTCGGCGAGTGACGTGCGGCTGACCGCGTTCGCAGGCCAGCTGCTCGCCTCGTCCACCAGGATGGGGTCGGAGACGGCGGCCTCGATCGCGCACGCCGAACGGTCGATCCGGATGGCAAGGCGGGTCGAGGATCCCGCGGTCGAATGCGCCAGCCTGGTGCACATGGCCAAAACCCTGTCGGACGCGGGGAGATACCCCGAATCCCAGGAGCGGGCGACCGAGGCGAAGACCTTGGCGGCCAAGATCGGGAATGCCGGGCTGGAAGCGATGGCGACGCACGAGCTCGGCGCGAGCCGCGGCTATCAGGGCGACCATCGGCACGCGATCGAGCTGTGCCGCGAGTCTGTCCGGCTGGCCCGGCTGAGCGGGGTGGAACTGCGCGAGGGCTGGGCGCTGGCCCGGCTGGCGCACGTGTACATGCTGGCCGGGCAACTCACCCAGGCCGAACCGATCGCCGACGCGGCCGTCCGGATGCTCAACCGCGCGATCGGTCCGCTGTCGCGGGCGCGGGTGCTCGTGCTGCACGGGCTGATCCTGCAGGCGGTCGGCCGAACCCACCAGGCCTACTGTGTATACCGTTCGGCGGCAGAGGCTTTCGCGCTGATGGCGGACGCGCACTTCACCCACGAACGGCTCGACGGGGAAGTGGAGGCGCCGATCCTCGCGCTGCTCGGCGAGCACCTGGATCAGGTGATCGCCGAACGCAATCAGCGCCGCGCAGCCGCCGACTCGGCATAAGCGGGAAGCCCGCCCGGACTTCCCGCTCGCACGACCGGCTCAGTGGCCGCCGTTGTCCTTCAGCCGCTGGATCGAGGCGGTCACCTCGGCCTCGGCCTCGGTGCGGCCGACCCACTCCGAGCCCTTGACGAACTTGCCGGGCTCGAGATCCTTGTAGCGCTCGAAGAAGTGCTTGATCGCGGCCAGCTCGAACTCGGGCACATCCTTCAGGTCCTGGATGTGCTCCCAGCGCGGATCGCCGGCAGGCACACACAGCACCTTGTCGTCGCCGCCTGCCTCGTCGACCATCTTGTACATCGCGACCGGGCGCACCTCGATGAGGCAGCCGGGGAACACCGACTCGGGCAGCAGGACCAGCGCGTCGAGCGGGTCACCGTCCTCGCCGAGGGTGTTCTCGATGTAGCCGTAGTCGGCGGGGTAGACCATGGAGGTGTAGAGGTGCCGGTCGAGCCGGACCCGTCCGGACTCGTGATCGACCTCGTACTTGTTCCGAGAGCCCTTGGGGATCTCGATGGTGACGTCGAACTCCACGCCATCTCCTTCGGTGCATCTATGAGCATGAGCAGTCACGACTGCCGACTCGCCAGGTTGTTCGGGGGAACGGTTGCGCAACGAGGATAGTGTGGTCGGCGGGGACATGGGTGCGGCAGGCGGCTGCTGCGGAAATCAGTCGAGGAGAGCTGCGGGCTGTGGTTGGTAAGAACATCGGTGGCTTGGCTGCCCGGCGGCGCCGCAATATCTGGATCGGACTCGGCGTCACGCTCGCCGTTGTCCTGGCGGCGGGTGGTGGCGTAGCGCTCACGGTCAAACCGTGGACCGACGAATTCCGGCACGGCGGGCTCACTATCGCCGCGCCGCCCGCACCGGTCCGCCCGTACCCACAGGTCGCCCCGGCGCCGTCGAACGCGCCCGCGCCGAGCCCGGCCGGTATCGCCGCCGCGCTCGCCCCGGTCCTCGGCAACCCCGATCTCGGGGCGTTCGCCGGCCAGGTCACCGACGCCGACAGCGCGACGGTGCTGTGGAGCGGCGACCCGACCCGGCCGATGATCCCGTCGTCGACCGCGAAGATCCTGACCACGGCCGCCGCGCTGCTCACGCTGCCGGACAACCATCGGCTGATCACCAAGGTGGTGGCGGGTACGGCGCCGAACGAGCTGGTGCTGGTCGGCGGCGGCGATCCGACGCTCACCGCCGAGCCGGCGGGCAAGGGCTACTACCCGAACGCCGCGCGGGTGTCCGATCTGGTGAGCCAGATCAAGAACTCGGGCCGGGCCGTCGACACGATCGTGGTCGACACCTCGGCCTACCCCGGGCCGAGCATGGCGAAGGGCTGGGATCCGGTCGACATCCACGACGGCTCGATCGCGCCGATGGAGTCGGTGATGATCGACGGCGGCAGGCTGCAGCCGCTGGTCGAGTACTCGCCGCGCACCCCGACGCCCGCGCTGGATGCCGGGCGCAGGCTGGCCACCGACCTCGGTCTCGATCCGGCCCGGGTGCGGATCGGCGCCGCGTCGCCCGGCGCCGCCGAGGTGGCGAGCGTGCAGTCGGCGCCGCTGCGGGACCGGTTGCGCGACATGATGGTCTACTCCGACAACATTCTCGCCGAGGCGGTCGGGCGCGAGATCTCCGTCGCGAACGGCGGCGAGGCCTCGTTCGCGGGCGCGGTCGACGCGGTGCGCACCGCGCTCGGCAAGGCGGGCTTCGACCTGACCGGCTTGGACATGCAGGACAACAGCGGACTGTCGGTGGACGACCGCATTCCGGCCAAGCTGCTCGATCGGGTGATCGCGACCGCGGCCAAGCCGAACGCCGCCACCGCCGTGCAGCCGGCAGGCACCAAGGCACGGCCCGAAAACGACCGGCTCGCATCCACTTTGGCGCCGCTGCTCGACGACCTGCCGATCGCGGGCGCGACCGGCTCGCTGACCAGCCGCTATGTCGAGCGCAACCGGCAGGGCGCCGGGTTCGTCCGGGCCAAGACCGGAACTCTGTCGGTGTCCAGCGCGTTGGTCGGGTATGTGCTCGACGCCGATGGGCGGGTGCTGACCTTCGCGTTGATGTCGAACGATCGACCGCCGGAGGTGAGCAGGCCCGCCTTGGACGCGATCGCGGGCACGCTACGCAACTGTGGATGTTCGTGACGGGTGGTTGACAATGCACGGAGAAAGTTCCGACCCGGCTGATACCGGCACGGGTTCAGTCCTGCCCGCAGGCAACGGGGTGGTCGAGCAGTCCAAGAGCCGATCGGGGTTCTCCGGTGCCGTCGACTGGAAGCTGGCCGCGAAGACCGGCGCGGCCCTGGTGCCGTCCGGGCCGCGGACCTCACGATTCTCGGCCGAGCAGGTCGTCGCCGAACTGGCTGTCGCTTCCGAACGCGCCGAGGGACCGGTCCGGGAAGTGAGCATGCTGCTCGACGACCAGCCGGTGCCCGCCGCCCGGATCGTCGACCGGCCGGGCTGGATCGAGGCGGCCGCCGACTCGATGGGTCAGCTGACCGGCACCGGTGGCGACACCGGCGAGCGGGGGCTGCTGCAAGGTAAACCCGCAGGCGTGCAGGCGGGCGCGATGCTCGCCTTCCTGTCCACCGCGATCCTCGGTCAGTACGACCCGTTCACCGGGCCGGACGGCACGCTGCTGCTGGTCGCGCCCAACATCATGGCGGTGGAGCGCGCACTCGGCGTCTCGCCGAGCGACTTCCGGCTCTGGGTCTGCCTGCACGAGGTGACGCACCGGGTGCAGTTCTCCTCCGCGCCTTGGCTGGCCGATTACATGCGGGCCAATGTCGAGGTGCTCGGCGAGGTCGGCGACGAACCGCTCAACGAGATGCTGTCCAGGCTGCTCGAGGAGGTGCGGGATCGCCGCCGCGGCGGTCGTCCCGACGACCCCGCCGCTCGCGGCGTTGTCGGTCTGCTGCGGGCCACCCAGGCCGCGCCGCAGCGCGAGGCGCTCGACCGATTGCTGATGCTCGGCACGCTGCTTGAAGGGCACGCCGATCACGTGATGGACGCAGTCGGCCCCGCCGTTGTTCCGTCGGTCGAGCAGATCCGCTCCGCGTTCGATCAGCGCCGCAAGCGCCCGACCAACCCGCTGCAGCGCATCATGCGCGCCCTGCTCGGGGTGGACGCGAAGGTCGCACAGTACGTCCGGGGCAAGGCCTTCGTCGACGACGTCGTAGGCCGAGTAGGCATGGACCGCTTCAACACCATCTGGACCAACGCCGAAACCCTGCCCCGCACCGACGAAATCGAACGCCCCGAACTCTGGGTCACCCGGGTCCTCGGCTAGCCCGAGAAATCGAGGCGAGTCAAAAGGTCGCTGTTCAAGATCTTTTGACGACCGTATGACTCACGTCGGCGGGCCGTTCCCGCGCTCTGCGGCTGGGTTGCCCGGCGGAGGGGCGTGGGTGCGGTCGGTACGCTCCGGATATGGGTTCGCGTGGACCAGTGGCTGAGCCGCGTCGGTTGCCGGAGACGGCGGCCGTGCTCGAGGTGCGGCGCGCGGTGCGGGACTGGGCTGTCGCGTACGCGCCGGGCGGCGATGCCGCAGCAGCGGTCGCGCTGTCCGGCGGGGCGGATTCGCTGGCGCTCACGGCCGCGGCCGTTGTCGAGCTGGCAGCGGTCGACGCGCTAGTTGTCGATCATCGATTGCAGGCCGGCTCCGAAGCGGTCGCGAACGACGCGATAGCGGCGGCGCTGGCGCTCGGATGCCGCTCGGCCCGGGTGCTCCCGGTCGAGGTCGACGGCGACGGCGGGATGGAGGCGGCGGCGCGGCGAGCTCGATACGCGGCGTTGGACGAAGCGCGGGCCGGGCTGCCGGTGCTGCTCGGGCACACCCTCGATGATCAGGCGGAAACCGTATTACTCGGCTTGGCGCGTGGGTCGGGTGGACGGTCCATTCACGGGATGGCCGAATGGGCAGCGCCGTGGGGCAGGCCGCTGCTCGGCGTGCGGCGGGCGGTGACCCGGCAGTTGTGCGCGGACATGAACGTGCCGCCGTACGAGGACCCGCACAACACATCACCCGAGTTCACCAGGGTTCGGCTGCGCACCGAGGTGCTGCCGCTGCTGGAAGAAGTGCTCGGAGGCGGGGTGGCCGGCGCGCTCGCGCGGACGGCCGGACAGTTGCGCGAGGACGGGGCGGTGCTCGACGCGCTCGCGGGTGAGCTGCTGCACACCGCGAGTGATGGCGCGACCCTCTCGATCGAGACGCTCGCCACTGCGCCCGCCGCGTTGCGCCGCCGGGCGATCCGGTCCTGGCTGCTCGCGGGCGGGGCGAAAGCGCTGACCGGCAAGCATTTACACGCGGTCGACGAGCTGATCACCGATTGGCGCGGGCAGGGCGGCGTCGCGGTCGGCGGCGGCCTGCCGGGTAGCAGGTTGGTCGCGGGGCGCGAACATGGCAGGCTGACACTGCGGCGTGAGCGTCAGGCCCGAAGGCGGTAGCGAAGCGTGACTGCGCAGCGGCTGATGACACATAATGGATCGGCCGTCCGGGAGCGAAAATCAGAAGGGAACAGCTGACGTGTACGGGGACGACATCGCGTCTGTTCTGATCACCCAGGAAGAGATCGCCGCCAAGACGAACGAGCTGGCCGAGCTCATCGCCAAGCGCTATCCCGCCGACGCTCCCGAGGGGGATCTGCTGCTGGTCGGCGTGCTCAAGGGCGCGATCTTCTTCATGACCGACCTGGCCAAGGCGTTGTCGATCCCGACCCAGATGGAGTTCATGGCCGTCTCGTCGTACGGCTCGTCCACCTCGTCCTCCGGCGTGGTCCGCATCATGAAGGACCTGGACAAGGACATTGCCGGGCGCAATGTGCTGATCGTCGAGGACATCATCGACTCGGGGCTGACGCTGTCCTGGCTCAAGCGCAACCTATCCACCCGCAATCCGGCCTCGCTCGAGGTGGTCACCCTGCTGCGCAAGCCGGACGCGCTGCGCACCCACGTCGACGTCGCGCACGTCGGCTTCGATATCCCGAACGAATTCGTCGTCGGCTATGGCCTCGACTACGCCGAGCGCTACCGCGACCTGCCCTACATCGGCACCCTGCACCCGAAGGTTTACTCCTAGCGGTCCGGCAGGATGCCGAAAATCGTTGCGGGGGAGCCGGAACCGCTGCGATACAGCGGCCCGCCGACCAGGATCCACGCGCCCGTCGCCGGGATCGCGGCCAGGTTGGCCAGGCATTCCAGGCTGATCCGGTGCTCGCCGTAGAGCCGGGTGGAGACGGCGTAGGTGTCGTCGGTGCCCAGGTCGGGGCCGAAGGTGTCGATGCCGAGCGCGCCGCGATGGCCGAGCCTGCCGCTGCGTAGCAGCCATTCGATCGTCTCGACCGCGAAACCCGGCTGGTGGTCGGCGAATTCGGCGGTGCCGATGAACTCAGGGGTGCCCCACTTGGTGTCCCAGCCCGTCCAGGCGATCACCGCCGCGCCGTTCGGGATGCGTCCGTGCCGTCCCTCCCACTGCTTCAGATCGGCGACGGTGATCGCGTAGTCGCGGTCCCTGGCGCACGGCTCGCGGACATCGATCTTTACCGCGGGCAGCAGCAAGTCGTCCAGGTCGAGCTCATCCGCGCCGAGCCCGTCGGCATGGAAGTGAATCGGTGCGCCCCAATGGGTTCCGGTGTGCTCGCCCTGCTGGATATAACGCAGGTAGTAACCGTCGTTGGCGATCGTCGCGACGATATCGGTACGGAACTCGGGATCGTCCGGATACAGCGGCGTGGTGGCCGGATCGTGCACATGCGACAGGCTCACCAGCCGCCCGAGCGGGCGCGGGGAGGTCATCGTTTGCGCTGCGGGATGGCCCGCGCGAGCGCGAGCAGGTCGGCCTCTAGCCAGCGGAACAACCGGTAGGTAACCACGAATGCCAGAATGCCACCCACGCTCAGCAAGCGCACCGGAACGATCACCAACTCCAGATCCCCGGCGTCGACGAAGGTCGCGCCGGCCACCCCGAGCAGCGGCACCGACGCCGCGACGCCGAGGTAGAAGTTGCCGCGCCGGGCCAGCTTTCGCAGCTGGCGCTCGTCGCCGGGCCCGATCCCGCCGCGCACCAGCAACTGTGGATACACCGAGCGGACCGCGTAGACCATGATCGGGAAGAACGGATAGGCCAGCGCGATGGCCGCGCAAACCACCTGTGCCGCAAAGAAATGCAAAAAGGTCTTCGGTGGCAGGTCGACACCGGTGAAAGCTAAGCCGAGCGGCCAGATCACACCCGCTGCCAGCCAGAAACCGAAGGGCACCAATACCGCCCAGTCGCCCATCAGCAACGTGTCGCGGCGCGCCTTCGCCAGCGTGCGCGCGGAATACTCACGGCCGCGGGCCAAGCGGAAGCCGATGGTCAGCGGCCTGCGGGTGAGGAAGATCAGCAGCAGCGCCGCGACCGGGAAGGCGATCAGGTTGTTGACCAATCCGACGGTGGCGAACTTGTGCTGGTCGGCCTCCGGCATCCGATCGATGATCAGTGACTGGTTCAGCTGAATGTTGTACCAGCTCGCGAGCGCGTTCGGCACGCCGATGCACAAGGCAGCGAACGGGATCAGCCAGCCGCGAGCCCGGTGGGCCAGGCTGGCTGGCGGCGGATCGGCCAGTTTGCGCGCGTGGGCGTCGAGACACAGGTCGAGCTGCCCGGCCAGCTCGGCGCCGTTGCGCCAGCGCCGTTTCGGGTCGGCGTGCAGGCAATCCAGCAGCACGCGGCACAGGGTGTCCGGTGTGTCGGCGGGCAGTCGGGACCGGCTGGCCGCGGTGACCCCGGCACGGCGTACGTCGAGCATCCGCGCGTAGGCCTCGGCCGGAGACTCGCCTGCTCGCGCGACGTCATCGAACGGGCTTGCGCCCGTGAGCATTTCCCACAGCAGCACACCCAGCGAGTAGATGTCGCTTCGGGTGCCCGGCGCGGGCAGCGTCGGATCGAGGAGTCGGGCCAGCTGCTCGGGTGACCGATACGGCAGCGAATCATCTACGTGCAGAGCCGGATTCACGGTTGGCGGGCGGGCGCCCGACTCGCTCAACGCGAAATCGGCCAGCTTCGGAATACCCTCGGCGGTGAACAGCACGTTGGCGGGTTTGATGTCGTGATGCAGCACCCCGTGGTGCTCCGCGTAATCGAGCGCGTCGGCCAGCCGCCTGCCCATCCAGGCCACCGTCTCCGGCCAGCTCAACGCCCCGATCTCGGCCCGAACACTCGAATCCGTCGGCCGGATCTCGCCTTTCGCCTCCATCGCCGCGTCGATCGCGCGCAGCAGCAGCGCGCCACCATCGGGTTCCGGGCCGGTGCGTCGCTGGTCGAGCACGCCGAGCGCGGTGCCGCCGGGCAGGTACTGCATGTAGACGAGGCGGGGCGCGGCCGCACCGAGCAGGGAGCGGTCGGTGCCGCTGTCTCGTGCGACGCGTCCACCGGGGAAGGCCAGCGGGTCCGTTCGGGTAGGTCGCGGGAAATCCGTGCTGCGGCCGCGCGGGGCGGCGACCGTCGCGTCATCGGCCTGGTTCAGCGGATTACCGCTGACCACAGTGGAATCGGCGTCGGCCGGACCGGCGACGGTAGCGTCGTCGGCCGATGACTTGCGCGGGCGGTCAGGCTCGGTGGGGTCGTCTGGGCGTAGGCGTGGCACGCTGTGGAAGCCCGGTGACTTCGAGCGTGGGTCCGGTCGATCATCGGTGTCGCGGACGGAATCGTCTGTCGCCCAGTCCAACGGGTCATCGCCGGGGCCGGTACTCAGCAGTCGCTGGTCGAAGACGCGAACGATGTGCGCGTGATCGAGCTGCGCCATGGTGCGCGGTGCGCTGGCCCGGCCCGCCGAAAGCCGCACCGCGACAAGGCGTTGCATGGAGCGCTGCCTGGCCAGGAAGACCCGGCCGAGCACGCCGGTGCCGAGGTCGGTGATCAGGTCGAAGTCGTCGATCTGCCGGCCGGGAGCCAGATCGGCCAGTGCGGCAATGGCTTCGGTCGATTCCGCCGCGCCGAATTCGTCGGCGCTGTCATCGAGGTCGAAGGCGGCGAGGCGTTCGCGTACCTCGCGAGCGAGTTCCGGGTATTCGGTGAGGAATTCCTCGATGGCAAGCGGTGCGTGGCGGCGCCGCGCCAGGAACTCCTCACAGAGCAGGTCGGTCAGCGCGGGGCTGTGCTCGACCTCCGGAAATTCCTTGCGGTACTCGGCAATTCGCTTGCCGAGGTCGGCGTCCCTGGCCCAGCGCTCGCGCAGGTCGATGCGCAGCAGGTCGGCGAGCACCGCGAGGCGCACCTGGCTGCCGTCGGGTACGTAATCCGCGATCAGCGGCGGCGCGAACGGATGAGCGCGCAGGCTAATTTGCCAATCGGCGGCGAACCGGGCGACGGCGTCGGCGCGCGACGAGCTCACCCGCGTGTCTCCGGCGCGACGACCCGCTCCAGCGCCCGCAGGTCGGCTTCCAGTGCCCGGAACAGCAGGTAAGAGCCGACGAACGCGACGATGCCGCCCGCGCACAGCACCCGGACCGCGAAGATCACCATCGGGATATCGGGCGGCGGCAGGAAGGTCACGCCCGCTACCGCGAGCAACGGCACCGACGCGGCGACCGCGAGATATCCGTTGCACCGACGGTCGAGCCCACGCAGCTTCACCGCGTCTTCGGCGCTGATCTCCCCGTGCCGCAAGAAGATCGGGTAAATGCAGCGGACCATATAGAAGGTCACCAGGAAGAACGGATATGCCACCGCGATAGCGCCGCACACCACCAGCGACGCGAGAAAGTGCACCACCGCACTCGCCGGCACATCGCCGGTCGCCAGCTGCATCGCGATCGGGAAGGTAATGCCCGCTACCACCCACAGCGAAAAGGCCACGATCACCGCCCGATCACCGAGCAGCAGTGCGTCGGATCTGGCCCGCCGCAAGGTCTCCGGGTCATACCGGCGCCCTTTCCGTAGCCCGCGCGGCACTGTCAGCAGATAGCGCGACATGTACACCATGATCGCGATGCCGAACGGCCAGAACACCGCGTTCACCACGCTCGTGACGATGACGAAGGTGTGCTGGGCGTCTTCGTTGAGCCGATCGATGATCAGGTGCTGGTTGTGCTGGATGTTGTACACGGCGGCGAGCGCGTTCGGCAGCCCGATGGCGAAAAGGACGACAAGCACGATCCACGGGCGCAGCCGGCGTCGCCAACTGTGCGGGGCCGGGTCGACCAGTTCACGTGCGCGCGCATCCATGCACAGGTCGAACTGCTTGGCCAGCACCGACCCGTTCGCCCACCGCTTGGTCCGCTCCGGCTCCAGACAGCTGAGTAGCACCCGGCGCAGCGCCGCCGGGCAATCGGCCGGAACCCGTTCCAGCGCGGCCGCGTCCACCCCGCCGCTGCGCCGCTCCAGCATGGCCTCCAGCGTGGTGTCGTCGCCGGGGTTGTCGGCGCCCGCGGTGCTGTCATCGAACGGTTTCGCCCCGGTGAGCAGTTCCCACAGCACCACCCCGAGCGAATAGATGTCGGCGCGGGTGTCCAGATCCGCCGCGCTGCGGCCGAATCCGGGATGGCAGGCCTCCAGCTGCTCCGGCGACATGTACGCCAGCGAGCCGCCGAAGTAGGCCACCGGACTAGTGTCCTCGACATTGCGGCTGAAGCTGATGTTGAAGTCGGCGAGCTTGGGCACCGCTTCGGCGGTCAGCAGCACATTGGCCGGTTTCACGTCGCGGTGCAGCACGCCGTGCGTCGAGGCGTAGTCGAGCGCCTCGGCCAGCCTGCGGCCGAGCCACGCCACCGTCTCCGGCCAGCTGAGCGCGGCGATCTCGGCGCGCACGCTGGAATCCGTCGGCCGGATCTCGCCCTTCTCCTCCATCGCCGCGTCGACGGCGTCGAGCAGCAGCTGCCCGCCGCGTTCGGCGGGCGGGGTGGCGCGCACCCAGCGCAGCACGCCGAGCAGCGTGCCGCCGGGCAGGAACTGCATGTAGAGCAGCCGCAGCCGGCGCGCCGGACCGGCGTCGTCGAGCAGGCGCTGGTCGAAGACGCGCACGATGTAGTCGTGGTCGAGCTGGGCCAGCGTCTGCGGCTCGGTGCCGTGATCGGTGGAGATCTTCACCGCGACCAGCCGCTGCAGCGAACGCTGCCTGGCCAGGAAGACGCGGGCGAACGCGCCGCTGCCCAACCCGGTCAACAGGTCGAAATCATCGATCCGCTGGCCGATTTCGATGCGGTCGAGCGCGTCGAGCCGGCCCGGCCCGGTGCCGATCGTGGTTGGAATGGCTGTCGCCGTTCCCGTCAGATCAGTGATGGTGGCTCGCGTCACTTCCGAACCACGAGTCGACTCGGTGGTTCGGTTCAATTCGTTATCGACGAAGGCGGCCCTGGTGCGCGCGAGCGCGGTCAACGTGGAATCTCGCAGTGCCGCCCGCCGGGTGCTCTGATCGACATCGTCGGCGTTCAGCAGCGCGCGCAGTTCGGTCGCCTGGTGCGGATATTCGCGCAGACATTCGCGCGGATCCACCCGCTCGCCGCTGTGCCTGCGGATGACGAACTCCTCGTACACCAGACCGGCCGGGATACTTCCGGGCTGAAGTTCAGGAAACTCGGCGCAGTATTCGACGAGCCGTTTGCGGGTCGCTTGCTGCTCGGGCCTGCTCGGGCCGAGCACGGTCCTGCGCAACCAGCGATGTCGCAGGTCGACGCGGATCAGCTCGAGCAGCGCCTCGGTGCGCAGCGTGCGTGCGTCCGGGAGGTACTCGGCGATCTCGGGCGGGCGGCGGCCGGATTCGTCCGCGGCGTCTTCCCACGCGGCGGAGAAGGCGGCCACGGCGTTGAATTCGGCGGGCGGCGGGGGTTTGCCCAAACCAGGGCTCGCATCGAAGCCTGCGGCGGAATCGGAACTTCTATCGGAATTGGCACTCATTCTCGGACCTAGTGGCTTCGGCGGACACCGAAGAATCCGCACTGGTCGGTCGGTGGATGTGGGAGGAGAAATTCCCGCCACACCCGACGCCATCGTCCCCCGAGCAGTATTCGGAATGATAACTTGCGGCTTGAGAGCGATCACCCGAATTCGACAACGATGCGACGGGGGACGACCAGCACATGCAGATCAAGGCCACAGCGGTGGCGGACGCTTCGGCGAAAACCGAAACCTCCGGCACCGAGACAGCCGCGCAGACGCCGACCAAGCGCTCGGCGGTCGCGCAAGTAACTCAGAAAAAGTCCACTGCCGCGCAGTCCCCGCCGACCCGATCGGGAGTCGAGGCAAGCGCGCCCGCTCAAGATAGTCCGCTGGGCGCGAACGACCAAATCCCGTCCGACCGGGACTGCTCGCGCGGCCCGGCCTCGGCCATCGCGGCGGGCGTGCGGGACGGTTCGCTGACCGCGACGGAGGTGGTCGAGTCCACCATGGCCAGGATCGTCGCCGAACACCGGAACACCAATGCCTTCAGCGTCATTCGCGCCGAGAAGGCCAGATCCGAGGCGGCCTCGCTCGAGCAGCGCGCCGATCTGGACGTGCTGCCGCTGGCCGGGGTGCCGGTCGCGATCAAACACAACATCGCGGTGACCGGCGAGACGATGCGGTCCGGCTCGGCGGCCACCGACGCCCGTCCGGTCGCCGACGATCACCCGATCGTGCGCAGGCTGCGCGCCGCGGGCGCGGTGATCGTCGGGCTCACCACCGTGCCGGAACTCGGGCTGTGGGGCACCACCGATACCCCCGAGCGGATCACCAGCAATCCATGGAATGTCGCGCGCAGCTCCGGCGGCTCGTCCGGCGGCTCGGCCGCGGCGGTCGCCGCCGGGCTGGTGCCGATCGCGCACGGCAACGACGGACTCGGTTCGATTCGCATTCCAGCGGCCTGCTGCGGGGTGTACGGCATCAAGCCGGGCCGCTACACCGTGCCCGCGGAGATCGGCGCCGACTCGTGGGCGGGCATGTTCGAAAACGGTGTGCTCGCAACGACAGTCGGCGATGCCGCGCTCGCGCTATCGGTGCTTTCCGCCCGGCCGGACCTAGCCGAGGTGGAGCCGCCAGGCCGACTACGCATCGGTCTAGCCGTGGCTCCGCCGTACCGCTGCTTCCCGGTCGACCGGCACTGGACCAATGCCGCCCGCACCGCGGCCTCGTTCGCCGCCGCGGCGGGCCACCTGGTCGAGCCGACTTCGTTGCCCTATGGCGACGCGATGGTGTCGATCTTCTTGCGCTGGTTGACCGTTGGTTCCCGGGACGCCGCCGCGCTACCTCAGCCCGAGCGCCTGCAACCGCGCACCCGCCGTCACCTGGCACTTGGCCGCGTGGTGCAGCGACTACGCCTTGTTCGACCGGGCCAGATCGACCGGGTCGAGGCGCGACTACTCGAATACTTCGAACGTTATGACGTGGTGATCACGCCCACGCTCGCCTGCCCGCCGCCGAAGGCGCGGGCCTGGCACCACCGCGGCTGGCTGGCCAATGTGCTTGCCACCACGCGGTTTTCCCCCTTCACCCCGCTGTGGAACCTGGTCGGCTGGCCCGCCGCGTCCATCCCGATGGGCATGCATCCCGATGTCGGGACGCCGGTGGCCGCTCAGCTCGCCGGTCCGCCGGGGAGCGAATCCACCCTGCTGCGGTTGTCCGCGCAACTGGAATCGCTGCACCCCTGGCGGCGCACCATCAACTGATCAGGCGCTGATGGCGGGTTGCGGCTGCTGCACGGAGAACCCGCCATCCACTGCGCGCCCGGCGAATTCGAGGATGGTCGGGCGGGTGTCGTCGGCCCGCCACGCGACGGCGAGCTCGCACGGTGCGAGGCCGGCCACCGGTCGCGCGGTGAGGCCGGGCCAGCGGTACATCGGCACGTTGTTCTCGGCGAGCAGGCAGACGCCGAGGCCGAGGCTCACGGCCTCCAGCTTGTCCTCGGGGGTCGCCGCCTCGGCGCCGATCTTCGGCTGACGTCCGTTGCGGGCGTCGTTGCCGAGCCAGAAGTCGCGCACCGCACCGGCTTCGGTGGGCAGCGCGATGAACGGCTCGTCGAGCAGGTCGGTGAACTCGATGATTTCCCGATCGGCCAGCGGGTGGTTCTCCGGGAGCAGCACCCAGCGCGGCTCGGTGCGCAGCACCTGCCAGCGGTAGCGGTTCGGGTCGGGCAGCGGCAGCCACACCAGCGACAGGTCCGCCTGCCGACCGGACAGGCCGCTGGACGGATCGGTCCACGAGGCCGCGTGCAGCGCGAGTCGGTGGCCGCTGGCGCTTTCCAGGTCGTTGAGCAGGCCGCGGCCGAGCGCGGATTGAATGCCGACGCGCAGCACCTCGCCCGCCTCCTGCAGCGAGACGTTGGTGACCTCCCACAGCTCCAGGATCTTGCGGGCGCCCTCCAGGAGTTCCTTGCCTGCCACGGTCAGCGCGACGCTGCGCTGGTTGCGGTCGAACAGCACCACGTCGAGCTGGCGTTCCAACTGCCGGATCTGACGGGACAGCGTGGGTTGAGCGATGTGCAGCCGCTGGGCGGCGTTGGTGAAGTGCAGTTCCTCAGCGACGGCGACGAAATACCGCAGGTCGCGCAAATGCGGGTCCATAGCCCCTTGCTATCAGAATCAGTCCTGAATTTCCAGCCTTATCAGGCCAGAAAGTTCGGATACGGGTACCAAAACGTTCTACAGGTTTGTTAGAGACAGCATATTGCTTGTGATGGTGTGACGCACCATCGACTCCGCGAATCTTCGGCATGCGACCGCCGGATCGGCTGGTCGAATGTAGTTGGGCGCGTGACCAGCAACGATGTTTGCCGACGGGTGCTCGCGAGAGCCGGAACTGGCGGTCTTTTCGATTGCCGATCGTCCGCTGCGCACCCGCTTATGGCCGACGTGCGGTCATTTGCCCCCTCTATAGTGATTTTCATCACATTTTGGTTTGTATTGCTGTTTGGATCGCTTCACGGACACTCGCTCGACACGCGAAAGGGCGCCGCGGCCGGGACGAATCCCCGACCGCGGCGCCCGCCGCGAGCTGCCGATCTAGACGCTGCGCGCCCGATCCTCATACGCCTTCCGCTTGTCCACATCGACGTCGTCGAGGAACGCGTGGCCCGCGCCGAGCGCCCTGGCGATGCCGTCGCCGACCACGTCCGGCAGCAATCCGACCACCTGCGAGATGATGCCCGCCACCGCGGTCACCCTGACCTTCGACTTCGGCGTGACGATCAGCCCGACGATCGCGGCGGCGATCTCCTCCGGCTCGGCGGGCCGCAGCAGCTTCGGCGCGGTGACGCCCGCACCGAGCTCGGTGTTGGTCAGCGTCGGCAGCACCGAGGAGAACCGGACGCCGGAATCCCGGTACTCCTCGCGCAGGGTGTCGGTGAACCCGAGCACCGCGTGCTTGCTCGCGTTGTAGGTAGCCAGGCCGGGGATGTGCGTCTCGCCGGCCAGCGAGGCGATGTTGATGACGTGGCCGCTCTTGCGCGGCAGCATTCGGGCCAGGCCGAGCTTGGAGCCGAGGATTACACCGTAGACATTGATGTCCAGGATGCGCCGGGTGATCTGGTCCGGCTCGTCGACCAGCTTGCCGGTCGGCATGATGCCCGCGTTGTTGACCAGCACGTCGATCGGGCCGACGGTGCGCTCGACCTCGTCGAGGAAGCTCTCGAACGAGACCGGATCGGTGACGTCGAGGCGGCCGTACAGCTCGAAGCCGCGGGCGGTGCCGGACTCCTTGACGGTGGCCTCGTCGATATCGCCGATCGCGATCTTGGCGCCGAGCGCCTGCAGCGCGGTGGCGGTAGCCAGGCCGATGCCGCGGGCGCCGCCGGTGATGACGACGACCTTGCCGCGAATCTTCGAAGTATCGCTCACTTGTTGTCTCCCTTGAGCTTCAGCACGGCGGGCAGGTCGATGCGGCGCAGGCCGCGGGCACCGGCGGCGCGCATGGCGCCGAGTGCGAAGAGCAGCTTCGGCATCGAGTACGGGTACCAGAACAGCTCTTTGTCCTGGGTCGGCAGGATCGGTGCGGTGATCGCCTGCTGGCGGCAGTACTTGCGGACGCCGTTGGCGCCGCCCCAGCGCGCGCCGACGCCGGACTGGCCCCAGCCACCCATCGGCAGCGCGAAGTTGAACAGGTTGCTGAAGACGTCGTTGATATTCACCGCGCCCGCGTTGAGCTGCCTGCCGATGCGCTCGCCGCGGTCCTTGTCGCCGGTCCACACCGACGCGGACAGGCCGTAGATCGAATCATTGGCCAGCCGAACGGCTTCCGCCTCGTCGGCCACCTTCATCACCGGCAGGGTCGGGCCGAAGGTTTCCTCGGTGATGCAGGACATGGTGTGGTCGACGTCGACGAGTACGGTCGGCTCGAACGCGGTGCCGAACCCGGCTCGTTTGCCGCCGGTGAGCACCCGCGCGCCGGCCGCGACCGCCTCGTCGACGTGGCGCGCCACGATGCTGGTCTGGTTCTCGTTGGCCAGCGCGCCGACGTCGTGCTTGGACTCGCGGCCGTCGATACCCTGGCGCAGCGCCTTGACGTTGGCGGTCAGCTTGGCCACGAACTCGTCGTAGACCGGCGCCTCGACGTACACCCGCTCGACCGAGATACATACCTGGCCGGAGTTGAACATGCCGCCGAAGGCGATGCCGTGCGCGGCCCGATCCAGGTCGGCGTCGGCGAGCACGATGGCCGGGTCCTTGCCGCCGAGTTCCAGGCTGTACGGGACCATCCGCTCGGCGCAGGCCACGGCGATCTTGCGGCCGGTCGCGGTCGAGCCGGTGAACTGGACGTAGTCGGCGTTCTGGACGACGGCGCCGCCGGTCGCGCCCGCGCCGGTGACCACGGCGAAGACCGGCGGTGCGCCGATTTCGGCCCAGCCCCTTGCCATTTCGAGCGCCGACAGCGGCGTCACCTCGGACGGCTTGAGGAGCACGGCGGCGCCAGCGGCCAGCGCGGGGAACACGTCGAGCGCGGGCATGGCGAGCGGGAAGTTCCACGGGGTGATCACGCCGACGACCGGATACGGCTTGTACACGGTGGTCAGCTTCTTCACCCTGGCCAGCGGACTGTGCGGGGACGGGTGGTCGTCGGCGAGGAACTTGGCGGCGCGGCGCGCGTAGTAACCGATCAGATCGGTCGCGAACGCCGGATCGATGAGCGAGTCGACGCGCGGCTTGCCCGTTTCGGACTGCACCACGTCGGCGAGGGTGTCGGTGTTGTCGATCAGCCAGTCCTGGAACTTCAGCAGCCATTCCTTGCGGCCGTTCGGGCCGATGGCTTCCCACTCCGGCTGGAACAGCCGCAGCTCGCGGACCGTGGCCGCGACGTCGTCCGCGCTCACCACGGGCACCGTGCCGACGAGCTCGCCGGTGCCGGGGTTGCGCACCTCGATGACGGTGGGGGGCGCCGGATTCGCCGCCTCGGGCACCGGCACTGCCGCCTCGCGGACTGGCGCTGCCGCCTTCTTCGCGGTCGTCTTCCGTGCCGGTGCTTTCTTTGCCGCGGCGGGCGCTGGGTCGGTATTGGTCACGCTGTTCTCCCACTGAGCTGATCGATGGCGTTGACATTGGCTACGCCGGTGGGCCGTCCGCGCCGCGCTACGCAATGTATTCGCGGAGGAGTAAAGCCACTGAACTATGATGGTGACACAATGGTTGGGGAGTTTCTTGGCTCAGAGAGTCAATCGGGCTGTCAGAATTTGTGCTCAGCGAACAAATCGGAGGAGCTGTGACCGCCGCATCACCGGACCGCGTCGGGCCCAACAGCGAAGTGGTCCGCGACTGGCTGGCGGAGTACGTCTACGAGACGATGCGCACCGAGACGCTCGAGCAGATCGTGGACCGGCTCGACAGCGCGATCATCGCCAGCGTCCCCGAGCTCGCCGACCGGGACGTGCGCCGCGACCTCGCCGCGAGCACCCGCGCCCACGCCAGGGTGATGCTCAGCGGAATCACCAGCGACACTTTCGATTTCACCCTGCCCGCGGAGGCGCACGCGTTCGCGCGCACGCTGGCCCGGCGCGGCTTCGAACTGCGCATGCTGCTGCGGACCTATCACGTCGGCATGGAGGCGGTGCTCGACTACATGACCGAGGCCATCGATCAGCGCAAGGCCCCGCAGGAGATCGAGCGGGCGGTCATGCTGCGGATGTTCGAGCGGGCGACGAAGTGGGTCAGCATGTCGGTGGAGTTGCTCACCGACACCTACATGGAGGAGCGCGAACGGGTACTGCGGGCCGCGCTCAACCGGCGCACCGAAACCGTGCGTGCGCTGCTGGCCGGTGACGAGCTCGACCTGGACCAGGCCTCGGCCCGGCTCGGCTATCGACTCACCCAGCGCCACCTCGCCTTCGTGTTGTGGACCGACGAGAGCGAATCCGGCAGCGGTGACGGCGAAGTCGCCGGTGTGCTCGAGCGGGTCGCGACCCGAGTGGCGGCCGGGCTAGGCACCGCCCGGGTGCTCACCGTCGCGTCCGGGTCGAGCGGCATGTGGGCGTGGGCCGGTTTGGATGAGCTATCCGGTGCCGATGCGGCACGCATCGAACAGGAGCCTGGCGCGCTGGAACGCATCGCCGCCGGACTGGTCGAAGCCCCGGTCCGGGTTGCCTTCGGCGTGCCCGGCGGGCAGGGCACCGGCTTTCGGCAGAGTCATCGGGAGGCGGTGGCGGCCAGGCAGGTGGCCGAGCGTGGTCCGGTGCCGACGGCTCGGGTCATCGGTTATCGCGAGGTGGAGATCGCCTACCTGGCCGGTGCCGACGACGCGGCGATGCGCGGCCTGATCGGCCGGGAATTGCGCACGCTGTCCGGATCGGACCCGAACGCGGCGCGGCTGCGCGCGACGCTTCACGCCTATCTGAAAAGTCATCGCAGCCCCGAGGCCACGGCGAAACTGCTTGGGGTGCACAAGAACACGGTCCGCTACCGGATCCAGCGGATCGAGGAACTGCTCGGCCATCCGATCGAGCAGCGCAGCCTGCCGCTGGAGGTCGCGCTGGCCTGCGTCGCCGCCTACGGGGTGGCCGCGCTGCCCTGAATCAGCGAGCGATCACTCGGTCGCCTCGCCCGCGGCGACGCGGCGCAACGGCGGTTCCGTCGGCGCGGCGGCCGGGCGATCGGGTAGGTCGGCCAGCAGCTGGGTGGTGGCCGCGGCGATGGCCGTGACGGCCTTGTCGACGGCGACCTTGGTCGTGGAGCTCAGGCCGGACACACCACCGACCGTGCGCACGTACTGCAGTGCGGCAGCATAGATTTCCTGCTCGGTAGGGGCAGGCTCCAGGCCGCGAAGGAGGGTGATGTTACTACTCATGCGAGCACAGTAGCTCTCGAGCACGGTATGCGGCAGGACAAGAAAACTCCCGGTCCGAAAATCGCGCCGCGCCGTGCGCTGCGCGGGACCGGCCGAGCTGATCGAAATCGGGCGAGCAAACTCCGGCGCGCCAGCGGGGACACGCAGAATTCGTCCCATTACACAGGCTCTTCCAAGATCTATGGTGAACAATCGGGATCATGCCTGCCCGCGGTGTACCCACGTTGACAACCTTCCCGTACGAGGAGCTGGATCAGCGCGAAGAGGACCACTGGTCCGGCGCCGCGGTCGCCGACGACGAATTACGGGCGCTGGCGCTCGGCGCCTTCTACTCCGCACGCTGGGACGCCTTCCACGACGCGCTGCTGCTCGGCCCGGAGCGCGAGCATCCGCTCGGCGACCGCCGCGAGCTCGCCATCGACACGCTCACCGGCGCCTGGGGCATCACCGACGCGACCGAGGCGCAGGCCTCCATGGAGCAGTTGCTGGACGGCATGCACGCGCCGCTGTACGCGCTGGTGCATCCGCTGGTGATGGCCTCGATCAATGCCAGCGAGCGGGATCGGTTCGGCGAGCGCGCCGATCGGCACCGGGCGTTCCTGCGTCAGGTCGGCTCGTTCCGCGGCATGGACAACCCGGAGGCGCTGGTCCGCGACTACGACATCTGGTCGCAGGCCATCAAGATCGGTTTCACCGACCACCTCGCCCGCCCGCTGCCGAGCGACATCCACGCGTGGGACCTGGCCCGCGTGGTCGCGGTCGCGCGGATGGCCTTCACCGCCGGCTATCTAGATGCCGATCTGGCCTGGGACTACCTGGCCAGGGCACTGCCCATCGCGCAGGCCAAGTACCGCAACTGGCGCCAGTTCGGCGACGCCTACCTCACCGGCTGGACCTACTGGCAGGCGTGCGAAGACCTCGCCGAACTGAAGAACGGCGGCGTCGACCGCCGGATGGAACTGCTGCGCCTGTGGATGCGCCCGACCAGCCCGTGGCGGCGGATCAGCCTGACCGTGCCGCCGGTGGTGCAGCCCTAGCGGCTGGCCGCCAGCAAGGGGAGAGCGGCTAGCCGCCGTCGGGCAGCGAGCGGAGGATGCCGCGGCCGTAGCGCTGGAACTGGGCGTCGTCGACCATGCCGAGCGAATGCCGCTCGACCAGCAGCTCCCACTCCGAATACAGCTGGGCGACACCGGGGTCGGCCGGGCCTGCCCCGCCGTCGGCGGAATCGCGGCGCACCGCGAAGTTCACCGCGAGGGTGACCCGTTCGGTGTCGGCTCGATCGCTGCCGGTGAAATGCAGGGTGATGTTGCCGTCGTGCACATCCATCCCCGCCTCGCTGCGGGCCGCGCCGATCTCGCCCGCCATGGCAGGCGTGCCGTCGGTATTGCGGGCCCACAGCACCGCCGGGATGGGCAGTTCGTGCGCGTAGCGGGTGCCGGTGCCGATCGAGATGAACAGCAACCGTCCGGTCGTCGCGGCAAGCAGGCCGAGGCCGCTGCCGGCCGGCGGGTGCGCGACGGCGATCGCGGTCTCCAGCACGTATTCGTCGGGCGTGACGTATCGATGCAGCGCGGCGATCGCCGTTTTCGCCTCGCGGTGCGGTGCCATCCTGCGCACGGCGCGGTCCACGTCGGCGCGGGTCGGGCCGGACTTGCCCCAGGTGGGGGCGGGCGGATTCAGATCGGGGGCGGCCACGTCGATGCGCTGGGTGGCCAGGATCTGGCCGTTGATCCGGTCGACGATCTCGGTCGCGGCGGGCACGTCGTGCTCGGCGATGAGCACGGGCAGTGGGGTGCGGTCGGCGGGCACGCCGGTCAGCACGGGTGTCGGGTATCGCAGGTATATCTCGATGACAACGGCGTCGTCGGCGCGGCGATTCAAGCGGACCTTCAGCAGATCCGAGACCGGTACGTCGAGCACCCGCTCGCCATCGGAGCCAGGGCGCAGCACAATCAATCGCCCGCGGCCGTGACGCACTATCGCTGTGGGTGTCCGTAGCTCAACTATGTCCATACCCCCTGCGCTCTGTTGGGTTTACGGTGCTCGCGGGGCTTATCAACTAGTTACGCAAGCTACCGCGTCGGTGCCCGTCGCTCGCACTGCGGTGTTGTGTCGTCGCTCACGATAGGCCGAACATGCCATGATTGTGACCACTTGGAGTAACCCGGGGCGGGGTCTTCGGGAACCACCGAGGTCCCTTGACCGTTTACCCCTTTAACTGCACCTGCAGCCGAACTGCGCGATGTATCGACTAGACCGTACGCGGTAACGTGGCATGTCCGCATCCGAACCCTCCCGGAGCCGGACGCGCCCGACACATCGCTAGCACGAAACCGGAGACACCGGAAAGGACTGGCCGGACCGGCCGACGCTCTATGAACCGCAAGACTGTGTTTCGCACCCTGGCCATAGTCTCGGGCATTTTGCTCGTGATCTATGCGTTCAGCTATTTCGGCAACGACACGCGCGGCTGGAAGAGCGTCGATACGTCCGTCGCATTGAGCCAGCTGAACGACAAGAGCAACGTCAAGAATGTTCAGATCGATGATCGCGAACAGCAACTGCGCATCGAGCTGAAGAACGGCAACGACGCGACCGATGGCAAGAGCAAGATCATCGCCAAATACCCCGGTGGCAGCGCGAGTTCCGGACAGGTCTTCGACGCCGTGAAGAGTTCCGGCGCGACCTATAACACCGTGGTAAAGCAGGACAGCTGGCTCACTCAGATCCTGCTGTTCGTGCTGCCGATGATCATCCTGCTCGGCCTGTTCGTCTTCGTCATGGCCCGCATGCAGGGCGGTGGTCGCGGCGGCATGATGGGCTTCGGCAAGTCGAAGGCCAAACAGCTGTCCAAGGACATGCCGAAGACGACGTTCAGCGATGTGGCCGGTGCCGACGAGGCGGTCGAAGAGCTCTACGAGATCAAGGACTTCCTGCAGAACCCGGTGCGCTACCAGGCACTCGGCGCGAAGATCCCGAAGGGCGTGCTGCTGTACGGCCCGCCGGGAACCGGTAAGACACTGCTCGCGCGCGCCGTGGCCGGCGAGGCGGGTGTGCCGTTCTTCACCATCTCCGGCTCGGACTTCGTCGAGATGTTCGTCGGTGTCGGCGCGTCCCGCGTGCGTGACCTGTTCGAACAGGCCAAGCAGAACAGCCCGTGCATCATCTTCGTCGACGAGATCGACGCGGTCGGCCGCCAGCGCGGCGCGGGCCTCGGCGGTGGTCACGACGAGCGTGAGCAGACGCTGAACCAGCTGCTCGTCGAGATGGACGGCTTCGGCGATCGCACCGGCGTCATCCTGATCGCGGCGACCAACCGCCCCGACATCCTCGACCCCGCGCTGCTGCGTCCCGGCCGGTTCGACCGGCAGATCCCGGTCGGCAACCCCGACCTGGCGGGCCGTCGCGCCATTTTGCGGGTGCACTCGCAGGGCAAGCCGATCTCACCCGACGCCGACCTCGACGGTCTGGCCAAGCGCACCGTCGGCATGTCCGGCGCCGACCTGGCCAACGTGATCAACGAGGCCGCGCTGCTCACCGCCCGCGAGAACGGCGCCGTCATCACCGGCGACTCGCTCGAGGAGTCGGTGGACCGCGTGGTCGGTGGCCCGCGTCGCAAGAGCCGGATCATCAGCGAGCACGAGAAGAAGATCACCGCCTACCACGAGGGCGGCCACACCCTGGCGGCCTGGGCGATGCCCGATATCGAGCCCGTCTACAAGGTGACCATCCTGGCCCGCGGCCGCACCGGCGGCCACGCCATGACGGTGCCCGAGGACGACAAGGGCCTGATGACCCGCTCGGAGATGATTGCCCGCCTGGTGATGGCGATGGGCGGCCGCGCGGCCGAGGAACTGGTGTTCCACGAGCCGACCACCGGTGCGTCCTCCGATATCGACCAGGCCACCAAGATCGCTCGCGCGATGGTGACCGAATACGGCATGAGCTCGCGCCTCGGCGCGGTGCGCTACGGCCAGGAGGCCGGGGATCCGTTCCTCGGCCGCTCGATGGGTCAGTCCTCGGATTACTCGCACGAGGTCGCAGGTGCCATCGACGAGGAGGTGCGCAACCTGATCGAGGCCGCGCACACCGAGGCGTGGGCCATCCTCAACGAGTACCGCGACGTGCTCGACGTGCTGGCGACGGCGCTGCTGGAGAAGGAGACCTTGCACCGCAAGGAACTCGAGACCCTGCTCGCCGCCGTGCAGAAGCGGCCGAGGATCACCGCGTTCAACGACTTCGGCGATCGCGTGCCCTCGAACAAGCCGCCGGTGAAGACCCCGGGCGAGCTCGCGCTGGAGCGCGGCGAGCCGTGGCCGCCGCCGGAGCAGATCCCGGCGCCGCTGCCCGCCGGGGTGGCCCAGCCCGCCAACGGCTACCCGGGCGAGGGCGCTTACACCGCCCAGCCGCAGCACGGTTACCCGGCGCAGCCCGCGACCGGCTACCCCGGGCCGCAGAGCCCCGCCCAGGGCGGTTACCCGCAGCGCGGTGGCACGCACGGCTCGCGACCGGATTACGGCGCTCCCGCCGGTTGGTCGGCCCCCGGCTGGCCGCCGCGCGACGACCAGCAGCAGCCCGGCCAGCCGAGTGGCTGGACCGAGCCGCAGCAGCACCAGGGCTATCAGCCCCCGTGGGGCCCGCAGGGTGGTCCGCAGGACGGCGGCTACGAACGCGGTAACTACGGCGATCACCCGGGTTACGACGAGCCGGGTCGCACCAACCCGAACGGCGAGGGCGACAACGGCGAATGGGATGGACCGAACAACGGTCGGCACTGAAGTACGGCGGCGCTCGCGCGACCTTCCCGGTCCCGCGAGTCGCCGCCGCCGGGCCTCTTGCTCACGCCGTGAGCAGTGAAGATTAGGCTCGACCAGCGGGGTGCCGAGTAATTGCCGGGACCCGAGATTTTGGAGGTGTCCTCGATTGTCGGCCAACAATCACGTCGGCGGCCACGCGCTCGCCGATTCGGACGACGTTGACGAAAACGGTTCCGGCAACGGCGTGACCAGGCCGGAGCTCACCGCTCTGGAAACCGGCCGCCCGTTCGACCAGGCCAGGGCCGAAGCCGCGGTGCGCGAGCTGTTGCTGGCGGTCGGCGAGAACCCCGACCGGCCCGGCCTGCTCGATACGCCCGCTCGGGTCGCCCGCGCCTATCGCGAGATGTTCGCCGGGCTCTACGTCGAGCCGGATGCCGTGCTGAACACCACGTTCGATGAGGGACACCAGGAACTGGTGCTGGTCCGCGACATCCCGATGTACTCCACCTGTGAACATCACCTGGTGTCGTTTCACGGTGTCGCGCACGTCGGCTACATCCCCGGCAAGCACGGCCGGGTGACCGGGCTGTCCAAGCTGGCCCGCCTGGTCGACCTGTATGCCAAGCGCCCGCAGGTGCAGGAGCGCCTGACCAGTCAGATCGCCGACGCGGTGATGCGCAAGCTGGACCCGCGCGGCGCCATCGTGGTGATCGAGGCCGAGCACCTGTGCATGGCCATGCGCGGCATCCGCAAGCCCGGCGCGAGCACCACCACCTCGGCGGTGCGCGGTCTGCTGCAGTCGAGCCCGTCCTCGCGCTCCGAGGCACTCGATCTCATTCTCCGGAAGTGAATGAGGATCACATGACCGCAGGTGGGAGCAGCTTCGCGCGCGACGGTCGCTCCTGCGTGGTGATGGGGGTCGTCAACGTCACCAGCGATTCGTTCTCCGATGGCGGCCGCTACCTCGAACCCGAACTGGCCATCGCACACGGCATCGAGTTGTACGCGGCAGGTGCCGACATCGTTGACATCGGCGGCGAGTCGACCAGGCCTGGCGCGGTGCGCATCGATCCCGAAACCGAGGCGGATCGGGTCGTCCCGGTAATCCGTGGCTTGGTCGCGGCGGGCGTGCCGACCAGCGTCGACACCATGCGGGCGAGGGTGGCCGAAGCCGCGCTCGCGGCGGGCGTCTCGGTGGTGAACGACGTGTCCGGCGGCCGTGCCGATCCCGACATGGTGAAAGTCGTTGCTGCCGCCGGTGTCCCGTGGATCCTGATGCACTGGCGCGCCGGCGCCGACTACCGGCACACCGGCCCGGCCGACCACTACGACGACGTGGTCGCCGAGGTGCTCGCCGAGCTGACCACCCAGGTGGACCTGGCCGTTGCCGCCGGTGTCGACCCGTCTCGCCTGATCCTCGACCCCGGCCTCGGCTTCGCCAAGAACGCCGAACACAACTGGGCGTTGCTCGGCGCGCTGCCCGAGCTGATCGGTAACGGACTGCCGATCCTCATCGGCGCCTCACGCAAACGCTTCCTCGGTTCCCTGCTCGCCGACGACTCGGGCCCGCGCCCGCCGGACGGCAGGGAGACCGCGACCGCGACCATCTCGGCGCTCGTCGCCATGCACGGCGCCTGGGGGGTGCGGGTGCACGACGTGCGCGCCTCGCTGGACGCCATCACCGTTGCCGACGCCTGGCAGGCCGCCGCCGGGCACCGCGCCGCCATGCCGAGCTCGCCGCAAGGAGCACGCCGATGATGCCAATCCCCGCCGACGCTGACCAGGTTGCGGCGCAGGAGAATTCGTCGAGCCGGCGCGGCGGCGACCGGATCGAGCTACGCGGTTTACGGGCGTTCGGGCATCACGGCGTGTTCGATCACGAACGCCGCGACGGCCAGGAATTCGTCGTCGATCTGACGGTGTGGGTGGACTTCTCGGCCGCCGCGGCCTCCGACGACCTGGCCGACACCGTGCATTACGGCGAGCTCGCCGGGAACGCGGTGCGCATCATCGAGGGCCCACCGCGCAACCTCATCGAGACCGTGGTTTCCGAGATCGCCGATGACGTGATGACCGATCCGCGCATCACGGCGGTCGAGGTGGTCGTGCACAAGCCGTCCGCGCCGATCCCGCATACCTTCGCCGATGTCCGCGTGGTCACTTCGCGGCACCGCGGGGAGCCCTTATGAGTCGCGCCGTTCTCTCCATCGGTTCCAACATGGGGGACCGGTTGGCGCAGCTGCGCAGCGTGGTGGACGGCTTGGGCGACCGGGTCGTCGCCGTGTCGCCGGTGTACTCGACCCCGCCGTGGGGCGGTGTCGAACAGGACGACTATCTCAATGCCGTTGTCGTGGTCGATGGTCCGGAGCTTGCTGGGATCGACTGGCTGCGCATTGGCCAGCGGCTCGAGCAGGCCGCCGATCGGGTCCGCGAAGTGCGCTGGGGTGCACGGACACTCGACGTCGACGTGGTCTGGTGCGCGGAGCGTGTGCATGGCGAGCTGGTGGCCGTCCGCAGTGCCGACCCGGAATTGACCCTGCCGCATCCCCAGGCGCATCGCCGCGCGTTCGTGCTGATCCCGTGGCTGGACGTGGCACCGGACGCGACGCTCGAGGTCGACGGCAGCGCCAAGGCGATCACCGACCTGCTCGACGGACTGCCTGCGGCCGAGCGCGCCGGTGTCCAGCGCACCGAGCTGTCGCTTGCGCCTGCCGCCGAAGGATCGGCGTCGTGCAGCTGAAACCCACTCGAATCCTGGACTTGGTGGCGAACGTGGTGATCGCCGCCATCGTCGCGTGGGTGGCGACCCGGCTGGCGTACAACAGCTTTCCGCCGATCTCGACCTACGCGGGTGCGTCGCTGTATCCGGTCGCGGCCATCGAGGCGGTGCTCGGGTTCGTGATCCGCGCCAGGGTCAACGACAACCAGCTCGGCGACGGCAGGCATCAGCTGCATCCGATCACCGCGGCCAGGGCGGTGGCGCTGGCCAAGGCGTCGCTGCAGGTCGGTTCGATCGCCGCGGGCGTGTGGCTCGGTTTCCTCTGCTGGGTCTTCCCGCAGCGGGGCGCCCTCGGCGCGGCCGCCGCGGACAGCCCGGGCGCCATCGTCGGGATGCTGGCGGGGGTGGCTTTGGTAGCTGCGGCCCTGTGGCTCGAGTATTGCTGCCGGGCTCCTGAGGACCCCACCGACGATCCGGCAACCACATAGCAAATATTGCGGTCGGAATTGCCGAACCGAGTTGTGGGCGCGAGGAGTCGATCAAGCTACCCTGGCTTGCATGGTTTCACCCTCCCGTACCAGCACTTCCCGTCGACGGCGGGACGACGCGGGAAAATTGTTCATCGGCGTATTGATTTTGCTCGGGCTGGTTGCCAGTGTTTTTCTGGTCTTCAGCAACAGCTTGCAGTTCGTCCGGATCGGTTTGGTTGCGGCCCTGTGGGCGGCGGTCATCGGCGCGTTAGCTGCGACGAGATACCGCAAGGAAGCGACGATCGATAAGGCCAAGGTTCGCGATCTGCAGACGGTTTACGAGTTGCAGCTCGAGCGCGAGGTCACCGCCCGGCGCGAATTCGAGCTCGGTATCGAGGCTCGGGTGCGCGAGGAAGTCGGCGCCGACGCGACCGAATTGGCCGCGCTGCGCGCCGAGCTCACGGTGCTCCGGACCAGTCTGCAGCGACTCTTCGACGGCGATCTGCCGATGGATCGGCCCGCGCTGCGCGCCGACGCGACCCGGATTCAAGAGTTGACCAGCACGGTCGGCGATCCGGCGAACAATAGCTCCGCGAATGCCGGATCCTGGTCCGTGCCGTCGAACCAGCAACCGCGCAGCAGTGTGACCCCGGTGTTCGTGCCCGACCATCCGGAGCCGCCACTCTTCGCCAGCCCGTTCGACGATCCGGTCACCGCCGAGACCGCCGCGGTCTCGCTCGACGACGACGTGAACAAGGCCGCCGACAGCACCGGCGATTCGGAGGGGTCCGCGTCCGGCTGGGCCGACGCCTTCACCGAGGGCCCGGTCATCCAGCCGACGACGCCGCGACCGACGCCCAAGCCCACCTATCAGTCCACCCGCCCATCGGCCTGGCCGACCACCGAGGGCCCGACGGTCGGCACCGCCAGCTCGCGCAGGCGGCGTCGCGCCGAAGCCGACGCGGATTCCGATGTGCCGGAGCGCAGGCTCTCGGTCGCCGAGATCATGGCCAACCTGCAATCGGAGGAGAAGAGCCGCGACCGACGCTGACGTTCGTTCGACCTGGGTAGTGGGTCAATTCGACACTGCGTTGTAAATCACTGCCCAGGGCCGTGGCATTGGCAAACATCGGGCCGATATTCTCGATGGTGTACGTCTGGTACCCGCACGGCGGGACTGGAACGAAATCGAGAGGACACTGTTGACCTCGAGAAGCGTGAATTCTGACGACGACGCGGCTTCGGGCTACCCCGTTTCGAACGATCCCCAATCGGTGGTTGGCGGCGATCTCGCGCCCGCCAGGCTGACGGTGGGCATCGTCTCGGCGGGCCGCGTCGGCTCCGCACTCGGCGCGGCACTCGAACGCGTCGGCCACGTGGTGTTCGGCGTCTCCGCGATCTCCGATGCCTCGGTGCGCCGCGCGCGGACCCGGCTACCCGATTCCGAGATCATGCCGATCGAGGACGTGGCCGCCCGTAGTGAGCTGCTGCTACTCGCCGTGCCCGACACCGAGCTCGCCGGTCTCGCACGCGGGTTGGCGAGTGCGAAGGTGGTCCGGCCCGGCACGATCGTCGTGCACACCTCCGGCGCAAACGGTGTCGGCGTGCTGGCGCCGCTGGCCGACATCGGCGCCATGCCACTGGCCATTCATCCGGCGATGACCTTCACCGGCCACGACGAAGACCTCGCCCGGCTCGGCAACGCGTGTTTCGGCATCACCGCCGCCGACGAGATCGGTTACGCCATCGCGCAGGCGCTGGTGATCGAGATGGGCGGCGAGCCGGTCCGGGTGCTCGACCAGAACCGCGCGCTCTATCACGCGGCCCTCGCGCACGGCAGCAATCATCTGGTCACATTGATCGTGGATGCCGTTGCCGCCCTTCGGGTCGCGCTGGCGGGACCCGGCCTGCTCGGGCAGCAGGTCATCGACGATCAGCCGAACGGGCTGGCCGAGCGACTGCTCGCGCCGCTGGCCTCCGCCGCGCTGGACAATGCCCTGCGGCGCGGCCAATCGGCGCTGACCGGGCCGGTGGCCCGCGGCGATGCGGACGCCGTCGCCGCGCACCTGACCGCACTGGAATCCGTCGACCCGCGGCTGGCCGAGGGCTACCGTGCGCTGTCGCTGCGCACCGCCGAACGGGCAGGCACCAACCCCGCCGTCATCGAGCTGCTGAAGGGGCGCTGATGTTCGATACGAAATTGCGTGGCGCTTATAAGCCCGGTGGACTCACCGTGCACCACGATCCCGCCGTGATCACCCAGGTGTCCAATGCCTTGCGCAGCGTCGGCCGCACCGTCGCGCTGGTGCCGACGATGGGCGCGCTGCACGAGGGCCATCTGGAAATCGTGCGCACGGCCAAACGGAACAATCAGGTCGTCATCGTCTCGATCTTCGTGAATCCGCTGCAGTTCGGCGCGAACGAGGATCTCGACAAATATCCGCGCACCCTGGACTCCGACGTGGAGCTGCTGCGCGCGGAGGGCGTCGGGCTGGTGTTCGCGCCGAGCGTCGCCGATATGTATCCGGACGGCCCGCGCACCACCGTGCAACCGGGCCCGATCGGTGCCGAGCTCGAAGGGGCAAGCAGGCCAACGCATTTCGCTGGCATGCTGACGGTGGTTGCCAAGCTGCTGCAGATCGCGCGGCCGACCGAGGTGTACTTCGGCGAGAAGGACTACCAGCAACTCACGCTGATCCGGCAGCTGGTCCGCGACCTGAACTTCGATGTCACGATCAAGCCGGTGGCCACCGTGCGCGAGCCCGACGGCCTGGCCATGTCGTCGCGGAACCGGTTTCTCGATGCGGCACAGCGGGAATCGGCGCTCGGCCTGTCGGCGGCGCTGGCCGCGGGCAAACACGCAGGCGGCCTCGGCCCGGAGGCGGTGGTCGCCGCGGCCAACCAGGTGCTCGCCGAGGTGCCCGGTGTCGACATCGACTACCTCGAACTTCGCTCGACCGCGCTCGGCCCCGCCCCGTCGACCGGCAATGCCCGGCTGCTGGTGGCGGCCAGGGTCGGCCCCACCCGGCTGATCGACAATGTCGCCGTCACCCTCGGCGCGCCCATCGATGGCCATCCCAACGTCTCCGCCCAGCGGACCTCCCAGCCTGTATAGGCGACGAACCAACGAAAGGTCGACGCAATGCTGCGCACCATGATGAAGTCGAAGATCCACCGCGCCACGGTCACCCACGCCGACCTGCACTACGTCGGCTCGGTGACGGTGGACCAGGACCTGCTCGACGCCGCCGATCTGCTGGAAGGCGAGCAGGTCTGCATCGTCGACATCGACAACGGCGCCCGGCTGGAGACCTATGTCATCGCGGGTGCCCGCGGCTCCGGCGTGATCGGCATCAACGGTGCCGCCGCGCATCTGGTGCATCCCGGCGATTTGGTGATTCTTATTGCCTATGCCCAGCTGAACGAGCAGGAAATCGCGGAATACGACCCGAAGGTCGTTTTCGTGGACGAGCGCAATCGTCCGGTGGAACTCGGCTCCGATCCGGCGCACGCGCCTGCGGGTTCCGGGCTCACCTCGCCGCGCTCGCTGTCGCTCGCCTGACATGCTGCTGACCATCGATGTCCGCAATACCAGTATCGTGCTCGGCCTATTCTCGGGCAGCGGCGCGCATTCGAAACTGGTGCGGCACTGGCGAATCCACACCAATCCGCTGCTGACCGCCGACGAATTCGCCATGCAGGTGCGCGGCCTGGTCGGCCCGCAGCTCGACCAGGTGATCGGCGTTTCCGCGCTGGCCACGGTGCCGCCGGTGCTGCGTGAACTGCGCACCATGCTGAGTCAGTATTGGGGGCACGTGCCGCACGTACTGGTCGAGCCGGGCGTGCGGACCGGTATTCCGCTGCTGGTGGATAACCCGAAAGAGGTCGGCGCGGACCGGATCGTGAACTGCCTCGCGGCCTATCAGCACTATTCGTCGCCGGCCATCGTTATCGATTTCGGCACCGCGATCTGTGTCGACATGGTCTCCGCGAAAGGTGAGTTCCTCGGCGGAATCATCGCGCCCGGCGTGGAAATTTCGATGGAGTCGCTGGTCGAGCGCAGCGCACTGCGCCGGGTGGAGCTGGCCAGGCCGCGTTCGGTGCTCGGGAAGAACAGCATGGAATGCATGCAGTCCGGCGCGGTTTTCGGTTTCGCCGGGATGGTGGACGGGCTGATCGACCGGATTCGCGACGAGTTCGAGGCTTTCGGCGGCAATGATGTCGCGGTGGTCGCCACCGGCCCGAGCGCGGCGCTGATCGTGCCGGAATCGGAGACCATCGACGACCACGACCCGTACCTCACCCTGACCGGCTTGCGCCTTGTATACGAGCGAAACCAGCGCCGCAAGGGCACCGTCTGATTTTCGCGATGTCGGATTTGTCGCACCGGTCGATACTTGCCGACACCGCGGTCGATGCTGTTACACTCACCGACGTGTATTTCCGCGTGCGCACCCAGGAGTGTTGTCGAGGCTGACCAAGCCTCGACCGTTCGAGGCTGACCATCGCCCTCGACCGTTCGCTACCTCCTGGAGATTCGCTCATGCGTTCTTCCGTTCTTTCCCTTTCCTCAGCCCGGGACGCCTATTCGGCCACCCCGCCGGTGGAACGCGCCGTGGCCTCCGCATTGCCGACCCGCCTTCGTCCCGCCGATTTACTGCGGTTGACCGATGAAGGCGCCGAGGACGTACTGGCCGGCCGCTACGACCATCTACTACCGGCGAATGGCATTTGGCCGGCCGACGAGCGCTGGGCGGCCCGCCTGCTCACCGATGACGAGGTCGATGTCTGGCTGATCAGCTGGACGCCCGGAAAATCCACCGAACTGCACGACCACGCGGGCTCGCTGGGCGCGTTGACCGTGCTCAGCGGTGCGCTTTCGGAATTTCGCTGGAACGGAACCGAACTACGCCGCCGGATACTCGCCGCGGGCGATCAAGCCTCGTTTCCGATCGGCTGGGTGCACGATGTAATGCGTGCCCCGGCGCAGTCCGTGGCGGGCAGCACCAGCGAGTCGATCGATCCCGCACTGCTCGAACCAACGCTCAGCGTGCACGCCTATTCTCCGCCGCTCACCGCCATGTCCTATTACGACGTCACCGGCCACGGCACCCTGCGGCGCACCCGAACCGTTCTCACCGACCAGCCCGAAGGTGACATGTAATGACGCGATTGACCATCGATCAGATGCTTGACAACGCGCGGGCCCAGCTCAGCCGGATCTACGCGTTCGAATTGCCGCAGGCGCTCGCCAGAGGCGCGATTCTGGTGGACATCAGGCCGCAGGCGCAGCGCGTGCGTGAGGGCGCGTTGCCCGGTGCCCTGGTGATCGAGCGGAATGTGCTGGAATGGCGGCTCGATCCGACCAGTTCGGCCCGCTTGGCACTGGCCACCGATCACGATGTGGAATGGATCGTGGCCTGCTCCGAGGGCTATACCTCCAGCCTCGCCGCGTTCGCGCTGCAACAACTCGGGCTGCATCGGGCGACCGATCTGGTCGGCGGCTTCCACGCATTGAAGGCGGCCGGTCTACTACACATCGGAATCCGGGCGCCGCACTTCGCCCGCGAGGTCGACTCGCTCGCCTCGCTGTAATTATTCACACATCGCTTCCATCTCGAAACATCAGGGCGCACAGGCGGTTTCGTGTGTTCATCGATGCATGCCCGCTATTTCCGGTGATACCGGTCCGCGTGAATCCGGCGGCCAACGCGGGCCGGAACCGAGACCGGCCCGTTACTCCGTGAACTAGGCCGGGCGGCCCGCAAAACGATTTCCGGTGCCCGCTAGGGTTGTTGGATGTGAGCACCAGCGACACTTCCTCGTCCAGCGATCCCGCATCGGATTCGCGGCCTGCCGTGGCGCCCGACGCCGACGACGCCCCGGAGCAGATACGGATTCGCAAGGAGAAGCGGGAGCGGCTGCTCGCGGACGGCGGTGACGCCTATCCTGTCGTCGTGCCGCGCACGCATACCCTCGCCGAAATTCGCGCCGCATATCCCGATCTGGACAAAGACACCCAGACCGGGCTGCAGGCGGGTGTCGCTGGTCGCGTCATATTCATGCGAAATACCGGCAAGCTGTGTTTCGCGACGCTGCAGGAGGGTGACGGCACCAAGCTGCAGGCGATGATCAGCCTGAACGGTGTCGGCGCCGACGCGCTCGCGGCCTGGAAGTCCGATGTCGATCTCGGCGACTTCGTTTTCGTGCACGGCGAGGTGATCTCGTCGCGGACCGGCGAATTGAGCGTCATGGCCGATTCCTGGTTCATGGCCGCCAAGTCGCTGCGTCCGCTGCCGGTGGCGCACAAGGAGATGAACGAGGAGTCGCGGGTCCGGCAGCGCTATGTCGATCTGATCGTGCGTCCTGAGGCCAGGGAAATGGCACGAACCCGCATCGCGGTGGTGCGCGCCATGCGCAATGCGCTGGAACGGCGTGGCTTCCTCGAGGTGGAGACGCCGATGCTGCAGACGCTGCACGGCGGCGCGGCGGCCCGGCCGTTCGTCACCCATTCCAATGCCCTCGATATCGATCTCTACCTGCGTATCGCGCCGGAGCTGTTCCTGAAGCGCTGTGTAGTCGGCGGGCTGGAGCAGGTCTTCGAGATCAACCGGAACTTCCGCAACGAGGGTTCGGACTCCACCCATTCCCCCGAGTTCGCGATGCTGGAAACGTACGAGGCGTACGGCACCTACGACGACTCGGCACGGATGACCCGGGAATTGGTCCAGGAAGTCGCCCAGGAGGTGTTCGGCACCCAGGTGGTGACGCTCGCCGACGGCACCGAATACGACCTGCGCGGCGAGTGGGCGACCGTGGAGATGTACCCGTCGCTCTCCGACGCCCTCGGCGTCTCCGTGACACCGGAAACTTCCGTCGCGGAATTGCGCGCGCTCGCCGATCGGGTCGGTCTGGAAATTCCCGACGGCAAGGGCTATGGCCACGGCAAACTCGTCGAGGAACTGTGGGAACACCAGTACGGCGACAAGCTGTACGCGCCGACTTTTGTGCGCGACTTCCCGGTCGAGACCTCACCGCTCACCAGACAGCATCGGACCAAGGCGGGCGTCACCGAGAAGTGGGACCTCTATGTCCGTGGCTTCGAGTTGGCTACTGGCTATTCGGAGTTGGTCGATCCGGTGATCCAGCGGGAGCGCTTCGTGGATCAAGCGCGACTTGCCGCACAAGGCGACGACGAAGCGATGGCGTTGGACGAGGACTTCCTTGCCGCGATGGAGCACGGCATGCCGCCGACCACCGGTACGGGTATGGGAATCGACCGTCTGTTGATGGCGTTGACGGGTCTCGGAATCCGGGAAACAATACTGTTCCCAATTGTGCGACCGGTCACTCGGTGACCGGCTGATTGCAAAATTTCGGCTCCGTCTTGGAAAATTTGGAATTCGAGGTATTCTTGCCTCGGGTAATCGGCCTAGTATGCGGGTCGCACGATTTCGAGAGGACGTTCATCTCATGGCAAAGAAGGTCACCGTTAGCCTGATCGACGATGTCGATGGGGAGTCCATCGCGGACGAGACCATCGAGTTTGCGATCGACGGTGTTTCGTACGAGATCGACCTGTCGTCGGCAAATGCCGCAAAGCTGCGCGACGGGCTGGAAGAGTGGGTTTCGAGCGCGCGTCGAGTGAGTGGCCGTCGTCGGGTCAAGGCCGCCGCGACCGCGACGGGCGCCCCGAAGAGCCGGGTCTCGATCGACCGGGAACAAAGTGCGGCAATTCGCGAGTGGGCTCGTCGGAATGGACACAAGGTGTCCGCGCGGGGACGTATCTCCGCCGACATCACCGATGCGTACAACAAGGCCGCGAAGAGTTAGTTTCATATTTTTCAGCCGCCGTCCCAGCGAATCGTGCGACGCCGGGGCGGCGGTTTTCTCTTTGTCCGGCGGCTCATAGGCGGCTGGTATAACCGCGCGGCGCGATGACACGCTGCTCGAAGTGGCGCGCGGATCGATCTTGCTCGTGGTTCCAGGACGCGGCACCATGGAAACGTGCGACGGTCACTGGCGGTATGGAGAGGCGAGGTATCGGCGCAGTGACTGGATTCGTCGGATCATTTTTGCGTTTCCAAGATGACGCGGGTCGTCAGCAGGAGCTCATGCTCACCGCCGATCAGGAGCGCGTGACGATCGGTCGCTCGCCGCAGGCCGACCTCGCGCTGCCATGGGATGCCGAGGTGTCCAGGCTGCACGCCGCGATCGAGTATCTCGGCGCGCAGTGGACCATCGTCGACGACGGCCTTTCCCGCAACGGCACTTTCGTCAACGGGGACCGGCTGGTCGGCAGGCGCAGGCTGATGGCAGGCGACGTCATCCGCGTCGGCACCTCGCGTGTGTCGTTCCACGATTTCGGCGGTGTCGCCGACGACATCACCCGCGTCTCGAGCGGCACGGTGCCGCCGAGTTTCCGGCAGCTCACCGAAACTCAGCGTGCGGTGCTGATCGCGCTGTGCCGCCCGTACAAGAACGGCGCGGCCTTCGCAACGCCCGCCTCCAATCAGCAGATCGCCGAGGAATTGTTCCTCAGCGTCGACGCCATCAAGACGCACCTGCGCGCGCTGTTCGCCAAGTTCGGCGTCGAGGACCTGCCGCAGAACGCCAAGCGCGTGCGCCTGGCCTTCCTGGCGATCCAAAGTGGCCTGATCTCCGACCGGGACCTGTAGACCCTCCCGTAGACGATCGCTTAGTCAGCCGAGTGTCTCGGCCATGGAGAGCCGTGTCGAAACCGGCTTGACTTAGACCCATCGAACCGGAGCGATGAGGGCTCCGGACGGGTTTCCATTCAGGAGGAATTATGACCGCCGCACGCCTGGCCGCCTTGGTCGCGGCCATCTTGGCCACCGGACTGATCGCGGGCCTTTTCTACGGCTACGCGAACTCGGTGATGCCAGCGCTGAATCAAACCGACGATCGCACCATGATCGACGTGATGCAGAAGATCAACGTGGTCATCATCAACCCGGTGTTCATGATCGGGTTCATCGGCACCGTCGGCTTCTCGATTCTGGCGGCGGCGCTGCACCTCGGTAAGGACCAGCGCACCACGCTGATCTGGATCGGTGTCGGCCTGGCCATCAACATCATCGCCTTCGCCGTCACCTCCGGCCTGAACGTGCCGCTCAACAATCAGCTGATGGCCGCGGGCGATCCGGCGCAGATCGCCGATCTGGCCAAGGTCCGGGCCGACTTCGAATCCACTTGGGTGCGTTGGAATATCGTCCGCGCGGTGCTGCACACCCTGGCCTTCTTGGTGCTGACCGGCGCGCTGTTCGTCTCGGGCGTCCAGCAGGGCAAGGCGAGCGCCGCGGCGCCCGGTCCGCAGGTGGCACAGGGTCAGTTCCCCGGTCAGCCGGGCGCCCCGACCTACCGATAGGGCAGAACGCCAACGGCCACAACCAGTTTCGCGACTCGACCGCGCCTGGGACACACCGCACGGTAGCTTTCTGGAACACGTTCCAGATTTGGAGGCTGCTGTGCCGCGTGTTCCAGGCTTTTCGCTTCTCGTCGTCCTTTTCGCCGCGCTGTGCGCCATCGCCGCGAGTCCCGCGCAGGCCGAGCAGTATCCGGTCGATTACAACTTCTTCGGCGGCATCCCCAACGAGCTGCTGCATCCCGGCGGATCCCTGCCCGGCACCAACGACTGGGCCTGCCGCCCGAGCGCCGAGCATCCGAATCCGGTGGTCCTCGCGCACGGCACCGGCGGTGGGGCACAGACGAATTGGGGGGTGTACGCGCCGCTGCTGGCCAATGACGGCTATTGCGTGTACTCGATGACCTACGGCGCCTACGACCTGCCGTGGCCGATCTCGGCCATCGGCGGGATGCTGCCGATGGAGCAGAGCGCCCCGCAGTTCGCCGCGTTCGTCGACCGGGTGCTGGCCGCGACCGGTGCCGCCCGGGTCGACATAGTCGGCCATTCACAGGGCAATTTCATCGGCAATTACTTCATCAAGCGGCTCGGCGGCGCGGCCAAAGTGGACAAACTGGTCGCACTCGCCCCGCCGTGGCTCGGTTCGGACGTCGCGGGCGCAGGCGAGATCGCGGCCTTCAGCCAGCGGCTCGGCGCGGGCCCGGCCTTCGACGCCCTTACCGGATCGCTGTGCCAGGCCTGCCGCCAGGTGCTCGCGGGCTCGGATTTCGTGCGGGCGCTGAACGCGGACGGCGTCTACGACCCTGCCGTCGCCTACACCAATATCTCGACCAGGCTCGACGAGCTCGTCGTCCCCTACACCTCGGGACAGGTACCCGGCCCGAACGTCACGAACATCGTGGTCCAGGATGGTTGTGCCCAGGACTTTTCCGAGCACGCGGGCATCGCGGGCAGTCCGCGCGCCGCGGCATACGTGCTCAACGCGCTCGACCCGGCACACCCGCACGAGGTGCCGTGCGGTTTCATCCCGCCGTTCACCGGGTAGCACCCCGGCAAGTGGCGACGGAGAGATATCGCTGTTCGCTGAGGGCAAAACCGGATCGGAAACGAATCCTGCAACCCTCACGTTATGAGTGAATGACCGTGCTGACGCTGGTCGCCAATAGGGTGGACTGGCGGCGGCAGCATCCCCCGCCAACTAGAGTGGAGGCGGGGGCCACGACCCCCGGGCTTCATGGCAGGCTGACGCCCACGGTTGTTACACAGCACACTGCGGCGTCTGTTGCCAGAATGTCGGAGCAGGAGAGTGAGGGAGCGATGTTCGAGAGGTTCACCGACCGCGCGAGGCGTGTCGTTGTCCTGGCCCAGGAAGAGGCCCGGATGCTCAACCACAACTACATCGGCACCGAGCACATCCTGCTGGGGCTGATCCATGAGGGTGAGGGTGTCGCGGCCAAGTCGCTGGAATCGCTCGGCATTTCGCTGGAGGGCGTGCGCAGCCAGGTGGAGGAGATCATCGGACAGGGCCAGCAGGCTCCATCCGGTCACATCCCGTTCACCCCGAGGGCCAAAAAAGTCTTGGAGCTGAGTCTGCGCGAAGCGCTGCAGCTCGGCCACAACTACATCGGCACCGAGCACATCCTGCTCGGTCTCATCCGCGAGGGTGAGGGCGTTGCCGCGCAGGTGCTCGTCAAACTGGGCGCCGATCTCAACCGGGTGCGTCAGCAGGTCATCCAGCTGCTGTCCGGGTACCAGGGCAAGGAGCCGGTCGAATCCGGTTCCCGCGGTGAGGCGGGCACGCCGTCCACCTCGCTGGTGCTCGACCAGTTCGGCCGCAACCTGACCCAGGCCGCGCTCGAGGGCAAGCTCGACCCCGTCATCGGCCGCTCGAAGGAAATCGAGCGCGTCATGCAGGTGCTGAGCCGCCGTACCAAGAACAACCCGGTGCTGATCGGTGAGCCCGGTGTCGGTAAGACCGCCGTCGTGGAGGGCCTCGCGCAGGCCATCGTCAATGGCGAGGTTCCCGAGACGCTGAAGGACAAGCAGCTGTACACCCTCGACCTGGGTTCCCTTGTCGCGGGCAGCCGCTACCGCGGTGACTTCGAAGAGCGCCTCAAGAAGGTGCTCAAGGAGATCAACACCCGCGGCGACATCATCCTGTTCATCGACGAGCTGCACACGCTCGTCGGCGCGGGTGCCGCCGAGGGCGCGATCGACGCCGCGTCCATCCTGAAGCCGAAGCTGGCCCGTGGCGAGCTGCAGACCATCGGCGCGACCACCCTCGACGAGTACCGCAAGTACATCGAGAAGGATGCCGCGCTGGAGCGCCGGTTCCAGCCGGTCCAGGTCGGCGAGCCGACGGTCGAGCACACCATCAACATCCTGAAGGGTCTGCGCGACCGCTACGAGGCACACCACCGGGTTTCCATCACCGATGGCGCGCTGGTGGCCGCGGCGACCCTGGCCGACCGCTACATCAACGACCGGTTCCTGCCGGACAAGGCGATCGACCTGATCGACGAGGCCGGTGCGCGGATGCGCATCCGTCGCATGACCGCCCCGCCGGACCTGCGCGAATTCGACGACAAGATCGCCGATGCGCGCCGGGAGAAGGAAAGCGCTATCGACGCGCAGGACTTCGAGAAGGCGGCGCGACTGCGCGACAAGGAAAAGCAGCTGGTCGCCAAGCGCGCCGAGCGGGAAAAGCAGTGGCGCTCCGGCGATCTCGACGTGGTCGCCGAGGTCGACGACGAGCAGATCGCGGAGGTGCTTGCCAACTGGACCGGCATCCCCGTCTTCAAGCTCACCGAGGAGGAGACCACCCGTCTGCTCCGCATGGAGGACGAGCTGCACAAGCGGATCATCGGCCAGGAGGATGCCGTCAAGGCCGTCTCCAAGGCGATCCGCCGCACTCGGGCCGGCCTGAAAGATCCGAAGCGGCCGTCCGGCTCGTTCATCTTCGCCGGTCCGTCCGGTGTCGGTAAGACCGAGCTGGCCAAGTCGCTGGCGAACTTCCTGTTCGGCGACGACGACGCGCTCATCCAGATCGACATGGGCGAGTTCCACGACCGCTTCACCGCATCGCGGCTGTTCGGTGCCCCTCCCGGGTACGTCGGCTACGAAGAGGGCGGCCAGCTCACCGAGAAGGTGCGCCGCAAGCCGTTCTCCGTGGTGCTCTTCGACGAGATCGAAAAGGCACACCAGGAGATCTACAACACCCTGTTGCAGGTCCTCGAGGAC
The DNA here is from genome assembly GCF_044455225.1 of Nocardia sp. NPDC051321. Classification (NCBI taxonomy): domain Bacteria; kingdom Bacillati; phylum Actinomycetota; class Actinomycetes; order Mycobacteriales; family Nocardiaceae; genus Nocardia; species Nocardia sp. NPDC051321. The sequence continues at coordinate 213,756 of NZ_JBITEM010000006.1, read as the reverse complement.
GGTCGTCTCACCGACGGCCAGGGACGCACGGTCGACTTCAAGAACACCGTGCTGATCTTCACCTCGAACCTGGGCACCTCGGACATCTCCAAGGCGGTCGGCCTCGGCTTCACCCAGTCCAACATCCAGGGCTCGAACTATGAGCGGATGAAGCTCAAGGTCAACGACGAGCTGAAGAAGCACTTCCGGCCCGAGTTCCTCAACCGCATCGACGACGTCATCGTCTTCCACCAGCTCACGACCGATCAGATCGTGCAGATGGTGGACCTGATGATCGGCCGAGTCGGCGTCCAGTTGAAGAACAAGGACATGTCGATGGAGCTGTCCGAGCAGGGCAAGGCGCTGCTGGCCAAGCGTGGCTTCGACCCCGTGCTCGGTGCCCGGCCGCTGCGCCGGACCATCCAGCGCGAGATCGAGGACCAGCTCTCGGAGAAGATCCTCTTCGGCGAGATCGGCCCCGGCCAGACCATCTTCGTCGACGTCGAAGGCTGGGACGGCGAAGGCTCCGGCGAGGACGCCAAGTTCACCTTCACCGGCAAGGCGAAGCTGACCAAGGCGGACAAGGACGAAGAAAAGCCCGAGGTCGTGCTGACCGGTGCCGCTGAAGGCGCCGCGGAAGCCTCCGGCGAGTAAGAGCACTACGAGAAAGGCCCGCTTCCCCTGGGAGGCGGGCCTTTCCGTTGTCCGGACCTGCCGCACGGTTCTTGATGTCCCGCACCGAGAATCGCATGCGAATTTCGGTGCGGGCCGTCAGAAATGGTGCGTCTGTTAGCCAGTGGCCGGGTAACGCGCGAGTACCGGAGCGAAGGCGTCGGATAGTTCGCCGGGGATGAGCAGCTCGTCGATTCCGTATTTCGCTCTTCGGGTTTCGAGCACTTCGGCGGCGGCGGACGGGTCCGCGTCTAGGACACCTGCTGCGCCCGTCGCCCGCAATTCGTCGGTGCTGAGGCCGAGTCGGGTGCTCGTCCAGTAGGGGAGTCGGTCGCCGATGCCGATCAGCTGATGGCTGAACGGGATGTCCCGGTCGGCGTTGTCGCGGACGATGCGGACCATGTCGGCCAGCTCCGCCTCCGTCACTTGCGGTCCGGCGGCGAGCAGGATGCGATCGGCGAATTTTGCTGCCGCGGCGAGCATTCGGGGACCGCTGGCGGCCACGATGACCGGCGGGGCCGGGGTGACCTGCGCGCGGACCGCCGCGATGGTGTCGGCCAGCTGCGCGCGGCGTTCGGCGGCGGAACCCCAAGGCAGGCCGAGGCGTTCGGCCTCGGCACCGGCGTCCGGTTGGCCGGAGCCGATGCCGAGCTCGAACCGTCCGTCCGAAAGCAGTTGCAGCGCGGCGGTTTCCCGGACCGTGGCGGCGGCGGTGCGCAGCGCAACGGCGAGCACGTTGGGGCGCAGCCGGACGGTGCTGGTGACGGCCGCCGCGGCGGCCAGCGTCGGGAACGGCGATGGGGTGTTCAGCGTGTCCGGCAGCAAGATCGTGTGGTAACCCTGCCGCTCGGCATCCCTTGCGGCGGTGGCCCATTCGGCGCCGGAGCGCGGGGTGATGACAATGCCGAATTTCATGGTGGTCTCCCGTCTTCGGTGCGTCAGCCCTTGGCCGGCCGCGTCGGCTCGCGCAGCACGGCCAGGCGGCTGCGGTACTGGTCCTCGGTGATCTCGCCGCGCGCGAAGGCGGTCCGCAGCGCGCCGACCCCGCTCTCACGGCCGATGAACCGCCGCCGCGCGAAGAACGCCAGCGTGATGAAGGTGATCCAGAACAGCAGCGGGAAGATCCAGAAGAACGGCCACGGGTGCCAGCCGCCGTCGTAATAATCGGCCAGGAACGTGATGACCTCGGGTTGTGTCGAAATGTTCATAGGCAAAGCCTGCGCCGCCGACCCGCCCCGCGGCATCGGTCGTGCGGCGCTGCTCGCCGTACGCCTCGGCGCGTATGCCGGGGTACTTTGGATGGGGTTCGTCGAACCGACCCGGGGGTGCTGAATGACAAATCCAGATCTGACACTGATCGCCGTACTGCTCGACCGGTCCGGGTCGATGCAGTCGATCAAATCCGACACCGAGGGCGGTTTCAGCGCCTTCATCGAGGAACAGCGCAAGGTACCGAAGACGATCGAGGTGACGCTGGCGCGGTTCGACACCGAATACGAGTGCGTTTACGCGAACCGTCCGCTCGCGCAGGTGCCGCCGCTCGACCTGCAGCCGCGCGGCATGACCGCGCTCTACGACGCGGTGGGCAGGCTGGTCACCGAAGTCGGCGCGGAACTCGCGAAACGTCCCGAACACGAACGACCGGGCACTGTCATTGTTGTCGTACTCACCGACGGTCACGAGAATTCCAGCAAGGAGTGGTCGCACGCCGCGGTGAAATCGCTGATCACCCAGCAGCAGGACGTCTACAACTGGAATTTCCTGTTCCTCGGCGCGAATATGGACGCGGTCGCCATCGGCACCCAAATGGGTTTCGATCCGAGCAACTCGATCACCTATGCCGCTGCGCCGCAGGGTGTTTCGGGCGTGTTCCGCGCGGCGTCGGCCAGCTCGGCCCGGCTGCAGGCCGCACCGCCCGGTGCGAAGCGCGGCGGATTCACCGATGCGGAGCGCGAACAGTCGAATCCCGGTGGCGCGTAATTACTGCCAGCCCGGGCGCACCACGCCGGATTCATAAGCCAGCACGACAAGTTGGGTGCGGTCGCGGGCGCCGAGTTTCATCAGAATGCGGCTGACGTGCGTGCGGGCGGTGGCGGGGCTCATGAAGAGCCGCTCGCCGATCTCGGCGTTGGTGAGCCCCTCGGCGACCAGCGCCATCACCTCGCGCTCGCGTTCGGTGAGCTCGGAAAGCGTTGCGGGCGGCGGTGTTTTGGCGTGTGCGGAGAATTCGGCGATCAGCCGTCGGGTGACGCCGGGAGAGAGCAGCGCGTCACCGGCCGCGACCACCCGGACCGCGCGCACCAGGTCGGCCGGTTCGGTGTGCTTGACCAGAAACCCGGTCGCGCCCGCGCGCATCGCCTCGAAGACGTACTCGTCGAGCTCGAAGGTGGTCAGCACGACCACCCGCACCTCGGCCAGCTTGGCATCCTCGGCGATCATCCTGGTGGCCGCGAGGCCGTCCAGGATGGGCATCCTGATGTCCATCAGCACCACGTCCGGCAGCAGGCTGCGGGTCATCCGCACGGCCTGTTCGCCGTTGGCCGCCTCACCGACCACCTCGATGCCGTCCTGCGCCGCCAGCAGCGCGACGAAACCACCGCGTACCAGCGCCTGGTCGTCGGCCACCAGGACCCTTATCGCCATCGTTGCTCCTACTGCGGCCCGTGCGCGCTGGACTGCTGCGCCTTGTCGCCGGGCCTGATCGAGCGGACGTTGTCGGGCCGGGGCGCGTCGTCGGACCGGCTCGGCGGCTTGCGTTCGCTGGGTGCCATGGGGCGCAACGGCAGTCGCGCCGCGACCCGGAAGCCGCCGCTCGGGCGTGGGCCCGCGGTGAGCGCGCCGCCGAGGGCGTGGGTGCGCTCCCGCATCCCGATGATCCCGTTGCCGCCGCCGGTGCCCGACCTGGACGCGGGCGCGGTCGCGCGGGCGTTGTCGACGGTGATATCGACCGACTGCGCCGCGTAGCGCACCGTCACCGTGGCCTCCGCGCCCGGCGCGTGCCGCACCACATTGGTCAGCGACTCCTGGATGATCCGCGCGGCAGCCACGTCGATCACACTCGGCAGCTGCTGCGGCTCACCGATGATCTTGGTATGCACCGATAAACCCGCCGCACGGGCGCGCTGGAGCAGGACGTCCAGCTCTGCGATGCTCGGCGCGGGAGTCCGCGGTGCGGCTGGGCGCGCCTCGGCCTCGGCGGATTCGCCTGCGGCCCTATCGGATTGCGCGTCTTCCGCCGGAACCACTTCGGGGCCAGCGGAATTGCGCCCGCTCCAGCCGCGCGGCCTGCGTCGGCCCGGCGCGGTGCGCTCGACGTCGGTGAATTCGTCCTCGTCGGCACCGGATTCGTCGGCGACGGTGCCGCCGGTGCGAATCGCGTGCAGCAGTGTGTGCACCTCCGCGAGCGCGTCCCTGCTGGCCGTCTTGATCGCGTCCAGCGCGCTGGCGGCCTGCTCTGGCTTCTTGTCGAACAGCTCGAGTGCCACCGAGGATTGCACGTTGATCAGCGAAAGGCTGTGCGCCAGTACGTCGTGCAGCTCGCGGGCGATGGCGAGGCGCTCCTCGCTTGCCCGCCGTTCCCGCTGCGCCTCCTCGTCGCGGCGCGCGGCCTCCGCCCGCTGCCTGCGCGCCACCAGCACCGCCTTGCGCTGCCGGATGCCCTCCACCACGCACAGCAGCACGGAAAGCCAGGCCATCAGCGCGAAGATCTGCCACCCGTTGGCGCCTCGGCCGAACAGCTCGGGCACCGGCCAGACCAGCACCAGGTAGCCGACCGGCACGAGTGGGTAAGTCCACCAGCGTGATCCAGTGCTCGCGGCGGTCAGGAACGCGATGACCAACGAGAAGAAGATCGGCCCGTATCCGTAGCCGAGCGCCAGGTAGGCGCCGCAGGCCGCGAGCGCGACGAGCAGCACCGGCAGCGGCCGGGACCGCCGCCAGATCAGCGCCACCGGACCGGCGAGTAGTAGCAGGTAACCGAGGACGTCGAGGGAATTGTCGCCCATCCTCATATTCGCGAATGTGCCGCCGACGATCTGGAGCGCGGCCACGACAAGCGCCACACCCCAATCCCAGCCAAGCGAGCCTCGACTCCTAATGCTGTCCCGCCTCTCCGCGTATTCAGGCCGGACACAGGTGCCGAGCAAGTGGCGTCGGCGGCTGGCGGCTATCTGGTGAGCAAGTCAGCCCGTGCCCGGCGAGTTACCCATGTACGTGCGAAATCAGTTGTTGTGTTCACAGACACTAGCGTCTTGGACGTGGTCGCGACCGCTCTCGCGCCGCGCTTGTTTCGACGATAACGACTGCACAAGGTATCGGTCATCGTCCGCGCTACGTATACCGACGGTCGCCGCGCGACGGATGTGGTGGACATGGCCCGGGGCGGATTCTCGGTGCATGACAGATTCGATCGTGGTCACCCGAGGGTTGACCAAACGCTACGGGGCTCAGGCGGCCGTCGACGGCGTGAGCATGAGCGTCGCGGCCGGTGAGATCTACGGGTTTCTCGGTCCGAACGGTGCGGGTAAGACGACAACGCTGCGGATGCTGGTCGGGCTCATCCGTCCGAGTGACGGCACCGCGACGGTGGCGGGGCACGCGCCGGGCGATCCCGCGGTGGTCCGCCGGATCGGTGTGCTCATCGAGGGCCCGGGTTTCTACCCGTATCTCTCCGGCCGGGACAACCTGCGGGTGCTCGCGAAATACCGCGGCATCGGCACTGCCGAGGTCGAGGACGCGTTGGACCGGGTCGGCCTGACCGACCGGGCCGACGACAAGTTCCGCACCTACTCCCTGGGCATGAAGCAGCGGCTCGGCGTCGGCGCGGCCCTGCTCGGCAGGCCCGACCTGCTCATTCTGGACGAGCCGACGAACGGCCTCGATCCGCGGGGCATGGCCGAAATGCGGGAGCTGATCACCACTCTCGCCGCCGACGGGCACACCGTGCTGCTGTCGAGTCACATGCTCAGCGAGGTGCAGGAGATCTGCGATCGGGTCGGCGTGATCTCGCGGGGCAAGCTGCTGGTCGAGTCGACCGTCGCCGAATTGCGCGGCGCCTCATCGCTTTTGCTGCGGGCCGAGCCATTGGAGGTGGCGTTCCCGGCCGTGCGCGGGGTGGTCGGCGAGCGCGCCGCGATGCTGACGTCGAGCGGCATCCGGATCGAGGCGGGCAACGACACCGCGCCCGCGGTGGCCCGGGCGGTCATCGCGGCGGGTGCCGATCTGCTCGAGCTGCGGATCGACGAAAAATCCCTGGAAGAAGTGTTTTTCGAAATGACTCAGCTGGAAGTGGCGAAATGACCGTGAAAGACCTGTTGGCGAGCACGAAGGCGGAGGCGCTGCGGCTGCGGAAGTGGCCCGCGTTCTGGATCCTCCTCGGTACCTGGATTCTGCTCAACCTCACCTTCGCCTACCTGTTCAATTATCTCGCTTACACCTCGGGCGAGTCGGGCCGGATGTCGAACGGCCTGCCGAAAGAGGCACTGCTGCAACAGATGCTGCCCGCCGCCGTGCCGGAGGTATTCACCCAGGGCATGGCGATGTTCGGTGGCGCGCTGATGCTGGTGCTCGGCGCGCTGACCACCGGCAGCGGATATGGCTGGGGCACTTGGAAAACCGTGTTCACCCAGGGACCGTCGCGGATCAGCGCGGTCGGCGGCGTGCTGGTGAGCCTGGTGGTCGTGGTGATCGGACTGGTGCTCGCCGCCTTCGTCGTCGACACCGGGGTGGCGGCGTTGATCGGCGCGACTCAGTCGCAGACGCTCGCGCTGCCGTCGCTGCACCAGTCCGCACTCGGAATCCTCACGGGCATCGTGATTCTCGGCATGTGGACGTTGGCCGGCGCGCTGATCGGCACCATTGCTCGCGGCCCGGCGCTGGCGGTGGGCCTCGGGCTGGTGTGGGTGCTGGTGGTGGAGAACCTGTTGCGCGGAGTGGCGTCCATCTTCTCGCCGATCGCGATCATCACCGATCACCTGCCCGGTACTGCCGCGGGCTCCATGGCGGGGGCGATGCGGACGGTCGGCGCGGGGACACCCGGTGTGCTCGACATCCTGTCGCGCACCGAATCGCTGATCATGCTCGGGATCTACCTCGCGCTCTTCGTGGCAGGGAACATGTGGCTGATGCGTAGACGCGATCTGGTGTGAGTTACCGCTCGAAAGCCGTTGGTGGATAACCATCAACGGCTCTTCGCGGTTTAGTCGAGCACGGCGTGCGCGAGCCTGCGTAGCGCGTCGGCAATCTGTGCCGAGGTCAGCCCTCGACTGCGTTGCTGCTGGTAGACCTCCGCCCCCAAAGGCGCGAGTAGCGGATCGATGAGTGCGTCCGGCTCGCGAACCTTTCCTGCTACCAACAGCGCTCGCACATGGGCGTACCAGAATCCGTACGACCCCGTCGCGAATCGCGCACCGCCGGTCTCCGCTCCGAGCGCCAAATTCGCGTGCGCGTCCAGCAATTCGACCATCGCGGCGAAAAACGCGGCCAGCCGTTGCGCCGGTGGCGCGCCGGGTCCCAGCGGCGGTGCGCCACCGATCAACTGCTCCTGCAGCGCCCGTTCGTGCTCGTCGAGCAGCGCGACGGCGATCGAATTCGTGTCCGGGTAGCGGCGATACAGCGTGCCGCGGCCGACGCCTGCCGCTTTGGCGATGTCGTCCATTGTCACGGCGCGTGGGTCGCGGGTGGCGAACAGCTCGGCGGCGGCGGCGAGCACCTTGGCCCGGTTGCGCGCCGCGTCCGCGCGCTCGGGCGGGGCGGCCGCTTGCCCGGTGAGCAGATCCGTGTGCCTGGTCATGCGCTGACTGTACCCGATTTCTGGAATAAGTGGACATTGTGTCCAGTTGTCGATACTGTCGATCTCGCGACTAAGTGGACACATCGTCCGATTGAAGTCGCGGAAACGCAGAGTGAGGTCTAGTTATGAGCAAGTTGTTGCACCTGGATGCCAGCGCACGCACCAGCTCGATCAGTCGCGAGCTGAGCGCCGTCTTCGCCGACGCGTGGCGCGCCGAGAACCCCGACGGCGGCTACCACTACCGGGATCTGGCGGCCGACCCGATCCCGTTCATCGATCAGGCATGGACCGAGCTGTGCGACGCGGTGCTCGCGCAGCAGCACACCGACCTGCGTCGGCTCAGCGAACTGGTGCGCACGCCCGAACAGGCCGTGGCATGGGCGATCGTGGAAACGCTGCTGGCCGAGTTGCTGGCCGCGGACGTCATCCTGATCGGCACCCCGATGTACAACTACTCGATCCCGGCGTCACTCAAAGCATGGCTGGATCAGGTGACGTTCCCGCGAATGTCACTGGGCCATCGCCGTTTCGTCGTCGTCACGGCCCGCGGCGGCGCCTACTCGCCCGGTGCGCCGAAGGCCGCCTTCGACTACCAGGAGCGTTTCCTGCGCGACTTCTTCGCGGGCCATTTCGCCGTCGAGGACACGGTTTTCATCAATGCCGAACTGGCCAACGCCCGTCAGGATCCCGCACTGGCGCACCTGCGCGACAAGCACGACGAGTCGTACGCGCTCGCCCTCGACGCCGCCCGCGATCTCGCGAAGGAGTACTGAGATGAACTGGGTGGTCCTCGGCCTCGCGGGCCTGGTCGAGATCGTCTGGTCGCAGAGCATCAAGCCGACGGAGAACTTCACCCGCCCGTTGCCAACCGTGATCTGCTTCGTGCTGGGCGTCGCCGCGGTGTATCTGCTGTCCAGGGCCATGCAGACGCTGCCCGTCGGTACCGCGTACGCGATCTTCACCGGGATCGGCGCGGTCGGCGCCATCGGCCTCGGCATCGTGTTCAACAAGGATCCGCTCAGTGCGGGCCGGGTGTTCGCGCTGTCGTTGATCATCGGCGGCATCGTTCTGGCCAGGGTCACCAATCCCGAGTGACAGCGTTCTGTATTCAATAGTCCGATGCGACAACTGATTTCGGATGAACATGGGTAACTCGCCTGGCACCGGGTAACGTGGCCCGCGCCTCACCGTCGGCCGCCAGCGCACCCGCGGTGGCACCTAACTCTGGCCTGAATACTCGGAGAGGCGGAACAGAAAGGACTGTGATGCCTACACGTACCGCGCGTACTGCCTGGACCGGCACTCTGCAGGAGGGCTCGGGACAGGTCGAGCTGGCCAGTTCCGGCGTCGGCAAGTACGACGTGTCGTTCCCGAAGCGTTCGGCCGAGGACGCCGACGGCACCACCAGCCCGGAGGAGCTCATCGCGGCGGCGCACTCGTCCTGCTACGCGATGGCGCTCTCGGCCCAGATCGGCAATGCGGGCGGCACCCCGGAGAGCCTGGATGTCAGCGCCGACGTCACGCTGGGCCCGGACCCGGTCGGCGGCTTCCGGATCAGCGGCATCAAGCTGACCGTGCGCGGCAAGGTCTCCGGCATCGACGCCGACGGCTTCGCCGCCGCGGCCGAGGCCGCCAAGGCGGGCTGCCCGGTCAGCAAGGCCCTGGCCGGCGTCGACCACATCCTCCTCGACGCGGCACTCGCCTAGGAACACCCACAACTGCCCGGCTCGCGCACTGTGCGCGAGCCGGGCAGTTGTGCTACATGGCAACTGATTTCGTGAGGACATGGGTAACTCGTCAGGGATGGGCTGACTCTCCGCCCCGACGACCGCCGGTCGCCAACGTCACTCGCCCTATGCGTGAGTCTGGCCTAAAGACACGGAGAGGCGGGGGAGGGAGAAGTAGCGGCGGGCGCCGGGGCGGTACATCGCGGGGATGGCCACCAGGACCGCGACGATGTGGATCGCGCGGAACAGGCCGATCATCGCGGATTCGACGGTGAGGTCGGCGAAGAGATCGCCGAACTTGTCCGCGGACAGCAGCGCCGCGAGCGGTTCGATGATCAGGGAGAGCAGGCCGATCACGCCGATGCCGAAGGTCAGCAGGATGCGGGCCCAGCGGGCGCCGTGCGTCATTCGGATCGCGACGATGAGCACGACGAGATAGATCCCGAGCCGCACGCCGAGCCCGGTCGCCAAGCCTGCCAGGTCGACCTCGTCGCGCTCCAGCAGTAGCGCGGTCTGCACGATCGCCTCGGCCACCCCGGCGAGCAGGGCGGCGACCAGGCCGACGAACGCGACGAGGACGGGGCGTGGTGGTTGCGCTGGCGCGCCCGAACGCAGCGGTGCGGGCCAAAGAGAAAGGGCGGTGCCGGTCATGACACCGACACTGCCCTTCGTCTTCCGGACGCGGATCAGCCCGCGGTAGCGATCGACTCTCGTACCGGAGTATCACTGCGCGTGGCGAATTCGCTGAGCGCGGCGAAGCCGAGGGCCAGGCAGGCCCACAGCGTCGCGGTCTCGGCCAGCGAGGCCGCCCGGAACTGCCACAGCAGCACGGCCGGGAAGTCCGCCTTCACCTCGTTGATGCCCGGCAGCAGGATGTAGCCCGCCGCGGCGACGAGGACGAACGCGGCGAGCCCGCCGATCAGCCGCAAGGTGCTCAGCCGGCCGCGCAGCAACTTGTAGACGTACACGCTCGCGCCGACGGCCGCCAGACCGAGCAGCACGGCGGCCAACCAGAGCAGGGTGCGCTGGTTGATCGTCTCCGGATCGCCGACCGCCGGTGGGTTCGCCGGGTACTTGAAGAACGGCACGGCCACGATCGCGGCCCAGCCACCGAGCCCGAGTCCGAGCGTGAGCTTCGGCCCGGACAGCGTGCTGTAGCGGCGGGCGAAGTGGGCGACGGAGGCGAAGATGGCACCGAGCGCGAGACCGGCCAGGCCGAGCGCGAGGAACTGGCCCGCCTTCTGCCCGGTACGGCTGACCAGCGGTTCTTCTTCGTCACCGTGCGAATGGCCGCCGGTCGTCGCCGGTTGCGCGCCGTGCGGATGATCCGCCGCCGAACCGGCTTCCTCGATGGCGATGGCGGCATCGACCTTCGGCTCGCCGATGAAGAAGCCGACCGAGGCGGCCAGCAGACCCGCGATGAGACCGGCCAGCAGGCCGCGCAGCAACAGGGTCTTGAGCGAGCCGATCAGCGGGACGAGAGTCGGCGGGTTGGCTTGGGTCAGTGGCACGGAAGACCCAGCAGGTGGCGTCCGTCGTGCATCAGCTCATGCAGGTACATCCCGCTGCGCGAGATGACGCCCTGATCGAAGCCGACCAGGTACAGCGTGAGCAGTGCGAGTAGAACGACACCGACTGCGACGAGCGCAGCGGCCAGTGAATCGGTTGCCCGGCTCGGCGAATGCGCGATTGCCATGTGAGTCCTCCTAGGGATGCGCGTCCCGTCGAATGGGTGCGAAGATGCCGGTGTCTGGCTATCCGGCACCCAGGAGCTCGGTGCATGGAACACAGTGGCGCGACCGCTCCGGAATTTCACCGGATTCCCGCATCACCCTCGCGTTTTGTCATTCGAACTGTGACACCTGCAGGCACCGGCCGTCAATACGACCAGCGAGCTGGCACCCCGGTGCCGGGCGAGTCGCCGGACAGGTCAGCCTGCCCGGCACTGCTCGAAACGTCAGTCGGCCTGCTTCGCGGACACGTCGAGGACGACCTCGAACTCCAGCAGCGACGCACCCGTGGAGACCGGCTTCTGCCGCTCGCCCGCGTGCGCCTCGCGCGCGGGCCCGTCCCGCCACGCCGTGAACGACTCTTCCGAATCCCACTGGGTGACAACGAAGTACCGCTTGTCACCGGCAACCGGCCGGAGCAACTGGAAGCCGAGGAAACCGGGCGAGCCCTCGACCGCGTGCGCACGGTGGGCGAACCGCTTCTCCAACTCGGGGCCCGCGCCCTCGGGAACCTCGATCGCGTTGATCTTCACAACAGCCATGGGCTCGACAATACGACCATCCGGCGCCCGCCCCGGTATGGGCCATATCGGGGGTACCGCCCACCGCGCGAGCGAGCCCGGCAGAATCAGCGGGGTGTTGCACGACGAAGGCGGAGCGGGTGTACCGATCCTGCTGCTGCACGGATTGATGGGCAGTGCCAGGACCTGGCACGAGCAGCTGGACTGGCTGCGCGACTACGGCCACGTCTACACCTTCGACGCGGCCGGGCACGGCAGGCCGGCGCCGGACGAGCTGACCACCGAGGCATTCGTCGCCGATCTGGCCGCCGCGACCGCCGGCATCACCGAATCCATGGTGGTGATCGGGCATTCGATGGGCGCGCTGCACGGCTGGGTGTTCGCCGCGACCTATCCCGAGCGGGTGCGCGCGCTGGTGGTCGAGGACATCGCCCCGGATTTCACCGGCCGGACGGCGGCGAACTGGGCGGCGATGATCGAGGCGTGGCCGCAACCGTTTCCGAACGCGGACGCGGTGCTGAAATTCTTCGGGCCGGTCGCCGGGCGGTACTTCCTCAATTCGTTCGAGCACGGCCCGGACGGATATCGGCTGCACGGGTCGGTGGCGACGTTCCGCGATATCTCCGAGGAGTGGGGGAGCCGCGACTTCTGGCCGCAGTGGCACGCCATCCGGGTGCCCGCGCTGCTGCTCGAGGGCGAGCACACCATCACCCCGCCCGGCCAGATGCGCCAGATGGCCGAGACGCATCCCGATGCCGACTACGTACTCGTTTCCGGCGCAGCCCATCTCGTGCACGACGACCAGCCCGAGCAATACCGCACCGCTGTCGAACGCTTCCTCCGCCGCGTCCTCACCCCTCCTGACCTCCCGCGCACTTCTTGATTTCCGAAAGGCGTGCGGCGGTGGGGTCAGGGGGCGTTACCGCCCTCCCCGGCGAGCGCGAAGAGGCCGTCTGTGGTCTGCTCGATCAGTCCGTCGACCAGCAGCGAGTCCAGCGCACGGGCGCGCTGACCGGGGTCGCGCGGCCACGCCAGGTCCAGGCTTACGCGCGCCACCGGGCCCGTCGCACCGCGAAGGACATCGAGCAGCCTGCCGCGCGCTTGGCGGTCGGTGCCTTCGTATTTCTGTGTGCGACGGACGATTTCGGAGACAGGGCGGCCCGCGGCGACCCACGCGCAAGTCGGCAGGGGGCAACGCGAACAGTCCGGTGTGCGCGCCGTGCACACCGTCGCACCCAGTTCCATCAGCGCGGCCGAGAACACGGCCGCACGGTCGATCTGTTGCGGCAGCAGCGCTTCCGTCTCCGGCAGATCCCGCGAGGACGGATTCCCCGCCTCGGCGCGACCGTGCACGGCCCTGGCGACCACCCGACGAACATTGGTGTCCACCACCGGAACCCGCTGCCCGTAGGCGAAGCAGGCCACCGCACGCGCCGTGTACGCCCCGATGCCGGGCAGGCCGAGCAGCACGTCCACCTCGGCGGGCACCTCGTCGCCGTGCTCAGCGGCCAGCACCCGCGCGCATTCGTGCAGCCGCAGCGCCCGGCGCGGATAACCGAGCTTGCCCCACGCGCGCAGCACCTCGGCCTGCGAGGACGCCGCCATCGCCGAGGGCACCGGCCAGCGCGCCACCCATTCCCGCCAGATCGGCTCGACCCGGACCACCGGGGTCTGCTGCAGCATGATCTCGCTCATCAGGATCTGCCACGCGGTGACCTCGGCGCGACGCCACGGTAGGTCGCGCGCGGTCTCCTCGTACCAATCGAGCAACACATCCGCATCGATGCTGTTCGCTGCTTTCCTCACGGTTCCTGTCCTACTGCTGCCGGTCGGTATTTGCCGACCTGTAACCAACCGAACTCGCTGGTAACACAAGTGTTGTGCACAATGGTCGGTATGCCTGATTCAAATCCGATCAGCGCCTGGAAGTCTTTGCGCGAAGGCAACGACCGTTTCGTCTCCGGTGCGCTGGAGCATCCTAGCCAGGGCGCGGCCGATCGAGCGAAGCTTGTCAGCGGCCAGCATCCGTCCGCGATCCTCTTCGGCTGCGGTGACTCCAGGGTCGCCGCCGAGTTGATCTTCGACCAGGGCCTCGGCGATATGTTCGTGGTACGCACCGCGGGCCACGTCGTAGACAGCTCGGTGCTCGGTTCGATCGAGTACGGGGTACAGGTCCTCGACGTCCCGCTGATCGTGGTACTCGGGCACGACAGCTGCGGCGCGGTGAAGGCCACCATCGATGCGCTGGACGGCGGCGAAGTACCAGGCGGATTCATCCGCAGTGTGGTCGAGCGGGTCACGCCTTCCATTCTGATCGGCCGCAGGGAGGGGCTGTCCACCGTCGACGAGATGGAGGCCAGGCACGTGGTCGAGACCAGCAGGCTGCTCATGCAGCGGTCGATGATCATCTCGCAGCGCGTCGCGACCGGCGAATGCGCGATCGCCTGTGTCACATACAAACTCGCCGACGGACAGGTGAAGTTGCAGCGTGTCGTCGGCAACATCGGCGAGCTCGCCTGAGCCGGGGTAGTCGCCGTTTGCCCAGCGTGCGGGCCGGAATTTACTCGCCACGATCGCGTAATCCGGACCGACACGCCGTGCGCATGAGTCATCGCGCCCGGTCGTGCCTTTACCGTTGAGGCGTGCTGGAACCGAATGGACCGCTGCCACCGGAGATCTATTGGCGTCGTCGCGCATTGGCGATCGGCGCACTGGTCGTCGCGCTGGCGCTGGTCATCTGGCTCGTGCTGACGGTGTCCCGCGGCGGCGACTCGCCCGGTGACACGAAGCCCGTCGCGGCCGGCTCGTCGTCCACGACGACGAGCAAGCCCGCCGATGTCACCACGACAAAGGCAGCGGGCCCAAGCGAATCCGGCGCACCCGCGACGTCGAGCGGCGCCTCGCCCGCCTCGAACGAGCCCGCCCAGGGGCCGGGGCAGTGCCCCGATCAGTCGCTGGCGATCAAGATCAGCGTGGACCAGCCGACCTATCGGGTCGGCGAGCAGCCGAACTTCCGGATCGTCATCACCAACATCTCCAGCTCGCCGTGCCAGCGGGACATGAACCTGGCCCAGATCCAGGCGTCGGTGCTGTCGCTGGACGGCCAGCGCCGGTTCTGGACGAGTTCGGATTGCTCGCCGGTCGACGAGTCGAACCAGCGGAACCTGAAACCCGGTGAGCAGGCACTGTTCACGGTGCGCTGGTCGGGCACCACGTCCCAGCAGGGCTGCGTCGGCGAGCGGGTACCGGTGCCCGCGGGCGCGTATCAGGTCATCGCGCAATTCGGCTCGCTGCACAGCTCGCCGGAACCGTTCAATCTGACGCCGGCCTGAGCAAACCCGGATTCGGCTGGGCCCGTTAGAAATCGGGTGCCACTTCCTTCGGCTCCTTCTGCGCGCGTTGTTTGCGCGTGCCGGTGATGCGGATGGCCGAGCGCACGTCGGCGACCTCGTGAATCTTCATGCCGCCACGCTTGAGCGGGGTGAAACCGGGCGGCACCAGCGCGGTGGTGAAGCCGAGCCGCTCGGCCTCGGCCAGCCTGCGTTCGAGGCCGGTCACCTTGCGCACCTCGCCGGCCAGGCCCACCTCGCCGAGGATCACCCAGCCCGCCGGAATTGCCACCTCGGAATTGGCGCTGGCGATGGCGAGCGTGATGGCCAGGTCGGCGGCGGGCTCGAGCAGCCGCATCCCGCCGACCGTCGCGGCGTACACGTCGGACTTGCCGAGGAAGACCTTGCCGCGGCTTTGCAGCACGGCTAGCACCATCGCGACCCGGTTGTAGTCGAGTCCGCTGACCGCGCGGCGCGGATTCGGGATCTCGGTCTCCACCGTCAGCCCCTGCACCTCGGCCACCAACGGCCGCTTGCCGTCCATCGCGACGGTGACCGCGGTGCCCGACACCGAATCGGTGCGGTGATGCAGGAACAGGCCGGACGGGTCGTCGACGCAGGCGATGCCGTCCTCGTGCAGCTCGAAGCAGCCCACCTCGTCCGCACTGCCGAAGCGATTCTTCAGGCCGCGCACCATCCGCAGCGACGAGTTCTTGTCGCCCTCGAACTGCAGCACCACGTCGACGAGGTGTTCCAAGGTGCGCGGGCCCGCGACATTGCCGTCCTTGGTGACGTGCCCGACCAGCAGCACCGCGATTCCGCTCGCCTTGGCCAGCGAGGTCAGCGCCGAAGTCACCGCGCGCACCTGGGTGACACCGCCGATCACGCCGTCCACCTCGGGCGCGAGCATGGTCTGCACCGAGTCGACAACCAGCAGCGTCGGCTGCACCTGTTCGACGTGCCCGAGCACGGTCGAAAGATCGGATTCCGCGGCCAGATACACCCTTTCGTGCACCGCGCCGGTGCGGTCGGCGCGCAGCCGCACCTGTCCCGCCGACTCTTCCGCGGTGACGTAGAGCGACTTCGCGTCGTGCTGCCTGGCCCAGCGGTGTGCGACCTCGAGCAGCAGCGTCGACTTGCCGACCCCGGGCTCGCCGGAGAGCAGCACCACCGAGCCTGGGACGACGCCGCCGCCGAGCACCCGGTCGAGCTCGCTGACCCCGGTCGGCCGCGCCCTGGTGATCTTGGAGTCGATGGTGGAGATCGGGGCGGCGGCGGTGCTCGGCAGCATCGCGCGCCTGGCCGGTGCGCCCGTACCCGTCGCCGCGACGGCTACCTCGTCGACGGTGCCCCACGCGCCGCAGTCGGGGCACTTACCCACCCACTTGGCGACCTCGTGCGTGCAGGCGGAGCACCGGAAGATCGACCTGGTCTTTGCCACACGCGCACCTTACGTACCGCGTCCGACAACATGCTCGCCCGCGGCTCGCCGGGCGGGCCGGATAAAGAACGGCTGCCACACCGATTGGTGTGGCAGCCGTCTCCGTAAGGGGGCTAGACGCTCAGTGTCCGCCGGTGTGCTCGGCCTCAGCCGCGCCGGACTTGTCCGACTCGTGCCGCTCGGTGGCGCCCGCGTCGACCGGCACCTGGACCTGGACGGTGCCGTTCTGCTTGAAGTTGAACGCCACGTTGTAGGTGAGGCCGGGTGTGATGTCCCTGGACAGGCCGGTGATCTCGATCAGGATCGGGCGCGCCTCGGGATCGGTGGTCGCCTCGGCCACGTCGGCGTGGTCGGTGCCGTGCGCGTCCGGCTTGGCCGAGGTCGGCGCGGCCGCGGAGGTCGGCGCCGCGCCGTGCGCGTCACCCGCGGGTGCCGCGGCCTTGACCGGCTTGGTGGCCGCGACCACGGTTTGCTGCGGCGCCAGCTCCACCGTCGACTTGCCGGTCGCCGGGGTGATCTTCACGGTGCCGAGGTCGGTGGTGAGGCTGGTCAGCTCGTCGGGCACCGACGGGCTGTTGTTGATGATCGACAGCGCGATCACCGCCTTGCCGCCCTTGGTGTTGTTGTATTCGGTGCCCTGGGCGGGGAAGACGATGTGCACGTTGCGCAGGGCGATCTTGCCGATGTCGGCGTGGTTGCCGTTGATCGCGGCAACCTGGTCCGCGGTCTGCGAGATCTGGCCCGAACTACAACCGGTCAGTGCAATCGCCGCGCCCGCGGCGAGTGCGGCAACCGGCACCATGCGACGTCGCGCCTTCTTCAGGGCGGTCACAGCTTTCAGGGCAGTCACGGGTTGTCCCTCCATGTCGACCGGGTCACTCCGCAAGGGAGAGTAGTAACTAGGCAGCGTAGTAGTTCCCCTCACGGACCGGGAGCCGGGGCTGTGTCTGATTGGCGGCGCCTTCGGCACCGCGTGTTCGCGGCCCCCTGGTGTCGCGCGTCCGAGCGGCCGAGACTCGCGCCTGCGGCGCATGCGCTTCGGCCACTCGGACGCGCGACGGGCCGCGAACGGCGCTCGCAGAACTCGCGCGTGTCGGTCGGTAGTCCGGCGGAGCGGACACTCAGATCGTTGGTAACAGTTTGGTCGAGCATCGGCGGATCGTGGACGCGCTGCCTGGTCAGGTCGGGGGGCCGGGACGGGGGCAGTGCGGGGAGGTAACCCGTTCTGGCACAACATAATGCACAACAGGCGGTCATTGTCAAGCCCCGCCGTCGCCTCGTTGTGGCCCTGACCTGCACAGTTGATCGCGCCGTTACCGAGTCGCATGTTAAACTGTGAACATCGAAAGGGGCACGGGACACATGATTTTTAAGGTCGGAGACACCGTCGTTTACCCCCACCACGGAGCGGCGCTGATCGAAGCTATCGAGACTCGCACCATCAAGGGTGAGCAAAAAGAGTATCTGGTCCTGAAGGTCGCCCAAGGCGATCTGACTGTTCGGGTTCCCGCAGAGAACGCTGAATACGTCGGCGTACGTGATGTCGTCGGCCAGGAGGGTCTCGATCGAGTCTTCCAGGTTCTGCGCGCGCCGCACACGGAGGAGCCGACCAACTGGTCCCGCCGTTACAAGGCCAACCTGGAGAAGCTCGCCTCCGGCGATGTGAACAAGGTGGCCGAGGTCGTCCGCGACCTGTGGCGTCGAGAGCAGGATCGCGGCCTGTCCGCCGGTGAGAAGCGGATGCTCGCCAAGGCCCGTCAGATCCTCGTCGGTGAGCTCGCGCTCGCCGAGGGGACCGATGACGGCAAGGCCGAGACGCTGCTGGACGAGGTCCTCGCCGCGGCTTCCTGACCGTGAACAAACTCGACAACGGTGCTCGTCTCACCGACGGAACCGTCGTTGCTTTGGTGCCTGCCGCCGGTCGCGGCGTCCGCCTGGGTGAAGCCACGCCCAAGGCGTTCGTCCCGGTCGGCGGCAGCCCTATGGTCCGACTCGCCGTCGAAGGTTTGATCGCCTCCGGCGCGGTCGATCGGATCATCGTTATGGTTCCCGCCGAATTCGTCGAGAGCGCCGTTGCCCTGCTGCCGCCCTCGGATTCGGTTCACGTGGTCGTCGGCGGCGCCGAACGCATCGACTCGGTGCGGGCAGGTCTCGCCGCCGCACCCGAGGCCGCCTACTACCTCGTGCACGATGCCGCGCGCGCTCTCACCCCGCCCGAGCTCATCGCTCGCGTCGCCGCCGAGTTGCGCGCCGGACATCTCGCCGTGGTCCCCGCGCTTCCGGTCGCCGACACCATCAAGACCGTCGACGCGGCTGGCGCGGTCACCGGCACACCGGACCGCGCACAGCTGCGCGCCATTCAAACTCCGCAAGGCTTCGCGGGCGAACTGCTGCGCTCGGCCTACCTGTCCGAGGGCGTCCAAGCCACCGATGACGCCGGACTGGTCGAACTGCTCGGCAACCAGGTGCACACCATCCCTGGCGACCCGCTGGCTTTCAAGATCACCACCCCGCTCGATCTGGTGCTCGCGCACGCGGTGCTCGACGGTGCGGACGCCCGCCGGGCGGTGGCCCGGTGAACATGCGAGTCGGCATCGGCAGCGACGTGCATCCCATCGAACCCGGCCGCCCGTGCTGGATGGCCGGACTGCTCTTCGACGGCGACGACGGCTGTGCCGGGCACTCCGACGGTGACGTCGCCGCCCACGCCCTCTGCGACGCGCTGCTCTCCGCGGCCGGGCTCGGCGATGTCGGCGCGGTCTTCGGCACCGGCCGCCCGGAATGGGCGGGCGTCTCCGGCGCCGCCATGCTGAAGGAAGTGCGCAGGCTGCTCGACGAGGCCGGCTTCGAGGTCGTCAACGCGGCGGTCCAGGTGATCGGCAATCGGCCCAAGATCGGACCGCGCCGCGACGAGGCCCAGCAATTGCTCGGTGAGCTGCTCGGCGCCCCCGTCTCGGTTTCCGGCACCACCACCGATGGCCTCGGGCTCACCGGCCGCGGCGAAGGCATTGCCGCCATGGCTACCGCCCTGCTGCAATCCTGTCGCTGATCCCGCTCCGAAGGACCTGAGCCGGGTCCGGGTACAGCCTTATCTACCAGCTAGGATCGAACGCCGTGACGCTGCGCCTTTTTGACACCGACACGCGGACCATGCGCGACTTCGCGCCCCTGGTCCCCGGCCGTGCCACGGTGTACCTGTGTGGTGCCACCGTGCAGGGCGCGCCACACATCGGCCACGTGCGCAGCGGCGTCGCCTTCGACGTGCTGCGCCGCTGGCTGCTCGCGCACGACTACGACGTGTGGTTCATCCGCAACGTCACCGACATCGAGGACAAGATCCTCAACAAGGCCGCCGAGGCGGGCAGGCCGTGGTGGGAGTGGGCGGCCACCTACGAGCGCGCCTTCGACAACGCCTACGAGACCCTCGGCGTGCTACCGCCGTCGGTGGAGCCGCGGGCTACCGGCCACATCACGCAGATGGTCGACATGATGCAGCGACTGATCGATCGCGGGCACGCCTACGCCTCCGCGGGCAACGTCTACTTCGACGTGGTGAGCTACCCCGACTACGGCAGCCTGTCCGGTCATCGCCTCGATGACGTGCATCAGGGCGAGAGCGCGGGCGAAGGCAAGCGCGACCCGCGCGACTTCACCCTGTGGAAGGCCGCCAAGCCCGGCGAGCCGACCTGGCCATCGCCGTGGGGGCCCGGTCGTCCCGGCTGGCATCTGGAATGCTCCGCGATGGCCGAGTTCTACCTCGGCCCCGACTTCGATATCCATTGCGGCGGAATGGATCTGGTGTTCCCGCACCACGAGAACGAGATCGCCCAGTCCAAGGCGGCAGGCGACGGTTTCGCCCAGTACTGGCTGCACAACGGCTGGGTGACCATGGGCGGCGAGAAGATGTCCAAGTCGCTGGGCAACGTGCTGTCGGTGCCGAACGTGCTCACCCATGTGCGCGCCGTTGAGCTGCGGTTCTACCTCGGCAGCGCGCACTACCGCTCGATGCTGGAGTACTCGGACAAGGCGCTCAACGACGCGGCCCAGTCCTATCAGCGCATCGAGGCCTTCATTCACCGGACCGCGGACCGCGCGGGCGACATCCCGGTCGGCAAGTGGACCGACGCGTTCGCCGCGGCCATCGATGACGACCTCGCTGTGCCGAAGGCTCTTGCCGAAATCCACCGCGTGGTGCACGAGGGCAACAAGGCGCTCGAATCGGGCGCGATCGATAGCGCGCGGGACCTGGCCGGACAGCTGCGCGCCATGCTCGGTATTCTGGGTGTCGACCCGCTGGATCCGCACTGGTTCACCCCACGTGACTCGTCGGCGGCACTCGGCGCGCTCGACGTGCTGGTGCGCGCCGAGCTCGACCGCCGTCAACAGGCGCGAGCAGACAAGGATTGGGCGAGCGCCGACGCCGCGCGCGATCGATTGCAGGCAGCCGGAATCGAGGTCACCGACACGCAAAATGGGCCCGAATGGGCCCTTGGCGCTGCGCCGCTTACGGCGCCGGACGCGCTACAACCTGGAAAGGCCAAGTAATGGCAGGCAATTCGCAGCGTCGTGGTGCGATCCGCAAGGGCGGAACCAAAAAGGGCGCCGTCGTCGGCTCCGGCGGTAAGCGCAGGCGCGGGCTCGAGGGTCGCGGCGCGACCCCGCCCGCCGTCGAGCGCACCAAGCATCCCGCGGCCAAGCGCGCCGCCGCCGCGGCGAAGGCCGCGGCCAAGGGCGGCGGTGGCCCGCGTGGCAGCGCGGGCCGTGCGGCCGGACGCAAGGACGACGACGCTCCGGAAATGGTGCTCGGTCGCAACCCGGTGGTCGAGTGCCTGCGTGCGGGCGTGCCCGCCGCGGCGCTGTATGTCGCACTCGGCGCCGAGAACGACGAACGACTCTCCGAAAGCGTGCAGCTGGCCGCCGACGCGGGCATCTCCATTCTCGAGGTACCGCGCGGCGACCTGGACCGGTTGAGCGCCAACGGTTTGCATCAGGGCGTCGGCCTGCAGGTGCCGCCGTACCGCTACGCGCACCCGGACGACCTGCTCGCCGAGGTGCGCAATTCGCCGGAACCCGCGCTGCTGGTCGCCCTGGACAACATCACCGACCCGCGCAACCTCGGCGCCGTGATCCGTTCGGTCGCCGCCTTCGGTGGCCAGGGCGTGCTGATCCCGCAGCGCCGCAGCGCAAGCGTCAGCGCGGTCGCCTGGCGAACCAGCGCCGGTGCCGCCGCGCGGCTGCCCGTCGCCCGCGCCACCAATCTGACTCGCACGCTGAAGGATTGGGCCTCGCAGGGCATCCAGGTGGTCGGCCTCGACGCGGGCGGCGACACCACCCTCGACGACTTCGACGGCCGCGAGCCCACCGTCATCGTGGTCGGCTCGGAGGGCAAGGGCCTGTCCCGTTTGGTCCGCGAGAACTGCGACTCGATCCTCGGCATCCCGATGGCGGGCCCGGTCGAATCGCTGAACGCCTCGGTGGCCGCGGGCGTCGTCCTCGCCGAAATCGCCCGCCAGCGCCGGGGCTGAGCACCACGGGATCACGATCGGCTCCGGCCATCTGAAAACCGCCGCGCGACAACTGTTTTGACAAATACTCGGGTAACTCGCCGGGTACGCCCAAAACCTGCCCGGCTGCTCGACCCGTAAGCCCGGCGCGAAACGCGCCCGGGCACACCGCGACCGGCAAAAGTCTCGGAGAGGCGGAGGAGCACCGTAGAATTCGGCTCGTGGTGATACCCAACCAGCCCATCGGGAATCCGGTCGAGCATCCGAACGCGACGGCGGTGCTGTGGCTCGGTGCGGCGAGCGTGCTCTGCTGTGGCGTGCTCGGGCCGGTGGCGTGGGCGATGGGCAAGCGGGCACTGGATCAGATCGAGGAATCCCACGGCGCCTACGGTGGGCGCGTCCAGGTGGTGGTCGGGTACGTCCTCGGCATCATCGGCACCGTCTTGATGATCATCTTCGCGCTGCTGTACCTGATGGTCCTGCTCGGCGGCCACGCTTAGCCGAGGCTGGGTCGTTCCTGGTCGCCCTTGTCGTCCCAGGCCGGCCATTCCTCGCTGACGCTGCCGGTCCAGTTGGGTTGCCTGCGTTCCTTGAACGCCGCCATCGCCTCGCCGCCGTCGATGCTCTTGGTGACGTGCTCGTTCAGGTCGGTTTCCAGCTGTCCCACCATGATCGGGCTCATGCCGAGTCCCTCCCACAGCAGCCGCTTGGACATCGCCACCGGCAGCGGCGCGGACCCGTTGGCAATGTCGTGCGCGATGGCCAGCGCCATCGGCAGCACTTCGCCGCCCGGCATGCAGCCGTTGGCCAGCCCCATCGCCTTGGCCTCGTCGCCGTCGAAAGTGCGACCGGTCAGCATGATGTCGGCGGCATTGGCCATGCCGACCAGGCGCGGCAGCGTCCAGTGCGAGTAGCCGTCGGCGAGTACGCCGCGCCGAACCTGGTTGAGGCCGTAGATCGCGTCCTGTGCCATGTAGCGCAGGTCGCACTGCAGCGCCAGGGCGAGCCCGATGCCGACCGCGTGCCCGTTCACCGCGGCGATCACCGGTTTGCGCACCCGCCACGGCGCGGGCTCGATGGTGGCGCTGACATCGCCGACCCGGCTGGACAGATCCGCGCCCGCGCAGAACGCGGGCGGGGTGCCGGTGATCACGACGGCCCGGATGTTGTCCTCGACATCGCAGCGCTGCAACGCGGCGCTCAATTCGGCGGCCATCGCCGGGGTGAAGGCGTTCTGCTGAGCGGGCCGATTGAGCGTGAGCACGGCGATGCCCGCGGAGACATCGACGTGCAGTTCCGAACTCATGCCAGCGATGTTAGTCCAGGAGGCCGCGGACTGACCCTGGCCCGAAAAACCTCGCTCAACCACGCAGTACTTTGCGCCCGATCGCGTACTTGTGCACCTCGGTCGGGCCGTCGTAGAGGCGGAAGGCGCGGATGTCGCGGAAGATCATCTCGACCACCGTCTCGTCGCTGATGCCGATGCCGCCGAGCACCTGCACGCACCGGTCGGCCACCTTGAACAGCTCCTCGGAGACATACGACTTCGCGATCGAGCTCTCGTGCCGCGCCTTTTCGCCCTGATCCATCAGCCAGCAGGCGTGCCAGATGGTGAGCCTGCACTGATGCAGCGCGATCTCGTTGTCCGCCAACATGAACGACACGCCTTCGTGCTCGCCGATCGGCTTGCCGAACGCGGTGCGGGTGCGCGCGTGATCCACCGCGATGCTTTGCGCCCGCTCGGCCGCACCGAGCCAGCGCATGCAGTGGGTGAGCCGGGCCGGGGCCAGTCGCAGCTGGGCGTAGCGCAGCGCCTGGCCCGCGTCGCCGAGCAGCGCGGACTGCGGCAGCGTGAGGTTGTCGAAACGGACGACGCCGTGCCCGGCCACGTAGTTGCGGTCCATGGTGTTCATGGTGCGTTCGATGACGATGCCGGGCTGGTCGCCGTCGGTCAGGAACAGTGTCGGGCCTGCGGGCAGGTGCGGGTTCTCCGCGAGGCGCGCCATGATGATCCAGGTCTTGGCGCCGTTGGCTCCGGTGATCAGCCACTTGCGGCCGTTGATGGTGAAGTTCTCGCCGTCGAAGGTGGCGGTGGTGGCCAGCTGGGCCGGGTCCGAGCCCGCACCGTCCGGTTCGGTCATGGCGAAGACCGAGCGGTGCCGTCCGGCGATCATGGGTGCCAGGTGCTGCTCTATCTGCTCCGGGTTCGCGACCTTGGACAGTAGGAACATATTGCCCTCGTCCGGCGCCGCGCAGTTCATCGCGATCGGGCCGAGGGTGGACCAGCCCGCCGCCTCGTAGAGCACCGCCTGCTCGATATGGGTCAGCCCGCGTCCGCCGAGCGACTCGGGCGCCTGCACGGTGAGCAGCTTCTCGGCGCGGGCCAGCTCGACCAGTTCCTGGCGCAGCTCGTCGGTCGGCCCGTGCGCGGTGAGCCGCGCATCCCGCTCGAACGGAACGATCTTGTCGATGACGAACTGCCGGACGCGATCGCGTTCGGCGGCGAGCTCGGCGGGCATCGAGAAGTCGATCATCGTTGGTCACCAATCGTTCGGAGGATGCGTGCGTCGAGCATACGAAACCCCGGCCGAGCGACTGAAGGCACCTGCCATCAACGCGCCCGGCGGGGCCGTTATCCGAACGTCATGCAACTTGCGTCGTAGCTGCGTAGAGATCAGCGGCCATGTTTCGACCTGTCAGTGCGCGCCACCGTGGCTCGCGAAATCGAAAGGAAACAAGCCGATGCGCAAGCTCATCGTCGTCAACATCATGTCCTTGGACGGCTGCTATGAGGGTCCCGGCGGCAACGTGATGGCCATGCCGATGGACGCGGCCTTCGATCGCTACAACCTGGAGCGGATCAGCACGGCGGGCACCGTGGTACTCGGCGGCAACTCGTACGCCCTGTTCCAGGGCTTCTGGCCGAACGTCGCGCAGGACGCGTCGGCGTCGGCGACGAACCAGGAATTCGCCAAGCGCTACAACGCCATCGACAAACTCGTCGTCGCCGATCACGCCGAACCACCCTCCGCCGACCACCCGTGGGCGACTAACACCACCATCGTCGCCCAGGCCGGCGCGTACGCGACATTGCGCGCGCTGAAGCGGGAAAACGGCGGCGACATAGTCGTTTTCGCGAGCCGCGTGCTGTGGAACGACCTGGCGGCGCACGGCCTGATCGACGAACTCCACCTCATGATCGGCGCGACCCCGCTCGGCGCGGGCACCCCGCTGTTCCCGGCGAATCTCCCATCCCTGCACCCCATCGACACCCGCACCTTCGACGACTCCGACAACTTCCTCGTCCGCTACCGAGTCGCCCAGCCGACCGCGTGAAATCCGAAGGGCGGGATTTCAGCGGGCGCGGGCGACCCGGCGGCGCCGGGTGCCGATCACCCGGCTGACGAGATAGATCAGGAACGAGATCGTGGTGACGAACGTCGACACCGGAACGCCGGGCGCGAGTGACAGCAGAATGCCGCCTACCGCGGCGATTTCGGCGAATACCACCGCAAGTACGGTGGCCCGCACCGGATTCGCGGTCAGCTGCGCGGCCGCGGCCGCGGGCGTGATCAACAGCGCGAGCACCAGCAGCGCGCCGACGATCTGCACCCCGAAGGCCGCTGTGATGCCGAGCAACACCGCGAACACGATCGACAGCGCCCGCACCGGAACACCCCGTGCCACCGCCACTTCCGGATCGGAGCTGGCGAACAGCAACGGCCGGTAGACGATCGCGAGCACCGCGAGCACGCCGACGGTGCAGGCCGCGAGCAAGGTGATCCCGTTGTTGCCTACGCTGACCACCTGCCCGGTCAGCAGCGAGAACTTCGACCCCGCCCGATCCGGGCCGAGCCACAGGAACAGCACGGACAGCCCGAGCCCGAACGACAGCACCACCGCGATCACCGAATCGCGTTCTCGGGCACGCGTTCCCAGCAACCCGAAGAGCACCGCGGCCACCACCGATCCGGCGATGGCGCCAACGCCGACGCCGACCCCGGCGAGCAGCGCCGCGGCCGCGCCGGTCAGTGACAGCTCGCTGGTGCCGTGCACCGCGAACGACATCTGCCTGCTGATGATCAGCGGCCCGATCACCCCGGACAGCAGCCCGAGCAGCGCGGCGGCGAGCACCGCCTGCTGCACGAAGTCGTAGGACATCAGGTTCGCGGTGGTGCCGAAGTCGAACATCTTGCCGAGCACCCCGGATAGCTTGTCGATCACGAACGGACCACGCTCGCTTCCGGTTCGGCGACCGCCGGGGTGTCACCGTGGCAGTGCGCTCCGGCCGTGCCGAGCGCGTCCATCGTGTCCCCGGTTCCGACGACCACCAACCGCCCGCGCACCCGCAGCACATCGACCTCGGTCTGATACAGCTCCGACAGCACCGCCGAAGTCATCACTTCCGCGGGCGTGCCGATCCGGAACTTGCCGTCCACCAGGTACAGCACCCGATCCACCAGCGGCAGAATCGGATTGATCTCGTGCGTCACGAAAAGCACCGCGGTGTCGTGGCTTCGCCGCCGCTTGTCGATCAGCTCCGCCACCAGCCGCTGGTTCGCCAGGTCCAGGCTGAGCAGCGGTTCGTCGCATAGCAGCACCTTCGGGTCGCCGACCAGCGCCTGGGCCACCCGTAGCCGCTGTTGCTCGCCGCCGGACATGGTCTCCAGCGGCGCGTGCGCGAACTTCTCCGCGCCGACATCGGCGATGGCGGCCGCGACCCTGCGCCTGCGGTCGGCCCGCGCCCGCAGCCCGAGCCCCCAGCGGTGGCCGTCATAGCCGAGCCCGACCAGGTCGACGCCGCGCAGCTGCACCCCGGCGTCGATCGTCTTCTGTTGCGGCACATAGCCGATATCTGGGTTGCCGGTCCGCGCGGGCGCGCCCGCGACCCGCGCGGTGCCCGCGCTGAGGCCGAGCTGGCCGAGCAGCACCTTCAGTAGCGAGGTCTTGCCTGATCCGTTGGGCCCGAGCACGGCGACGAATTCGCCCTGTGCCACTTCAAGATCCAACTCTTGCCAGAGCGTCCGCTCGCCGAACGCCAACCGGGCCCCATCGAGCCGGACCGCCGGCGCGTCAATCGACAATGCTTGCTGCCGAGCCTGTTCGGTGTATTCGGTCACCGCGACCCCTGGTTCATCGCAGTGCTCGTCAACTCAGTGCCGCACTGAGTGCCTGCGCGTTCTTGGTCTGCCACTGCAGGTAATCCACTCCGGCGGGCAGGGTTTCGGTCACCTCGACGACTGCCAGCCCGTTCGACTGCGCCACCGAACGCAGCTCCTTGGTGATCTTGTCTTGCGTCTGCACGTTGTACACCAGCGCGCGAACCTGCTTGCCGGTCAACAGCTCCCGGGTAGCGGCGACCGCGGCGGGCGCCGGATCGGTCTCCTGCTCGATCGCCTCCTGGAACTCGTGCGGCGTGCGATCCTCGACCCCGGCGGCCAGCAGCAGGTAGTGCGCCAGCGGTTCGGTCTGCAGCACCGGCGTTTTCGGGTGCTCGGCGGCGAGCTTGCCCGCGATCGCGGTGATGCCGGCCAGTCCGCTCTTGAAGGTGGCGGCGCGCTCGGTGAAGGCGCTCGCGGCGCCGGGGGCCAGCTCGCCGAGGCTGGCAGCGATGCGGTCCGCGACGGCGCCGACGGTGCTCATGTCGTAGAAGACGTGCTCGTTCTTGTCGCCCTTGTCCGGCCGGGACTCGAACGCGTCCACCGTGCGCTTGTTCCGCCCCGCCACGGCCTTCTCGGCGAACTCGTCGTAGCCGCCGCCGTTGAAGACGACCAGGTCGGCGTCGCGCAGCTTGGCGGACTCGACGGCCGAGGTCTCGTGCGAGTGCGGGTCGGCGGCCGGATCGCTGATGATCGACTCGACGGTGGCGTCCGGCCCCGCGATCGTCGCGGCGATATCGCCCCAGACGTTGGTGGAGGCGATGACGGTCGGCTTACCCGAATTCTTCGTGTCGCCGCCGCACGCGGTCAGCGAGAGTGCGGCGACAACCCCCACAGCGACACCGGCGAACCGTATGGCAATGCTTGTCTTCACGCGGGGGCACTCCTGTGACGCTCAACAGCTGGTGACGCACTCGAGCGGGTGACACTACGCAGCTTAATGGAAATGGTTTCTGTTTCACTTTAGCAACCGCGCGCCGCCGAGACGAGTCCGGGCCCGCCGACCGGGACGCGCGCTTGCGCGGCCGTCGACGGGCCCGGGAGAACCGAGATGGAACGGTTTAGACGAGTGCCTCCACCGGCTGGCCGAGCAGTTGCGCGCAGCGCAGCAGGCCGAGGTGGCTGTACGCCTGCGGATGATTGCCGAGCGAGCGTTCGGCCACCGGGTCGTACTCCTCGCTGAGCAGTCCGGTCGGTCCCGCCACGTCCACCAGCTGAGCGAACAGCGCCTCGGCGTCCGAGCGCTTGCCGATCAGCAGGTACGCCTCGACCAGCCAGGCCGCGCAGAGGTGGAAGCCACCCTCGCCGCCGGGCAGGCCGTCGTCGTGGTGGTACCGGTACACCGTTGAGCCGCTGCGCAATTCGGCCTCGGTCGCGACGACGGTCGCGGCGAAGCGCGGATCGGACGGATCGATGAGTCCGCTCAGCCCGATGTGCAGGGTGGCCGCGTCCAGGTCGGTGCCGTCGTAGGCCGCGGTGAACGACTGGACCTCGTCGTTCCAGCCCTTGGACTTCACCTCGTCGGCGATGGTGTCGCGCAGCACCGCCCAGGCCGGGTCGACCTCGCGCGCGAACCGCTGTGCCAGGGTGAGCGCCCGGTCGACGGTCAGCCAGCCCATCACCTTCGAGTACACGTGATGGCGCGGGTTGCCGCGGATCTCCCAGATGCCGTGGTCGGGTTCCTGCCAGCGCCGCTGCACCGCGGAAACCATGGCGCGCACCAGTTCCCAGTCCGCGTCCGGCAGTGCCGCGGCCGGATCGGTGATGCCCTGCAACTCCCGCGCGTGCGACAGGCTGGCGATGAGATCGACGATCGGACCGAACACGTCCAGCTGCACCTGCATGTTGGCCGCGTTGCCGACCCGGACCGGGCGCGAACCCGCGTAACCGGGCAGCTGGTCGATCACGGCCTCGGGCGGCAGCGTCTCGCCGTACAGCGTGTACAGCGGGTGCAGCCGTTCGGGGCCGGGCAACGTCTCGAGCACCTTGTGTACCCAGTCGAGGAAGTTCTCGGCCTCGCCGAGCGACCCGAGCGAAACCAGCGCCTGCGCGGTCAGCGACGCGTCGCGCAGCCAGCAGTAGCGGTAGTCCCAGTTACGCACGCCGCCAATGTCTTCCGGCAGCGACGTGGTGGCCGCGGCCAGGATGGAGCCGGACGGCGCGTGCACGAGCCCGCGCAGGGTCAGTGCCGAGCGCTTCATCAGATCCGGCTTCAGCGGCGGCAACTGCAACGTGCCGGCCCACTGCGACCAGTAACCCTCGGCGAGCCGCCGGCGCTCCAGCTCGTCGGTCTTGGCCGGCTTGAGATCGGAGGTGCCGCAACGCATTTCCAGCACGATCGGCCCCTTGGACGGGTCGACAATGGCGCGCGCGGAATCGTGCGTGCCGTCGCTGAGGATCTCCCAGCTCAGTCCGGGCGAGCGCAGCACCGTCGGATCGTTGGTGCCGAGCACCCGCAGCCCGTGCTCGGTCGCCTCGATGCTCACCGGCACCTGGCCGAATTCCGGGCGCGGCGCGAACGTCACGACGGCCTTCGCGTCACCGGTGATCACCCGGGTCAGGTCGGTGCGCGTCGCGGGCACATCGTGCGGCAGATAATCCACCACTTGCAGCTTGGCCCAACGGGTTTCGACCGTCATGGTGCTGTCGATGTAGCGCTGCGAGAGCGGCAGTCCCGGTCGCTCCGGCTCGATGGTGAAGTGCCCGGCCTGCGGTCCGCCGAGCAGGTGCGCGAATACCGCGGCCGAATCCGGCTCCGGGTGACAGAACCAGGTGACCGTCGCGTCCGGCGTCAGCAGCGCCACCGAGCGCGGGCTGGCCAGCATGGTCAGCCGCTCGATCCGGGGCGCGCTCGCACCGGCCAGCCAGGTGCGCCGCTCCTCGAGCAGGAAGGCGAGCGCGCAGGACACCGCCTCGGTGCTGTCGACCCGGTGCTTGGCCTGGCTGTCGCCCTCGCCGACCTTGATGCCGAGGTCGGGGCCGGACAGGACGCGGAAGGCCTTCTCGTCGGTCACGTCGTCACCGAAGAACACCGCGGCGGACGCGGCGGCCTGATGCCGGATGGTGTCGAGTGCGGTGCCCTTGTCGGTCTGCACCACGGCCAGTTCGATGACGGCCTTGCCCTCGGTCACCTGCACGCCGAACCACAGCGCCGGACCCTGCCGGACGTTGGTCAGCGCCCGGTGCCCGATTTCCGGGCTCGCGTTGCGCACGTGCAGCGCGACGCTGGCCGGTTTGATCTCCACGGTGACGCCCGGGTTTTCCGAGGCGACTTGGGTCAGCGCGGTCTGCACCTCTTGGAGCAGTTGTTTGGCGTCATTGTCGATGGCGTGCACGAAACCGACATCGAATTCCGAGCCATGGCTACCGATGAGTTGTACCTCGACCGGAAGTCTCGACAATGCCGCGAGGTCTCGCAGCGCGCGGCCGGAAATGACCGCGGCGGTGGTACCGGTGAGTCCGGCGAGCGCGCGTAACGCACTCACCGATTCCCGGTGTGGAAAGGCCTTCGCCGGGTCGGAAACGATGGGCGCAAGCGTCCCGTCATAGTCCGAGGCAACCAACAGTCTCGGCACTCGCGCGACTGTCGACAGTGCACGACGAAGTTCCAGTGGCAGATCCTGTGCGCTCACGCATCCAACCTAGTGATCGGAGGAGTTTTTTCATGGGCGGGCAGAACAATACTGGGTTAGATTTGCCGCACCGACGCCCGCCGCTATGCGTGCGCTGTGTCCAATTTTCCGCCCGTTCGCGCCGGGGTGCGCGGCGACCGCCCGAACTCGGGTCCGAGCGGCCACGACTGGTCACTTCTTCGCGTGCGCTGCAATCATGCCGATGTGCGATCGGTAGTGCGGGGGCCTCGCAAAACTCGCGCTACCCGGCTACACCGAGCAGCGGGCCGCTGACGCGAATTCTGTGCGCCCGGCCCACTTTCGGCTCGAATGTGATCTTCCGCACGAACCCGGCAGCCGTCCAGGATTTGCCGGGTATGCGCTGGCTGTCCGAATGCTAGGCGCGGTCGCCGAGCAACAGATCGACGGTCAGCTCGAGCCGCTCGGTCACGTCGGTCGCCGAGGCGCGCCGGGTGAGCCAGGCGACCAGGTTCGACAGCCACACATCGCTGATCACCCTGGCGATGGCAAGCTGACGTTCGTCGGGTTCGCCGTCGTTCATGGCGCGGGCGAAGACCCGATCCATCACCTTGCCGACCCGATCGACCTCGGCCGCCGCCGACGCGTCGGCGAACATGAACGCCCGCGTCATCGCCTCGGTGAGCAGCGGGTCGCGCTGCATCATCCGGGTGATCTGCTGCAGCAACAGGTGCATGCGCTCCTGCGGCGACTGTCCGGCAAGCGGCTTGCGCTTGCCTTCGATCTGTTCGAATTCCCGGGAGAGCGCGGACACCAGCAGGTGCACCTTCGAGGGGAAATACCGGTACAGCGTCCCGACTGCGACATCGGCGCGTTCGGCCACGGCGCGCATCTGCACCGCGTCGTAGCCGCCCTTCGAGGCCAGCGCCAGCGTCGCGTCCAGAATCCGCTTACGCCGTTCCCGCTGCGCGGCCGAACTCAGCTCGTCCTCGCTGAGCGTCGTGACCGTCGCGGTAGCCGGTGCCGCAGTGGAATCGGCCGGCTGCGATCGGGAGGGACTGGCCATCGGTGAGAGTCCTTTCCGGAGACGTCGTTGGTGTAACTGGCCCGAGTGTGGCTCGGCGGTCGTCTCTTGACTTCCGCACAGCTAGGATATTAGAACATGTTCTAGGTGTGGGAGTCACGCCGGGAAGGCGGTACGGAGTGTGACCATCGCCACCACTGACGAGCATAAAGCCGTCCAGGAGTCGATGCGTGGGTGGGCCGGATCGGTGCGCCCAATTGCAACAATGCGAACCGATCCGAGCGCCTTCTGGCGTGCGTATTGGCCCGGTCTCGCCGATCTGGGCATCTTCCGGGTCGCCGTGACCGAGGACTCGGGCGGGGCGGGCGGCTCGGTCGCCGATCTCGCCGTACTGGTCGAGCAGGCCGCGCACGATCTGGTCGGCGGGCCGGTGCTGGCGACGGCGCTGGCCAATCTGATCACCGCGGGCCGGCTCGATGAGCGGTTGCCGTGCGGGGTCGCGCTCGACTTCATTGTCGGGGCGCAGGTCGGCTTACCGGCCACCGACGGCGAACTGGTGCTCACCGGTTCCTGGGATTCGGTCCTCGGCGCGGCACCGGAAACCGCTGTGCTGCTTCCGGTTTCCCTCCCGGACAGGCAGCGCTGGGTGCTGCTGCCGCCGGACACCGAAGGGCTTCGGATCGAATCGCTTTCGCCGCTCGACCTGAGCGCGCCGCTCGCTCGTGTGCACTGCGCCGACGTGCGGGTACCGGGCGATCAGATATTCGCCTCGCCGCACCCGGTCGAGGATCTGGTGGTGGTGCTGGCCGCCGCCGAACTGGCCGGTGTGGCCGGCTGGTGCCTGGAAACCGCGGTCGAATACGCCAAGGTCCGTGAGCAATTCGGCCGCAAGATCGGCTCGTTCCAGGCCGTCAAGCACATTTGCGCCTGGATGCTGTGCCGGGCCGAACTGATCCGTGCCGTCGCGGCCGACGCCGCGGCCGCGGTCGACGAGGGTGGCGCGGAGCTGCCCGTCGCGGCCGCCATCGCCGCCGCCATCTCGCTGGACGCCGCGGTCGATACCGCGAAGGACTGCGTTCAGGTGCTCGGCGGCATCGGCTTCACCTGGGAGCACGACGCGCATCTGTATCTGCGCCGGGCGGTGGCTCTGCGCCAGCTGCTCGGCGGGTCGGCGCGCTGGCGGGCCAGGCTGACCGAACTGACCCGTGCGGGTCGTCGACGCACCACGGGTGCCGATCGGGTCTTCGCCGCCGAAGGCGTTGCGGCCGTGGACGGCAACAGTGCCGACGAGCTGGCGGCCGAGGTCTCGCGAATCGCCGCGCTGCCCGTCGACCAGCAGCCCGGCGCGTTGGTCGACGCCGGACTAGCCATGCCGCACTGGCCGCACCCGTACGGCCGCGGCGCGGATCCGATGACAGGCCTGCTGATTTCGGAAGAACTCCGGCGCGCCGGACTCGCCGGGCCCGACCTGGCCATCGGCGGCTGGGCCATCCCCACGCTGTTGCAGCACGGCACTGCGGAGCAGATCGATCGCTTCGCCTGGCCCACCCTGCGCGGTGAGGTCGTCTGGTGCCAGCTGTTCAGCGAACCGGGCGCCGGGTCCGACCTGGCCGCGTTGCGCACCACCGCGAAAAAGGTGGACGGCGGCTGGGTGCTGAACGGGCAGAAGGTGTGGACCTCGTTGGGCGACAAGGCGAACTGGGCGATCTGCCTGGCCCGCACCGATCCCGACGCGCCGAAACACCGCGGTATCAGCTACTTCCTCGTCGACATGCACAGCGCGGGACTGCAAGTGCGTCCGCTGGTGCAGATCACCGGCGAGGCGCGGTTCAGCGAGGTGTTCCTCGACGACGTCTTCGTCCCGGACGACGGCGTGGTCGGTGCGCTGAACAATGGCTGGAAGATCGCTCGGTCCACGCTGTCGACCGAGCGAGTGGCGATGGGCGGCAACGGCATCGGGCCGGAGCTCGAAGAGCTGATCGCGAAATCGCCCGCCACCGGACCCGGTGCGGAATTATCGAACGACCGCCTTGGCGGATTCATCGCCGATGCGATTGCAGGTTTACTGCTAGAGCAGCGCGCCGCCGTAAAAATGTTGGCAGGCGCCGATCCCGGCGCACAGAGCAGCGTGCGCAAACTTGTCGGGGTCCGGCATCGCCAGGCGGTTGCCGAATTCTCCGTCGAGACGGCAGGTCCCGCCGGTGCACAGGACACGGAAGTGGTAAAAGAATTCCTGCTCACACGCTGTTTATCGATTGCGGGTGGCACCGAACAAATCCTGCTGACCGTTGCCGGTGAGCGGATTCTCGGGCTACCGCGCGACGTAGCCGGCTAGCGACAAGTCGACTGGAGACTAAGCATGGATTTCACCAGGGACGAGGGCCAGGACGCGGTGGCCGAGGTCGTCGTGAGTTTATTGGAGCGGGAATCGGCCCGTGATTTCGCGTTGTGGCCGAGCCTGGTCGACAGCGGGCTGCTTTCGGTCGCGGTGCCGGAGCGCTTCGGCGGCGACGGCATGGGCCTGCCCGAGGTGTCGGTGCTGCTGACCGAGCTGGCGACCGACGCCGTCGCGGTGCCCGCGCTGCCGACGTTGGGCTTCGGGCTGCTGCCACTGCTGTCGCTGCTGCCGGACAGCCTGGCCGAGCGGGTGTTCCGCGAGGTAGCCGGGGGCGCGGTGCTCACCGCCGCGCTCAGCGAACCGGCGGCGCCGTTCGCGGTCAAGCCGGAGACGGCGGCGGTCATCGACGGCGATTCGGTGCGGATCACCGGCCACAAGGTCGCCGTGCCGTACGCGGAGGAGGCCCGCTGGCTGTTGATACCGACCAATTCCGGTATCGCGCTGATCGATTCGGACGCCAAGGGGTTGATTCGGGTGCCGTCGCCGGTCTCCGGTGGCATCCCCGAATGCACCGTGCGGCTGGACCGGGTGCAGATCCCGGCCGAGCAGCTACTACCCGGTGGCCTGGCCGACCTGCACCGACTAGCCCTGGCGTCGATCGGCGCCGTCGCGGACGGACTGCTGAAGGGCGCGCTGGTGCTGACCGCGGAACACCTGCGGACCAGGCGGCAATTCGGTAGGCCGCTGGCCGAATTCCAGGCCGTCGCTCAGCAGATCGCCGATCTGTACGTCGTCTCGCGCACCCTGCACGTCGCCGCGGTATCGGCGAATTGGGCACTGGCGCAGGATGATTCCAGCCAGGAGCACCAAACGCGGATCGACGACGACCTCGACGTGCTCGCCTACTGCGTGGCCGCCGATCTGCCCGCCGCCATGCAGAAGTGTCATCACCTGCATGGCGGTCTCGGCGTGGACATCACCCACCCGATGCACCGCTACTACTCACAGGCCAAGGACATCGCCCGCTGGCTCGGCGGCGCATCGTTCCGGCTGGATCGACTGGGGGCAAGATGTTCATCGATCTGACCGCCGAGCAGCGTCAGCTGCGCGGCGAATTGCGTTCGTATTTCGCTGATCTCGTCACGCCGGACGAGGAAGCCGCGATGGCGGTGAACCGGCACGGCGACGCCTACCGCGACGTGGTGCGCCGGATGGGCCGCGACGGCTGGCTCGGCGTCGGCTGGCCCAAGCAGTACGGCGGGCAGGGATTCGGTCCCGTCGAGCAGCAGATCTTCTTCAATGAGGCGGTGCGCGCGGATGTTCCGTTGCCGCTGGTCACCCTGTTCACGGTCGGCCCGACACTGCAACAGTTCGGTACCGACGCCCAGAAGAAGAAGTTCCTCCCCGGAATCCTTTCCGGTGACATTCATTTCGCGATCGGCTACTCCGAGCCGGAGGCGGGCACCGATCTGGCCTCGCTACGAACCTCCGCCGTGCGCGATGCCGCAGGCGACTGGGTTGTCAACGGGCAGAAGTACTTCACCACCGGCGCGCACGAGGCGGACTTCATCTGGCTCGCCTGCCGCACCGGATCGGTCGAGTCGAGGCATCGCGGCATCACCATCCTGATCGCGGACACCACCGATCCCGGCTACAGCTGGACGCCGATCATCACCTGCGATGGCGCGCACCACACCAACGCGACCTACTACGACGATGTCCGGGTGCCCGCGGACATGCTGGTCGGCGAGGAGAACGCGGGCTGGCGGCTGATCACCACCCAGCTCAATCACGAGCGGGTCAGCCTCGGCCCGTCCGGCAAGATCGAGCAGCTCTACGACCGGGTGCGGGACTGGGCGCAGCTACGTGGCGCGCTCGGCGAGATCGACGTGCGCCGCTCGCTCGGCCGCATTCACGCCATGGTCCGGTTGAACGAGCTGTTGAACTGGCAGGTGGCCGCGACTGTGGACGGCGACCAGTCCAGCGTGATCGCCGACGCGTCGGCCACCAAGGTGTTCTCCACTGAATCGCTACAGGAGGCGGGCAGGCTCGCCGAGGAGATCGTCGGCCGCTACGGCGATCCCGCCGAAGCAGGCACCGCACAGCTGCTCACCTGGCTGGACCGGCGGACCAAACAGAACCTGACGGTGACCTTCGGCGGCGGTGTCAACGAGGTGATGCGCGAGCTGGTCGCCACGGCCGGCCTGAAGCTGCCACGAGTACCCAGATAGCCATCGCAAGTGCTAGTCGAGAAGGAGCCGCGCGTGCCGGGAACCACCAGTCCGGAAGCGATTGTCGCCGAGGCGGAACGGATCAAGGCGGTCGGTGATTGCACGCCGCGTCTCGCGCGTGATCCGGTGAACCAGCCGATGATCAACAACTGGGTCGAGGCGCTTGGCGATACCAACCCCATCTACGTCGACGAGGTGGCCGCGAAGGCGGCCGGGCACCCCGGCATTGTCGCACCGCCGGCGATGGCCCAGGTATGGACCATGTTCGGCCTCAACGGTGTTCGCCCGGCGGACGATCCGATGGGCGAGGCCACCGAACTGCTCGACGCGGCCGGATACACCTCCGTCGTCGCCACCGACTGCCAGCAGACCTACCACCGGTATCTCAATGTCGGCGAGCAGGTTTCGGCGACAAGCAGGTTGTCCGAGATCCGCGGCCCGAAGCGGACGGCGCTGG
This sequence comes from Nocardia sp. NPDC051321, assembly GCF_044455225.1. NCBI lineage: Bacteria > Bacillati > Actinomycetota > Actinomycetes > Mycobacteriales > Nocardiaceae > Nocardia > Nocardia sp. NPDC051321. The sequence goes on along the minus strand of NZ_JBITEM010000006.1, from coordinate 177,264 downwards.
GCGAGGGTTGGTTCGTCACCTTCCTGACCAGCTGGCACGTCGGCGACGAGCTGGTCGCCGAAATGCTGTTCCGGCTGCTGAAATTCGCGCCGGGCACCGCCGCGCCCGCGGCACCTGCCGGAGCACGGGTCAAGCCGCTGGTCTCCTGGGACACCGAATTCTTCTGGGCGGGTACGAAAGCGGGGGAGCTGCGCATTCAAAAGCTGCCCGACGGCTCGCTGCGGCATCCGCCGATCCCCGCCCTGTGGAAGGACAAATCGGAGCAGACCGACTACGTCGTCGCCTCAGGCCGCGGCACCGTATTCAGCTACGTGGTGCACCACGCGCCGAAAGTGCCAGGGCGGCAACTGCCGTTCGTGGTCGCGCTGGTCGAATTGGCGGAAGGAGTGCGCATGCTCGGGGAACTGCGCGGCATCGATCCGGCGGAGGTCAAGGTCGGCCTGCCCGTCCAGGTGGCGTTCGAGAAGCTCGACGACGAGGCGACGCTGCCCGTCTGGGAGGTGATCGCATGACTACGACCGTCGAACCGGCCGCCGTGCGAGTCGGTACCGAGCTGCCCGCGTTGGCGATCCTCGCCGATCCCACCTTCGTGGTCAGTACCGCGTTGGCCACCAGGGACTTTCAGGATGTGCACCACGACAGGGACAAGGCGGTCGCCCGCGGTTCCAAGGACATCTTCGTCAACATCCTGACCGACACCGGCATCGTGCAGCGATTCGTCACCGACTGGGCCGGGCCGCGCGCGGTGGTGAAGTCGATATCGCTGCGTCTCGGCGTGCCGCTGTACGCCAACGACACGCTCACCTTGACCGGCACCGTGACCGCCATCGACGGCGGCGACATCCACATCGACGTGGTCGGCAAGGACAGCCTCGGTGACCACATCACGGCGAAAGCCGTTATCACTTACCGGAGTTCGCATGAGTGAGCAGGCCAACCCGTCGCCCGACCGCCACCCCTCGGCGATGCCGAGTATCTCGGGCCGCGCGGCGATCGTCGGCATCGGCGCCACCGACTTCTCCAAGGACTCCGGCCGCAGCGAATTGCGGTTGGCCGCCGAGGCGGTCACCGCGGCGCTGGCCGACGCGGGCCTGACGCCCGGCGACGTCGACGGCCTCACCACGTTCACCATGGACACCAACACCCAGGCCGCCGTCGCCAGGGCCGTCGGCATCCCGCAGCTGAAGTTCTTCAGCCACATCGGATATGGCGGCGGCGCGGCCTGCGCCACCATCCAGCAGGCCGCCATGGCGGTGGCCACCGGCGTCGCCGATGTGGTGGTCGCCTACCGTGCGTTCAACGAGCGTTCGGTGTCGCGATTCGGCCAGTTCTCCACCGCGCTCGCGTCCGCCCCCACCTCGTCGGGGATCGACGCGGGCTGGTCCTACCCGCAGGGTCTCGGCACGCCCGCCGCGCAAGTCGCCATGGTCGCCAGGCGCTACATGCACGTATACGGTGCCACCAGTGCGGATTTCGGTCGCGTAGCGGTGGCCGACCGCAAGCACGCCGCGGTGAACCCGGACGCCTTCTTCTACGGCAAGCCGATCACCCTGGAGGACCACCAGAATTCGCGGTGGATCGCCGAACCGCTGCACCTGCTCGACTGCTGCCAGGAGTCCGACGGCGGCGTCGCGATCGTGGTCACCAGTGCCGAACGCGCCCGCGATCTGCCGCAGCGCCCGGCGGTGATCGCCGCTGCCGCACAGGGTTCCGGCGCCGACCAGTACGTCATGACCAGCTACTACCGCGACGCGATGTCCGGCCTGCCGGAGATGGGTCTGGTCGGCGACCAGCTCTGGGCCCAAAGCGGTTTGCGCCCTGCGGATATGCAGGCCGCCATCCTCTACGACCACTTCACCCCGTTCGTCCTCATGCAGCTGGAAGAACTCGGTTTCTGCGGTCGCGGCGAGGCCAAGGACTTCATCGCCGACGGTGCCATCGAGGTCGGTGGCAGGCTGCCGCTGAACACGCACGGCGGACAGCTCGGCGAGGCCTACATCCACGGCATGAACGGAATCGCCGAGGCGGTCCGCCAGATTCGCGGCACCTCGGTGAACCCGGTCGAGAACCTGGAGAACATCGTGGTCACCGCGGGTACCGGCGTACCAACCTCAGGGTTGGTGCTCAGCGCCAACTGAGCTAGGGCGCACCCGGCTGATCGTGCGTCGAGCAGTGGATGCCGCCGCCGCCCGCGGCGATCTCATCGATCGGGACCGGGACGATGTCCCGGCCCGGCAGGTGATCGCGCAGGATGCCCTGTGCCCGGTCGTCGGCCCGCCGGTCACCGAACTCGGGCAGGAACACCGCGCCGTTGGCGATGTAGAAGTTCGCGTAGCTGGACACGAATTCCGCACCCTCGCCGGTGATCTCGTTGGGATCAGGCTGTGGCAGGTCGATCACCTGCAGTGTGCGTCCGCGCGCGTCGGTGGCTTCGGCGAGCACCTGCCTGGCCTGCTCGCTCGACCGTGACCACGAGTCGGCGGGCGAGCCGGGAAACGCGGTGTCCAGCAGCACAACGCCGGGGGCCACGTAGCGGACCAGGCAGTCGATGTGGGCATCGGTAATGTCCTCGCCGCGCACGCCCGCGCACCAGATCACCTTGTCGATGCCGAGGGTCCGCTTCAGCTCGGCCTCGAGCTGGTCGCGGCTCCTGCCGGGATTGCGGTTGTCGTTGACGATCGAGCTCTCGGTGACGAGCAGGGTGCCCTCGCCGTCGGTCTCCAGTGCGCCGCCCTCGGCGACGAACGGGGCCTGATAGCGGGGAATCCGATAGCGTGACAACAGTTTCCGACCCAGCGGGCCATCGTTGTCGTGGCGCTGTTTGTTGCCCCAGCCGCTGAAACCCAGATCGACGCCGACCACCTTGCCTGCCTGCTCGACGAAGACCGGGATGGTGTCGCGGGCCCAGAGGTCGTCCACCGCAAGCGAGATCACCTCGACGCCGCTGCCGCACGCCCGCTGCGCCGCGTCGCGCTGATCGTCCCTGGCCAGCATCACGACGTGCTCGTACTCGGCGATCTCCTGGGCCAGTCCGGCGATGTCCTCGCGGACGTCGCCGAGGTACCGGCCCCAGATCGCCGCCGCCTGGGCGGGCCAGGACATGTAGGTGCGCGCATGGCTTTCCCATTCGGCGCCGAACCGGCCACCGGGCCCCGCCTGCTCCGGCGCCGGGGTGCCTGGCTCGGCGGAGGTGGCGGACGGTTCGGACGAGCCGCATGCCGAGACGCCTGCGGCGAGCAGGCCGGCCAGGACGCTGAAGGCAGATCGGCGGGACATGGGGTTCTCCATCACGGGCTCCGATAGTCGAGGATCCTGCTGAAAGCTCCTGACTGAAATTTCAGTCAGGACCACACGGTACCATTGTCCGCATGTCTCGTCGTGATTCGATCCTGGAGTCGGCCGCCCGGGTGGTCGCCCAACGCGGTATCCGTGGCCTGCGGGTGGAGGAGCTGGCCGAAGCGGCCGGCGTCTCCACCTCGCTGATCTACTACCACTTCAAGGACCGAGCGGGCCTGCTCGCGCAGACCCTCGACTTCATCAGCACCAGGGCCGAGCGCTACACCGAATCCGACGTCGACGCCGCCGCGGATCCGCTCGGCCACCTCCGGGAACTGCTGCTGCTCGAGCTGCAGGACACCCCGCTGGTCATCGAGAACAGCACCGCGTGGGGCGAATCCCGCGCCACCGCCGTCTTCCAGCCGGAGCTGCGCGATCAACTCCGCGACGCCACCGTCGGCTGGACCGACCACTTGAGCGGGCTCATCCGCAACGCCAAGGAACGCGGCACCGTCCCCGCCGAGGTGGTGCCCGCCGATGCCGCCGAGCGGCTCACCGCGCTGGTCGAGGGCATCAGCATGCGCTGGCTCAGCGGCACCGTCGAACTGGCAAGGGCCCGCGAATTGGTGCGCGGCGCAATCGCTCTCGAACTAGGCGTGCGACGGTAAGTTCGATACAGCAGATCGCCGCACGTGAGGAGCCCCATGACCGCTCGGCACCTGGTCGACGTCCACGTCCTGCTCATCCGCGACGGCCGCCTGCTGCTCAGCAAGCGCCGCAGCGACGACGAATTCGACGGCCTCTGGCACCTGCCCGCGGGCAAACTCGAGGCGGGCGAATCCGCCACCGCCGCCGCGGTCCGCGAGGCGAACGAGGAAACCGGCGTCCACATCGAACCCGCCGACCTGCGCCACATCCACACCTCCCACGTAGTCGGCTCCGGCCGCGACCCCCGCCTGGGCCTCTTCTTCGAAGCCCGCCACTGGACCGGCAACCCCACCAATCGCGAACCCGACAAATGCCACGAACTGCGCTGGTTCCCCTTGGACGCCCTCCCCGACGCCATCATCGCCTACCCCGCCGCGGGCATCCGCGCCCATTTCACCGGCGCCACCTACAGCGAACGCGGTTGGTACGCCACCGACCTGCTCGGACTGCCTGCGGGGGCCGAGGACGTCGAGCTGGACCTGCCTGAGTTGAGGGACCATGCCCAAAGCGCGGATCTCAGTGACTAGGCGATGACTCCTCGCAAGTAGATCGTCAGCAGGGTGGCGAACTGGCGGACGCTCTCGGGCGTGCCCGGCGTGAGTTCGGCGCGATTTCCCGCGAGTCGGTCGAAGACAGCGCCTTCGAGTAGGGCGATGAAGTCGGCGGCGGCGGCGGCGGTCGCGGGGTCGGGGATACCCATGGCGTGGAACAGTTCTCGGGCCCGCTCGGCAGAGAACAGGCTGCGCGCCAAGCGGGTGTGCAGCTCGGGGTCCGACAGTAGGTCGAGGATCAGGGTGTGGCGGGCGATGAGCTGATTGCGGCGTTCGGCCACTAGATGATCGAGCCAAACCGCGATTCCGGCCGCGGTGGCATCGGGATCGATGGGGCCGGTCGGGGCGAGTTGAGCTGCCGTGAAGTCGTCGCGCGATCGGGTCGTGATCCGGTCCACGATCGCCTCGATGAGCGCGCGTTTCGTGCGGAAGTAGTACGAGGCCGAGCCTGCGGGGAGCTCGAGCGCGGTGTCGAGTGCTCGATGGGTGAGTGCTCGAAGGCCTTGGCGCGCAATCTGATCGATCGCGGCGTCGACGATCAGGGTGCGCCGGTCGGTTGTGCACATGGTCACCTTTCCTGGCCTCGCGTCAGCCTGTCCTCTACAAATGTAGAGGACAGGGAGGTGTCATGGAAATCAACGGTGAAACGGACGTGGCCGCGCGGATCGTCCTGGATGTGGATCAGGAGCGGGCGGTGGGGCGGCTGGGGGAGCTGGTGGATCGGCGGGGGAGGCCGGTGCGGCGGCATCAGGGGATTTATTTGTATGGGCGGCCGGGGCGGGGGAAGACGATGGTGATGGACCGGTTCTTCGCCGGCGTTGCTTCGGAACGTAAGCGGCGCTTTCACTTTCATCAGTTCTTTGTCCGGTTGCATGCGGCGGCGCATACCACCGGTTCCATCGATAAGGCGGTCGCCTCGTTGCTCGGCGATGCGCGCCTGGTCTGCTTCGACGAATTCCATGTGCACGACACCGGTGAGGCGATGCTCATCGCTCGAATGCTCGACGCTTTGTTCAAGCGCCGAGTGATTCTGGTGGTGACGTCGAATTACCCACCCGACGGCCTGTTGCCGAATCCGCTGTTCCACGAGCGATTTCTGCCGACGATCGCGCGGATCACGGCGAATCTGGACGTGATTTCGCTGGATGGTCCAATGGACTATCGCACTCGGGTGGACCGATCATCCGACCGGCGAACGGGTTTCGCGGCCGGTCGTTATCACCTCGATCCTGCGGACCGTGACGATCGGGTAGCCGATCACTCGACGCCGCGGCACAGCGCGAATCCGGAGACAATCCAGATCGGCACCCGCCGACTGCGCACCCGATCCACCGCCGATGGCACGCTCACCATCGAATTCGCCTCGCTGTGCGGCACTCCCACCGCCACCGCCGACTATGTCGAACTGGCCAAGCGCTTCCGGCGGTGGACCATCTGCGACGTGCCACCCCTGCGCGACGTTCCACCCGACTGGTCGATGCGTTTCGTCAACGTGGTCGACGTGCTCTACGACGTCGATCTGGAACTGACCGTGCGGGCGCGAGTCCCCTTGGCGGACCTGGCCGCCGGTGTCCGGAATGTCCCCGATATCGCGCGACTCGCCAGCCGTCTTTGTGAACTATCCCAATTAGTGCCTTCCCGCGTCGGATAGTCGTGCACGACGCGGCCGACCTGGGTCTGAGCAGCAGCATGCACGGTTTAAGAGGATGTATTCCGAAGTATTCGATTCCCTCCCGAGCGGACCGCCCGGCATGTAACTATGTGGCTGTTTTGTGCAGTACTCAGATTTGGTGGTAATCAGTGGCCGGGGCGCGAGCGCCGATAATGCGCGTGATCGTGCTGATCACGCTGCTGGCCCTTGCCGCGATCACCCTGCACGGATACATCCCAGGAGTGACCGAATCCCGCGATAATCGCCCCGCCTCTTCGGCATTGTCGGTGGCGCTGATGCCGGTGCTGCTCACCGTGTCCATGGTGATCCTGCTGGCCGGGGTGATCGCAAGTCAGCACCGCCTGCCGCTGGCCATGCCCGAGCCCGACCGCGACACCGAACGTCAGCAGTGGCGCCTCGGCCGCCTCGGCCTACTGGCGCTGGCCGGACTCGCGGTCTTCGCCCTCATTCTCGCGGCCGCCGCCGCGGTGTTCTTCGTCGGCACGGGACGCGAAAGCGCGCCCCCACCACCGGCATCGGCCCCCACCACCGGCCAGCCACCGGCCGAGTTCGCCACCCGCGCGCCGGACCCAGGCAGCACTCCTGCCGAACTGACCGGCACCGCCTTGCTACTGACCGCGATCGCGGCCGCCGCGCTGGTCGGCGTGGCCATCGCCGGCCTCGTCGTGGTCACGGTGGCCGCGCGGCGTAGGCCCGCGCCTGTGGCACTGCCCTTGGTCCCGGTCGCGCCGACCGCGGTGGACTCGCTGGCCAGGGCGGCCGAAATGGGCTTGGCCGCAATGAATGTGCCAGGCCAAGAGCCACGCGCCGCGATCATCGCCTGTTATGTCGCGATGGAACGCGGCCTCGCCTTCGATCGGGCCGCCGCCCCGCTGGCCTCGGACACCCCGATGGAAGTGCTGGCCCGCGCGTTCGAGCGCGGCGCGCTGCACGACGCGTCCGCGCGGGAACTGGTCTCGCTGTTCGAGGAGGCCAGGTTCAGCCCGCACGCGATGCTCGAATGGCAGCGGATGCGCGCCGAGCAATTGTTGCGAATCGTCCTGGCGGACTTGCAAGGAGAGGCGGCAGCTTGAATCGAACGGCCATCGTCGTCAGCGCCGCGATCGTCGTCGCGCTGATCGAGATCGTCACCCTCGACCGAGCACGCGGGGTGCTGTTGTTCGTCGCGGCGGTACCCGTCGCGGTGGCCTTCGGCTGGCTCGTCTGGTCGCTGCTGGAACGTGCGGAACCACGCGGCTACCAGGATATCGACGAGATCGAGAACGGCCCGGCCGAGATGCTGCGCCGCTGGCACGCCAGGGCACAGATGCTCGCCGACCGGGCCGAGGGCACCCGTGCCGACTGGGACCGGCACCTACGTCCGTTGCTGGCCAAGGAGTTCGAGCTATCCAGCGGGCAGCGGGTCGCGAAGAACCGCCGAGCGACCGAGGCGGCGGGTATCCATCTGTTCGGGCCGGAACTGTGGCGCTGGGTGGACCCGGCCAATTCGGCATTGCGTGATCAGACCACTAGGGCACCGGGCCGGGCGGCGCTGGACGAGATCCTGAGCCGCCTGCAGAGAATGTGAAATGGGTTGAGGCAAGTGCGGGTACACACATGACGATGCCGATGGATGTCACAGTCCAGCGCAGCGATGCCGTGCTCAGGGAGCTATCCCGGGTGATCGTCGGCAAGCAGGAAGAGATGCGGTTGATCATGATCGCGGTGCTCGCCGGCGGTCACGTGCTGATCGAGGATCTTCCCGGCCTCGGCAAGACGTTGATCGCCAGATCGTTCGCCGCGGCGCTCGGCCTGCAGTTCACCCGGGTGCAATTCACGCCCGACCTGCTACCCGCCGATCTGCTCGGGTCGACCATCTACGACATGACCTCCGGCCGCTTCACCTTTCGGCGCGGACCGGTGTTCACCAACGTGCTGCTGGCCGACGAGATCAACCGGACCCCGCCGAAAACCCAGGCCGCGCTGCTGGAGTCGATGGCCGAGGGGCAGGTCAGCATCGATGGCGAAACCTTCCAGCTGCCACAGCCTTTCATCGTGCTCGCGACGGACAACCCGATCGAGTACGAGGGCACCTACCCGCTGCCGGAGGCCCAGCTGGACCGGTTCGCGATCCAGCTCCGGCTCGGCTACCTCTCCGAGCAGGACGAGAAGCAGATGATTCGGCGGCGGTTGGAGCGTGGTTCGACCACGCCGCAGGTCACTCAGGTGGTGGACGCGAACGGGTTGCTGGAGATGCGTCAATCGGTCGAGTACGTCACGGTGCATCCGGACGTGGTGAGCTACGTGGTCGCGCTCGCCGCGGCCACCAGGGCGCATCCACAGGTGGAGGTCGGCGCGAGCCCCCGCGCTGAACTGGACCTGGTGCAGATGTCGCGGGCCCGCGCGCTGCTGCTCGGCCGCGACTATGTGATTCCGGAAGACGTCAAGGCACTGGCGATTCCGGCCATGGCGCATCGGATCACCCTGCGCCCGGAGATGTGGGTGCGCCGGATCCGCGGCGAGGACGTGATCACCGAACTGCTGCGCCGCCTGCCTGTTCCGCGCGCCACGGTGACATGAGTGAACGCGGCGAGCGAATCATGTGCCGGCCCGCCATGTCCATGACTGAGCCGAGCGTCAGCGAGACGAACGCATGAGACATCGCGATGCCAGCACTGCGGTCGAGGCCGAATTGCGCTGGCGCCCAGCACCGTTGGTCTTCATGCTGGCCGTCTGCGCCGCGGCGGCGCTGCTGCTCGCGGTCGTGCTCGGCCGGTGGCAGCTCGTCGTTTTCGCCGCGCCCCTGCTCGGCGTGCTCGCCACCGCGCCGTGGCAGCAGTCCTCGACCAAGATCCAGGTCGACGGCGGCGGGACGCTGCGTTGCTTCGAATCCGAAGAGGTGGTGCTGACCGTCGCCGCGTTCGTCGAGCGGGGGCACGCGCTGTTGCGGTTGAAGCCGGAAATGGTTGCGGCACTTGGCATCGAGGTCGAGGAGGCCAGTGATTCCGGGCAGGCACCGGCTGGTCTGCGACTCGCGCTGTCAGCGGACCGTTGGGGTCGCTATCCGGTGTCGGTGCGGGTGTCCGCACTCAGTCCGGCGGGCCTGGCGGTCGCGAACGTCGTGCTGCCCGCCGGGCAACTGTTCGTCTATCCGATCACCGATCCGCAGCGAATGCGGTTGCCGCGCACTGAACTTCCCGAGCGACTCGGCACCCACCTGACCCGCCGGCACGGACCCGGCGTCGAGTACGCCGATATCCGCGCCTACGCGCCAGGTGACCAGCTGCGCATCGTCAACTGGCCGGTGAGTGCGCGCCGCGGCAGGCTGTACGTCACCGAACGGCTGACCAACCGTTCCGCGGATGTCGTTGTGCTGGTTGATACCTCGCAGCAGGCGCCGGGCCCGGCCACCGATTCGCTCGAACTGTCGGTGCGTGGCGCGGCACAGGTGGTCCAATCCACCTTGCAGGCCGGTGACCGGACCGCGGTCGTCTGCCTCGGCCGGGGGCCGCGCTGGTTGCGCCCGGATATCGGGCGGCGCCAGTTCTACCGGATCGTCGACACCGTGCTCGACGTCGGCGACGAGTACATCCCGACCACCGGCACCCTGGCGCCACACTCGGCCGTGCCGCTCGGCGCCATCGTGGTCGCCTTCTCCACCCTGCTCGACACCCAGTTCGCGCTCGCGCTGATCGATCTGCGCAAACGCGGGCACGTCGTCGTGGTGGTGGATGTCTTGCGCGGCACACCGTTTCGTGGCTCGCTCGATCCGACCCTTGCCAAGATGTGGCAGCTCGAGCGGGCCTCCATGTACCGCGACATGGGCACCGTCGGCGTCGACATCGTGGCCTGGCCCGCCGACACCCGGCTCGATCAGATCATGCGCGTGCTACCCGAGCACCGCCGCACCGTGCGGGTGCGCCGATGACCAGATTCCTCGCCGTCCTGTCGGGCGTGCTGCTGGTGACGTCGGTGGCGCTGCTGCAGCCATGGGCGGCTGTTCCCGCCTTGGTCCTGGTCGCGCTCGGCTGGTGGTTCCGTCCGGTCGCCGTCGCGGCCGTGCTGTCGGCCGTCGGCGTGCTCGCCGTCGCGAACCCCGGCGTGCTCGCGGCCGCGGCAACGGGACTGGTCGCAACCACCTATCTCCTCAACGCCGCCACCGTCACCGCACCGCACGGCGTTGTCCCGACCACCGTGCCGTCGGTCACCGGCGCGGTCGGCTTCGCCGCCGCGGGCGTCGGAGCCGCCCTGCTGCCGCTGCGCCTGGCGTGGGCTCCGCTCGCGGCCCCGATACTGGTAATCCTGTTGTACGCCTTGGTAATCCACGGTGCGGCGATCCGCCGCGCCCGCAACGGAGGTGAGCCACGTTCGGCGGGCACGCCCCAAACGCAGCCGCACACCCCCTGACCTACCGCACATCGAATCGATGCGCGGCAGATCAAGAGATGTGCGGGAATGTCAGCGGAACCGCAGGGTCACGTCGCCGAGGACGGGCGCGTCCTCGCGTTCGACGACTGTCGCGGCGATGGTCAATTCGCCGTCCTGCTGCCAGATGCGGGTGCGGATCGTCTCGCCCGGATAGAGCACGCCCGCGAAGCGGGCCCGGAATCCGGTGACCCGGCTCGCATCCGCGCCGAGCACGGTGTCGGTGGCCGTTTTGCAGACGATGCCGTACGTGCACAACCCATGCAGGATGGGCGCGGGAAACCCGGCGGCGCGGGCGAATTCGGGATCCGAGTGCAGCGGATTGCGGTCGCCGCACATCCGGTAGAGCAGCGCCTGCTGCGGCAACGTCGGCGTTGTCACGTCGAAATCCGGTGCGCGATCGGGCAGTTCGGTCTTGGTGCTCGGCCCACGCTCGCCACCGAAGCCGCCTTCACCGCGCGCGAAGATCGAGGAACGCGCGGTCCACAGCGGCGCACCGTCGGAACCGGTGACGGTCTGTTCCTGCACCACCACCGCCGCGGACCCCTTGTCCCAGAGCTCAGTGATCCGTCCCGTGCTCGTCGCCTTGCCCGACGCCGGTATCGGGCGGTGCACCTCCACCTCCTGGTGGCCGTGCACCACCTTCGCCAGGTCGATGTCGATGCCGGGGAAGCTGACCCGCGGCGGCTCGGTCTCGTGCAGGGTCGGCGCTACCGTCGCGAACGTCGGCAGCACCTGTGGTCCGCGGTCGTCGAGATAGCGCAGCTCGGCTGGATCGGTCCACCGCGTGCCCGCGCCGAGACCGAGCTGGTACAGCTGCACATCGGACGGTGTCCACGTGAATTCGCGGCTCGGAAGTTGCGCCCCGAGCGCGACTTTCGGATCGATCGGCATCAGGATTCCTTGTTGCTCGGCAGCGGACGGGTCGGCTGTGCGGCTCGCTTCTCGACGATGTCGAGCACGGCCAGGTAGCCGAAGGTGAGCGCGGGTCCGATGGTGGCACCGGGGCCCGCGTAGGTGTGACCCATCACCGGAGTCGAGCTGTTGCCCGCGGCGTACAGCCCTTGGATCGGGCTGCCGTCCTCGCGCAGCACCCGGCCCGAGGTGTCGGCGACCAGGCCACCCTTGGTGCCCAGATCACCGGGCACCATCTTGGCGGCATAGAACGGACCTTGCACCAGCGCCGCGAGGCACGGGTTCGGCTTCACCGTCGGATCGCCGTAGTACCGGTCGTAGTGGCTGTCGCCGCGGCCGTAGTCGGCGTCCTTACCGGTCTCGGCGAAGCTGTTGAAGCGGGCGACGGTGGCGGCGAGGTCGGCCGATGGCACGCCGATCTTGGTGGCCAGCTCCTCGAGGGTGTCCGCCTTGACGATGTTGTCGTTCTCCATCCAGCGCGACGGAAAACGCTGTCCCGGCTGCAGACCGGCGAAGATGTAGCGGTTGCGGTAGCGCTGGTCGAAAACCAGCCAGGCCGGGATGTTCTCGCCCGGTCCGTCGCCCTGACCGTACTTACCGCCGTACATGGTGTGCACGGCCTCGACGTAGGGCGCGGACTCGTTGCCGAACCGCTTGCCCTCGGCGTTGACCATGATGGTGCCCGGCAGGTTGCGCTCGGCCAGTGCGAACCACGGCCGCCCACCCTTGAAGATGGTCGGACCCCACCAGGCATCCTCCATGAAGCCGACGTCGCCGCCCGCCGCCATGCCCGCGACGATGCCGTCGCCGGTGTTGGCGGCCGCGCCGGTGGTCCACTCGGTGGTGATGGGCTGGCGCTGGTACTTGGTGCGCAGCTCGGCGTTGTGCTCGAAGCCGCCGGTGCCGAGTACCACGCCGTGGCGCGCGGTGAAGGTGACCTGCTCGCCCTCGTGTTCGGCCTCGACCCCGGTGACCACGCCGTTGTCCACCACCAGCCCGGTCAGCGGGGTGTTCAGCAGCACCGGCACATTCGCGTCGAGCAGTCCCTTGCGCATGGCGGCGATGATCGCCTGGCCCATGCCGAGGATGTGCTTGCCGGTGGCCTTGGCCCAGTAGGTGCGCGCGCCGACCCGCAGTGCCCGCGCGATGCCCTTCGGGTGCCTGCGGATCAGGTTGAGCCGGACGAAGTCGGCCTGCATCACGACCACGTTCAGCGGCGCCTTGGCGTAGGGCGGCTCCAGGTTGGCCAGTTCCGCGCCGAGCACCTTGGCATTGAACGGCGCGGGTTCGCACGAGCGGCCCGCGCCGAGCCCGCCCGGCGCCTCGGGGTAGTAGTCGGAGTAGCCCGGCACCCACTTCATCTTCAGCGGGGTGTGGTCGAGCACGAAGTCGAACGCCTCCGGACCCCGGTCGATGTAGGTGTCGATCCGTTCCTTGGGCACCGCGTCGCCGATGATGCTGTGCAGGTAGGTGCGTGCCACCTCGCGGTCGTCAGGTCGGCCGGACGCGCGCAGCGCCTTGTTGCCGGGGATCCAGACGCCACCGCCGGAGCGTGCGGTGGACCCGCCGTAGTGCGCGGCCTTCTCGATGAGCACCACGCTGAGCCCGTGGTGGGCGGCGGTGAGGGCGGCGGTCATGCCCGCAGCGCCGCTGCCGACGACCACCACATCGTATTCCCGATCAATCATGTAGAACACGTTATAGAATGATGCGGCCATTGGTCTATGTTGTGTGGCAGAAGACTTACATGGCTTTCCGCTTGCTGAGAAACTCGTTTCAGTTTCAGACCGGAGTGAACTACATGGGGTTCGATTGGGACCTGGTTGCCGACGTGGTCGTCGTCGGGTTCGGCGCGGCCGGTGCCGCCGCCGCGCTGGAAGCGGCGGCCGACGGCGCGCAGGTGCTCGCGCTGGAGCGGTTCGCCGGCGGCGGGGCGTCGGCGTTGTCCGGCGGCATCATCTACGCGGGCGGCGGGACGTCGGTGCAGCGCGAGGCCGGTGTCGCGGATACGCCCGAGGCGATGCTCGGGTATCTGGAACGTGAGGTCGGCGCCGCGGTGTCGCCCGAGACGCTGCGCCGTTTCGTGGACGGCAGCCCGGCGATGATCGAGTGGCTGAAGGGCCATGGCGTTCCGTTCGAGGCGTCGCTGTGCCCGTACAAGACGTCGTATCCGAACGACAGCTACTACCTGTACTACTCGGGCAGTGAGATCTCCGGCGCGTTCCGGGACATCCCGGCGGCGCAGCGTGGGCATCGGGTCAAGGGCAAGGGTACCTCCGGCAAGCAGCTCACGGGCCCGCTTGCCGCCGCCGCTTCCAGGCTCGGTGTACGGGTCGAAACCCTCACGCGGGCAACCCAACTGATCCTCGACGAGGCGGGCACGGTAATCGGCGTCGAGTGCCGGACGTTGCGTGACGCACCGGGCCGGGTTCGCGAGCGGTACACGCGGATGGCGAAGGTCGCGGCCAAGCCCGGCATCTACTACCCGCCGCTGCGCGCCGCGCTGGAAAAGCGGCTGGGCCGATTGGACCGGCAGTACGGCAAGACAATTCACGTGCTCGCCAGGCGTGGCGTGGTGCTCAGCGCCGGTGGGTTCATCGCCAACCGAGGCATGCTGGGCGAATACGCGCCGGACTATCGCGGCGGGCTCGCGCTCGGCACCACCGGTGACGACGGCAGCGGCATCCTGCTCGCCAAGCGGGCCGGCGCGGCCACCGATCGGATGGGCAATGTGTCCGCGTGGCGATTCCTGCTGCCGCCCAGCGCTTTTACCGGCGCGCTGCTGGTCGATGCCGCAGGCCGCCGGGTCATCGACGAGACCAGATACGGCGCCGCGGTCGGCCACGCGCTCATCACCGAACACGACGGCAAGGGCTGGCTACTCGCCGACGACGAGCTGATGCGGACCGCCATCGGCCAGATCGGCAAGCAGGGCGCCTGGTTCCAGCGCGGGCAGTTCGAGGCGATGCGGCGCACCGCTATTCGCGGCGCCACCCTCGAGGCCGTCGCGGCGAAGGCCGGGATCGACGTGATCGGATTGCGCGCGACGGTGGACGCGCACAATGCCGCGATCGAACACGGCACGCCGGACCCGGTCGGCAAGCCTGCCGAGTTCACCAAACCGCTGCACACCGGGCCGTTCTGGTTGTTGGACGTGGGCATCAAACCGAGCCTGGCCAATCCGTGTCCGATGCTCACGCTCGGCGGCGTCGTCGTGGACGAGCAAACCGGCGCGGTGAAATCGACTGCCGGAACCGATATTCCAGGGCTGTACGCGGCCGGTAGGACCGCCGTAGGTATCTGCTCGGAGTCTTATGTCAGCGGGCTGTCGCTGTCGGACTGCATCTTCTCCGGCCGCCGGGCCGGCCGGTCCGCGGCAGGCGAACAAGCGGTGCTGTCCGATCAACCCGGGACGCTCGATCAAGCAATAGCGAAGGGAAACTAGCGTGCTGTCCGACACGGTACGAACCGCATTGGCCGATGAGCTCGAGCTCGCCGAACGTGATCGGGTGGCGATCGATCCGCTGGTCGCCCGGCATCCGGACATCGATGTGGTCGATGCCTACGAGATCCAGCTGATCAATATCCGGCGCAGGCTCGACACCGGCGCCAGGATCGTCGGGCACAAGGTGGGCCTGTCGTCCAAGGCCATGCAGCAGATGATGGGTGTGGATGAACCCGACTACGGTCATCTGCTCGCGGAAATGGAAGTCTACGAGGACGTTCCGGTCGAGGCCGGTCGCTATCTGTTCCCAAGGGTCGAGGTGGAGGTCGGCTTCGTGCTCGGCGCCGACCTGCCCGGCGCGGACTGCACCGAGGCCGACGTGCTCGCCGCGACAGTCGCTTTCGCGCCCGCCATCGAGCTGATCGACTCGCGGATCAAGGACTGGAAGATCGGCCTGACCGACACCATCTCCGACAACGCGTCCTCCGCCGGTTACGTGCTCGGCCCGGAACGGGTGGCGCCCAAAGACATCGATGTCAAGGCGATCGACGCGGTGCTCACCCGCAACGGCGAGGTGGTGGCCGAGGGGCGCAGCGACGCCGTGCTCGGTGACCCGGTGATCGCGGTGGCCTGGCTGGCCCGCAAGGTCGCGAGCTTCGGGGTGCGGTTGAAGGCGGGCGACATCGTGCTGCCCGGCTCGTGTACCCGTGCCATCGATGCACGGCCTGGCGACAACTTTCACGCCGAGTTCGCTGGACTCGGTTCTGTCCGTTTGCAATTCATCTAGGAGGCTTGTGGTGTCCGACAACGGGACCGTCACCGCCGCGATCGTCGGGTCCGGCAATATCAGTACCGATCTGCTCTACAAACTGCTGCGCTCGGAGGCGATCGAGCCGCGGTGGATGATCGGGATCGATCCCGACAGCGAGGGTTTGAAGCGGGCCCGCGGGCTGGGGCTGGAAACCTCGGCCGAAGGGGTCGACTGGCTGCTCGGTCAATCCGAGCTGCCCGACCTGATTTTCGAGGCGACCTCGGCGTATGTGCATCGCGCCGCCGCGCCGAAGTACGCCGAAGCAGGCATCCGGGCGGTGGATCTCACGCCCGCCGCCGTCGGCCCCGCGGTGGTGCCGCCGGTGAACCTCGGCGCGAATCTGGATGCGCCGAACGTCAACATGATCACCTGCGGTGGGCAGGCGACCATCCCGATCGTGGCGGCCGTATCGCGCGTGGTCCCGGTGGTTTACGCGGAGATCGTCGCCTCGGTGTCGTCGGTCTCGGCAGGCCCGGGTACCCGCGCCAACATCGATGAGTTCACCAAGACCACCAGCCGCGGTGTCGAGACCATCGGCGGTGCCGAGCGTGGCAAGGCGATCATCATCCTGAATCCGGCCGAGCCGCCGATGATCATGCGCGACACCATCTTCTGCGCCATCCCCGAGGACGCCGACACCGACACCATTACCGACTCCATCCACCGGATGGTCGCCGATATCCAGCAGTACGTGCCGGGTTACCGCCTGCTCAACGATCCGCAGTACGACCCGCCCTCGGTGATTTCCGGTGGCATGGCGAAGGTTTCGGTGTTCGTCGAGGTCGAAGGCGCGGGCGACTTCCTGCCGCCGTACGCGGGCAACCTCGACATCATGACCGCCGCCGCGACGCAGGTCGGCGAGGTCATCGCCGGTCAGATCGCCTCGGCGCGAGTGTAAGGAGCGAAAACATGTCTTATTCAGCAGAACTCGACATCCGGGTCACCGACACCTCGCTGCGCGACGGATCCCATCACAAGCGGCACCAGTTCACCGCCACCGAGGTCCGCGATATCGTTGCCGCCCTCGACGGGGCCAGGGTCCCCGTCATCGAGGTGACCCATGGCGACGGGCTCGGCGGGTCCTCGTTCAACTACGGCTTCTCCAAAACCCCTGAGCAGGAACTGATCAAGATCGCCGCCGAGACGGCGACCCAGGCCAAGATCGCGGTGCTGATGCTGCCCGGCGTCGGCGTCAAGGAAGACATCAAGGTCTCCCAGGACAACGGCGCCTCGATCTGCCGCATCGCCACCCACTGCACCGAGGCCGACGTCTCCATCCAGCACTTCGGCCTTGCGCGCGACCTCGGCCTGGAAACCGTTGGCTTCCTGATGATGTCGCACAGCCAGCCGCCCGAGATGCTGGCCAAGCAGGCGCGCATCATGGCCGACGCGGGCTGCCAGTGCGTCTATGTCGTCGACTCGGCAGGCGCCCTCGTGCTCGACCAGGTCACCGACCGGGTAGCCGCCCTGGTCGCCGAACTCGGCTCCGATGCCCAGGTCGGCTTCCACGGCCACGAAAACCTCGACCTGGCCGTCGCCAACTCCATCTACGCCATCCGCGCGGGCGCCACCCAAATCGACGGCAGCGCCCGCCGTTTCGGCGCGGGCGCAGGCAACACCCCCGTCGAGGCATTGGTCGGCGTCTGCGACAAACTCGACATCAAAACCGGCATCGACTTCTACGCCATCGCCGACGCCGCCGAAGACGTAGTCCGCCCAGCCATGCCCCAGGAATGCCTCCTGGACCGCTCATCCCTCATGATGGGCTACGCGGGCGTCTACTCCAGCTTCCTCAAGCACGCCGAACGCCAAGCCGAACGCTACGGAGTATCCGCCGCCGAAATGCTCGTCCGAGCGGGCAAACGCAAACTCGTCGGCGGCCAAGAAGACCAACTCATCGACATCGCCCTGGAACTCCAGCGCGAAAAAGAAACCGTCCCCGCCACCTGACCGATCAGCTGATGTCGCGGTACCCCACCGCGACATCAGCCGCGGGCCGACGGGTATCTCCGGAAACGAGAAATGGCCGAGAAACCAGAGTTTCTCGGCCATTTTCCTGTCGAACTCGCCTACAACCAGGTGTCGAGGGTGGTTGTAGTGAGGAAGTGGTCGAGGTCGGCGCGCCAGGGGGCAGGGGTGGTCTTGTCGGGTTCTATGGCGGTGTATTGGCCGCGGTAGAAGAGGAGGGGGCGGCCGGAGTCGGTGGATTCCGAGAGGGCTTGGACTCGGCCGATGACTATGTAGTGGTCGCCGCCGTCTATGACGCTGTCTACGGTGCATTCGATGGTGGCGAGGGCGTCGTCCAGGACGGGGAGGGTGCGGGGGGAGGTGTGCCATGGGGTGTCCGCGAACTTGTCGGGTTCGCGGGAACCGAAGCGGGCACACACTTCTCGCTGTTCTTCGGCGAGGACGTTGACGCAGAAGCGGCCGGATTTTTCGATGGCCGCCCAGGAGCGCGACGTCTTGGTGGGGCAGAACAGGATCAGGGGTGGGTCGAGGGAGAGGGCGGCGAAGGATTGACAGGCGAAACCGATCGGCGCCTCGGCATCATCGAAGGTGGTGATGACGGTGATGCCGGTGCAGAACTGACCGAGCACATTGCGGAAAGCCCGCGCGTCGATCTCGGTTTCGGTCATCGTTTCGCTTGCCCTGTGCTCACCCACCCCGCCGGCTTCGCCGGCTGCCGTCCCCTTGTCGGTCACTGCTGCCGCTGCCCCACCGTGAAGTCGTGGCCCCACAGGCTCACGGCGGTGGATTCGCGCGCGATCCAATCATTGTCATCGACTTCGAGTCCCTCGCAGCCGAATTCGACGTCGAAGCCGCCCGGTGTCTTCATGTAGAAGGACAGCATCTTGTCGTTGACGTGCCTGCCGAGGGTCGCCGACATCCGAACCTTCTTGCGCAGCGCGCGATCCAGGCACAGCCCGACATCGTCGGCGTCTTCTACCTCGAGCATCAGGTGCACGATGCCGCTCGACGTCGGCATGGGCAGGAACGCCAGCGAGTGGTGCCGCGGATTGCAGCCGAAGAAGCGCAGCCAGGCGGGGTCACCGTCGGCCGGGCGCCCGACCATCTGCGGCGGCAACCGCATCGAGTCGCGCAGCCGGAAACCGAGCACGTCCCGGTAGAACTCCAGCGCGGCCTGATCGTCCTTGGTGCTGAGCACCACGTGCCCGAGCCCTTGCTCCTCGGTGACGAACCGGTGCCCGTACGGGCTCACCACGCGCCGATGTTCCAGTGCCGCACCGTGAAACGCCTCCAGGGTGTTCCCGGAGGGATCGTCGAAACGGATCAGCTCGTGTACCCGTCGATCGGCCAGCTCGGCTGCGGTGCCCTCCTTGTAGGGCACGCCGGCCGTCTCCAGCCGAGTCCGAATATCTTGCAGCTCTTCGGCGTTGGCGGTCTCCCAGCCCGAGATCTGCAGCGCGTCCTTCTCGCCGGGCACGATCACCAGCCGCGCCGGGAATTCATCCATTCGCAGATACAGCGCGTCCGGATTCCCGCCCTTGCCTTCGATCATGCCGAGCACCTTGAGCCCGTATTCGCGCCAGGCGGCCATGTCGGTCGCCTCGATGCGCAGGTAGGCCAGCGATCGAATCCCCATCACTTCTCCTTGGTACCGGCGAGGAAATCGCTTGTCAGCCGGTTGAATTCGTCGAACTTCTCCAGTTGTGCCCAGTGCCCACAGCCGCCGAACACGTGCAGCTGCACCCGGGGAATCACCTTGGTCGCGACCAGCGCGCCGTCGAGCGGATTCACCCGGTCCTCACGACCCCAGATGAGCAGCACCGGCTGACGCAACTTGTAGGCGTCGCGCCAGAGCATGCCCTTCTCGAAATCCGCACCGGCAAAAGACTTCCCCATCGCGCGGGCCGCGGCAAGTGATTCCGGCGTGCTCGCCGAGGCGAACCGCTCATCGATCAGCTCGTCGGTGATCAGCGACTGATCGAAGACCATGATCCGCAGGAACGCCTCGAGATTTTCCCTGGTCGGCTGGTAGCTGAACTTGCCGAGCAGCTTCACGCCCTCGGTCGGGTCGGGCGCGAACAGGTTGGTGCTCAACCCGCCCGGGCCCATCAGTACCAGTTTCCCGGCCCGATCCGGATAGTCCAGCGCGAACCGCACGGCCGCACCGCCGCCGAGCGAATTGCCGAGCAGGTGCACCCGCGTGGTGATCTCCAGGTGATCGAGCAGATCCTTCAGCGCCGAGGCGCTGTGCACGAAGTACTGCGGATGCTCGGTCGGCTTGTCCGACTGCCCGTACCCCGGCTGATCCACGGCGAGCACATGAAAGTTCCGCGCCAGCACCGGGATATTGCGGGAGAAGTTCGACCAGGACGACGCACCGGGCCCGCCGCCGTGCAGCAGCACGATCGTCGGCCCGTTGCCAACGCCCGCCTCGTGGTAGTGCAGTCGTAGATCCGGCCGCACCTGCGCGAAGCGGGAGGTCGACTCGGCGGTGATTTCCACGGTACTAGTCACGACTCCACCTCGCTGGCGCTCGGCTCCGCCGTGCCTAACAGGGCGCTGTAATTTCGGTTCGCTCGCTGACGCTCGCTCACAGCAGCTCCTACACCATCGCGTCGGTGACGGGCAGCCCGAACTCGTGCTGGCCGTACATCTGGTAGGCGCGCTCGGGATCGTTCGCCGCGTGGACTCGGCCCGCGTGCGCGTCACGCCAGAAGCGTTGCAGCGGTGTGCCGTTGGCCAGTGCGGTGGCGCCGGAGCTCTCGAACAGCTTGTCGATTGCGGCAATCGAGCGTCCGGTGGCGCGCACCTGATCCCGTCGGGCCCGCACCCGCAGATCGAACGGAATCTCCTTGCCCGCCAGCAAGAGCGCGTATTCGTCGGCGACATTGCCCGACAACTGCCGCCAGGCCGCGTCGATATCGCTGGACGCCTCCGCGATGCGCACCTTGGCGAACGGATCGTCCTTCGCCTTCTCGCCCGCGTATGCCGCGCGAATCCGCTTGCCCTGGTGCTCGACGTGGGCGTCGTACGCGCCGTAGGCCATGCCGACGATGGGGGTGGCGATGGTCGTGGGATGGATAGTGCCCCAGGGCATCCGGTACACCGGATCGGTGTTCTGGGCCAGGCCGGGGGCCGTCAGCTCGCTCATCTTGCGGAAGCTGAGGAATCGGTGTCTCGGGACGAAAACGTCCTTCACCACAACGGTATTGGAGCCGGTGCCACGCAACCCGACGACATTCCAGACGTCATCGATCTGATAGTCGTCGCGCGGGATGAGGAAGCTGCCGAAGTCGACCGGCTTGCCGTCCTTGATGACCGGGCCGCCGAGCACCGCCCAGGTGGCGTGGTCGGAACCCGAGGACCAGGCCCACGAGCCGTTGACGAGGTAGCCGCCCTCGGTCACCACGCCCGCGCCCATCGGCGCGTACGACGAGGAGATCCGCACCTCGGTGTCCTCGCCCCAGACGTCTTGTTGCGCCTGCTGGTCGAACAGCGCCAGATGCCAATTGTGTACGCCGACAATGCCTGCCACCCAGCCGGTGGACCCGCACGCGCTCGCCAGTTTGCGCACCGTGTCGTAGAACACCACCGGGTCGGCCGCGTGACCACCCCACTGCTTGGGCTGCAGCAGCCGGAAGAACCCGGTTTCCTGCAGTGCCTTCATGGATTCGTCGGGGATGCGCCGCAGGTCCTCGGCCTCCTGCGCGCGCTCGCGCAGGGTCGGCAACAGCGCGTCGACCCGTTCGGTCACTTCTTGCGTCATCTCGGGACCTGCTCCTGCCTGGTCAATTGGATAACCGGTACTCATTTGCTTCTGAGACTAGAACAGGTTCTTATTTCTGTCGAGAACGGGTGTCGATCGCGTGCCGTAGATGGACATGTGCAGGAAGTGGCGGGAATCGCTGGCGTGGAACGCGACAGTTTTGTAACGTGTTCTAGTACAGAAGGAGGAGGATTCGCGATGGCAGTTACCCCACAGGGGAGCGGTGCGAAGGAAAGGGGGACGGCAGGAGGCGGAGCCGACGGGGTGGGTAAGCCCCGGGAGCTAGATGTCGGGACCGTGCCCACCCGCTATGCGAGGGGATGGCATTGCCTCGGTCTGGCCGCGTCGTTCCGCGACGGCAAGCCGCACGCGGTGAATGTGTTCGGCACCAAACTCGTGATCTGGGTCGATAGCGGCAACGAGCTGCGGGTGCTCGACGCCTACTGCAGGCACATGGGTGGCGATCTGAGCATGGGCGAGGTCAAGGGTGACGACATCGCCTGCCCGTTCCACGACTGGCGCTGGTCCGGCACGAACGGCAAATGCACCGCGATTCCGTATGGCAAGCGAGTGCCGCCGCTGGCGCGTACCCGGAAGTGGACGACGCTGGAGCGCAACGGCCAGCTGTTCGTCTGGCACGACGTCGAGGGCAGCCAACCGCCGCCGGAGGTGACGATCCCGCATATCAAGGGTCCTTACACCGATGCCGACGGCAACCCGGTCGAGCAGCTCGACAGCGGCTGGACCGACTGGACCTGGAATTCCATGCTGATCGAGGGCGCGAACTGCCGCGAGATCATCGACAACGTGGTCGACATGGCGCACTTCTTCTACATCCACTTCGCCTTCCCGACCTACTTCAAGAACGTCTTCGAGGGGCACATCGCCACTCAGTACTTGAATACCAAGGGCAGGCCGGACATCGGGATGGCCTCCAAATATGGCGGCGACACCACGCTGACCTCCGAGGCCTCGTACTTCGGGCCGTCCTACATGATCAATCCGCTGGTCAACCTGTACACCGGGTACGAGGTCAAGAGCGTGCTGATCAACTGCCACTACCCGGTGACCCAGGACTCCTTCATGCTGCAATGGGGCATCACGCTGGAGAAGCCGCAGGGTGTCGAGGGCGAGATGGCAGACAAGCTGGCCGCGAAGATGACCGAGGGCATCAGCGTCGGCTTCCTGCAGGATGTCGAGATCTGGAAGCACAAGTCCAAGGTCGAGAATCCGCTGCTGTGCGAGGAGGACGGCCCGGTCTACCAGCTGCGACGCTGGTACGACCAGTTCTATGTCGACCTGGCCGACGTGACCGACAAGATGACGCAGCGCTTCGAGTTCGAGGTGGACACCACCAAGGCGAACGAGGTGTGGGAGGCCGAGGTCGCGGAGAACCTGCGCCGCAAGCGCGAGGCCGACGAGGCCGCGGCCAAGCAGGCGGAGGCCGGGGTCTGATGGCGGCCACCTGGGCGAAAGCACCCGACTTCGCCGACCAGCCTGCGCGGCGGGCCGAAGTGCGCGCCCAGACGGTGGTCGACAAGCAGCACTATCTGGAGCAGGGCCTGACACCGCTGCGGTGTCAGGCCTGCCAGAGCCAGGTGCTGGTGCGTAAAAGCAGTTCGCACCAGACCTCGGTGCAGTGGACCGAGCCGCCGCAGACGCACTGCCCTGTCTTCGCCGAGCTCAGCCGGAATGGGGCCGGTCTCGGTCGTCCCGATTCCTGCCCACAGTTGGAGAAGACCATCAAGTGGGCTGTGGACGAAGGTGTGGTCGAGGTTCCGGAGTAGTCGATCTGACAACGTCGGCGGCCGTCAGATAGGCAGTTCGCCAAGGCGTAGCTAACCGTTTTCCCATGTCGCGTGGGCTGTTCTATTGTCCGGAACGAAACCGTTCCGGAGATGGGGGCACGCATGACCACGCGGCAGGCTGGATTCACCGAACTGACGACACGGCTGACGGTTCCGTTGATCGCCGCGCCGATGTTCCAGGTCTCCGGGCCGGAGTTGGTGATCGCGGCCTGCCGCGCGGGTGTGATCGGCGCCTTCCCGACGGTGAACGCCCGTACGCCCGAACAACTTTCGCAGTGGCTGTCGGAAATCGAAGCCGCGCTGACCTCCGACGGGGGGCGGCGTCTCGCCCCGGTCGCCGCGAATCTTATTGTGCACCCGGGCAATGCGCGGCTGCTGCCCGATCTGCGCGTGTTGCGGGAGCAGCCGACGGAGATCGTGATCACCTCGGTCGGGACGCCGCGCGATGTGGTCGAACCGCTGCACGAGGTCGGCTCGCTGGTCCTCGCCGATGTGGCGTCGGTGCACCACGCGGTGCGTGCGATCGAGTGCGGGGTCGACGGATTGATCCTGCTCACCGCCGGTGCCGGCGGGCAGACGGGATGGGCGAACCCCTTCGCGTTCGTCCGCGCGGTTCGCGAATTCTTCGATGGGCCAGTTGTTTTGGCCGGTGGCATTGCCGACGGTGTCGCATTGCGTGCGGCGATCGCCCTCGGCGCGGACCTCGCCTACATGGGCACCAAGTTCCTCGCAACGGCCGAGAGCATGGCCGCGCCCGCGCACAAGGACCTGGTGGCCGCGTCCAGCCTCGACGACGTGGTGCTGACCTCCGCGTTCACCGGCCTGCCGACCAGCATGCTCGCGGGCTCGATGGAATCACTCGGCATCGATGTTCCCGCCCTCCGAGCCGGAACCTTCGACACCGCAGCGCATTTCGCCGACCCTGCCGCTCCGAAGAACTGGTCCGACATCTGGAGCGCGGGCCACGCCGCGTCCGGCGTCACCGAGGTGCTCGGCGTCGCCGAACTCGTCGACCGGACGCGACGCGAATACGCGGGAGCGTGAGGCTCAATCCATCTGGAAGTCGGCGAAATCGAAACCGGGCGAGACAAGGCAGCTCACCAGCACGTACTCGTCGCCAGCGGGTCGAGCGGCTTGACTGACGCCACCGGGCACCACGGCCTGCAGTACCTGACCGTGCTCGACATCGGGACCGAGGACGACTTCCTCGCCGCCGATGTTCAGCACCAGCGGGCCGCCGCGCTGCCAGAGCCACAGTTCGTCGGAGCGGACCGTATGCGGCGCGGACTGCTCGCCGGGCAGCAGCAGAAAGTAGATCGCGGTCGCGCTGGATCGGGCACCGTCGTAGCCTTCCGGTTTGAATTCGACGGCGCTGCGCCAGGTTTCGCGGAACCAGCCACCCTCCGGGTGCGGTGCCAGGTCGAGGGCTGCGGCGAGCTCGGGTCGGTTGTCGGTCATCATTCGACTATGCCTGATTCGCGGACGGTGGTGCGGACGCCCGCGGTGAAAAATCAGGTGACCGGAGCTGAACTGCCGCGATACCGTGGCTGAACACCATGGTGGGTGTAGCTCAGTTGGTCAGAGCGCCTGGTTGTGGACCAGGAGGTCGCGGGTTCAAGTCCGGTCACTCACCCGAAAGCGGCGTCTCTTGCGTGCTCAGGTCCGCGATGCGCCAGGTGATGCCGAACGGCACCAGCGCGTCGAGGAATTCGGCCGCGTCGAAGGCCTCGGCCGCCGCCAGCGCGCCCGGCTTGGTGGTGCCCTCCGCGAGCCGGACGGCGACCGCCACCGCCATCAGGGCCGAATCGCGGTAGGAGTGCACGCCACTCACGACACCACGGACCGCGCGGCCGTCCACTCCGAACGCGTCGACGACGAGGTCGTAGCGCAGGTTCGCGCTCGGTGCGTCGGGTAGCGAGTCGATGATGTCGGCGGTGAAGCCGCTCAGCGTGTCGAGGATCGAAGTGGCAAGCACGCCTTCGACATACGAGACATCCGAATGGCGCGGAATGGTAAGTACCGGCGGCTGCGGGAATTTCGCGACGGCGGTCGGCGTGGCGTCACCCGGGAAGGTCATCGAGGAGTGCCGAGCCGTTGCGCCGGTGCGCAATTCGCCGTCCGCGTAGTTCCAGCCGCCGCCGCGGAACCAGTCCAGGCTGGCCAGCACCGTCTTCGCGCTGCCCTTGGAACCGTTGCCGCCGCTCTTGCTCAGATGGCTGACCACGACCTCGGCCGGACCGGCGACCCGGCGGGTGGTCAGGTACCCGAGCAGGTCGCCGGGCAGATTGCTGTCGGTGACGCCGGAAACCAGGCTCACCCCGGCCGCTTCGGCGCGCGGTCCGAACTCGTCGAACACCTGCTTCAGGAACAGCTGCTCGCCGGACATGTCGGTGTAGTTCGCTCCCGCGTCGATCGCCGCGGCCAGCACCGCAGGCCCGTGCTCGACGTACGCAGGCAGGCTGCTGATCAGCACGTCGGCGCCGGTGAACGCGGCGACCAGTGCGTCATGGTCGGCCAGATCGGCTACCCGGATCTTGGCGTTCGGGAGATCGGCGGCCACCGCGGCGGCACGGATGCGGGCTTCGTTGCGGCCCACCAGGATTGGGGTGAAGCCGCGACGGTGAAGTTCGGTGAGGAGGTAACCGCCGGTGATCCCGGTGGCGCCATAGACGGCGATGGTCTTGCTGGATCGGGTGGGGCTCGTCGATGTCATGACTTAAACCTATGGCCGGTGTGTGAGTTAACCAATGGCTGTATTGCTCGCTGATATATCTCAAACACTCAGTTTGGAGCGCTAGTGTGAGTATGTGGATATTCTCAGCGAAACCATTGCCGCCATCCGCACCGGCAGTCCGACCTCCGGGATGTTCATTCGGCACGCGCCATGGGGTCGCAGCTACCCGGTCGTGCCCGGCGCCGGGTTCCACGTCGTGCTGCAGGGCTCCTGCTGGCTGGTGCCGCCGGGTGGCACGCCGATGGCGCTCGGTGTCGGCGACGTCGTATTCATGCCGCGCGGCGCCGACCACGACCTGGTCGACAGCCTCGACAGTTCGGTTACCGAGCGAGCGCAGCCGGGGGAACCGAGGGAGGTTACCGGTCCCGGGGTGCGCACGGCATTACTGTGCGGCGCATACGAACTCGGCAGACAGCGGAGCCATCCGATGCTCGACGAGCTGCCCGAGTTCATCCATCTGCCGGCCCGGCCCGGTCGGCATCCGGCGCTGCGCGGCGCGGTCGACCTGCTTGCCGCCGAAATCGCCGAACCGCGTCCAGGCAGCGATGCCGCCGTCCCGGCCTTGCTCGAAACGCTGGTGCTATTCGTCCTGCGCGCGTGGCTGGATGAACAGTCCAACACGCAATCCACCGGCTGGGCAGGCGCTTTCGCCGATCCCGCGGTCGCCGCGGCGTTGCGTGCCGTGCACGAGGATCCGGCGCGATCGTGGACCGTCCCGGATCTCAGCGATGTCGCAGGCGTTTCCCGCGCCACCCTCGCCCGCCGCTTCAGCGCCACCGTAGGCGAACCACCCCTCGCCTACGTCACCCGCTGGCGCATGCTCACCGCCGCCCGCCTCCTCCGCGACACCGACGCTCCACTCGGCACCGTAGCCCGAAAGGTCGGCTACACCTCCGAATTCGCCTTCGCCAAGGCCTTCAAACGCGAATACGCCCAACCCCCAGGCCATTACCGCCGAGCCGAAGCCAAGCCCCCGCTCGTCGCAGTCTGACCTACGACTACAGGGGCGGGCATGTGCTGAAATCCGAAAGATGAACGTGGACGGCGAAGCGGCAGTGGTCGGAGGTGCCATAAAGCAGCCGTGTACACGACAGCGTGTACACTGTGGATATGAGTGAGATCAGCACCCGTGAGCTACGCACCAACTTGGCGAAATACCTCGATGCCGCCGAGTCCGGTGAGCAGGTGATCATTCTCCGCGACGGCACTCCGGCTGCCGCGCTGGTTCCTCTGTCCGTGGTGGAAGCGGTCGACGACGCCGAAGACGAAATGCTGGCGCGTGAGGCCGTCGCCCGCCTCGCCGCCGGTGAGAAGACCTCCAGCATGGCCGAAGTGCTCGCCGACATTTTCGAGGCGCGTAAGTGAAATATACGTTTCGGTTCCTCGAGTCTGCCCGGCGTGAACTGCGAGATCTGGAACAACGAGACGCGATGCGCATCCTCACCGCGCTCACTGTTCTCGGCGACGATCCGTATGCCGAGGGGTTGGCCGTCCGAAAGCTGGTGAACGTGGATGCCTATCGCCTGCGGGTCGGCCGCTTCCGAGTCGTCTATCAGGTGCAAGACGATGTGCTGGTGATCCTGGTCGTGAAAGTCGGATGGCGTCGGGACGTGTACCGCGATCTCTGAGCTGCTAACGCTGACCGACTCAGCTGAAGGGGGACTTCGGGCGTTCCTGTAGTTCCCCGTCGAGGTAGGTGTCGACTTTCTCGTTGTAGAAGCAGACGAGGCCCGCGACCTTTTGGCTCTCGGGGAGCGGCGTGCGGTAGCCCCACACGTAATCCTGGTATTCGGTGTCGCCGAGACGAACGGTCCAGTAGTCGGCGGTGCCCTTGTAGGGGCAGCTGGTGTGGGTGTCCGATGCGTGCAGGAGGTCCATTCGGACGTCGGTCATCGGCAGGTAATACCTTGCGGGAAGGCCGGTTTCGAAGAGGATGCGGGGGGAGCGCGAATCGGCGACGGTGACGCCGTCGATCTCGACTCGCACATGCCGGGAGCTGCCGAGGATGTCGACCCTGGAGTACGGGTCGCGCGGGTGGACGTAGACCGGCTCGTCTTCCTCGAACCACTCGTCCATCTTGTTCCAGTCGAGCCGCACCAGGTCGTTCAATTCGGTCAGCGGCGAATCGTGATAGCGCAGCGCGGCAGCGGCGGCGGTGGTGCCGTCCACGACCACGTCGTACTCCGTCGCGTCACCACGACTGGGGGAGTGGTGGGATTGACCCGTCGGCTCGAGTTTCGCCCGCAGATCCGCGGCCCGAATGTAGTAGGTCGGATAGTGCGGACCCTCCCACACCAGCACCGGCTGAGCCGTATCGGCCACTATCCGGCCACCGAGAAATACCCGAACTCGCTTCTGGCTGGTTTCGATCTTTACCCGGCCTCGCTGCGCATCGCCCATGACATCCGACGGTACTCCCGAGCAGCGTCTCCAGCAGGCATCGCAGACAGCGCAGCTGCCTGAACCCGCGCGGGTCCAGGCAGCTGTCGGTCGGCTCAGTCGCCGACGGTGATCGCCTCGGCCTCGGCGACACTGTGCGGCGCCGGATCGTGCTCGTCGATGTGCGCGAGTGCCGCACGACCGGCCAGCAGCACGAGCACGGCGGCCGCGGTGCAGGCCGCGCCGACCCAGAACGGCAGCGCGATGCTGTGCTCGCCGAGCTTGCCCGCGAGATACGGGGCGGCCGCACCGCCGGCGAAGCGGACGAAGCTGTAGGCCGCCGAGGCGGT
Organism: Nocardia sp. NPDC051321; assembly: GCF_044455225.1. Classification (NCBI taxonomy): domain Bacteria; kingdom Bacillati; phylum Actinomycetota; class Actinomycetes; order Mycobacteriales; family Nocardiaceae; genus Nocardia; species Nocardia sp. NPDC051321. Next base: position 148,477 of record NZ_JBITEM010000006.1, on the reverse strand, counting down.
CGAACGCTCGACCGGCGCGGAGATCATCACGGCCTCGGTGATCAGGGTGTTGTTCACGCCGAGGAACAGTCCGGCCAGCACGGTGCCGATGATCAGCACCGGCTTGTGCTCGGCGAACGTCGCCATCACCGCGAGGTCAGCGGCGAACAACGCGATCGACAGACCCATCATCGGCAGCGAACCGAACCGTCGCTGCAACCGCGGCGCCAGGAACACCGACGAAAGCGCCAGCAGGATGCCCCAGCCGCAGAAGATGAAGCCGATCGCGTAGGTGCCCATATCCAGCGGGAACGGCGTGTAGGCGAGCAGGGTGAAGAAGCCGAAGTTGTAGAGCAGCGCGGTGAGGCTGACGGTCAGCAGGCCGCGGTGCCGCAGTGCGCGGAATGGGGCGGCGATCGAGGTGTGATGCGTCGGCTTCGGCCCCTCGGGCAGCAGCACGACGATGCTGACCAATGCCACGGCCATCAGTACGGAAACCCCGAAAAACGGTCCACGCCAGCTGATTCCGCCGAGCACGCCGCCGAGCAGTGGACCGGTCGCGATGCCGATACCGAGCGCGGCCTCATAGAGGATGATCGCGCGGGCGACCCCGCCGCTGGCCGCGCCGACAATGGTGGCGAGCGCGGTGGCGATGAACAAGGCGTTGCCGAGACCCCAGCCCGCGCGGAATCCGACGATCTGGGTGACGGTGTCGGACAACCCCGCCAGCGCCGCGAACACGATGATGATGGCCAGCCCGGCCACCAGCGTCTTCTTCGCGCCGAACCGGCTGGACACCACGCCCGTGATCAACATGGCTACGCCCGTCACCAGCATGTAACTGGTGAACAGCAGCGAAACCTGCGACGGCGAGGCGTGCAGTTGTTCGCCGATCGGTTTCAGGATCGGATCTACCAACCCGATCCCCATGAAGGCGATCACGCTCGCAAACGCAACGGCCCACACGGCTTTCGGTTGGCGGTTGCCCACGGTGGTTTCCGCGCCGTCGGCGCGATCAGGAGCAAGTGTGCTCATGACTGCGCCTCGCTGGCGCTCGGCTCCGTCATGATCACATAGGTGGCTGTGTTGATTGTTCGCTCGCTGCGCTCGCTCATTGATGTTCCCTCGATATCGGATTGTGCTGTGGCGTAGCCGTTTTCAGGGCCTCCAGCAGTTCGTTCAAATCGGTGTCCATGCGGGCGAGGCGTTCGATGTCGAAGCCGTCGAGCCGCGTGGTGAGCGCGGCGGCGAACGCCTGCCGCGCCTGGGTGAGCCGGTTGCGCCCGGCCGGGGTGAGTTCGACGACGACGGCCCTGGAATCGGACGTGTCCTTGCGACGGGTCGCGAATCCATCCGCGACCAGCCTGCCGATCAGCGTCGTTGCTGCCGGCTGGGAACAACGGTCGATCCTGGCGAACTCACTGACCCGCACGGCCCCGTGTTCATCGAGCACCGCGAGTGCCCGCAACACCGCCCGCGGCAGGTCGTCGCCGCTGATCACCCCGGCCAGCCGAGTGAGCCTGCCCGCGGTTACGAGTAGATCGACGACAATGTCATCCGCTGTGTTCCCCTGAGCCTGCGTCACCTAGATATTATTACATAAGCTAACTATCTATGTCCCGTGAACTCGATCACGGATCCGAAAAAGCCCCGGTATGCGGGGCATACCGAGGCTTTGACCTGGAGTTCAGGACGTATGTGTTGCTGTGCCAAGAGCTAGGGCAACGACAGGCTTTACGACGATGCGGTGACTGGTCGTCTCGGGGTGCCGAAGAGGTGGGTGTTGGCGTGGGCTCGTTTGAAGAAGAGGTGGGCGTCGTGTTCCCAGGTGATGGCTATGCCGCCGTGTAGTTGGACGGTTTCGGCGACGATGGTGGTCAGGGCGTCGGTGCAGTGGAGGCGGGCGACCCAGACGTCTTCGGGGGCGGTGGGGTTGTCTTCGGCTAGCGCGAGGGTGGCGGCGGCGGACGCGGACTTGGCGGATTCGAGGAGGACGTACATGTCGGCCATGCGGTGTTTGAGGGCTTGGAAGCTGCCGATGGGGCGGCCGAATTGGACTCGGGACTTGGTGTAGTCGACCGTCATGGTCAGGCAGTGGTCGGCGGCGCCTACCTGTTCGGCGGCGATTGCGGCCCAGGCGATTTCGCGTAGGCGAGCGATGGCCGGTGTGGGGTCGGCGGTGCCGAGGCGGTGGGCTTCGGCGGTGGTGAAGGTGATTTCGGTCAGTTTGCGGGTGGGGTCCATGGTGGGCATGACGCGCCGCGTGACCCCGGTCGCGGTGGGGTCTGCTTCGAAGAAACCGGTCTCGGTGACCACGATGAGAGTGTCGGCAATGCTGCCGTCGAGCACGTAAAGGGCGGTACCAGAAAGGGTTCCGTTTTCCTCGCGGACTCCGGGTTCGTCCCAACCGTTTTCGCCCGCCCAGCACACTGCGAGCGTGCGCGTGCCCTCGGTGACCTCGGGGAGCAGCCGGGCGCAGGCCTCGGCGTCGTCCGAAAGCAGCAAAGCCTGTACGCCGAGGACGGCGGAGCCGAGCATCGGGACACCGGCGAGGGTGCGGCCGAGTTCGCCGACCACCAGGAGGGATTCGACCAGGCTTGCGCCGACGCCGCCGTATTCCTCGGGGATGGCCAGGGCCGCGACACCGATCTGCTCGCACAGTCGCTGCCACAGTGCCTGGTCGTAGCCGAGTTCGGTGTCCATCGCCGTACGCACCGCTGCCGATCCGGCGTGCTTGGTGAGCAGTGCGCGCACCGAGGCGGTGAATTCCTGATGTTCGGTGGTCGTCATGCCGTCCCTCGTAGTTGCCGCTCGGCTTCGTCACGGAGCGAGCCGGCGATCCGGCCTCGGTGCAGATCCGTTGTGCCCCAAGCAGAACGGAGCGCGGTCACTTTCGTCAGCCACAGTGAAAGGTCGTACTCGGCGGTGTAGCCGATCGCACCGTGTACTTGCAGGGCGGCTCTGGCCGCCCGGTAAGCCGCGTCGCCGCAGGCGATCACGGCGGCCGAGACATCGCGGCCGCGGGTCGCCTCGCCCATGGTGAGCGCGGCGCGATAGAGCAGCGGCTCGGCCAGATCCAGCCCGATCAGCACGTCGGCGAGCTTCTGTTTGACGGCCTGGAATTCCCCGATCGGCTTACCGAACTGCTTGCGCTGCTTGGCATATCCGGTGGTGGAGTCGAGCAGTGCGCGGCCGGCGCCGAGCAACTGCGCCGCGCAGGCCAGCGCGCCGGTGTCGAATGCGGTGGCGACGGCGTCGGCAACGCCGTCGGCCAGCGATTCGTCGGCCGCGACGGTGAACAGGCGGCGCGCCGGATCCATCGACCGCACCAGTCCGGTCCGATGCGCGGTGTGCAGTCGCCCGCCGTCCGCGATCAGCACGACCTCCGCATTGTCCGCGTCGAGTGCTAGACCGTTGTGCAGGGCGATGGTGCCGAGCTCGGCGCCGTCGGCGAAGCCTGGCAGCCAACGCCCCGCCAGACTCTTGTCCGGAAGTGCTTGCAGCAGTGTGGGTATCGCGGCCGCGGTCTCCACCAGTGGACCGGGCGCGGCGGCGCGACCGAGTTCGACGAACGCGACCACCAGATCGATGGGTTCGGCACCGACACCGCCGTGCTCTTCATCGATGGCCAAACCCAGCACGCCCGCGCTGGCGAGCTGCCGGATCAGCCCGCGCCCCGGACGTGAATCACCGGTTGCCCAGCCGCGTACCGCGGCGGGCGTTCGTCCCGCGTCGAGCAGCTTGCGCACGCTGGTGCCGAAGTCGAGTTGTTCGGGACTGAGCGCGAACCTCATCGGCTGCTCCCTCTCGGTAGTCCGAGCAGCCGCTCGGCGATGATGTTGCGCTGAATCTCGTTGGTACCAGCGTAGATCGGCCCGGAGAGCGAGAACAGGTAGCCGTCGGTCCATGGCCCGGATCGTTCGGCGTTCGCGCCGAGCACGTCCAGCGCGGTCTCGTGCATGGCGATATCGAGCTCGGACCAGAACACCTTGGTGATCGAGGATTCCGCGCCGAGCTTGCCGCCTTCATTCAGCCGGGTGACCGTGCCGAAGGTGTGCAGCCGGTATGCCTCGCTGCCGATCCAGGCGTCCACCACGGCATCTCGCTGTCCGGTGTTGGTGTCGTCGCCGGTATCGAGCCACAGATCGATCAACCGCTGTGCCGTCGCGCTGAACCGCCCCGGGCTGCGCAGCGACAGGCCACGCTCGTTGCTCGACGTGCTCATCGCCACCCGCCAGCCCTCGCCGGGCTCCCCGATCACATCGCGATCGGGCACGAACACCTCATCGAGGAAGATTTCCGCGAAGCCGGGCTCGCCGTCCAACTGCGGAATAGGCCGTACGGAAACACCATCCGCGGCCAGCGGGAACATCACATAGGTGAGCCCCTTGTGCCGTTCCGCCTCGGGATCGCTGCGGAACAGCCCGAAGGCCCAGTCCGCGTAGGCCGCTCGCGAACTCCACGTCTTCTGTCCGCTGAGCAGCCAGCCGCCATTGGTGCGCCGCGCGGTCGAGCGGATGCCCGCGAGATCGCTACCCGCCTCCGGCTCCGACCACGCCTGGGCCCAGATGTCTTCGCCACGAGCCATCCGCGGCATGATCCGTTCGAGCTGCTCAGGCGTGCCATGCTCGAAAAGCGTTGGTGCCAGCAAGAAAATGCCGTTCTGGCTGACCCGCCCCGGCGCAGCCGCGGCGTAGTACTCCTGCTCGAACAACACCCATTCCAACAGCGAGGCATCGCGACCGCCGTACTCCTCGGGCCACGCGACAACGGAGAGCCGAGCATCGGCCAGGGTGCGCTCCCAGGCGCGATGCGCCTCGAATCCGCCCTTGGTATCCATCGAGGGCAACGGCTGCGCGGGCTTGTTGGCGGCCAAGAACTCTCGGACCTCGGTCTGGAATTCCTGGGTCGCCTGGTCGATATCGAGATCCACTTACCTGGCCCCGTTCTCGCCGGTCGAAGAGGCCTTCATCGATTTGGCGTTCATGCCGCCAAGCGAGTCGGCACCCACCTCCGCATTGTGCGCGTGCGCGAAGTGATGCAGTCCGAACACCGAATCCATCCCGGTGCGCATGCCCATCAGATCCTCGGCCTGGTTCACCGCCTTCTTCGTCAGCGCCAGTCCGAATCGCGGCATGGTGGCGATCTTTTCGGCCAGCGCGAGCGTCTCGGTCGCCAGTTCGGCGCGCGGTACCACCCGGTTGACCATGCCCCATTCCTTGGCCTGTGCCGCACTGAACCGGTCACCGGTGAACAGGAACTCCTTCGCGGCACGCGGACCCATCACCCACGGATGCGCGAAGTACTCGACGCCTGGAATGCCCATCCGCACAACGGGATCAGAGAAGAACGCATCATCGGAGGCAATGATCAGATCACATACCCAGGCCAGCATGAGCCCACCCGCGATGCACGCGCCCTGCACCATCGCGATGGTCGGCTTGGGGATCTCCCGCCAGCGTCTGCACATGCCGAGGTAGACCTCGAGCTCACGGGCGAAGCGCTGATCGCCGCCGACCTTGTCGACGTGGTCCCACCACAGCGCGGCCTTGTTCGGGTAGTGAATGTGGTGATCGCGCCCCGGGGTGCCGATGTCGTGCCCGGCGCTGAAGTGTTTCCCGTTGCCCGCCAACACGATTACGCCGACCTCGTCGTCCTCGACGGCGCGCTCGAAGGCGGCGTCGAGCGCGTAGGTCATCACCGAGTTCTGCGCGTTGCGGTAGTCCGGCCGGTTCAGCGTGACGATCGCCGTGCGACCGCGCACCTCGTACGTGACGACGTCACCCTCGTCCGGGATCGGTTCCGACATTACGAAATCTCCTCACGTAGTTGACGCTTGAGCACTTTCCCGGCGGCGCTGTAGGGCAGCTGGTCGCGGAATTCGATGAACCGCGGCACCTTGAAATTGGCCAGCACGGTGGTGGCGTGGGCGAGCACCTGATCCGCGGTGAGCTGCGCGCCCGCCTTGCGGACCACGAAAGCCTTGCCCACCTCGCCCATTCGAGTATCCGGCACCCCGATCACGGCGGATTCGGCGACGCCGTCCAGCCGCGCGAGCGCCTGCTCGATCTCGGCCGGGTACACGTTGAACCCGCCAGAGATGTACATGTCCTTGAGCCGGTCGGTGATCTTCAGGTATCCGCGCTCATCCACCGTGCCGACGTCACCGGTGTGCAGCCAGCCCTCGGAATCGATGGTCTCCGCGGTGCTTTCGGGATCGTCGAGGTAGCCGAGCATCACGTTCGGCCCGCGCAACAGCACCTCGCCGTTCGGCGCGAGCCGCAGCTCGAAGTCCGCGATCGGACGCCCGCAGGTCCCGGCGATGGTCTCGGCGTCGTCGTCCGCGCGGCACATGGTGCCGAACCCCGACGCCTCGGACAGCCCGTAACCGGTGATGACGACATCGAAGTCGAGCTCCGAGCGCATCCGCTCGACCAGCACCACCGGCACCGTCGCCGCGCCGGTCACCGCGACCCGCAGGGTGCTGAGGTCGAAGTTGTCGCGGCCGGGGAAGTCGAGGATCGTCTGGTAGATCGTCGGCGGCCCGGGCAGCACGGTGATCTTCTCCTCGCTCACCAGCCGCATCGTGGCTGGCACGTCGAACACCGCCTGCGGGACGATCGCGGCCCCGGTGACCAGGCAGGCGAGGATGCCCGCCTTGTAGCCGAAGTTATGGAAGAACGGGCTCACCACGAGATACCGGTCGTCGCCGTTGAGCGTCGTGCATTCCGCCCAGGCCCGCACCACCGACAGCGCCTGCCGGTGCGCCACCACGGTGCCCTTGCTGCGGCCGGTGGTGCCGGAGGTGAACAGGATGTCGGCGGTGTCCTCGGGCTGCACCGCCGCCGCGCGCTCCTGCGCTTCCGCCAGGGTGGCCTTTTCGGCGACGCCAGCGAGCTCGGACCAATCGAACGCGGTCTCGTCGCTGGTCGTGCTGCCGGGCTCGACCGGGATGACGACCACCGTCTCGATATCGAGTTCCGGTGCGGCCGCGCGCAATTCGGCTAGCCGGTCCCGGCCGAGGAAGGTGCCCGCGATGAACAACGCCCGCGCGTCGACCCGTACCAGCACATCGGCCGCCTCGTCGGCGACATAGCGGGTGTTCAGCGGCACCAGCGACGCGCCGACATAGTGCGCGGCCAGCGCCGCGACGACCCAGTGATGGGTGTTGGGCGCCCACATGGCCACCCGGTCGCCCGATTGCACACCGCGTGCGATGAGTGCCCGTGCCACCTCCTGGACCGCCGCCAACAGCTCGGTCCAGTCCAGCCGGACCGCGCCGTCGGCCAGGGCGGGGGCGGCGCCGAAGGTGCGCGCGGCGTGCTGCAGCGCCAGCGGTGTCGTAAGTGCAGGGGTTGTCACGGTTGTCCTTACCGTCCGTGTCGGGGCACTTATGCAAGCGCCCTACAAAGCAAGTGCTTGGTAGGTTATCCTACCGGCGTGGGTGCGATCCAGACCTCAGAATCCGACACCGCCGCGCAGGGCGGGCGGTTTTCCACGACCCAAGACGCGCAATTCGCCGCCGACGTGCGCGAGTGGCTCGCGGAAAACCTGAACGGCGAATTCCGCGAACTGCGCGGACTCGGCGGACCGGGCCGCGAACACGAGGCGTTCGACGAGCGTCTCGCCTGGGACCGGCACCTGGCTGCCGCTGGCTGGACCTGCCTTGGCTGGCCCAAGGAGTACGGCGGCCGCGAGGCGACCGTGCGCCAGCAGGTGATCTTCCACGAGGAGTACGCGAAGGCGAACGCGCCGTCGCGGGTCTCGCACGTCGGCGAGGAACTGCTCGGGCCGACCGTGCTCGCCTTCGGCACCCAGGCGCAGAAGGAACGCTTCCTGCCCGGCATCCGCACGGTGACCGAGTTGTGGTGCCAGGGCTACTCCGAACCGGGCGCAGGCTCGGACCTGGCCGCGATCACCACCGCGGCCCAGCTCGATGGCGACGAATGGTCGATCAACGGCCAGAAGATCTGGACCTCGCTGGCCCACATCGCCGACTGGTGCTTCGTGATCGCGCGCACCGAGCGCGGCTCGGTCCGCCACAAGGGCCTGTCCTACCTGCTGGTTCCGATGAATCAGCCGGGCGTCGACGTGCGCCCGATCGTCCAGCTGACCGGCACCTCGGAATTCAACGAGGTCTTCTTCGACAACGCGCGCACCGCCGCGGATCTGGTGATCGGCGCGCCGGGCGACGGCTGGCGCATCGCCATGGGCACGCTGACCTTCGAGCGCGGCATCTCCACGCTCGGCCAGCAGATCAGGTTCGCCAGGGAACTCGCCAATGTCGAGGACTTGGCCCGCCGCATCGGTGCCGCCGATGACCCGCTCATCGCCGATCGGATCGACCGGGCCTGGGTCGGACTGCGCGTACTGCGTGCCCACGCGATTCGCACGATGGAGGGCGCGGGCGTCGACGACGGCGGACAAGCCTCGGTCGCAAAACTGTTGTGGGCCAACTGGCATCGCGGCCTCGGCGAACTCGCCATGGCCGTGCTCGGCCCGGCCGGCCTGGTGGCCGACGAGAACGACCTGAACGAATGGCAGCGGCTCTACCTGTTCACCCGCGCCGACACGATCTACGGAGGTTCGAACGAAGTGCAGCGCAACATCATCGCCGAGCGGGTGCTCGGCTTGCCGCGGGAGGCCCGCCCATGAGCGATCTTTCTGTTGCGCCACCGCCGATTCCCGGGCACGGCCTGCTCACCGGACGTGCCGCGGTCATCACCGCCGCGGCGGGCACCGGCATCGGCTCGGCCACCGCGCGCAGGCTGCTCGCCGAGGGCGCCGATGTGGTCGTCTCCGACTGGCACGAGCGGCGTTTGGCCGCGACCGCGACCGAGCTGGCGGCCGAGTTCCCGGCCCGCAAGGTCGCCTCGATCGCCTGCGACGTGCAGCGCACCGAACAGGTCGACGCACTGGTACGTGGCGCGGCCGAGGCGCTCGGCCGAATCGACATCATGGTCAACAACGCCGGACTCGGCGGCGAGACCCCGGTGGTCGACATGACCGACGAGCAGTGGGATCGCGTCCTCGACATCACCCTCAACGGCACCTTCCGCTGCACCCGCGCCGCGCTCGGCTACTTCCGCGACGCGGGTCACGGCGGCGTGATCGTCAACAACGCCAGCGTGCTCGGCTGGCGGGCGCAGCACGGTCAGGCGCACTACGCCGCGGCCAAGGCGGGGGTGATGGCGTTGACCCGGTGCAGTGCCGTCGAGGCCGCCGAGCTCGGCGTGCGGATCAACGCGGTCGCACCGAGCATCGCCAGGCACGCCTTCCTCGACAAGGTCAGCTCGACCGAACTGCTCGACCGGTTGTCCGAGCGGGAAGCCTTCGGCCGGGCCGCCGAGCCGTGGGAGGTCGCGGCCACCATCGCCATGCTGGCCAGTGATTACACGTCCTATCTGACCGGCGAGGTCGTCTCGGTCAGCAGTCAGCGCGCCTGAGACGGTTCAGTTTTCGTAATCCGGCATGATCCAGCGGCCATGCGCGGGCGCGGGGACCGCCGCGGCGTCCATCGTGAAGGTCACCTCGACGTGGCCGGGCCCCGGATATAACCGGGGCTCGGCACCGTAGTGGTGATAGCCCGGCCCGGTGATCTCCTGACTGACCGAGCCGCTGCGCCCGTTGTCGGTATTGGTCCAGTCGGCCGTGATGGTCACCCGGCAGTCCCCGACGCCCCACAGTGTGGCCTGGAAGTTCAACAGGGCACCGCCGTTCGGCAGGCCGCCGTAGCCGACGCTCGGGTCGATCCGGCCGACACAGAGCCCGGCTCGCGCCACGGTGAAAATCGTGTCCCAGGATTCCCCAGCTGGTGCCGCTGAGGCAGGCGTCGCGGTGGCGAGGACCGGCAGCGCGGCCAGTGCGGCGACCGCGAGCAGTCGTGGTGCGGTGGCAATAGGCATGAATATCCCTTCGTGACGAACTCGATCGGTGGTCCGGACGGGTTATTTCCCGGGAGCCTAGTAGGTATCGCACTGGCGGATGGCTCTCCGCGATCTTCGCGCATAACCGGTGCCGCACACCCGAAATTTCGGCGATCTGTCTTAGCGCGCAACATTTTTCATTATCGGTCGAGCCAATCACGTTCGCGTTGCCGGTCGTTGGCTGCGGTGAGTGTCCCGTGGCGGACAGCAGACTGGACGGATGGCGGATCACGCCAAAGTGCGAACGCCTTCCAGCATCCCGCGCACATCGAGCAAATGGGCGGCTGATCAGGTAGAAAAGGTCGCGCCAGATGTCCCCCGGGTGTGCCATGCTGGTTGACATCGGATCCCGCACTCTCCAAAGGGGCGATGGCTATGGGCCTGGATAGCCCAGCTGCCCGCGAACAACTGGAACTCGAATTGGTGCGCGAAGTGGTGCTAGCCAGGCGCAGGCTGGACAGCATGGTGCTCGCCGCGCTAACACTCGGCGCCGAATTGATGGAGCACACCTCCGAATGTGCGACCGCGATGCGCGCGGCGCAGATTCTCGAGCAATACGCCGTCGACGAGCGCGCGGTGAAGCGCGACCCTCGGGGCGCGCTACGCGCCGATATGGCGCGAGATCGAGAGCGGGCCAAACAGATCGGGCTCGGCTCCGATCCGGCGGAAGCCGAGCACGAGCAGCGCAGGCATCGCCAGTCCGCGCTGCTGTGCGAGGTGCGCGCCGACCTGCTCGACGTGGTGGCCAAGTGCCGCAAGTTCCGCTTCGACCGGGTGGCCTTCGACGAGGAGATCGCCCAGGGCCTGTGCGCCGCCACCGACAAATTGGTGATCGGCGCCGACATGGACACCTACCAGGCTTGGCAGCGCGGCATGGTGCTCAAGCTGATCGAGGAGCCGATGGCCTACGGTCCACCGCGGGTGATGGCGACGGTGGACGCCGGGCCGGGGCGCGGCCAGCTCACCGTCGAGTGGGACAGCTGCGAACGCCGGCTTGCCTTGGTGGCACGAATGGCGCGAGCGGGCATCGCCCCCGTGGTGATCTGCGACCGGCTGCTAGCCGACCTATCGGTGTCCTCACCGCTGCGCTATTCGGTGCGCTGAACCCGCTCCAACACGACCTATCAACTCGCCGCTGGCGCGATGAATAGCGCGCCACCCTGTACCAAGCAAATGCTTGGTTGTATTATGGCCGATGTGACCGCACCCGAGGCTTCGAAATCCGCACGGCGCAATGAACTGCTCACGCTGGCGGCCGAACTGTTCGCCGAGCGTGGCCTGCGCGCCACCACCGTGCGCGACATCGCCGACGCGGCCGGAATTCTATCCGGGAGTCTCTACCACCACTTCGATTCCAAGGAGTCGATGGTCGACGAGATCCTGCGCGGCTTCCTCGACGACCTGTTCGGGCACTACCGGGAGATCGTCGGCGCCGGGCTCAGCCCGCGAGACACCTTGGAAGCCTTGGTGATCGCGTCCTACCAGTCGTTCGACCGCCATCACGCCGCAGTGGCGATCTACCAGGCCGAAGCCAAGCGGCTGCGCACCGCCGAGCGGTTCACCTACATCGCCGACTACAACCGCGAATTCCGCGAGCTCTGGCACCGAGTGCTGACCAACGGCGTGACCGAGGGCAGCTTCCGGCCCGAGATCGACGTCGAACTGGCCTACCGATTCCTGCGCGACACCGTGTGGGTCGCGGTGCGCTGGTATCAGCCGGGCGGCCCCATCACCGTCGACAACCTCGCCAAGCAGTACCTGACCATAGTGCTCGACGGCCTCACGCTGTCCAAGGCCGAGCAAACCACGTAGGAGTTCTAGATGTCAGCACCATCCGCACCACGCCGCCCCTACACCCCGCTGCGCGACGCCTACGTGATCGACGCGGTGCGCACCCCGGTCGGCAAGCGCGGCGGCGCGCTGGCCGCCGTGCACCCCGCCGACCTCGGCGCGGCCGCGCTGCGCGGGCTGCTGGACCGCACCACCATCGACCCTGGCAATGTCGACGACGTGATCGTCGGCTGTGTCGACAATGTCGGCCCGCAGGCCGGAAACGTCGGCCGCACCGCGTGGTTGGCCGCGGGGTATCCGGAAGAGGTGCCCGGCGTCACCGTCGATCGCCAGTGCGGATCCAGCCAGCAGGCCATCAATTTCGGCGCGCAGGCCATCATGAGCGGCACCGCCGAGGTGATCGTCGCGGGCGGGCTGCAGAACATGAGCGCCATCCCGATCTCGGCCGCCATGTACGCGGGCAAGGAATACGGGTTCGACTCGCCGTTCGTCGGCTCGCAGGGCTGGGACCACCGCTACGGCACCGCCGAGGTCACCCAGTTCCGCGCCGCCCAGCTGATCGCCGAGAAGTGGAACATCAGCCGAGAAGACATGGAGCGCTGGGCGTTACGCAGCCATGAGCGGGCCCGCGATGCCATCAAGAACGGCCGCTTCGATCGGGAGATCGTGCCGGTCGGCGACTTCTGGATCGATCAGGGACCGCGCGAGACCAGCCTGGAAAAGATGGCGTCGTTGCCGCCGCTGGCCGAGGGCAGCCCGCTGACGGCTGCCGTCGCGAGCCAGATCTCCGACGGCGCGAGCGCCACCCTGCTCGCCTCCGAATGGGCCGTCGAGGCATACGGATTGACGCCAAGGGCCCGCATCCACCACGTCAGCGCGCGCGGCGCCGACCCGATCTTCATGCTCACCGCGCCGATCCCGGCCACCAAGTGGGCGCTGGAAAAAACCGGCCTCACCATCGATGACATCGACGTGGTTGAGATCAACGAGGCCTTCGCCCCGGTCGTGCTGGCCTGGCTGAAGGAGACCGGCGCCGACCCGGAGCGGGTCAACGTCAACGGCGGCGCCATCGCCCTCGGCCACCCCCTCGGCGCAACGGGCGCAAAGCTTTTCGCCTCCCTGCTCAACGAGCTCGAGCGCGTCAACGGCCGCTACGGCCTGCTCACCATCTGCGAGGGCGGCGGCACCGCCAACGTCACCATCATCGAGCGGCTCGGCAGCTGAGCTAGCCGGATAGTCGTGCGGCGAGGTCGGCGGCGAGCCGGGTGAACCGGGGGGCGTCGGCGCGCCAGAGTAGGGCGGTGCTGACGTCGAGGTTCAGGTCTTCGACGGGGAGGAAGCGGAACTCGGTTCGGTCGACGGCGTGCAGGCCCTCGGAATCGAAGGGGGCGATGATGAAGGCGCGGGTTTGGCGCAGCATCATCAGCATGCCGTCGACCGTCTTGAAACGGCCTCTGCCCGCGCTGATGCCCGCGCCGGACAGGGCGGCCCGCGTTCGGTCGCCGAGGGTGAGTTCCCAATGTTTGGGGCCCTGAATGTGGGTGAAACCGCGTAAGTCGGCCACTCGCAACGAGGTTCGTCCGGCGAACAGGGTGGCATCGACCAGGACGCCCATCGAGTCGGTGGCGATGACAACGGATTCGACCCCCGATCCGGAGGACGGGATGTGCGAGAGGGCGAGGTCGATGTGGTTGCTGCGCAGGCTCGCCCCGATGTCGGCCGAGCGCAGCTGCTCCAGCGAGAAGGTGTAGTCGGCGGCCAGGTCGGTCATCGCGGTGGTGAGCCGGTGGCTGATGTCGGCGCCGAGCAGTTCCGGGATGGCGAAGCGCACGTCGATCGTCGCAACGTTGGGTGTGGTCAGCCGGCCGGGCAGCGCGTCGAAGTCGGTGACGATGGACAGGGCCAGTGGCACCAGCCGCTCGCCGGTCGGGGTCAGCCGGACGTGCCGGGTCGATCGGTCGAACAGGGCCGCGCCGAGTTCGGTTTCGAGCGCTTTGATGCGCTGGCTGAGCGGTGGGACCGACATCTGCAACGCTTGGGCCGCCTTGGTGAAACTCAGTTCTCTGGCGACGGTCAGGAAGTAGCGCAGATGGTAGATCTCCATTTGCGACATGGTAGCTATCTGACCAGGTCGTGATTCGGTTGGTAGCTCCGGCATTTCCGACAATTCGGCCCAATGTCATAAAGTCGCAGCTAGACGCCGTTTCCGATTGTTATCGACCTGGACATAATCACACTGTGGAACATGGTAATTCCGTTAGCTGATCTATCGAATTAGCGTGGAAGTCGACCCGCTGAGCAGGCGGCAACACCACGGAGGTGCCTCGTGTTCCAGGCGTTATTGGTGCTCAACCTCGCGCACAACACCATCGACCGCATCGATCTGACCGACGCGTCCGTCACGACGGTTGTCCGCGACGCAGGCCCGGTTCCCGACGGCATCGCCTACGACCGAGTCGCCGGCCGCATCTACTGGACCACCATGGGTGCGCCCGATGTCGATCCCGCCCTTCCCGTCGACGAAGATAACGTCGACTTCTCGCCGAAGAACGGTTCGGTCGAGTCCGCCGCACTCGACGGCACCGATCGCAGACAGGTTCTTCCGGCGGGCGCGTTGACCACCGGCAAGCAACTCGACGCGGATTTTGTTGCCGGACAACTCTATTGGAGTGACCGCGAAGGTCGCCGAGTGAGCCGGACCGCCCTCGACGGCACCGGACTCACCGATCTGGTGGTCAATACCTCGACCGGAGACAAGGCCGAGGAATGCGTCGGCGTCGCCGTCGACCCGGCCGGGAACGCGCTGTACTGGACCCAGAAAGGCCCGGCCAAGGGCGGACGCGGGCGCATCTTCCGCGCGAATCTTGTTATGCCGGAAGGACAGACGGCGCCAACCCGCACCGATATCGAGGTGCTGTGGGAACACCTGCCCGAGCCGATCGACCTCTGGCTCGACACCGCGAACCATTACCTCTACTGGACCGATCGTGGCGCGGAGCCAGCGGGTAACACGCTCAATCGCGCGCCGATTCCAGCGCGCGGCGAGTCCGGCGGTGCGCCGGAAATACTGGCCCGCGGCTTCGCCGAGGCCATCGGGCTTGCCGTCGATATCGAGGCAGGTTTCGCCTATGTCACCGACCTCGGCGGCAGCGTTCGCGCGGTGGCCCTGGACGGCTCATCCGACAGCGTCATCGCGAAATTCGAGGATCAGCCACTGACCGGAATCGTAGGTGTCCAATGAGCACTCAACGCACCATGGCCGTGGTCGGCGCGGGCGTTATCGGTCTGTCCTGGGCCCGGCTGGCCCACCGGCACGGCTGGCGGGTGACGATCACCGACCCGCGTCCCGACCTCGGCGAGCTCGTCGAGTCCGAATTCGGCAAGGACGATCGCGTGTCCTGGACCGCGGACTTGGCCGAGGCTGTGAAAGACGCCGATCTGGTCCAGGAAAACGGCCCCGAGCGGCTGCCCGTCAAGCAACAGATTTTCGCCGAGATTCTGCGTGCCGCACCCGCCGACGCGGTGCTGGCCACTTCCAGCTCGTCGATCACCGCGTCCCTGATCGCGGCAGAGCTGGACAACGCAGGCCGCATCGTGGTTGGGCACCCCTTCAATCCGCCCGAGCTCATGCCGCTCGTAGAGGTGTTGCCCGGCAAGAAGACCGACGAATCGACCGTCACCCGCGCCGTCGCGCTGTACACCGAGCTCGACCGCGTGCCGGTTGTGATCCGTAAGGAACTCCCCGGATTCGTGGCCAACCGGCTACAGAAGGTGCTGAGCAGCGAGGCGACCTATCTGGTGCAGTCCGGTGTGGTCAGCGTCGAGGATCTCGACACCATCCTGCAGAACTCTATCGGTCTGCGCTGGGCCACCATCGGCCTCTTCGAGGGCAATGTCCTCGGTGGTGGGCCCGGTGGGGCACGGCATCTGTTCGCCGGGGTCGGCGCGGAAGTCGGCAAGATCGAGGCGGGCAAGCCGTCGTCGGAGCCCGAGGCGATGGCGGAACTCATCGAAAACATCGAGGGCACATACGGTTCCGGCGAACAGAACTATCGGCGCCTGGTAGCCAAGCGCGATCGCCGCACGAACGCGGTACTCGAAGCTCTGGCAAAAGTCGACGACCGACCAGCCGTCTACACGAGCCCGAGCGTCTGAGAGGAGCGTCGAGACTGCCCTCCAGGATGGTCATCCCCGGTCGCGACTTCGACAAGGAGTACGTTTCGGCCACGCTCGAATCGGCGTTCTGGTCGAACCCGACGCGATCGGCCCACGGCCCGGTCTGGCCGAAGAGCGAATTGCTGGCCAAGGCATGATCCAGTCGTTCACCACCCCGATGATCGGAAGTTGTGGTGGACGGACCTGCGGGCCGGTACCAGGGCGTAACCGAGCAAGTGCGGATGTCGCGGACGCCAGGGCAGTACCGCTTCGGGCTGGAACCCCGTGGCTCCAGCCGGCCGGAATGGCTCCCCGCGTAACTCAGGCCTTGTCGGCGGGCTCGAGCAGCACCGCCGTTCCGTAGGCCGCGACCTCGCTCATGGTGTTGGCGATCTCGTTGCAGTCGAAGCGCATGGCGAGGATGCCGTTGGCGCCGAAAGACATGGCGTGCTGACACATTCGCATGATCGCCTCGTGCCGGGACTGGTAGAGGAGCTGGGTGTATTCGGTGATCTCGCCGCCGCCGAGCGAGCGGAAGCCCGCGGCGAGGTTGGAGCCGATGCCGCGGCTGCGCACGGTCAGGCCCGCTACTTCGCCGAACACCCGGACGACCCGGTGGCCAGGTACGTCGTTCATCGTGGAGACGAGGATGGGGAACTGCGGACCAGGCTGCTGTTGCTGCTGGTACCCCGGCGGCGGTTGCTGCTGGTATCCGGGCTGCTGCTGCGGATAGTGCGGCTGTTGCGGGGGCATCGGCTGGTTCATGAGCGGGATGCTACGGGCACGGCGCGGTGCGCTGCGACCGCGGTTTGCCCGGCTTGCGCGTGCGGGTGAGTACCGGTAGTGCGCACCGCGAAATGCCCCGCTCCCTGGGCCGGGGCATTCGCGGCGTTGGCTCAGAGGTTCTTCTGCAGCGCTTCGATCCGGGCGACCGCGTCGGTGACAATGCGGTCGATGAGTTCCCGACAGGTCGGCAGATCCTCGATGATGCCGGTGACCTGACCGGCGGCGAGCACCCCGGCCTTGGTGTTGCCCTCGACCAGACCGGCGCGCAACAACATCGGCGTATTGGCGGCCATCACGACCTGAGACCAGCTGAGGTCCTTGGTCTTTCGCATGCTCAGTCCGTCACGAACCAGAGTGGACCATTTCATGCCGGTCATGCTCTTGAACTTGGCGGCATTGGCCACCGCCGCGGTCAGCCCGCGGGTGCGGCCCGAATGTTCGAGGCGCTGCACCAATTCGGTGTTCAGCACTCGATGCGGCATGCCGTCGACCTTGGTGGAGACCACGGTGTCCTGCAGCTGCCTGCGCAGGTACTCCTGTTTGACGGCGTCGGGCACGGTGCTCTCCTGGGTGAGCAGGAAGCGGGTGCCCATCGCGACGCCCGCCGCACCGTAGGCCAGCGCCGCGGCCAGGCCGCGACCGTCGAAGAAGCCACCCGCGGCGACCACCGGGATATCGACCGCGTCCAGCACCGACGGCAGCAGCAGGGTGGTTGCCACCGGACCGGTGTGCCCGCCGCCCTCGCCGCCCTGCACGATCACCGCGTCGGCGCCCCACGCCGCAACCTTCACCGCGTGCTTGGCCGCGCCGATCGACGGAATAACCACCACGCCTGCGTCTTTCAGCTTGGCGATGAGGTCCTGCTTGGGCGCGAGCGCGAACGACGCGACCGCCACCTTTTCCCGGATCAGCAGATCGATGCGCTCGACCGCGTCCGAAGCGTCGGCGCGGATGTTCACGCCGAACGGTTTCGTGGTGTGCGCCTTGGTCTTCGCGATCGCCGCTTCGAGCTCCGGATAGGTCATGGTCGCCGAGGCCAGAATGCCGAGACCACCCGCCTCGGCGGTAGCCGCGACCAGGCTGGGGCCGGCCACCCAACCCATACCGGTCTGTACCACGGGGTGCTCGATGCCGACCAGCTCGGTCAGCGGTGTCCGCAACCGGCCGGTCATGCCGGTACCTCGGTTTCGCGAATCTTCTTGGGATCCAGCACGTCCCGAATCAGCCGCAGTTCCTCGGCGGTGGGCAGCCGGGATGCTCCGGCGTCGGCTAGTCCGTGGATTTCGAACGAGGTGTTCTCGGCGACCTCGGCGGCGGTGACGCCGGGGTGCAGGCTGCGGGCCCGCATGGTGTGGTCGGGTCCCTCGAAGTCGAAGACGCCCAGGTTGGTGACCACTCGGTGCAGGTGGTGGAACCGGAAGGCGGGGTTGGCCGGGTCGACCTTGTCGTAGCCGACGCCGGAGACGATGTCGACCTTCTCGGTGAACACCCGGTTGGTGTGTCGCGAAACCCAGTAGCTGGTCGCGTGATTGATCGTGTTGCCCGGTGCGCCGCGGACGCCGAACATCTGCCGGGTCGGTCGCTGCAGCGCGCCGAACGCGGACAGGTTCTGATTGCCGTACCGGTCGATCTGGTTGGCGCCCATCACCACGTGCCGCCGGCCGGAGGCGACCACATCGAAGACGCGTCGGAACGGTATCCAGCCCTCGATCGGTGCTTTGCCGCCGAGCGGGGGAGTGTCGGCGAAAAGCAGCGCCTCACCGTCGGAGATCAGCAGATCGGGTTCGGTGGTCAGTTTGGCGAGGCGGGCGCCGATGATCGACATCGGCGACATCGGGCTGGCCATGATTTCGCCTGCGCCACTGAAGATCTCCGCGCAGGCGACCGCGCACACTTCGGCGCGGGTAATGGTCTCGGTGGTTGTCATCGCGAACCTTCCTGTGCGAACTCGCGCACGGCCGCCTGGTACTCGTCCTCGGAGACGGCTAGATACTTGTCGACGAACTGCTGCCACGCCTCGGGTGTCTTCGCCGACTGCACATAGTGCTTCTGGAACTTCTCGTCTCGTCCGTAGCTGTCCCCGGCCAGGGTGAAGTGCGCGCCGTTGGGTGCCTCGACGACACCGTCGACCATCATCCGATTGAGCAGCAGCGATTGCAGTGGAACGGTTTTCACCAGCTCGTCGGTCTCTACGATCCGCTCGACGGACACGTAGCGCCGTTCGGCGGCCAGGCAGTACAGGTCGTCGAAATACGGGTCTACGCCGGTGTAGGCGGCATTGCCGTGCCGGTCACCGATATTCAGATGCACCAGCGCCGCATCGAGATTGAGCGCGGGCATCGCGATCAAGGTCTCGGTTTGTCCCTCGGCATCCGGGTAAGGCGAAGCGACCGTGCGCAATTCACCGTCCCAGAAGTTCGGCACATCCGAGCCGAGCCCGGCCCGGATCGGCAGGAACGGCAACCGTGCCGCGGCCGCCTCCAGCCCGCACTTGAGCATGCCCTCGTCCATCTCTCGCGCCACCAGCGCGCCCGAGGTCCTGGCGTGCGCGAACCACGGATCGTAGAACGGCGCCGAGTCCAGCGACACGAAGCCGTAATACGCCTTGCGCACCTTGCCCGCCGAACACAACAGTCCCAGATCCGGGCCGCCGTAACTGACCACCGTCAGGTCGGTGATATCCGACCGCAAGATGGCCCGCACCAGCGCCATCGGCTTGCGCCGCGACCCCCAGCCGCCGATCCCGATGGTCATTCCGCTGCGCAACTCGCCGACGACCTCGTCGAGCGACATTCGCTTGTCTCGCATGACTTTCCGCTCCGTGTCTGATTGGCGGCGTTCCCGGTCCCTTCGTGGTTACGCAGGCTGCCGCCTCCGGGCCTGCGCTCACGCCGCCGTTACTGCTCGGACTTACGCGCGGCCAGATCGTCGTCGAACCGGGCGCGGATCTCGTCGGCGACACCGGCGAGATTGAGTTCGAAGGTGAATCCCTGTTCGTATCGGTAACTGCGGTGCACGTCCTGCGGATCGATGCCGTTGAGCGCCCGCTTCGCCGCCCGGATCACCCGGCCGTCCTTGGCCGCGATGTTCTTGGCGACTTCCATTGCCGCGGCGTCGAGTTCGGCGCGCGGCACCACCTGATACACCGAGCCGAAGTGCTGCAACTGCTGCGCGGTGATGGTGCTCGC
This sequence comes from Nocardia sp. NPDC051321, assembly GCF_044455225.1. Classification (NCBI taxonomy): domain Bacteria; kingdom Bacillati; phylum Actinomycetota; class Actinomycetes; order Mycobacteriales; family Nocardiaceae; genus Nocardia; species Nocardia sp. NPDC051321. The sequence goes on along the minus strand of NZ_JBITEM010000006.1, from coordinate 128,652 downwards.
GGTGTAGAACAGGGCCCGCATCAGATGCTGCGGCACCAGCCGGGACAGGTGGGTGGCCGCGCCGAGCGCGCCGCGGTCCACCTCGGGCAGACCGAAAGTGGCGTCGTCCGAGGCGATTACGACGTCGGCGTTGCCGACCAGGCCGATCCCGCCGCCGAGGCAGAAGCCCTGCACCACCGCGATCACCGGCACCGGGCAGTCGTACACCGCCGCGAATGCCTCGAAGCAGCCATGATTCGCGTCGATCAGCGCCTGATGACCCGGCTTGCTCTGGATCTCCTTGATGTCGACGCCAGCGTTGAAACCGCGATTCTCGGCGCGCAGCACCACGACTCGCGTTTCCTTGTCCCGGCCCGCCTCCCGGACGGCGTCGGCGATCTCGAACCAGCCGTCCGTCGGTATGGCGTTGACCGGCGGATAGTCGACCGTGACCACGGTGATGCCGGTTGATTCGGAGTGACGGTTGATCCCCATCGCCCTATCCCTTCATGTAGGCCGCGGCCCGTCGTATCGACCCGGCCCGGCCTGAGCTCAGCATTGGCAAAGCAAGCAGTTGCTTGGTAGGTTAGCACGGTGGCACTCGAAATCGATCTGGCCGACCGCGTCGTTCTGGTGACCGGCGGCGTCCGCGGCGTGGGTGCCGGCGTGAGCAGGGCGTTTCTCGCGGCGGGTGCGACCGTGATCGCCTGCGCACGGCGGCCAGGCGACGCACCGATCGAGGCCGACGGCCGAACCATCGAATTCCGGTCCTGTGATATTCGCGACGCCGACGCGGTGCGCGCGCTGATCGATGCGGTCGTCGAGCGGCACGGTCGGCTCGACCACCTGGTCAACAACGCGGGCGGCGCCCCGTTCGCCCTCGCCGCCACCGCGAGCAAGAACTTCCACGCAAAGATCATCGAGCTGAATCTGCTTGCCCCGCTGTTGGTTTCCCAGACCGCGAACGCGGTCATGCAGCAGCAGCCGGACGGCGGCTCGATCGTCAACATCTCCAGCGTCAGCGGTCACCGTCCGTCGCCGGGCACGGCCGCCTACGGCGCCGCCAAGGCAGGGATGGACAGCCTGACCTCGTCACTCGCCGTCGAATGGGCGCCGAAGGTGCGGGTCAACTCGCTCGTCGTCGGTCCCGTTGTCACCGAACAGAGCCAACTGCACTACGGCGACCAGGCGGGCATCGACGCGGTGGGGCAGACCATTCCGCTCGGCCGGATGGCCGAGCCGGATGACGTTGGCCGCTGCGCCGTCTTCCTCGCCTCGCCGTTGGCCGGGTACGTCAGCGGAGCCGCCCTGCTGGTGCACGGCGGTGGCGAGCGCCCGGCCTTCCTGGCCGCGTCCACCGCGGCCATCGGCCAGCAGTCCTGAATAAAACGGACACACACGAAGAGGACACAGCTATGGACACCGAGCAGATCTGCGCAGGCCGCACCGTCATCGTCACCGGCGCGGGCCGCGGCATCGGGCGCGCGCACGCGCTCGCCTTCGCCGCGGCCGGGGCGCGCGTGGTGGTCAACGACCTCGGCTCGGCGCTCGACGGCGCCGCGACCGGCGAGACCCCCGCCGAACAGGTCGTCGCGGAGATCGAGGCGCTCGGCGGCAGCGCCGTGGCCAATGGCGACGATGTCGCGGATTGGCAAGGCGGCCAACGACTTATCCGGCAGGCCGTGGACACCTTCGGCGGCCTGGACGTGCTGGTCAACAACGCGGGCTTCGTCCGCGACCGGATGCTGGTCAACCTCGGCGAGGACGAGTGGGACGCGGTGATCCGCGTGCACCTCAAGGGCCACTTCGTCACCATGCGGCACGCGATCGAGTACTGGCGCGGCGAGTCCAAGGCGGGCCGCCCGGTCGACGGCCGCATCATCAACACCAGTTCCGGCGCGGGCCTGCAGGGCAGCGTCGGCCAGGGCAACTACGGCGCGGCCAAGGCGGGCATCGCGGGACTGACGCTGACCGCGTCCGCGGAGTTCGGCCGCTACGGCGTCACTGTGAATTCCATCGCACCCGCGGCCCGCACGCGGATGACCGAAACGGTGTTTGCCGACAGTATGGCGCGGCCGGAGGACGGCTTCGACGCGATGGCTCCGGAGAACATTTCACCGCTGGTCGTTTGGCTCGGCAGCGCGCAATCCGCGGCGGTCACCGGACGCATGTTCGAGGTCGAGGGCGGAAAAGTGGCGCTGGCCGACGGGTGGCGGCACGGTGTCGCGGTCGACCGCGGTGCCAGGTGGTCGCCTGCCGAACTAGGCCCGGTGGTAGCTGACCTGATTGCCAAGGGGATGCCGCCCGAACCGGTGTACGGGGCCTGATCGGGCTTCCGACCTTCTTCCTGCGCACCTGACGATAGGGGTTTACTATGGCCCCCATCCGTTAAAAGTCCCGTGTGAGAGTCGCGACCGGGTGAGATCTGCGCTTTACGAATGAGGGGAAGGCTCGGCGCATGGCCGTTGGTCGCACGTTCCGTGTGGTCGCAGTAGCTGGGACTGTGGCCGGCTTTGCGCTACTCGGCCCGGTAGCGGCCGAAGCGCAGCCCTCGGCGCGCTGTCCAGCATGCGCCGTAGACCCCGCTCCGCCGCCCTATGACACCGGAGATCCCTGGCACCCACTGTCGGTGCCCGGTCAGCCCTCAGATGTCAGTGCGGTGCCGACCAACCCCGCGATCGGTTCGGGCTCGGCTGCCGGGTCGGCCGCTGCCGGTTCCGCCGCGGCTGGCTCCGCCGCTGCCGGTTCCGCGGCTGCCGGTGGCTCGGCCGCGGCGGGCGCCGCTGGTTCCGCCGGGCTTGGCGCGGTACTCGGTACCGGTTCCGCCGGACTCGGCCTGACGCTCGGTTCCGGCTCGGCAGGGCTCGGCATCCTCCTCGGTACCGGTTCGGCCGCGCTCGGTGCCACCGGGTCGGCCGGAGTCGGCGCGTTGGCGACGGGCTCCGCCGCCGTGGGCTCCGCCGGAATCGGTGTCGGCGCAACAGGTTCGGCTGCCGTCGGGTCCGCGGGCGTTGGATCGGCCGGTGTCGGTTCCGCGGGTGTCGGTTCTGCCGGAGTCGGCTCTGCGGGTGTCGGTTCGGCCGCAACCGGTTCTGCCGCAGTGGGTTCGGCCGCAGTCGGTTCTGCGGCGGTCGGTTCGGCTGCCCCGTTGCTGTTGCTGTTGATCCCGATCCCCGCGCCGCCCGCCCCGCCGGCGCTGCCGCCCATCGCGGTCCCGCCGGTGCCCGCTCCCGTCCTGCCGAGCATCCCAGGGCTCCCGGTGCTCGCGCCTGCCCCGGCGGCGGCTCCTGCCGCGGTGCCACCGCCTCCGCCCGCACCGCCCGCCCCGGTGCTGGCGGCACCCGCCAAGCCGAACCCCGACGTGCGCCCGACCAGCGCCAACGACGGCCTCCCCAAACCCAAACTGCTGTCGGTGATCGGCGGCCTGCTCGCCCTCGGGTTGGCCGGAGCCGGTTCCGGCGCAGTGAGTTTCCAGGGTGCCTCGGCCGCGCAGGCCCGAGTCGACGCCGCCCGTGCCATGTTCTTCCCGAGGCCGTGAGGGGTGCTGGCATGAGCGATAGCAAGACTCAGAACAGCTCGCGGTCCTATCGGCGGGTGGCGGCGGCCGTCGATGCGGTGTGCGCTGTGGCCGCGGACTCCGATGCCACCACCCTCGACGAGGTGGTGCTCGCCATCGCGAGCGAGCGGCATCGCGAAATCGAAATCGCCAGTGCGGATTTGGGGCCGGGAGTGTGCGGTCAGCGCAGGCTCTACCCCGATCGCGACGTGATCGTGCTCGCCCAGTCACTGCCGAGCCGGGAACACACCCTCGCACATGAGTTGGGGCACATCGTGTTCAACCACGAGGGCGCACCAGCGCCCGAGGTGACGCTAGAAGCCAGCGACGATCTCATCGCCTACATGCTGAGCCAGCGGGCGCACCAGCAGATCGTCGACGACGGCGCGGACGAGCTCGCCGAGTGGGAGGCCGAGACCTTCGCCGCCATGTTGATGACCCGGCTCCGCGTGTTCAACAGCCGTGGCGCAGGCGTCTCGGTCCTTCGATTCGATGAGGCTCTGGGATGACCCTCTGGTTGACGGCTCTACTGGTCTGGATGGCGGCCGGCGCGCGCGTGGGGCGCGTGCTGGTCAAGCCCGCGACGACGGCCCGGGTGGCCATCGTGGTCGCGGTCGCCGCCGTCGCGCTGGCCGCCACCGTCGCGGTCCCCGAGATCGCGGTCGCCATCGACAACCTGCGCCCGCACGGCGTGCACGCGGGCTGGCTGTCCGACGGGGTGGTGGTGTCGGCCTGGATCGCCTTCGTGACGGCCACCTCGGTGGTCGCCTCGGCCGCCTGGCCGGTCGTCTCCCGGCAGAACCTGCGTCAGGTCGCCATGGTGATCTACAGCATCGGTCTGGTGACGGTGGCCGCGGCCATCGCCTGGTCGTTCACCTTCGGCTGGGAGGTCGTCGCGTTCGGCGCGGTGTTCATCGTCATCACCGGCCTGCGCAACCTCGACTGGACCACGCTCGGTCGCGGTATCGCGATCTACACCACCGGATCCGCGGTCGTCGCGGTGCTCGCGGTGCTGGAGATCCGGCGCGCGTTCACCGGCGCGGCGCCGGTGCCGCCGGTCCAGCCGAACTGGGCATGGCAGGCGTGGGAGATCGCGAGCCTGCTCGTCGCGTTCGGCGCGGTCTGGATCGTGGTGGAGCTGTGGGTGCGAGCGCGGGTGCTGCTGCGCCAGATTCGGCTGCTGCACCGCGTCATGATCGGTCGCTTCCCCGAGGTGGTCGCGCACGACCAGACCGGCACGTCGACTCAGCTGAAGGCCTCCGACCAAGTGGCGCAGATCATGGACGCGCTTTATCTGCAGTCGGGCGGCGGTGTGGTGCTCGCTATGGTGGCACCGCCACCGCGTTCGGTGGCCGACCGTGCCGACACCGTGGCGCAGTGGGCGAGAAACCCGTTGGGCGATGTGGCGGTCGACGCACGGTGGATTGCTCCGCCGGAGGGGATTAGTCCGCGCGGCTGGGTCCAGGCGATCGCCAAGGCGTATGACGCGACATCGCTGGAGCACGTCCGAAATTGAGCGCGAAGGGGTCTGGCGCGTATTCAGGGCCCTGCTGAGTGCCACTAGATCTGTAGTCCGGGACAGTGGTGCCGGATTCGGCTGAGTCGAAATCAGTTGTCCGGGGAAAACTTGCGTGCGAGCTAGTTCCAAGTTTGTCGAATGTTCGTGCATCCGGCGGTGATCGGGACAACGTCAGAGGCCTTGACAGGGCCCGCCCCTATTTTTCCGGGCATGCCTGTCTCGCGCTCCACATTGGATGCACACATAACACAGCACAGTGCGACCCGGAGGGCCGCACTGTGCTTGTCGTGCAAGCGAACCTATTCGGTGCCATCCGGAGGAATTTCGGGCAAGCCTTCACTCGCTCGCAACTTCTCCGCCATAGACGTGAGTAGGTTCTGAGATTCTTCGGACAGGTCGAACGCTCTACTCGACAGCCGTCGCAGTCCGTAGCCCTGCAGCTGGGACAGCAACTCCAGATCATGATCGATCTTGGCGGCATAGATGTCGTTGAAGAAGTAGTCCGGCTTGACCTTGAAGAACTTCGCCAGGGCGGCCACCGTCTCATCGGACGGGTTCGTCCGTTGTCCCGACCGCAACTGCGACAGGTACGGTTTCGAGATCGGATGTCCGGAGGCAGTCAGCGCAGCCGCAACCTCCGCGTTGGTGTGCGGCTTACGCCCCGGGGGATGCACGGTTTCGAACAGCTTGTTCAGCCGCGCCGCGAAATCAGCCATTGTGAGCCGCCCAATTCCCTTCGCTGTACTAACAGTCGTTATCTCGGATACGTATCATTGATATTAGCGGCTCAGTAACTGAAAACCTACGCCTGATTCCGGATTTCCTTGAAGCTTCTAGGTGCCGGTCCGGCGAAGGTACTGGGACCGTCGCGTTTGCGGGTCACCCCAACGGCTCTCGAGAAGCCGAGGTACGGACCGGTTCTGGCCCGTCGCGGAGGTCTTCCCCGATACGGTCCTGATAGCGGAAAGATAGCTGACGTCTCATCTAGTTGCAAGTCGAGGCGGACATGTGGCGTACGACACGTTTCGGGGCCTGGGGGATGAACGTTCAACAATCCCGTTTCCGGGGGTCGAAGGCCCTAAATCCGTTCGATGATGGTCCCTGTCGCCAATGCGCCACCGGCACACATCAGCACCATGGCGGTGCTGCGGCCGGTTCGCTCCAGCTCGTGCAAAGCCGTTGTGATGAGCCGGGATCCGGTCGAGCCGACCGGATGGCCGATCGCGATCGCGCCGCCGTTGACGTTCACCCGGTCCATGTCCGGCCGGTGCACCGAGGCCCACGACAACGCCACCGAGGCGAACGCCTCATTGATTTCGAAGAGATCGATGTCGGAGATGGTCATACCCGATCGCTCCAACAGGCGCGAGCAGGCCTGCACCGGGCCGTCCAGATGGAACTCCGGCTCCGAACCGACCAGCGCCTGGGTGACGATCCGCGCGCGCGGCCGCAATCCGGCTCGCTGCGCGGCCTTTTCGTCCATCAGCAGCACCGCGGCCGCGCCGTCGGAGATCTGCGACGAGCTGCCCGCTGTGTGGATCCCTCCTTCCAACACCGGCTTCAGCTTTGCCAGTCCCTCGGCCGTCGTCTCGCGCAGGCCTTGGTCGCGTGCCACGTCCAGCTTCTCGCCGGTCAGGTTTCCCGCCTTGTCGACCGCGGGCGCGGTGACGGTGAGTACCTCGCGGTCGAAGCGGCCCTCGGCCCACGCCTGTCCGGCCAGCCGCTGTGAGCGCGCGCCGAACTCGTCGACGTCGGCGCGAGTGATGCCGCGCCGCTTGGCAATCCGCTCGGCCGCCTCGAACTGATTCGGCAGGTCGATGTTCCATGACGCGGGCCTGCGCGGCCCGGCGTGCTCGCCGACATTGGCGCCCAACGGAACTCGGCTCATCGCCTCGACGCCGCACGCGACGCCGATGTCGATCGCGCCGGTCGCGATGAGTCCGGCGATGAGGTGATTGGCCTGCTGCGCCGAGCCGCACTGCGCGTCGATGGTGGTCGCGCCGACCTGCCAGGGCAGTCCGGCATGCAGCCAGGCCACCCGGGTCACGTTGTTGGACTGTTCGCCGGCCTGGGTGACGCAGCCGCCGATGACCTGCTCGACCAGTGCCGGATCCAGGTGCGCGCGCTCGAGCAGTCCGCGCTGGGCGAGGCCGAGCAGTTCGGCGGCGTGCAGGCCGGACAGCCAGCCGCCGCGCTTGCCGATGGGGGTTCGAGCGGCCTCGACGATGACGGGTGTGCCCATGTCCAACCTTTCGTTTGAGACAGAAAACTGAAACGAGTTCACGTAGTTGCTGGGCGGTTCTGTCCGGTTTCTTTCCTGATCCGGCCGCCTATGCTTCAATGATTATAGAACGTGTTTCAGTTTGTCGAAGGAGACATCTGGTGGTAGACCCTCGGAATGTCCGGCCGAATCTGCCGGACGGATTCGACGTCACAGACCCCGACATCTACGCGGAGCGGATTCCGGTCGAGGAATTCGCGGAGCTGCGCCGCACCGCCCCGGTCTGGTGGAATCCGCAGCCGGTCGAGGTCAGTGGCTTCCGTGACGAGGGCTTCTGGGTGGTCAGCAAGCACGCCGACGTCAAAGAGGTGTCGCGGCGCGGCGAGGTGTTCTCCACCTTCGAGAACACCGCCATCCCGCGCTTCAACGACGACATCACCCGCGAGCAGATCGAACTGCAGCGATTCGTCCTGCTCAACAAGGACGCTCCGGAACACACGAAACTGCGCAAAATCATCTCCCGCGGTTTCACCCCGCGCGCGATAAACGGTCTGCGCGCCGAACTTTCGGCCCGGGCCCACGAGATCGTCAAGGCCGCAGCCGAATCCGGGTCCGGTGACTTCGTCGCCAAGGTCGCGTGCGAGCTGCCGCTGCAGGCGATCGCCGAGCTGATCGGCATCCCGCAGGAGGACCGGATGAAGGTCTTCACCTGGTCGAACGAGATGACCGGCTACGACGACCCGGACATCGACGTCGACCCGGTCGCCTCGTCCGCCGAAATCCTCGGCTACGCCTACCAAATGGCGGCCGACCGCAAGGCCTGTCCGGCCGACGACATCGTCACCAAGCTGGTCGAGGCCGACGTGGACGGCGATCAGCTGACGCCGGAGGAGTTCGGCTTCTTCGTGATCCTGCTCGCGGTGGCGGGGAACGAGACGACGCGCAACGCGATCACCCACGGCATGATGGCCTTCCTGGACAACCCCGATCAGTGGGAGTTGTACAAGAAGGAGCGTCCGGCGACCGCTGTCGATGAGATCATCCGGTGGGCCTCTCCGATCATTTCGTTCCAGCGGACGGCGTTGGCGGACACCGAACTCGGTGGGGTGCAGATCAAGAAGGGCCAGCGGCTGGTGATGCTGTACCGGTCGGCCAACTTCGACGACGAGGTGTTCGAGAACCCGGAGCAGTTCGACATCCTGCGAAAGGACAACCAGCACGTGTCCTTCGGCGGCACCGGCGCGCACTTCTGTGTCGGCGCGAACCTGGCCCGGCTCGAGATCGACCTGATCTTCAACGCCATCGCCGATCACCTGCCGGATATCACCAAGATCGGTGACCCGAAGCGGCTGCGGTCCGGCTGGCTCAACGGCATCAAGGAATTCCCGGTCGATTTCAAGACCTGCCCGGTCGCGCACTGACGCAGGCGGTATCGACGAAAAGGGCCCTCGCACCGGTAGTCCCCACTCCGGTTCGAGGGCCCTTCGCCCGTTGGTTCCGGGATCAGCCGATCTTCTTCGCGGTGGCCATCGCGCGGTCGACTTCCCAAAATGCCCGCAGCGCAGCGATTTTGCCGTTGTCATCGACCCGGTAGGTGAACACGCCGTCGGCGTCGATCTGATGGCCACCAAGCGTGCTGCGGATGGTGCCGGTGAACGCGATCTCGTTTCCGCAGGCGAACGAGTCGCCGAACAGGAACTCGATCGACTCGGTCTGCGCGATCGCCTTTTCCCAGAACGCCGCGATCGCCTCCTTGCCCCGATGACCCTTGCCCTCGGGGTCGAAACCCGAAGGGCCGATGGGGTCTTCGACGATGCCGTCCTCGGCGAACAGTTCGACCCACGCCGCCTTGTCCCTGGCTCGCACCGCGGCCTGCGAGGCGAGCCCGGCGGTCCGGGCCGGATGGTCGGTTGTGGTTGTCATGCCGATACCTCCGCGACAATCGGATCTTCGATGTTCGCGGCGGCGAAGCGCCGCAGGGAGTCCTGTTTGGCGGCGAGTTCGCCGTCGAAGCCGATACCGTCGAAGAGCCAGGGCACCACGATCGCGTCGGTCACGCCCGCGTTCGCTAGATCCTGATAGCCCGACCGGCCGAACCGGTCGACGCACACCGCCTGGATCTCGAACGGCTCATCGCCGCGGCCGAATTCGGCGCGCAACGCGTCGAGCTTGCCGATGGTGCCGCACAGTTCTTCGTAGGTCATCATCGCCGAGGTCCAGCCGTCACCGACCCTGGCGGCGCGGCGCAGCGCCGCCTCGGTGTGCCCGCCGATGTAGAACGGCACCGGCTCAGTCGGTGCAGGACTTACCTGCAGCTCATCGAAATCGAAGAACTCGCCGTGGAATTCGACCATGCCGCCGCCGAGGACCAGCTTGATCACCTCGATCATCTCGTCGACCCTGGCACCGCGGCGCGCGTACGGCACCCCGCACCACTCGAATTCCTCAGGTGCCCAGCCGATCCCGACACCGAAGCCGAAGCGGTTGCCGGAAAGATTGGCCACCGAACCGACCTGGCGGGCGAGCAGCAGCGGGTTGCGCGAACCCAGCTTGAGCACGTTGGTGTAGAACCGGATTCGGCTGGTCACTACCGCCATGGCGGTCGCCCCGATGAGCGGGTCGACCCATGGCGTCTCCGGCCCCCAGAACCTGCTGCCGTCGGCGGTGTACGGGTATTTCGCGGCCGCGGACTTCATATAGAACAGCGAGTCCGGCAGCGCGATCGACGAGAACCCGCACTCCTCAGCGGTTTTCGCAAGCTCCGGCAGCTGGTCCAGCGGGCTCAACGCGATACCGAGGGTGAACTGCAGCGCGCTCATGGCTTGTCCGACCCGACAACCCACATCGAGAAGTACTGGGACCCGCCGCCATACGCGTGACCGAAGGCCTTACGCGCGCCGTCGACCTGGCAGGCACCGGCGCGACCCATGACCTGCTTGGCCGCCTCGGCGAACCGGATGAGTCCGGACGCGCCGATCGGGTTGGAGGAGAGCACGCCGCCGGACGGGTTGACCGGCAGAATGCCGCCGATCTCGGTTTCGCCCTTGTCGGTGAGTTTCCAGCCGTCACCCTGCGGCACGAAGCCCAGGTTTTCCAGCCACATCGGCTCGAACCAGGAGAACGGCACGTAGATCTCGGCCACGTCGATCTCGTTGAGCGGGTCGGTGATGCCCGCGGCCTTCCACAGCGCGGCGGCCGCGTCCTGCCCGGCCTGCGGGTTGACCTGATCGCGGCCTGCGAAGGTGGTCGGCTCGGTGCGCATCGCGGTGCCGTGCACCCAGGCGACCTTCTTGCCTGCGGCCTCGACCGCGGTCGCCGCCTCCTCGTTGCCGATCACCACGGCGCACGCGCCGTCGGAGGACGGGCAGGTCTCGTCGAAACGGATGGGGTCCCACAGCATTTGCGAGGCCAGCACCGATTCCAGGGTGATGTCAGGCTGTTTCAGGTGTGCGAGGGGGTTCTTGGCACCGTTGCGGCGATCCTTGACCGCGACCATCGCGCCGATATGGCTGGGCGCGTTCGATCGCCGGATGTAGGAGCGCACGTGCGGCGCGAAGTATCCGCCCGCGCCCGCGCCGACCGGCATGGTGAAGGGCACCGGAATCGACAACGCCCACATGGCATTCGACTCCGACTGCTTCTCCCAGGCGACGGCGAGCACCCGCTTGTGCACCCCGGCCTGCACCAGATTGGCGGCGACCACGCCGGTGGAGCCGCCGACCGAGCCTGCGGTGTGCACCCGCAGCAGTGGTTTTCCGGTGGCGCCCAACGCATCCGCCAGATACAGCTCGGGCATCATGACGCCCTCGAACAGATCCGGCGCCTTGCCGACGACCACCGCGTCGATGTCGGCGATGGTGAGACCGGCGTCCTCGAGCGCGCGATCGATGGCTTCGCGGCACATGCCCGCCATCGATACATCGGTTCTTTTCGTCACGTGATGGGTTTGTCCGGTGCCGAGCACCGCGGCCGGGAAGCTCATCGGCTCGCCTCCGAATCAATTACTGCCACAAGGTTTTGTTGCAACGCAGGGCCGCTTGTCGCGTGGGCGAGTGCCCGATTCGCCGAGCCCGCCATGATCGCCTTGGCCGCGAAGCCGATTCGCTCCAGCCCGGCGGCGAACATCGGGTTCGCGGCGAGCGCACCACCCGACGGATTCACCTTCGTGCCGTTCTTCAGGCCGATCGCCTCGGCGAGGATCAACTGCTGATGACTGAACGGCGCGTGCAGTTCGGCGATGTCGAAGGTGGTGTCGCCACCGGTAACCGCTTGCGCCGCAGCCGAAGTAGACGGCGAGACGGTGAGGTCGCGCGCGCCGAGCACCGGGGTGTCCACCCGGTGCGCGATGCCGGTGATCCATGCCGGTCGCTCGCAGAGTTCGCGCGCCCGGTCGCCGACCGCGAGGACGATGGCGGCCGCGCCGTCAGTGATCGGCGCGACGTCGTGGGCGCGCAGCGGGTCGGCAACATAAGGTGCGTTGAGCAGACTTTCGACGTCGCCGTCGCCGTCGCCCGCGGCCACCGCAGCCATATCGCGTTCGGTCCAGCGGCCCGCGTCGAGCCCGGCTCTGGCCTGCAGGCCCGCGATGGACCACGCATCCGGCCACAGCGGGCCCACCAGGTACGGATCGAGCTGCATGGTGAGCACCTGGCGCAGCGTGCCCGCCGACGACTTGCCGAAGCCGTACACCAGCGCTGTCTTCGCCTGTCCCGAGCGGAGTTTCACCCACGCCTCGTACAGCGCCCATGCGGCGTCCATCTCCACGTGCGACTCGTTGATCGGCGGCACCGCACCGATCGCGTCGATCGCCGAGATGAACGAAAAAGCCCGCCCAGCAAGGTAATCGGAGGAGCCGGAGCACCAGAAGTCGATGTCGGACTTGTTGATGCCGAGCTGGCTGTAGAGCTGCTGGAAGCAGGGCACCAGCATCTCCACACCATTGGTGGTGCCGAAGGTTTCCGGCACGTGCGGCGCGTGGGCGAATCCCACGACCGCGATGTCGGTGGCGTTGTCAGTCAACGTTCGCCTCTCAGAGGTGGTGCTTGTAGGTGTCGTACTCGGCATCGGGCTCGCCGGTGGGGCGGAAATGGTCCACGTTCTCCAACCCGAAGCCCCACTCCTCGCGCGGCTTCCATACCGCTTCCACCCGCATGCCCATGCGCACTTCGCTTGCCTCGCAACCGAGTACGAGGTGCAGCACCGGGATATCCGCGCCGTCCAGCAGCACATAGGCCGCGACATACGGCGGCTTGATCCGCTGACCGAGGAACGGCACGTTCACGATGCAGAACGTGGTGACCGTGCCGTGGTCGGGCAGCTCGACGACCTCATCGGTGGGCCGCCCGTCGGTCGGGTTGGCGCCGCGCGGCGGGAAATACACCTTGCCCGCGGCGTCGGTGCGGCCGCCGAGCAGCTTGCCTTCGGCCAATCCGCGCAGGTAGACGGTCTCCTGCGGGGAAGCGGTGTGGTTGTAGCTGAGGTCGACCGGCGTGGTGATCACGGTGATCGGGTCGCCATCGGCGGCGACCTCGGCTGGTGCGCCGGACTTTTCGCCGGGCACGAAGCAGGCGATGTCGTGAATGCTGCCGGTGGTCTCGGCGGCCCATCGGACGGTCACCCGCTGGCCGGTCTGGATGTCGTCGGGCGTGGCGACGTCGACGGCGTGCAGCAGCGCGGTGTCGGCGCCGTCCAGCCGGATGAGCGCCCACGCGAACGGCCGGTCGAACGGCTGGCCGGGCAGCGGTTCGCGCACCCAGGTCCACGATTCGACGGTGCCGGTATCGGCGACGTCGACGAATTCGGTGAGCGGTTCGGCGGTCACCGGATCGTATTCCGGCGGCGGCACCAGTACCCGCCCGTCCGACCCGCGCACGCCGACGAGCTTGCGGGCGCGCAGGTTGGTCAGGAAGTTGCCGATCGTCGGTCCAACGGACCGGGTGTAGTCGAATCGCACCCGAAGGGGCGCGCTGAGCACATCGGGCACGGCGTGCCCACCCGCCGCCCGACCGCCACCCCTCATGGAATCGCTGCGCGAAGCTGTGTTCAATTTCGCCCCTCTCTCATCCGCGATTACGCCGGATGCAGTATTCCCCTGAGTCACAATGTCGAGTAGAACAGGTTCTTATTCTGCTGGCAAGCAGTTGTCTCGGAAAGGGTGTTCCATGAAGTTCGGACTGCAACTCGGGTACTGGATGGCGCAGCCGCCGCAGCATGCGGGGGAGTTGGTGGCCGCGGCCGAGGACGCCGGGTTCGACGCGGTATTCGCCGCGGAATCGTGGGGATCGGACGCATTCGGCCCGCTGACCTGGTGGGGGTCATCGACGGAGCGGGTACGGCTCGGTACCTCGGTGGTGCAGATGTCGGCCCGCACGCCCGCCGCGACCGCGATGCACGCGCTCACGCTGGATCATCTCAGCGGCGGCCGGGCCATCCTCGGGCTCGGGGTGTCCGGGCCGCAGGTGGTGGAGGGCTGGTACGGGCAGCCTTTCGCCAAACCGCTGCAGCGCACCCGCGAATACGTCGGGATCATCCGGCGCATCCTGGAGCGACAGGCGCCGGTCACCAATGACGGGCCGAATTACCCGTTGCCCTACACCGGTCCGGGGTCGACCGGACTCGGCAAGCCGCTCAAGCCGATCGTGCATCCGCTACGTGCGGATTTGCCGATCTGGCTCGGCGCGGAAGGCCCGAAGAATGTGGCGCTGACCGCGGAGATCGCCGACGGGTGGCTGGCGATCTACTACGCGCCGCGGCTGGCGAACATGTACAACGACTGGCTGGACGAGGGTTTCGCCAGGGCCGGCGCGCGCCGCTCGCGCGAGGACTTCGAGATCGCCGCGAGCTGTCAGGTGGTGATCACCGACGACGCGGCGAGCGAGCTGGAAAGGATGCGCTGGATCATGTCGCTCTACATCGGCGGCATGGGTGCGCCGGAGCAGAATTTCCACGCGCAGGTCTATCGGCGGATGGGTTACGAGCGCGAGGTCGACGAGATCGGCAGGCTGTTCATGGCGGGCAAGAAGGCCGAGGCGGCGGCCGTGGTGCCGGACGAAATGATTCTGGATACGGCGATCATCGGTGACGAGGAGCATGTTCGTAAGCAACTCGGCGTCTGGTCGGCGGCCGGCGTCACCATGATGTTGGTGTCGGCTCCGGATGTCGAACATTTACGTCGGCTCGCACCCCTTGTCGATATGTAGAACACGTTCTAGATTCAAAGAGTGACGTCGACGCAGGAGTCAGTAAAAATTCTCGGTCTCTGGAACATCGCCGAAGCCGAACCCGATCGGATCGCCATGGTCGATCCGGCGGGCCGGGAGGTGACATATCGCGAATTGGCCACGCTCGCCAACCGCTATGCCACCGGCCTGCGCGGGCTCGGCCTGGAAACCGGCGATGTGCTGGTGAGCATGGTGCACAACTGCGTCGAGGCGATCGCCGCCTACTTCGCGGCGTACCAGGCCGGGCTGTACATCGTCGCGGTGAACTGGCACCTCACCGGCCCCGAGGTCGCCTACATCCTGCAGGACAGCGAGGCCAAGGCTTTCCTGGTCAGCGATCGTTTCGCCGCCACCGGTAAGGCCGCCGCCGACGAGGCGAAATTGCCTGCTGCGGCGCGTTTCTCGGTAGGCGAGATCGAGGGCTTCAAGTCGGTGGCCTGGCTGGGTGCCGCGGATACCGGGCGACCGGCCGACCGCAGCACCGGCGCGCCGATGCTCTACACCTCCGGCACCACCGGACGGCCCAAGGGCGTTCGCCGCCCGCTCACCGGCGCCGACCCGGATGTCGTTCCGCCGCATACGATGGCGTTCTTCGGCTTGTTCGACCTGGCGCCCTACGACAACCACGTGCACATCTGTGGCTCGCCGCTCTATCACACCGCGGTGCTGAACTATGCGACCATCTCGATTCAGCTGGCGCACAAGCTCATTCTGATGGATCGCTGGGACGCCGAGGACATGCTGCGGCTGATCGACAAGTACCGGGTGACGCACAGCCACATGGTGCCGACCCAGTTCCACCGCCTGCTTGCGCTGCCGGAAGAGGTGCGCGCCAAGTACGACGTGTCCTCCCTGCGCAGCATGATTCACGGCGCCGCACCGTGCCCGCAGGAGACCAAGCGGAAGATGCTCGACTGGTGGGGCCCGACCGTCACCGAGTATTACGCGGCCACCGAGGGCGGCGGCACGGTGATCAACGGGACCGAGTGGCTGCAAAAGCCTGGCTCGGTCGGCAAGGCGTGGCCGTGGTCGGTGATCAAGGTGCTCAGCGAAGAGGACGGCACCGAGGTGCCCGCCGGTGAGCCCGGCCTCGTCTACATGCGGATGGGCGCTTCGAGTTTCGAATACCACCACGACAAAGCCAAGACCGAGGACTCCCGCGTCGGTGACCTGTTCACCGTCGGCGACATCGGCCACCTCGACGAGGACGGCTACCTGTACCTGCACGACCGCCGCTCCGACCTGATCCTGTCCGGCGGCGTGAACATCTACCCGGCCGAGATCGAAAACGTGCTGGTCACCCACCCGAAGGTCGCCGACGTAGCGGTCTTCGGTATCCCGCACCCGGATTGGGGCGCCGAGGTCAAGGCCGTAGTCCAACCCGCCGAGGGCATCGAAGGCACCCCCGACCTCACCGCCGAACTACTCGCCTTCGCCGCAACCCAATTGGCGAAATACAAAATGCCAAAGTCCGTCGACTACCTCCCCGAACTCCCCCGAGACCCCAACGGCAAGCTCTACAAGCGCAAACTCCGCGAACGCTACGTCCCCGCGTCCTAGCCCCATCGACGTGAGTCAAATGGTCGCCAAAAGATCTTGTAAAGCAACCTTTTGACTCACGTCGATGGTCGGGAACGACCATTTGGCTCACCTCGATGCTCACCACATGTACTGCACCGGGTTGTTGCCTCGGGCCGGAGGTGCGGTGTCGTGTTTCGCCCTGATCATCTGGTTGCGACGCCCTGTCAGGCGCTCCCAAACCGATCGCAACAAATCCGCACCCTCACTTGGGGATCCGCACTCGGAATAGGGCCCTGAAGTCGGTGCGTATCCCGAGTGAGGGTGCGGATTCTGTTGCATGCGTGGGCAGTTGAGTGCAGCACACCGGTTGTGTGACCTGCACACCAGGTGTACTGGGGTGCGGCTCACACAAAGGGTGAGCGGTGAGCGTGGGCAGCCGATCGGACGGTGTTGATGCCCGAGATCCGTTGCGGATCCTACGAAAAGACTGCTTCCGCCCACCTTCCCGCCGCAAAGCGGCCCCCCGCCCACCTTCGCGCCGCAAAGCGGCCTTCCCGCTGCAAAGCGGTGCTCTCTCCCACCTCCCAGCGGATCGGCCGGTGCTCTCTCCCACCTCCCAGCGGATCGGCCGGTGCTCTCTCCCACCTCCCAGCGGATCGGCCGGTGCTCTCTCCCACCTCCCAGCGGATCGGCC
>NZ_JBITEM010000006.1:0-111846 GCF_044455225.1 Nocardia sp. NPDC051321 | reverse complement strand
GGCCGGTGCCCTCTCCCACCTCCCAGCGGATGAGCCCGGTTCCCCCTCCCCGCGGACGGACCAGCAACACCCTCACACCGATTCGCGCAACTCCGAAGCCAAACCAAACAGCGGGAACAACTTCTCCGTATCGAGAAAAAAGCACATCCCCGAAATGGCGTTGCCGTCCAGTTCGAGCACGATGACCGACCATGGGATCCAGACACCGGGCTCGTTGCCGGGCTTGTACTGGCCGAAGGCGGGTTCGCCGTTGGCGCCGGGCAGGCGGATCATGCGGGAGTCGCGGCAGGCGTTGCCGTGGCCGAGCATGAACGCGGCGACGTTTGCCGGGCCGGAGACCCAGAATTCGAGCGGCGGCATGGACAGGGAGACGTCGGTTTTCAGGAGTGTGGTGAGGGTGTCCATGTCGTAGGCCTCGAACGCCTCGACGAAGTTGTCGATCAGCTTGCGCTGATCCTCGTTCGATTCGTCGTAGGTGTCCGTGGCGGCGGGCTGCACCTTGGACATGGTGGCTCTGGCGCGTTGCAGGGCGCTGTTGACCGATGCGGGGGACATGGTGAGGGCCTCGGCGGTCTCGTTGGCGGAGAAACGCAGCACCTCCCGCATGATCAGGATCGCGCGCTGGGTGGCGGGCAGGTGCTGACAGGCCGCGACGAAGGCCAGCCGCAAGGTGTCCTTGGCCGAGGCGTGGTCGGCGGGGTCGGCGCCGAAGGCGAGGGCATTCGGGATCGGCTCGATCCAGACGTAGTCCGGCTGCGGTGCGGGTAGTGGGGAATCCGGTCGCGACGGTCCGGACAGGTCCATCGGCCTGGCTCGCCGCTGCGGTCCGTCGAGCATGTCGAGGCAGACGTTGGTGGTGATTCGATACAGCCAGGAGCGCAGGCTCGCGCGGCCCTCGAAGGAGTCGTAGGACTTCCACGCGCGGGTGAAGGTCTCCTGGACGGCATCCTCGGCCTCGAAGGACGAGCCGAGCATGCGGTAGGCGTAAGCGCACAATTCCCGGCGGTGCTTCTCGAAGGATTCGAGCACGTCGGGAGCGAGGCCGGCGGTCTGGCCGGACAGGTCGTTCATGGGTGTCACCCTGCCACAGCCCACCGACACATCCCAGACCCAAAACCTTGCTACCAGCACGATCAAGATCATCGACCGGCCTGCCGCAGTGCGGCCTGTCACATCGTGTGGGCGAGCGATGAGTTCCCCCGCTGAAGCCCGTCTCTATTTGTGCGCAACTAAACAGGCGGACTACGAAAAGGTGTCGACATGACCAGCCGGATGATTTTTCTCAACCTACCTGTCGCCGAGCTGAACCGGTCGAAGAATTTCTACGAGGCGCTTGGCTGGAAGGTCAATCAGGAATTCTGTGACGACGACGCGGCCTGCATCGTGATCGATGACAACATCTGCCTGATGCTGCTGACTAGAGGCTATTTCACCACCTTCAGCAAGCGCCAGGTCGCGGACACCACCGAGAAGATCGGCGCCACTTACGGTTTGGCGCTAACCAGCGTCGCGGAGGTGGACGCGCTCGCGTCGGCGGCGCTGGCCGCGGGCGGCACCGAGGAGATCAGCGAGGACAAGCGGTCGCAGGAGGAGCAGGTCGGCATGTACAGCCGCACCTTCCTCGATCCGGACGGGCACCAGTGGGAGCCGTTCTGGATGGACTACCCGGGCTGTTGAGCTCCGGCGAGGGGCCGCCCCCGGGTACCGAATGGTGCCGAGGGCGGCCTCGCGCATTCGCGGCTCGCAAGCGCTCTGAGCGTACCTTTTTCAGCTGCCGGTGAAGCTCGGCTTGCGCTTCTCCGCGAAGGCCTTCGGACCTTCCTTGGCGTCGGTCGAGCGGAAGACTGCGGTGCCGAGCTTCGCGTCGATCTGGAACGCCTCTTCCTCGTGCATGCCCTCGGTGTCCCGGATGGTGCGCAGGATGGCCTGCACGGCAAGCGGGCCGTTGGCCGCGATCAGCGCGGCGAGTTCGAGTGCCTTGTCGAGTGCGCCGCCGTCGGGCACCACATGCCCGATCAGCCCGATCTCCTTGGCCTCCGCCGCGGTGATGTGCCTGCCGGTGAGCAGGATGTCCGCGGCAACGGTGTACGGAATCTGGCGGACGAGGCGCACCGCGGAGCCGCCGAGCGGGAACAGTCCCCAGCGTGCTTCGGACACACCGAATTTCGCGCTTTCGCCGGCCACCCGGATGTCGGTGCCCTGCAGGATCTCGGTGCCGCCCGCGATCGCCGCGCCCTCGACCGCCGCGATCAGCGGCTTGGTGAGCCTGCGGCCCTTGAGCAGTGCCTCGATCTTCGACAGATCCCAGCCGCCGCCCGCGAACGAATCGCCGGGGTGCTGGGTGGTCATCGCCTTCAGGTCCGCGCCCGCGCAGAACGCGCCGCCCGCGCCGGTCAGGATCGCCACCCGGATGTCCGGATCGCTGTCCACCTGGTCCCAGGCGTCGCGCATGATCGCCATCATCTCCGCCGACAGCGCGTTGCGCGCCTCGGGGCGATTCATCGTCACGATGAGGACATGGTCGCGTTTCTCGACGAGGCAGTGTGGCATTGATGGATCTCCCGACGTTCCAGGGGACGGCAGCCGACGAAGTCGGCGGGGGTAATGGAATTCAGCCTTGCCAGGAACAGTAACACGTTCTATTTTTAGCCTTGTGAGCTACAACATAGCGGACCTTGTCGAACACTCCATCGACCTGATGCCCGACCGCGTCGCGCTCGCTGACGACGGCCGCGAGGTGACCTACGCACAGCTGGAGGAGCGCGCCAACAAGTTGGCTCACTACCTGCTCGAACACGGTGTCAAACCGGGTGACAAGGTGGGCATCTACTCGCGTAACACGATCGAGGCCGTCGAGGCGATGGTCGCGGTGTTCAAGGCGCGGGCAGTGATGATCAACGTGAACTTCCGTTACGTCGAGAACGAGTTGCAATACATCTTCGACAATTCGGACATGGTCGCGCTGATCCACGAGCGCCGGTACAGCGATCGGGTGGCCGGCGTCCGGCCGAAAACCCCGCTGCTGAAGACGGTTCTCGTCGTCGATGACGATACGACCGGCACCATCGAGACCGCAGCGGATTCGGTCGAATACGAGACGGCGCTGGCGGCCTCGTCGGGCGAGCGGGACTTCGGCGAGCGGTCCCCCGACGACATCTTCATGCTCTACACCGGCGGCACCACGGGGCTGCCCAAGGGCGTGATGTGGCGGCACGAGGACTGGTGGCGCGTGCTCGGCGGTGGCATCAACTTCATCACCGGTGAACCGATCGAGGACGAGTGGCAGCAGTCCAAGGTGGGTGCGGCCAACAATCCGAGCATGGTTCGGTTCCCGATCCCGCCGATGATCCACGGTGGTTCGCAGACGGCGACGTTCCACAGCTTGTTCGACGGCGGCAAGGCCGTGATGCTGCCCGAGTTCAGCGGGCATGGGGTGTGGCAGGCGATCGATCGTCACAAGATCAACCTGATCTTCATCACCGGTGACGCGATGGCGCGGCCGATGTTGGACGCGTTGATCGAAGGCAACCCGGAAACCGGTCAGCCCTATGACCTTTCGAGCCTGTACGTGATGGCCAGCAGCGCGGCGCTGTTCTCGCCCGCGATCAAGGATCAATTCCTCGAGTTGCTGCCGAACCGGATGATCTCCGATTCCATCGGCTCTTCGGAGACCGGTTTCGGCGGTCTGTCGATCGTGGCCAAGGGCGTCAACCACACCGGTGGGCCGCGGGTGAAGATCGACGGCTCCACCGAAGTGCTCGACGAAGACGGCAACCCGGTGCGGCCCGGCTCGGGTGTGGTCGGAATCCTGGCTCGCCGCGGGCACATTCCGCTCGGCTACTACAAGGACGAGGCGAAGACCGCCGCAACGTTCAAGGAGTACAACGGTATTCGCTACGCCATCCCCGGCGACTACGCCAGGGTCGAGGAAGACGGCACGGTCACCATGCTCGGCCGCGGCTCGGTCAGCATCAACAGCGGCGGCGAGAAGATCTACCCCGAAGAGGTCGAGGGGGCACTCAAGACCCACCCGGAGATCTTCGACGCCCTCGTCGTCGGCGTCGACGACGAACGCTGGGGCCAGCGCGTCGTCGCGGTAGTGCAATGCCGTGGCGAGAACCGGCCGACCATCGATGATCTGCGCCCGTTCCTCACCAAAGAGATCGCCCCCTACAAGCTGCCGCGCAGCCTGTGGTTCGTCGACGAGATCAAACGGTCCCCGGCGGGCAAGCCCGACTATCGTTGGGCCAAAGCGCAAACCGAGGAGCGGGCCGCCGACGAGCACGCTGAGGCGAGCCGCAAGTAGGACATCGGAAACAGGGGGAAATCGAAAGTGGTTGTCCGCTACGGGTACTTCGAGGCGACCGCGCGCGGCTTCGAGCCGTTGCCGTTCGCCGCGAGCGCCTGGTCGCCCACGATGATCAATGGGCCCGCGATCTGCGGACTGATGGCCAGAGCGCTGGAACAGCAACACTGTTCGGCGGGCTTCATGCCCGCCAGACTCACCGTTGATCTGTTCCGGCCCACTCTGGCCAAACCACTGACCGTGGTGACGGAGCTGGTTCGGGAAGGACGGCGGATCCGGGTCGCCGACGCCGCGCTGATGCAGGACGGCGTGGACGTGGCCAGGGCGACGGTCGTCTTCCTCAAGCGATCGGTCCAGCCGCCGGGGCAGTTGTGGACGCGGGCGGAGGTCCCGCAGCCGCCGTCGGTGCCGGTCGCCACCGAACCCACTCGTCCGCTATGGGGCAGCGACGCCCATGCCGACGGGTGGTCCGGCGAGATCGGTGAACACCAGAACGACAGTCGAAAGCGCATGTGGCAGGTGCCGTTATGGGTGGTCGAGGGCGAGACGCCCTCGACATTCGTCGGTGCCGTGGTGATCGGCGAGGCGACGAGCCTGATGACCAATTGGGGCAGCGCGGGCGTCGGCTTCATCAACACCGATATGACCCTGGCCCTGGCCAGGCAGCCGGTGGGGTCCGAGGTCGGCGTGGAGGCCGACAGCCACATCAGCGCGGACGGCGTCGCGGTCGGCAGCGCTACCTTGTTCGACCGCACGGGGTCCTTCGGGACCTGCGTGGTCACCGCGTTGTCGAATGCCGAGCGTCAGGTCGATTTCGCCAACGGCGACTTCACTTCCGCGAAGGCCGTTAGCTAGCAGCGACTTTCGACGGTCAACGGTTGGCGAGTTCGGCGAGCCGGTAGGCGAGCGCCTGGCGGACGGCGGGGATTCGGGTGAGCGTCGACATGGTCAGGTTGCGTACCGCGCGGGCGGGCCGGGGCGTCAGGGTGGCCATCCTGGTCATCCGGTCGGTAAAGGCCACTACGCCGAGCGCTATTGGGCGCCTTGTGGTTTCGTAGGTGTCGAGCACGGCTGTCGGCTCGCCGCCGACGACACGGGCGAGTAGCGGTCCGAGGGTGGCGGCGTCCTGGATACCGGTGTTCATGCCTTGGCCGCCCGCGGGACTGTGTACGTGGGCGGCGTCGCCTGCCAGGAAGATTCGGCCGGCGCGGTAGTGGTCGGCGACGCGATGATGCACGCGGAAGCGCGAACTCCACAGCACCTCGAGGACTTTGCTGTTGCCGCCAGGGCCTCGGGTGTCGAGGATGGTTTGAATGTCGTCGCGGGTGGGGTGCTCGGGAGCCTCGTCGACGGTGGCGACTACGCGGTAGCGGTTCGGCTCGGCTTCGTCGGGCAGCGGCGCGACCACCGTGACGCCCTCCGGTGAAAGATGCAGTGCCACTTCGTCACGGGCGATCGGCCAGTCCATTCGGACGTCGGCGAGCACGAAGGAGGCGGGGTAGGTGTCGCCGGTGAAACCGATGCCTGCCTGATCGCGGACGACGCTGTGCATGCCGTCGGCGCCGATGACGTAGTCGGCGCGGAGGGTGCCTACGGCGCCAGAGTCGTCAGTGTATTCGACAGTGACGCCGTTGTTTTCGTCAGCGACTCGGGTCACCTGGTACGGCCGCCGGACGTCGCCGCCTGCCTTGCGCAGCCGGGCGAGCAGTACTGCCTCCGTGGTGTCCTGCGGCGCCATCAGGGTGAAGGGGTACTGCGTCGGGAGGTCGTCGAATCGGATGGTTGCCAGGGTGCGCGCACCGTCGTGCACGGTGAATCGCGGCACCACAATGCCTTTGGTGATGAGCACGTCGGCAATGCCGAGCTCGTGCAGCACCTCGAGGGTTCGGGCGTGCACGACGGCGGCGCGAGAAGTGTTGGCGCCCTCGGCAAGGCGATCCAGGAGCACGAAGTCGACGCCGGCGTCGGCCAGGGTGATCGCCGCGGTCAGTCCGGCGGGACCCGCACCGACGATCACGACGGAGGTGGTGTCCGGCAGCGGATTCTGGGTGGTGTTCATCGGAACTCCTGAGGTCAACATCTGTAGGCCAACGCCTGTTGGCATAACGGTAGCGCGCCCGATATTGCAAAGTCAACAGTTGTTGGCCTACATTCGTTGGCATGACGATCGAGCCTGATCAGCAACCTGCGCGCCGCTCCGATGCGACCCGCGCGACCATCCTCGACGCCGCTCGCGCCCGGTTTGCCGCCGAGGGCTACGGCAAGGCGACCATCCGCGCGATCGCCGCCGACGCCGCGATCGACCCGTCCATGGTCATGCGCTATTTCGGCAGCAAAGACGGCTTGTTCGCCGCCGCGGTCGATATCGATCTCGCCCTGCCCGACCTGGCCGCCGCCGACGAGACCGAGGTCGGTGAGTTGCTGATCCGCCGCTTCCTCGCTCTGTGGGAGGAGCCGCCCGGCAACGAGGTACTGCTGACCCTGCTGCGCTCATCGATCACCGACGAAGCCGTCACCGAACGCTTCCGCAATGTCTTCGCCCAGCAGGTGCTGCCCGCCGTCCTCCGCTTCGGCGACCCCGCCGACGCTCCCCGCCGCAGCGCACTCGTCGTCACCCAGCTCCTCGGCATCGCCCTGTGCCGCTACATCCTGCGCATCCCCCCGGTCGTCGCGTTCACCCGCGACGAGCTCATCGCGGATATCGCGCCGACCCTCCAGCGCTACCTCACTTCGAAGCCGATCGCCTCCTGAATCCGAGTACACCGGACAGGCGAAGGCGTTGACTCGGGCCCATCAGCTTGTGCGAGCAATAGATTCAGGTGCGGACCGAGCGGGCGTGATCCAGTCGTCGTCACCTCGGCGGGATCTCCCGAGTCGATCTAGGACACCGGGACCGCTGTGTCGGTGGGCGATTCGTTGGTCTCGACGCTGGGGTGCGCGCTCGCGGTGAGCGCGCCGAGGATCGCGACCGAGATGCGGGCGAGGGTGGACCGTACGGTGGGAATATCGTCCTCCGGAATGTTCGTTGGTGCGCGGTGCGCACTTCGATGTTGTGTGGAACCCCTCGGTATTCGGTACGGGTCAGCATCCGGATAGGTGTGGTCTGCGCACAGATGGGTTCGCCCGCAACGCAACTGATCAGCGTGTGGCGTGGATGAGCGCTACAGACGAAGAACGCCCCGCCGTTACCCGGCGGGGCGTTCGGTAATGCTACGGATCAGGACGGGGTAGCGGCCAGCAGCGCACCGAGGGCGCGAAGGTGGTCGGTGCCGCCGCCGAGCGCGAACTCGTTGTGCTTGGCGGCGGTGAAGTAGTTGTGCACGATGTGGTCTCGGTCGATGCCTACCCCGCCGTGGACGTGGACGACGGTGTGCGCCACCCGGTGACCCGCGTCGGCGGCCCAGAACTTGGCGGTGTGCACGGCTTCGGCGCTGGGGAGGTCTTCGGAGATCTGCCATGCGGCCTGGGTTACCGCCAGTCGCAGGCCCTGGACATCGATGTAGGCGTCCGCCAAGCGCTGGGCAACGGCTTGGAAGCTGCCGACCGCTTTGCCGAATTGTTCGCGCTCACGGGCATATTCGGCGACCAGATCGAGTGCGCGTTCGAGGGTGCCGAGCTGTAGTGCGCTGAGTCCGAGCCAGGCGCGAGTGAGCAGCCAGTCGAGGATCTCGGCGCCGTTCTCGACGGTGCCGATCAGCTCGGCCGGGGTGTCGGTGAGCTCGACGGCGTATTCGGGGGTGCGGTCGACCACCTGCTGCGCGGTCACCGTCGCGGCTGCCGGATCGACCAGGAACACCGCGGCGACCCCGGCGACCGTGGCCGGGACCAGGATTCGGTCCGCCCGGTTCGCGAAGGGCACCGTGGTCTTGGCGCCGGTGAGTCGCCAGCTGCCGTCCACCTCGACGGCGGTGGTGGTGGGCCGGGCGGGCTCCCAGTTATGTTCTTCGGTAAGTGCGGCGGTCAGGATCACCTGACCCGCGCCCGCGCGCGTCGCCCGATCCTGTTGCGCCGCATCGCCGAACTTCGCCAGCGCGCCCGCCCCGACCACGATCGACCATAGGTACGGCACCGCCGCGACGTACTTGCCGAGCTCACGCAGGACGGCGGTCTGCTCGAGCGCGCCGAAGTCGTTGCCACCTACCGTCTCGGGCAGTGCCGCCGCCAGCACCCCGGTCTCGGCAAGCGAACTCCAGAGCGCCTCGTCGAATCGTTCGGCCGCGGTGTCGAGTTCGCGCAGCCGGTCGGCGGTGACGAGCTTGCCGCACACCTCGCCGGTCAGCCTGCCCAGGTCGAGCTGGGCTTCGGTGGGAGTGAAATCCATTTCTGCTACCTGCTTTCCGGCTCAGCGCGCCGACGCGGGCTGCTTGAGCGCCGTCATGGCGATGATGTCGCGCTGCACCTCGTTGGTGCCGCCGCCGAAGGTGAGGATCAGCGCGGCACGATGCATCCGCTCGAGCCGTCCGCGCAAGGCCTCGCCGTACGAGTCCTGGCGCAGATACGCCTGCGGGCCAAGAACTTCCATGAGCAGCCGGTACCCCTCGGTGGCCAGTTCGGTGCCGTACACCTTGCAGGTGGAGGCGTCCCACGGCCGTGGTGCGGCGTCGCCGCCCGCGTCGGCCCGGCTGGCGATCTCCCAGTTGAGCAATTTCAGGTATTCGACCTTGGCGTACACGCGCGCCAGATTGAGCTGCACCCATTCCTGGTCGATGACGCGGGAACCGTTGCCCGCCTTGGTATTGCGGGCCCATTCGACCGTCTGGTGCACGGCGAGACCCAGCGGTCCAGCCGAGGTCAGTGCGACGCGCTCGTGGTTGAGCTGGTTGGTGATCAGCGACCAGCCGCCGTTCTCCTGGCCGACCAGTGAACTCGCAGGCACCCGGACGTCCTGGTAGTAGGTCGCGCTGGTGTCCGGCCCCGCCATGGTGTGCACGGGTGTCCAGGAGAAGCCCTCGGCGGAGGTCGGCACGATGAGCATGCTGATGCCCTTGTGCTTCTTGGCCGTTGGATCGGTGCGGACCGCGAGCCAGATGTAGTCGGCGTAAGCGATCAGGCTGGTCCACATCTTCTGGCCGTTGATCACGTAGTCGTCGCCGTCGCGCACCGCGTTGGTGCGCAGGCTGGCCAGGTCGGTGCCCGCGCCCGGCTCGGAGTAGCCGATGGCGAAGTGCAGTTCGCCGGCCGCGATCTTGGGCAGGAAGAAGCGCTTCTGCTCCTCGCTGCCGTAGTGCATGATCGTCGGCGCGACCGAGTTGATGGTCAGGAACGGCACCGGCGCGCCCGCGATGGCCGCCTCGTCGGTGAAGATCAGCTGATCCATCGTCGGCCGGTCCTGGCCGCCGAACTCCTTCGGCCAGGCCAGCGTGAGCCAGCCGTCGCGGCCCATCTCCTGCACGACCTCGCGATAGACGTTGCCCTGGCCGTACTCGCCGGTCTGCGCGCTGAGCGCGGCCCTGCGCTCGGGAGTGATGAGTCGCGCGAAGTAGTCGCGCAGCTCCGCGCGTAGCTCCTCCTGCTGCGGCGTGTACGCAATGCGCATGGCAAATACCTCAGGCCTTCGTCGATGTGGGTTCACCCGATCATTGCATATCGACTGAAACATGTTCCAGTATTGAGGGCGAATCGGGTCGATGGCGCCACCTCCGGCGGCATCGGCTTGTTAGGCTTCGGCAAGGATCGCGGTAAAGGAGTTCTCATGAAGGTCAGCGTCGATCTGGATCAGTGTGAAGCGAACGGAATCTGTGTCGGAATCGCCCCCGACGTGTTCGAACTCGATGATGAGGACCAGCTGCACATCCTCGAGGCGGACGTGCCCGCAGACCGGTTGGCCGACGTCGAGGACGCGGTGGCGCAGTGCCCGAAAGCGGCGCTGCGGCTGCAATGAGACCGACCCTTGCCATAGAATGGAACACGTTCTAGGGTCGGGCTCGTGGCTGATGATGTGAGTCTTGCTGGGCGGGTGGCGATCGTTACGGGAGCAGGAGCGGGGCTTGGGCGGGCGGAGGCGCTCGCGCTGGCCGGGGCCGGTGCTTCGGTGGTGGTCAACGACCTGGCCGAGTCCGACGCGGTGACCGACACGCTGTCCGAGATCCGCGCGCTCGGCGCCAAGGCCGAATTCGTCGCGGGCAGCATCGCCGAACGGGCGACTGCGGACGCGTTGATCCGCGCCGCCGAAGAGTCCTTCGGCAGCGTCGACATCGTGGTGAACAACGCGGGCATCACCAGGGACCGGATGCTGTTCAACATGTCCGACGAGGACTTCGACGCCGTTGTCGCGGTCCACCTGCGCGGTCATTTCCTGTTGTCCCGCAACGCCGCGACGTACTGGCGCGGCAAGTCCAAGGCGGCCGGCGCGCCGGTATACGGCAGGCTGATCAACACCTCCTCGGAGGCGGGTCTGCTCGGACCGGAGGGCCAGGCCAATTACGGCGCCGCCAAGGCGGGCATCACCGCGCTGACCCTGTCGGCGTCGCGGGCGCTGTCCCGTTATGGCGTGCGCGCCAACGCGATCGCGCCCCGCGCGCGCACCGCGATGACCGAGGCCGTGTTCAGCGCCGCGCCCGAGGGGGAGGTGGACCCGCTCTCGCCCGATCATGTGGCACGGCTCGTCGCCTACCTGGCTTCGCCCGCCGCCGACACGGTGAACGGCCAACTGTTCGTGGTCTACGGCGGGATGGTCGCGCTCATGGCGGCGCCCGTCGTCGAACAACGATTCGACGCCAACGGCGGACAATGGTCCGCCGATGATCTCGCCGCGGCACTCGGCGGCTATTTCGCCGAACGCCCTGCCGCGCAGACATTCTCGGCCTCGGCGCTGCTGGATCTAGGCTGAGTTCGTTCGACGCGGCCGCGCTGCGCGAAACATGCGCAGCGAGGACCGACTTTTGCAAGACCCGGTGACAATGAACTGCTGATCGGCCGTCCAACTGTTGATCAAGGGTCGGGCACTTGGTAGACATTGGTGGGTGAGATGTGTGCCGCCTCACAAAGGTGGGATCTATCTCCTGACACTCGTTCCAAATTTATACGCCGATGCAAAGAAAAAGTGCAGTTCAAAAGTGGCAAACATCTTCCGGCGACGCAGTGAACGTGTTCTAATCGTTGAGGCGGTGCGGCCTCGGTGAAGAATCGTGCCGTGGGTAAGACGCGCAGATTTCAGCAAGGAGGTTCAAAGATGAACGAGGTCCTTGCTGTGCCATTGCGGGCAGTCGGCGGGTTCTTCGAACTGACGGCCGAAGTCGCGCGTTCCAGCGTGCGCAGGCCATTTCAAGGACGCGAGTTCATCGACCAGTCCTGGTTCATCGCACGCGTTTCGATCGTGCCGACAGTGTTGGTCGCGATTCCATTCACCGTTCTGGTGAGCTTCACGCTGAACATCTTGTTGCGCGAGATCGGCGCGGCCGATCTCAGTGGGGCGGGCGCGGCATTCGGCGCGGTCACCCAGGTCGGCCCGATCGTCACCGTGCTGATCGTCGCGGGCGCCGGTGCCACCGCCATCTGCGCTGACCTGGGCGCCCGCACGATCCGCGAGGAAATCGACGCGATGCGAGTGCTCGGTATCAATCCGGTGCAGCGGCTGGTGGTGCCGCGCGTGCTCGCGTCGATGTTCGTCGCGCTGATGCTCAACAGCCTGGTGTGCACCATCGGTATCGTCGGCGGATTTCTGTTCTCGGTCTTTCTCCAGGACGTGAACCCCGGCGCGTTCGTCAACGGCATCACGCTGCTGACCCATTTGCCCGAATTGGTCATCTCGGAGGTGAAGGCCGGATTGTTCGGGCTGATCGCCGGGCTGGTGGCCTGTTATCTGGGTCTGAATGTCAAGGGTGGTCCCAAGAGTGTCGGTGATGCGGTGAATCAGACCGTTGTCTTCGCCTTTATGGCTTTGTTCGTGGTGAACGTCGTGGTCACCGCCGTTGGTATCAAGTTCACGGCGCGGTGACCGCATGGCCTTCGTGATCGAATCCCGCTTCCCGCGTACCGTGCGACGAGTGCGTCGGATGTCGGACTCGCTCGATTCTGTAGGTAAACATGCTGTGTTCTATGCACAGGCCCTGGGGGCCATTCCGCGTGCCTTGACGCACTATCGCACCGAAACCATTCGGCTGATCGCCGAAATCAGCATGGGCAGCGGCGCTTTGGCGGTGATCGGCGGCACCGTGGTGATCGTCGGCTTCCTGACGCTGTTCGCGGGCGGCACCATCGCCGTGCAGGGGTACAGCTCGCTCGGCAATATCGGCGTCGAGGCGCTCACCGGCTTCTTCGCGGCATTCATCAATGTCCGCATCGCGGCGCCGGTGATTTCCGGCATCGGCCTGGCCGCCACCATCGGGGCAGGCTCGACCGCGCAGCTCGGTGCCATGCGGGTGGCCGAGGAGATCGACGCGCTGGAATCCATGGCGATCCGGCCGGTGCCATATCTGGTCGGCACCAGGGTGCTCGCCGGGATGATCGCGATCGTTCCGCTGTACGCGCTCGCGGTGATCGCGTCGTTCCTGGCCAGCCGGTTCGCCACGGTGGTGATCTACGGGCAGTCGGCGGGTGTGTACGACCACTACTTCTCCACCTTCCTGATCCCGAGCGACATCCTCTGGTCGTTCGCCCAGGCGATCTTCATGGCGCTGGCGGTCATGCTGATCCACACCTATTACGGCTTCCATGCCGCGGGCGGCCCGGTCGGCGTCGGTGTCGCGGTCGGCAATGCGGTGCGGGCCTCGCTGGTCGCGGTGGTCACGGTGACCCTGCTGATCTCGCTGGCCATCTACGGCACCTCCGGCAACTTTCACCTGTCCGGGTAGAGCGAGATGGCGGATTCGAACACAGTGCGCGCTGCAGTGGGATACAAGTTGGCCGGTGCCGCGATGGTGCTCGTGCTGGTCGCGATCGTCGCCGTCGCGATGGTGATGTTCGTCGGCGGTTTCACCTCGACGGCCACCGTGACGATCGACGCGCCACGCGCCGGGCTGGTGCTCGATCCCGACGCCAAGGTGAAGGTGCGCGGCGTGGAGATCGGCCGGGTGGTCTCGATCGACCAGACCGCCGACGGCGCCAGCCTGAAGCTGGCACTGAATCCCGAACAGCTGAAGCTTGTTCCGGCCAACGCGGGCGTTGATATCCGCTCCACCACCGTCTTCGGCGCCAAGTACGTCAACTTCACCGTGCCGCAACAACCTTCGTCGGCCTCGCTACAGCCGGGGGCAAGGGTGACGGCACAGCACGTGACCGTCGAATTCAACACGCTGTTCCAGCACCTGTCCGACGTGCTCGCCAAGGTGCAGCCGGAGAAGCTGAACGCGACGCTGTCCGCGCTCGGCACGGCGCTGCAGGGCCGCGGCGAGAAGCTGGGCGACCTGCTCGCCCGCAGCGACGCCTACCTGCGCGACATCAACCCGTATCTGCCAACCCTGCAACAGGATCTGGTGCGCACCGGCCAGGTCACCGACCTGTACGCGGACACCGTTCCGGACCTGTTGCGCACCGTGGACAACGCGACTGTCACCAGCCGGACGCTGGTCGACGAGCAGCAGAGCCTCGACGACGTGCTGGCCAACCTGACCGGGCTGGCCGACACCACGGGCTCGGTGCTGCGGGAGAACGAGGCCAATTTCAGCACCGCGCTCGACCTGCTGCGCCCGACCACGAGCCTGCTGTTCGAGTACGCCCCCGCGCTCAGCTGCATCATCAACGGTCTCGGCCCGATGATGCCGCTGGCCGAGGAGGTGTTCGGCGGCAAGCTGCCCGGCATCGGGATGAACACCAACTTCATGTTCGGCGCGCAGCCATACAAGTATCCGGACGACCTGCCGAAGGTGAACGCGACCGGCGGCCCGCACTGCGAGGGCGTGGTGGATCGGGTGCCGGACAGCCATGCGGGTTACGTCGTCACCGACACGAACGAGGGAGCCCCGTACGTGCCGAACACGGGTTTCACCAAGCCCAACGAGGCACCGAAGGTGTTCCAGCTGTTGTTCGCCGGACTGCCGGGGGTGGGCTCGCTGTGAAGAACACCGCCACGACGGTAAAGCTGCTCATCTTCACGTTGGTGATGGCGCTGGTGTTCGCGGGTCTGGTGATCGTGTTCAGCCAGATGCGCTTCGCCAGGGAGTACGGCTACCACGCCGTGTTCACCAGCTCGTCGGGAATGGTGCCCGGCTCGAAGGTGCGCATCGCCGGTGTTCCGGTCGGCTCGGTCTCCTCGGTGAAGGTGGGCAAGGACCATCTCGCGCACGTCGATTTCGACGTCGACCGCAAGTACCGGCTGCTCACCAGCACCCGTGCCACCATCCGCTACGAAAACCTGGTCGGTGACCGGTATCTGGAGTTGCTCGAGGGGCCGGGCAGCACCGAGGCGCTGCGTGACGGCGACACCATCGACAAGGACAAGACCGCGCCAGCGCTGGACCTGGACATGCTGCTCGGCGGGTTCCGCCCGCTGCTGCGCGGCCTGGATCCGGCCCAGGTGAACGACCTGACCGGCGCACTGTTGCAGATATTTCAGGGCCAGGGCGGCACCCTGGTTTCCCTGCTGAACAGCGGCGGCTCGTTCGCGAAGACCCTCGCGGACCGCGACGAACTGATCGGCAACGTGATCAACAACCTGAACACGGTGCTGCAGACCATCGATCAGCGCGGCGACCAGTTCGCCACCACGCTCGACGAATTGCAGCGGCTGGTCAGCGGTTTGGCCGCCGACCGCGACCCGATCGGCGACGCGCTGCCCCGTATCGCGGGCGCGACCCGCGACCTGACCGGACTGCTCCAGCAGGCGCGGCCGGACCTGCGCTCCACCATCGAGCAGACCGGCCGGCTGTCCACCAATCTGGACAACGGCTCGGACACCATCCAGTGGGTGCTCGACAAGTTGCCCGACACCTACAAGAAGCTGATCCGCATCGGCGCCTACGGCTCGTTCCTGCAGCTCTACGTCTGTGGGACCAACCTGGTCGTGGACGGCCCGAACGGGCAGCCGATGCAGGTGAACCTGCCGGGTAAGCAGACGACCGGAAGGTGCACGCCCTGATGAACGAGCGATCACGCGCCGTCACCATCGGCATCGTCGGGATAGTCGTCGCGGCGTGTGTCGCCCTGTCCGCCTTGCAGTTCGGCCGACTGCCGTTCATCCGCGGCGGCGCGACCTACACCGCCTACTTCGCCGACGCGGGCGGACTGCTGCCCGGCGACGCGGTCCAGGTGGCCGGCGTGCGGACCGGCCAGGTGGACGATGTCCAACTGGATGGCGCCAAGGTGCTGGTCCGGTTCACCCTCGACGAGTCGATCGTGCTCGGCCAGAAGACCTCCGCCGCGATCAAGACCAACACCGTGCTCGGCCGCAAGTCGCTCGAGCTGACCCCGACCGGATCGGGCGCGCTGCGGCGCAGCGACACGATTCCGTTGGACCGCACCACCTCTCCGTACTCGCTCAACGACGCGCTCGGCGACCTCGGCCGCACGGTGCATGGGCTGGACATGGACCAGGTGGACAAGACCCTGGACACGCTCTCGGCGACCTTCGCCGACACTCCGGCGCCGTTGCGCGCGGCGCTGGACGGCGTTACCGCGTTGTCGCGCAGCATAAATGCCCGCGATCAGGCGCTGTCCGAGCTGCTGAAAAGGGCGCAGAACGTCACCAAGATCCTGGCCGACCGGAGCAACCAGATCAACGCGCTGCTGCTGGACGGCAACAACCTGCTCGGCGAGCTGGACCGGCGCCGCGCCGCGATCGGGCAGCTGATCGTCTACGTCAACGAGGTGGCCAAGCAGCTGTCCGGCCTGGTCTCGGACAACGAGCCGATCCTGAAACCCGCACTGGACAAACTGAATTCGGTGCTCGGCCTGTTGCAGCGCAACAAGCAGAACATCTCCGACGCGCTCGACGGCCTCGGCCCGTACGCCGCGGCGCTCGGTGAGCAGGTCGGCAACGGGCCGTGGTTCAACGCCTACGTCGTCAACGCGACAAGTACCGAATTGCAGCCGCTGGTGGACGCGCTGGTGTGGCCCGAGCATCTGCCCGAGGACCTGCGCAATATTTTCACCAACCCGGCACCGCCGTCGATCGGTCCCGCCCTTCAGGAGCCACCGCGATGAACATGCTGGACAGAGCTCGCAAGCTGCCGCGCTGGGCGCTACTGGTCGCAGGCGGGCTGGTCGCCGTGCTGGTGCTGGCCGCGGTCTACGGCGGCG
Organism: Nocardia sp. NPDC051321; assembly: GCF_044455225.1. Classification (NCBI taxonomy): domain Bacteria; kingdom Bacillati; phylum Actinomycetota; class Actinomycetes; order Mycobacteriales; family Nocardiaceae; genus Nocardia; species Nocardia sp. NPDC051321. The sequence goes on along the minus strand of NZ_JBITEM010000006.1, from coordinate 95,366 downwards.
TGACCCGGATCGGGAAGACCAAGATCACCGCGTATTTCCCGTCGACCTCCGGGCTGTATCAGGGCGATGAGGTCCGGGTGCTCGGCGTGAGCGTCGGCCGGATCGACTCGATCGAGCCTGGCAAGGACCGGGTGAAGGTCAAGATGACCATCGACCGCGGCATCGACCTGCCCGCCGACGCACGCGCGGTGATCATTTCGCCGTCGCTGGTCTCGGCGCGGTTCATCCAGGTGGCGCCTGCCTACGTCAGCGGCCCGAAAATGCGCGACGGCGCGGAGATTCCGCTCGAGCACACGGCCGTGCCGGTGGAGTGGGACGACATCAAGGCCGAACTTTCCAAGCTGTCGACGACTCTCGGCCCGGTCGGTGACGACCCGCAGGGGTCGTTCGGGCGCTTCGTCAACACCGCCGCCGACAACATGGACGGCAACGGACAAAAGCTGCGCGACACGTTGCGCGAACTGTCCGCGACCCTGAACACGTTGTCGGACGGGCGAACCGATCTGTTCGGTACCATTCGCAATCTGCAGAAGTTCGTCGACGTGCTGTCGGCGAGCAACGAGCAGATCGTGCAGTTCGGCGGCAGGCTCGCGTCGGTGTCCTCGGTGCTGGCCGGTACGTCGCAGGAACTCGGTGCGGGACTGGACAATCTGGATACCGCGCTCGGCGACGTGAAGCGGTTCCTGGACGGCAGCGGCGCCGAGCTCACCGAGGGTGTGCAGCGGCTGGCCGACGTCACCCAGCAGCTGGTAGACAAGCGCCCCGAACTGGAGCGGGTACTGCACTCGGGACCAACGGCGCTGGTGAACTTCTACCAGATCTACAAGCCGGCCCAGGGCACCCTCGCGGGCGCGGTCTCGCTCAACAACACGGCCGATCCGCTCGGCTTCCTCTGCGGTTCGGTGCGGGCGCTGGAAACCAATGACTCGGATCGCTCCGCCGATCTGTGCGCGCAGTATCTCGCGCCGGTAATCAGTTCGCTCGCGATGAATTACGCGCCGATCATGCTGAATCCGGCCACCGGCGTGCACGCGTTCCCGAACCAGCTGACCTACAGCCCGCCGAGCCTGGCCGGGCAGACGGCCCCGCCCGGGCCCGCGCCGGGACCCGCGCCGGTGATCGTGCCGAACGGCCTTACCGGACTTGCTATTCCAGGAGGAGGGCGATGAAAAAGCCTCGCCGGATGGCCATGCTGGTGGTGGGTCTCGCGGTGGCGCTCGGCGTCTCCGGCTGTGAGTGGGACGGGTTGAACTCGCTGCCGATGCCGGGCACCGAGGGCACCATGGACGGCGCGTACAAGGTGCACATCCAGATGCCGAATGTGACCACGCTGACCAGGAATTCACCGGTCCGGGTCGACGACGTGACCGTCGGCACCGTGTCGGACATCGAGGTGGAGGGCTGGCACGCGCTGGTCACCGTCACCCTGAATCCGAGCGTGCGGCTGCCCGCCAATGCCATCGCCAAGATCGGCCAGACCAGTCTGCTCGGCAGCAATCACATCGAGCTGGCCGCGCCGAGTGACGTTGCGCCGCAAGGGCAGTTGCAGGGCGGCGACCTGATTCCGCTGGAGCGGGCCGGCGCCTATCCGACGACGGAGCAGGTGCTCTCGTCGCTGTCGGTGGTGCTCAACGGCGGCGGCATCTCGCAGCTGGAAACGATTACCCGCGAACTGAATTCCGCGCTCAGCGGCCGGGCCAGCGACATCCGCGATCTGCTGCCGCAACTCAACCAGCTGACCACCAACCTGGACAAGCAGCGCAACGACATCATCGCGGCGATGAGCGGACTCGATCGCCTCGGTGGCCAACTGGCCAAGCAGCGTGATGTGGTCGCCGCCGCCATCGAGCGGATCCACCCCGCGCTCACCGTGCTCGCCGACCGCACCAAGAACATCACCGCGACGATCAACGCGCTCGGCGACCTCAGCGACGTCACCGACCGGCTCATCGCAAGCAGCGGCGACAACCTGAAGGCCAACCTGCGTAGCCTCGCCCCGGTGCTGCAGACGCTGGCCGACACGGGGAACAACCTCATCGAGTCGCTGAAGATCATCCCGACCTTCCCATTCCCGATGAAGAACCTCGACAAAGCGATCATGGGCGACTACCTGAACCTCTTCATCACCGTCGACCTCACCGGAAAGCGGTTGGACAGCAACTGGTTGACCGGCACGCCGCTCGGTGGTCGATTCGGCGGCGTCGAGGGCGTGGTCGGCAGTTTCGCGCCCGACACCGCGACACAGAGCGGCAATCCGGCGACCGGACCGCTGCAAACGGGGCAGGCCCCTGGTGCCCAGCCGACGCCGACCATTCCCGGCCTGCCGCCGATTCCGGGCCTGCCCGCCATCCCGGGTCTGACCGTGCCGATGCCGGGAGCCACTGCGCCACAAGGGGGTCCGGGCCGATGACGCTCACCCGATTCGTCCGCATCCAGCTGGCGATCTTCGCCGTGCTCACGGTGATCGGCCTGGTGATCATGGGCGGGGTGTATGTGAAGGTGCCCGCGATGTTCGGCATCGGCCGCTACGACGTCACGGTGCGGCTGGCGGCGACAGGTGGTCTCTACCCGACCGCCAACGTCGCCTACCGCGGCACCAATGTCGGTGTGGTGCGCGATGTTCGGCTCACCCCCGACGGGGTCGAGGCGAAGCTGTCCATCGACAGCGACTACAAGGTCCCGTCGGATGTCAACGCCTGGGTGCGCAGCGTCTCCGCGATCGGGGAGCAGTACGTCGACCTGATCCCGCCTGACCACCCGGCCGGCGGAAACTTGGCCGACGGCGCGGTGATTCCGGTGGGCCGCACGAAACTTCCGCAGGACGTCGGCTCGCTGCTCGACCAGTCCGACCGGCTGCTGTCCAGCGTCGCCGACACCCGGCTACGGCAGGTGATCGACGAAGCGTTCAAGGCGTTCAACGGCGCGGGCCCGGACCTGCAACGGTTCATCGATTCCGCGTCGCTGCTGGTGCAAGAGGCGCAGAACAGCGCGGAACCGACGAAGAAGCTCCTCGACCAGATCGGGCCGCTGCTGGATACCCAGCTCGAGTCCGACGCGGCCATCCGGTCCTGGACCAGCGACCTGGCCACCGTCACCGACCAGCTGCGCGCGCACGATCCGTCGCTGCGCAACGTGCTGCGCGACGGACCGTCCGCGATGCAGCGGGTCAGCGCGCAATTCGAATCGCTGCGCCCGACCCTGCCGCTGCTGCTGACCAACCTGGTCAGCACCGGGCAGGTCGGCGTCACGTATCACGCTGGGCTGGAACAACTCCTGGTGGTCTTCCCGCCGCTGATCGCGGCGTTGCGGACGATCATCCGCGGGCCGGTGGAGTACGGCGCCATGGTCGACTTCATGGTGGTGGTCAACGACCCGCCCGCCTGCACGACCGGATTCCTGCCGCCGAACGAACGGCGCTCGCCCAGCGAGCTCGATTCGATCCCGTCCCCGCCCGGCCTGTACTGCAAAGTGCCGCAGGACTCGCCGGTCGACGTGCGCGGCATCCGCAACACGCCGTGCGCCGAATTCCCCGGCGTGCGAGCGCCGACACCCGAGCTCTGCCGGACCGGTTACGTCCCGGAAGGGGACAACCCCGCGTTCGGTCCGCCGCGCCCGGTAGCGCCCGCGTCCGCGCCGGTCACACCGGGTTCGACACAGGTGGCACCCGCCGCGTACGGCACCGGCACGCCCGCTGCCGCGAGATCCTATGATCCGTCCACCGGCCAGTACATCGGCCCGGACGGCCGCACCTACCGACAGGGCGATATCGGACCGGGCGGTTCGGGCACGGTACCGTCGAGCTGGCAGGCGATGCTCGAGGAGCAGCAACGATGAAAGATGAAAACGCAGATCAGCACCGTACGCGGCGACGCGCGGTGCGCTCGGTGGGTCCGCCGGTGGACGAGACGGCGGCCGCCGTAGTGACGTCGGTTCCGGTCGCGAAGGCCGATACCGCCGCGTTCACAGCTCGTGCGGCGGCGCTCGGCGGCGAGGCTGACGTCAAGACGCCCGCCGACGCTGAAACAGCTTCCGGAGTCGCGGATTCCGTGTCGGACACGGCACCGGTAGCGGACAGCAATGTCGTCGACCTGACGAAGGGCGCACCCGCCGCCGACGCCGAGGACGCCGCACCCGAGCGGACCAAGCGCGGTGCCTGGCACGTCGTCGGCGTCGCGGCGGCCGCGGTCCTGGTGCTCGCGCTGCTGGTCGGTGCGGGCTTCGCCGGAATGAAGGTGCGTTCGATCGACGCCCGTGACGACCGCCGCGGTGCGTACGAACAGACCGCACGGCAGGCCATCCTGAACCTCACCACCATCCGCGCCGATTCGGCCAAGGCCGACATCGACCGGATCCTCTCGGTCGCCTCCGGCCAGTTCAAGACCGAATTCGACGGCCGGGTCGACCCGTTCATGAATATCGTGCAGCAGGCCAAGGTGGTCTCCAACGGCGAGATCATCGACGCCGCGCTGGAGAACGACAGTGACGACTCCGCGACGGTGCTGGTCGCCGCGAAGCAGTCGCTCACCAACGCGGGCCAGCAGGGCGAGCAGACCCGGTTCTACCGCTTCCGGGTCACCGTGAGTCGCGGCGACTCCGGCATGACGGTTTCGAAGGTGGAGTTCGTCGGATGACACTGCGTGGAATGACCAAGCGCGGCAAGATCTTCCTGGCCACCCTGAGCGTGCTCGCCCTGGCGGCGGTGGTGGTGCTCGGCGTCAGCGGCTACCGGATCTGGAACGACAACCAGGCCGAGCAGGCGCGTAAGGACGCGGTGACGGCCGCGAGCCGGACCGTCTCAGCCATGTTCACCTACGACTTCCAGACGGTGGACAAGGAACTGCCGAAGGCGGCCGACAATCTCTCGCCGAAGTTCAAGGACGACTACCTGAAGCTCATCGAGCAGGCGATCGCGCCGGGCGCCAAGGAAAAACAGCTCAACGTCAAGGCGACCACGCAGGCGGGCGGTGTCGTTTCCGGCGACAAATCGAAGGTGGTCGTGCTGCTGTTCCTGAATCAGGTGACCACCAGCAAGGATTCGCCGGAGGGCACCACCACGGGCAGCCGGGTCCGGGCCACGGTGGAGAAGGACGGCGACCGCTGGCTGGTCGATCAGGTCACGCCGGTCTGAGCGAAACCGGTTGTCACGCAGCGGTTTCGCGCGGCAGCCGGACGGTGAAGGTGGTGCCGACACCCTCGGTGCTGCGCACATCGACCGAGCCGCCGTGCGCGGTGACCAGCGCCTGCACGATCGACAAACCGAGGCCGGTGCCGCCGCTGCTGCGGGCGCGCGAGTTGTCGGTGCGGTAGAAGCGTTCGAAGATGCGGTCGGCCTCGTCGGCGGGTAGGCCGGGGCCGGTGTCGGCCACCTCGAGCAGCACCTCGCTGGCGGTGGGGGTGAGGCGGACCGCGACCGAGGCGTCCGGCGGGGTGTGCGTTAGCGCGTTGTTGAGCAGGTTGGCCAGCACCTGGCGCAGCCGTGCCTCGTCGCCGGTGACCTCCAAAGTGCCTTCGCCGGTTTCGATTTCGAGTTCGATGCGGCGGTTCGAGCCGTCCGGGTCGGCGGCCGCCGCCATCGCCCGCGCGCTGTGCACGGCGTCGCTGGCCACGGCGAGCAGATCGACCTGGCCCCGCTCCAATGGACGCTGTGCGTCCAGCCTGGCCAGCATCAGCAGATCCTCGACGAGGATGCCCATCCGCTGGGATTCGCGTTCGATGCGGTCCATGAACAGGTCGGGATCGGTGGTCGCGCTGCGGTTACCCGCCCCGTCGGCGCCGCCTCCTGTCATCCCCGTTTGCCGATAGAGCTCGGCGAAGCCGCGAATGGTGGTGAGCGGGGTGCGCAACTCGTGGCTGGCATCGGCGACGAACTGGCGCATCTTCGCCTCCGACCGCTTGGCCGCGGCCTCCGATGCCTCGGTCTTGGCGAACGCCTGCTGAATCTGGGCGAGCATGCCGTTGAGCGATCGGGACAGCCGGTCGACCTCGGTGTTGCTGCCGTGCACCGGAACTCGGCGATACAGGTCACCGCGGGCGATGGCGGCGGCGGTGTTCTCCACCCGCAGCAGCGGGCGCAGGCTGCGCCGGATCACGAAGTACGCGGCGACGGCCAGCGCGGTCAGCACGATCAACCCGACAACCAGTTCCAGCATCACGAGGCGTTGCACGATGTCGAAGTTCTGGTTGAGCGGCAGCGCCACCGTGGTGGTGCCGTCCGGAACACGCACCGTCAAGGTCCGCCATTCGATCGGTCCGCCGCCGGCCGAGCGCACGGTCATCGGACCGATCTGCGGCGAATCCGGCAGGGCGGGTTCGACATCGAGGCCGAACGCCTTGATCACGTAGATCCGTCCGTCGTCCTGCACCGAGCGGACGTAGAACTGGCTGGTGTGCCGTGGATCGCCCGGCAAGCTCGGCGGCGGGGGCACCCGGCGACGCGACCATTCGATCGCGCCATTACGTAGCTGCTGATCGGTGCGGTCGGTCAGCGAGCGTTCCAGGCCCGAGGTGACCACCATGCCGGAGATCAGCAGCCCGAGTCCCGCGGTGGCGACCAGAATCAGCATCAGCGTCACCCGCAGGGGGATCGCCGAGAGCACACCGGAGGTCTTGGCGCGCAGCGCCGCGATCCGGCCCTCCGTCATTTTCCAGCCGACCGGCTGCGACTCGGTGCGCGCATCACGTAGCCGACCCCGCGCAGGGTGTGAATGAGTCGCTCGTCGCCGGTGTCGACCTTCTTGCGCAGATACGACACGTAGGTCTCGACCACGCCGACCTCGCCGCCGAAGTCGTAGCGCCACACGTGATCCAGGATCCGCGGCTTGCTCAGTACCGTGCCCGCGTTGACCATGAAGTACCGCAGCAGGGTGAACTCGGTGGGGGACAGCGCGACCGGCTCGCCCGCCTTCCACACCTCGTGGGTGTCGTCGTCGAGTTCGATGTCCTCGAACCGGAGCCGGGAACTCTCCCGCTGCGGTGCGGCGTGCCCGGCGCGGCGCAGGATCACCCGCAGCCTGGCCACCACTTCCTCCAGGCTGAACGGCTTGGTGACGTAGTCGTCGGCGCCGAGGGTGAGCCCGGTGATCTTGTCCTGCACCTCGTCGCGCGCGGTCAGGAACAGCACGGGGGAGTCGATGCCGTCCGCGCGAAGCCGGCGCAGCAGGCCGAAGCCGTCCATGCCCGGCATCATCACGTCGACGATCAGCGCCTGCGGCCGGAAGCTGCGCGCCTTGTCCAGCGCCTGCGCCCCGTCGACGGCCGTGTCCACCGCGAAGCCCTGGTAGCGCAGGCTCACCGCGAGCAGCTCCACGATCATCGGCTCATCGTCGACCACCAGCACCCGCGCCTCGGGTGCCTGCTCCGCAGGCGCACCACTCATGGGTTAATCGTCCGGCATCCGGCTGCGAACATGCTGGACCAAACCTGGGTGATTCCTGTGAACGGCGTCAGCGGGACGGTTGACGCTCCTCGGGGTAGGTGTCGTCGTCGGTCAGCAGGGCGCTGCCTGCGACCTGGCCCTGGGCCAGTGCCTCCAGGAAGGCTCGGGCCCAGCGGTCCACGTCGTGCGCGAGGACCTGGCGGCGCAGCGAGCGCATCCGGCGGCGTTTGGTGTCGCGGTCGTCTTCGATGGCGGAGACGATGGCGTCTTTGACGCTGTCCAGGTCGTGCGGGTTGCACAGGTAGGACTGGCGCAATTCGGCTGCGGCGCCGGTGAATTCGCTGAGCACCAGGGCGCCGTTGAGGCCGCTGTGACAGGCGACGTACTCCTTGGCGACCAGGTTCATGCCGTCGCGCAGCGGCGTCACCAGCATCACGTCGGCGGCCACGAAGAAGGCGATCAGCTCATCGCGCGGGATGGGGCGGTGCAAATAGTGCACCACCGGGTAGCCGACCTGGGCGAACTCGCCGTTGATCCGGCCGACCTGACGCTCGATATCGCCGCGCATCTGGATGTAGCTCTCCACCCGCTCACGGCTCGGCGTGGCCAGCTGGACCATCACGGTCTCGGACGGGTCGATCCGCTCTTCCAGCAGCAGCTCTTCGAGCGCGTTCAGCCGGATATCGATACCCTTGGTGTAGTCGAGGCGGTCGACACCGAGCAGGATGTTCTTCGGATTGCCCAGTTCCGCACGGATTTTCGCGGCCCGCTCGCGGATGGAGCGGCGCCGGGAATGCTCGTCGAGTTCGGCCGAAGAGATCGAGATCGGGAAGGCGCCGACCCGGACCGTACGGAAGCCGACCTGCACGACGCCGAGTTTGGAACGGACGCCGACGGTGCCACGCGAGGTCGGCTGCCCAGCCAGCCTGCGGGCCAGGTAGAGGAAGTTCTGCGCGCCGCCGGGCAGGTGGAAGCCGATCAGGTCGGCGCCGAGCAGGCCCTCGACGATCTCGGTGCGCCACGGCATCTGCATGAACAGCTCGACCGGCGGGAACGGGATGTGCAGGAAGAAACCGATGGTCAGGTCGGGGCGCAGCATCCGGAGCATCTTCGGCACCAGCTGCAGCTGATAGTCCTGCACCCACACGGTGGCGCCCTCGGCGGCCACCTTCGCGGTCGCCTCGGCGAAGCGCCGGTTCACCGTGACATAGGCAGCCCACCACTTGCGGTCGTAGACCGGACGCACGATCACATCGTGATACAGCGGCCACAGCGTGCCGTTGGAGAAGCCCTCGTAGTAGTCGGCGACCTCCTGTGCCGTCAGCGGCACCGGATGCAGCTCGAGCCCGTCCTCGATGATCGGATCGACGTCCGCGTCGGGCACCCCCGCCCAGCCGACCCAGGCGCCTTTGTTGTTGCGCAGCACCGGTTCCAGCGCCGTGACCAGACCGCCCGGACTGCGTTTCCATCGGGTCGTGCCGTCGGGCAGCCGTTCCAGGTCGACCGGCAGCCGGTTGGCCACGACAACGAAACCGGAACCGGATTCGGCAGGGCCGGTGCTCGTGCTGCTGGTGTCCTCGGCTGCGATGTCTAGGGCGGGGTCGGAGTCGTCGGACGAAGTCATCTGGTCCACTCACGCATCCTTTGCGCGTCGCTGGGTTCTCCGGAGAATCCGGTGCGTCGACGTCGCCGTTGGCGTCGAAAGGCTGGGGCTTTATTCTGCCCGGGCGCTCGGTGCGATGCCGAGCATCGACAACAGCATCCGGCACTCGTCGGCGTCCTCGGCGTAGGCCGCGACAACGCGCTGGGCCTGACGTGCGGTTTCGTCGGCCAGTGGTTCCAGATCGTCGTCCGCGATGTCGTTCGCGCTGCCCTTCGCGGCCATCTTCAAGTCCTCCCGGTTCACTACGCTCGTACGTGCGAATAGTCAATGGTATCTGTCCTCGGCAGACGCGGGTGGCACCCGCGTCAGACCAGCCCCCGGCCGGTGTGCCGACTCCATCCCTCCCTATACCGTGGGACGGAGCATCAACTCCACGAAAGGGTCGATATGCCGCTGGCCACGGTGAACGGAATTTCCCTCAACTACCAGGTCAAAGGTGACCGCGCGCGGGGTACCGATGTCAAGGGTTCTGGTCCGCTTGTGGTCATGATCATGGGCACCGGTAGCCCCGGCCGGGTCTGGGAACTGCATCAGGTGCCCGCGCTGGTCGCCGCGGGGTACCGGGTGTGCACCTTCGACAACCGCGGCATCGCACCCTCCTTCGAGGCCGCGACCGGCATGACCATCGACCAGTTGGTCGCCGACACCGCCGGACTGATCGAGCTCCTCGACGAGGGGCCCGCGCTGGTAGTCGGTACCTCGATGGGTGCGCGGGTCGCGCAGGAACTGGCGCTGGCCCGCCCCGAACTGGTCCGCAAGGCCGTCTTCATGGCAGGCCACGGGCGCCTCGATCAATTCCAGAAGACGCTCTCGCTCGGCGAGCACGAGCTCGACGCCAGCGGAGTGAAACTGCCGGAGAAATACGAGGCCGCGATCACCGCGGTGATGAACCTGTCGCCCGCGACGCTGGCCGAACCGAACTCGGCCCGCGACTGGCTCGACCTGTTCGAATTCACCGGTGGACCGGTGCCGCCCGGCATCCGCGCGCAGCGTCGGATGGATCACGATTTCGACCGGGTGCAGGCCTACCGCGCGATCACCGTGCCGTGCCTGGCCGTCGGCTTCGCCGACGATCGGATGATTCCGCCCTACCTGTCCAGGGAAGTTGCCGAGGTCATCCCCGGTGCGCGCTACCAAGAGGTGCCGGACGCGGGTCACTTCGGCTATCTGGAACGCCCGGAAACAGTCAACAAGATTCTGCTCGACTTTTTCGCGAGCTGAGATTCCACGGCCAGAGGTAACCGCCCAGGCGTAACGTCTCCCTTGCTAGGGTCGAAACAACGCTCGGGACTCCAACGGCGCGCAAGTCCGTTGAACCCTCCGGTTCGTCGGGCCCGGCGCCGAAGGATCCACGAGCGATCCCATACATAGCGCCAGTATCCAGTGAGGTGAAATTGAGCACCAATCCCTTCGATGACGAAGACGGCCGCTTCTTCGTCCTGGTCAACGACGAAGAACAGCATTCGCTGTGGCCTGCCTTTGCCGAGGTCCCGGCCGGATGGCGGGTCGTGTTCGGCGAGGACAGCCGCGCTGCCTGCGTCGAGTACGTCGAAAAGAACTGGACCGACATGCGTCCGAAGAGCCTGCGCGACGCGATGGCCGCCGACGACGCGGCCCGTCAGGGCGCCCAATCCTGAACTCGCGGTAGCCGAATACTGCGCTGGGACACTCGCCGACTGCGTGATGCCGTAAACCCGGTGTCACGCAGTCGGTGTGCCCGGCTATGATGGCAACCGCTTTCCGAAGGCACCCGCCTCCTTAGCTCAGTGGTAGAGCACTCGCCTTGTAAGCGAAAGGTCGTCAGTTCAATCCTGACAGGGGGCTCCGGTTCGAGCGCGTCGGTAACGGCGCGCTCGTTCGTGTTGTAGAGGCCCTGCTCGTTTTTGTAAGCGAAAGGTCGTCAGTTCAATCCTGACAGGGGGCTCCGGTTCGAGCGCGTCGGTGACGGCGCGCTTGTTCGTGTTGTAGAGGCCCTGCTCGTTTTTGTAAGCGAAAGGTCGTCAGTTCAATCCTGACAGGGGGCTCCGGTGGTCCTGTGACCTGCCGGCACAGCAGGCCGCAGGCCTGAATTAGGTAGGGCACGCTGCTCGAACAGCACTGAACTGCACATCGGGCACTGACGGATCCACGCCGGGCCTAACCGCAGATGTCGGTACGTGACCATATGGTTGGACGTATGACCGACATCGCTCCACTGGCCGCGTCCACGCGGGCAACCTTCGGCGATCCGGGCGTGCACGCCGTAGTCCGGGCCGGGCGCACCGTGCACGCGGTCAGCCTCGGGCAATGGGTCGGCGACGAAGAAGTCCCGGAACTGTTGTGCCACACCGGTGTCGCCGGATGGTCACCCGCAGCGCTGGAACCGACCCGGGCCGCAGTCACCTGCGCCCGATGCCTGCGCAGAACCGGCGGACAAAATCTTGCCTCGCAACAGCTTCCGCTGTTCGGCGAGGCGAACACCACCGACGACGCCGAACATGCGTAGCACCGACCGTATCGGTTACGGCTGAACCGGCCGGACTTCGCTTGCCTTGCGGTATCTTCCGTGCCGGCCTTCGCCGATGAGCCAGGTAACCGGCATGCCCGGCGTGATGCGTTGTTCGTCGTCCTGGTATTCCCAGATGGAGAACCACACGTCGTCGCCGGAGTGGCAGGCGATGAGGCCGTCGTAGCTGTGCGGGAGCCACCATCGGACCACGCCGTCGAGGCTCGGATCGGGGTCCTTCGCTGCCTCGACCTGCCCATACGGTATCGAACCGCCCCGTCCCTGCCACCCGTCGTTGGTGGGGAGCAATGGCTGGTCCCCACCTTCAGGGTCGGCGGGCCAGATCTTTCCGCTGCGGGCCAGGACATCGTCATGGATGCGCTGGGCGAGTTCGCACGCCACACCGCTCGCGGTGAGCTCGCTGGGGGTACAGCCGACAAGGACATTCAAGGCCGGGATGGTGAATTCGATCCACCATCCGGGCGGGGAAGGTTGACGGCGGAGGTGTTCGGGGATCGTTTCGTCTATGTGTACCTCGAAGCCCAGAGCCGACTTGATGTCGGTCGCCAGCAGGTCGGCGCCGCGCTTCGATGTGTCCTGATCCATGTAGATATCATCCTGAATAGGGGACGGTGCAACGGTTGAGGGGGGTCACGTACAGGGTGTTTCCGGCCGCGTGAGAAGCGATTACGTGGATTTCATCCCCGGCCTCGTACACGTAGCGCCCGCCTTGATACCGGGGGATCGTGAAGTGCAGGTTGTCGTCCTTGTGGATAGTCTCCGTTTTCAGGGGCGTGCCGTTAACCAGTATCTGGTAGTCGTACCTGCCTGGTACGTCGGCGATGTCGTTGATGAACATGGCCCACGCGATGTTGCCAATGTAATCCGTTCCTGCTGGTCTGGTGTCGACTTCGACTCTGCCCCAGTTGGTCGTGACTCTGTAGTTGGTGCACGGCTGATACTGAGCCTGTGCGACTCCAGAAGCCTGGATGCTCGTGATCATCAGGATCATCGACGCCATCGCGAAGAGAAGTATTCGACTGAATCTGCCTGCCGGTCTCGACGTGGCTGCCCGGATCCGGCCAGCTCCTACACTGAATTCGGCAGAGCGGCCGAGAAGGGTCGCGTGCGAGGTCGGACCGACCGTGCGGAATAGGTTCATGACGTGTTCCCCCGTATTTCTGAACTGTGAACAGCTGCAGCACAGCCCCGGCCCCTCCCAGGCCCGAAACTTGCTTTGTCACAAGGTTTGACGGCGGCCGCCGTTGATCGGTTCCCCAGTTTCGGAAGAAACTTTTCCGGTCGAACGATGAGTGCGGTTCGTGCTGGCGCAGGCGATGTTCTATTTCGGGATGGCCAAGGCGATTCCGACGCAGATGCCGTTTGTGTTGAACCGGCTGGTGGAGCCCTATGGCAACTTCAGCCCGGAGGGGGTGCTCCGGTCGCAGGTCAGTGTGTCGCAGCCGTACGAAATCGCGCTCGGCGCAGCGGAATTGCTGGCGGGCCTGCTGTTGCTGGTGCCGCGAGCGACCGCGGCCGGGGCACTGCTGTGTGCGGTGGATATGACGCAGGTCGAAGGACACCCCCAACCTGTACGGCATCTACCGAGTGGACGGCTTCTCCTCCGAGGGTTATCCCCGCGACCCCTTGCTCACCGACGAATTACGTTGGCGCCGAGTCGTTATCGATCGCCCGTTCCACGTCTCCGACCCCATGGTGCTCACCATCCAGCACATGGACGACTCCTTCGAGGTGTACGGCGGCACCATCGATCCGAAGCGCCACTTCATCGACCTGCGCCACCGGATAACGCTGGGCACCTACGAGGAAACGCCGGTCCGGGTACGACTCACCTACTGGTGGCCCAGCCCCGGACGCATGGTCATCGACGCGGACGACTACGCCGGTCACCGCATCCATACCTCGTTCACCGAACTCGACCCGAAGTCCTTCCCGCTGCTCGAACGCGGCTTCAGCTGGGTCCAGGAACAGCCTTACAACCGGTGAACGAAAAGGTGGTCGAACGCCGCTGCGGCGCTCGACCACCCGCGATGGACTCAGTCCGGGACGTTGGCTCCGTAGCCGAGGTCCCGCAGGGCCTGCTTGATCTTGGTTTGTGCCTCGTCCATGGATTCCGGACTCGGGTCGGTATCCGCGCCGGAGATGTCGAAGTCGCCCATGGTGAACGCCGGGAAGACGTGCACGTGCAGGTGTGGCACCTCGAGCCCGGCGATCAGCAGCCCGGCGCGCGGTGCGTCCCAGGCGGCGCGCACGGCCTGGCCGATCTTCTGGGCGACGACGTTCAGGCGGGCGAAGGTGTCCGCGTCGATGTCCTGCCACTGATCGATTTCCTTACGGGGCACCACCAGGGTGTGCCCGGGGGTGACCGGTGCGATGGTGAGGAAACCGACGAATTCGTCGTCCTCCCATACGAATCGACCTGGTAGCTGACCGGCGATGATCGCGCTGAAGACAGAAGCCATGCCCCGCAGGCTACGCCGAGGTGAAATGCGACAGGATGCCCTGCACCTCGTAGATGTCGACCTGGCGGTTGAACCGTTTCTGGAACGGCTCATGGCTACCGGAGATCCAGATGCAGAGCTCGGCGTCGAGGTCGAAGGTGCCCGCGGTCTCCACCGAGAAGTGCGTGATCGCGCGGTAGAGGATGCTGTGATAGCTCACCTTGCGGCCGGTCACGCCCTGCTTGTCGACCAGGATCAGGCGTCGATTGGTGAACAGGATGGCGTCGCGTACCAAAAGATACGCGGCATAGATCTGTTCGCCCTCGCCCATCAGTTTCGCGTATTCCTGTTGCGCCCGGCCGGGATCGATCCGTCCGGCATTGCCCATCAGTCCGTCGATCAGACCCATCGTGTGCACATCCTTCGCGCGGTGTGGGTGGTGTGGCCCGGCTGAGGTATGCCGGAACCATCCCTTTCCATCATCCATGTCGCGAGACCGATATTCGATGGTCGACTGCTGTTCATGAGTGAGCGCAGCGCTCCATGCGGCTTCACCTAAGCTGTCTGCCGTGCGCGTACTCGTCATCGGTTCCGGAGCCCGTGAACATGCCCTCGTCCTCGCGTTGCGCCGTGACCCCGCGGTCAGCGCGATCGTCGCAGCGCCGGGCAACGCGGGTATCGCGCAGCACGCGACGACCAGGCCGGTCGATCCGTGCTCGGCGGAGGCGGTGGTCGCGCTGGCCACTGAGTCGGCCGCCGATCTCGTCGTGATCGGACCCGAGGTGCCGCTGGTGCTCGGCGTCGCCGACGCGGTGCGGGCCGCCGGGTTCGCCTGTTTCGGACCGTCCGCCGCGGCCGCGCGGATCGAGGGCTCCAAGGCCTTCGCCAAGGATGTGATGGCGGCGGCGGGGGTGCGCACCGCGCACAGCGAGATCGTGGACACCCCGGCCGACCTCGATGCCGCGCTGAGCCGGTTCGGGCCGACCTGGGTGGTGAAGGACGACGGTCTCGCCGCGGGCAAGGGCGTGGTGGTCACCGCCGACCGGTCCGCGGCCCGCGACCACGGCGCCGAGCTGCTGGAGCAGGGGCACCCGGTGCTGCTGGAGTCGTTCCTGGACGGGCCGGAGGTTTCGCTGTTCTGCCTGGTCGACGGGGAGACGGTGGTGCCGCTGCTGCCCGCGCAGGATCACAAGCGGGTCGGCGACGGCGACACCGGCCCGAACACCGGCGGCATGGGCGCGTACACGCCGCTGCCGTGGCTGTCCGTAGAGGCCGCGACCGCGATCGTCGACGACGTGGTGAAACCCGTTGCGGCCGAACTGGTTCGCCGAGGAAGCGCGTTCTCCGGGCTGCTCTACGCTGGCCTCGCGATGGGTGTCGCAGGACCCTCGGTCGTCGAATTCAATTGCCGCTTCGGTGATCCCGAAACTCAAGCCGTGCTGGCCCTGCTGGAGAGCCCGCTCGGCGAGCTGCTCAACGCCACCGCCACCGGCACCCTCGACCAGGTCGACCCGCCGCGCTGGCGTGCGGGCTCGGCGATCACCGTGGTGGTCGCCGCCGAGAACTACCCGGGTCGCCCGCGCATCGGCGACGTGATCACCGGCGCGGGCGACGGCGCGGTGGACGACTCCGCCGCGGTGCTGCACGCCGGAACCGCGCTGCGCGAGGACGGTGCCCTGGTCTCCTCCGGCGGCCGCGTGCTCAACGTGGTCGGTGTCGGCGCCGATCTCGCCGAGGCGCGCACGCACGCCTACGAGCGCATCGCCTCGATCAAGCTGCCGGGCAGCCACTACCGCACCGACATCGGCCTCGCCGCCGTCGAGGACCGCATCGCAGTTCCGCCTCTCCGCGAATTCAGGCCAGACACGGGTGCCGCGACCGTGGCGTCGGCGGCCGACGGCGACCTGGTGGGTTGAGCTAGCCCGTGCCCGGCGAGTTACCCATGTGCTCGCGAAATCAGTCGCCGCGTCGGGCCGACACTAACCAACCGTAAGTCCGTGTAGGGCCAGCCACGGCTGTGGGTCGACGTGCTGGCCGCCGATGATGACCTCGAAGTGCAGGTGCGGGCCGGTGGAGTCGCCGCGGTTGCCAACGCGGGCGATCTGCATCCCGGCCGGGACCCGTTCGCCGCGGGAGACGAAGAAGTCGTACATGTGGCCGTACACGGTGATGGTGCCGTCGTCGTGCCGGATGCGCACCCAGAGTCCGAAGCCCTCGGCCGGGCCCGCGTCGATGACGGTGCCGTCGGCGACCGCGTAGATCGGGGTGCCGATCGGGGCCGCGATGTCGATACCCGCGTGGAAAGTGCCCCAGCGGGAACCGAATCCGGAGGTGAATGTGCCGTGGGCGGGCAGGAAGAAGCCGCCGATCCCGGGCAGCGTCGCGCCGGGCAGCGTCGTCGCACCGCCGCCACCCATCCACGGTTGCCATTCGCCCGCCGCCGCGGCGGCGGCCTCGGCCTTGGCGCGTTCCAGGGTGGCGCGCGCGGCCGCCGCGACCACGGCCTGTTCGCGCAGGCGTTCGCCGTTGTCGATGGCGTTCAGGTACCGGCGCACCGAGGGCGGGGTGGACTGCACCTGCAGGGGATAGGCGACCGCGACCCGCTGGGCGTGATCCTGGTCCGGGACGCGGTCGCTGATCGCACCCGCGAAGGACGCGTCGCCCGCGGCGAAGACGGCGGTCACCGCGAGCCCGGCCAGCAGTACGCGATGCTTGCGCAGCAGTGCGAGGATCCGGTCGCGGTCGGGTCGTTTATCCCACTTGTCGCGCAGCTCGGAGCGCCGCCGCCACAGTTCCCGCGGATCGGGCCGCCGCCGCAGGATCTCCTGGACGTTGCGTCGATCGAGCAGGGCCCGCAGGCCGCGCGCCGGTCGTTCCCGGAGCCGGGCGCGCCAGTCCGGCGGAACGACCCCGATGCCACCCACACCGCGCACCCGGTCTAGCCCAGCTCGTCGAGCATTCTCGAGCATCAAGCCGACCATAACCCTGGTGGGAGGAGAACGCACGACAGGCGCCGGGCCGGCGTCGCGACGGAGTCTGCGGGGCGAGACGAAAGACGAGCGTCAGCGACGTGTCGTCGTGCGACACCGTCTACCGTCTCACGGGTGTCCAGAGAATCTCGCCGGTCGACCATTCCACCTTTCTACGTGATGGATGTCTGGAAAGCTGCGGCGCAACGGGCCAGGACCCACGCAGATGTGCTCGTGCTCGCCGCCGGACAGCCGTCGACGCCGGCGCCCGCGCCGGTGCTGCGCGCGACCAAGACCGCGATCGAATCCGAATTGCTCGGCTACACCGAGACTTTCGGCATCCTGCCGTTGCGTGCGGCGATCGCCCAGCATCACACCGAGACCTACGGCTACGCCGTAGACCCGGATGACGTGGTGGTCACGACCGGATCGTCGGGCGCGTTCTCGCTGATCTTCCTGGCCGCCTTCGACCCCGGCGACACCGTGGTGGTGGCTCGGCCCGGCTATCCCGCCTACCGCAACACGCTCACCGCGCTCGGCTGCCGAGTGGTGGAACTGGACTGCGGCGCGGAAACCAGGTTCCAGCCGACCGTCGCCATGCTGGACGCGCTGCCCGAACCGCCGGCCGGACTGGTGGTCGCGAGCCCGGCCAACCCGACCGGCACCATGATCGCCCCCACCGAACTGGCCGCGCTGGCCTGCTGGTGCGCCGCGCACGGCACCCTGCTCATCTCCGACGAGATCTACCACGGCATCACCTACGACAGCTCGGACACCGGAACCTCCTCGTCCTGGGAGACCTCCCGCGAATCGGTGGTCATCGGCTCGGTGTCGAAATACTTCTCGATGACCGGCTGGCGGCTCGGCTGGATGCTGGCGCCAAGCGGATTACGTCCCGCCCTGCAGCGACTCGCCTCCAACCTCACCGTGTGCCCGCCCGCGATCTCGCAGTACGCGGCGCTGCACGCGTTCGGTGCCGAGGCCAAGGCCGAACTCGACGGGCATGTGCGCCGTTACGCGATCAACCGGCAACTGCTGCTGGACGGCCTGCCGAAGATCGGCATCACCGACCTGGCTCCGGCCGACGGCGCCTTCTACGCCTACGCGGATATCGGCCATCTCACCGATGACGCGCGCGCGTGGTGCACCGACGTGCTAGACAACACGGGTGTCGCGCTCGCGCCGGGCATCGACTTCGACACCGTGCACGGAAATCGGACAGTTCGCTTCTCGTTCGCGGGCGCCACTGCGGACATCGAGCAGGCGCTGGTTCGTCTAGGGCACTATCTGGGTGTTTGATCGTCGTGTCCGGCAACAACTTTCCGCAGTTCGGCACCATGGCCGCGCGGATACGGTAGAACATCGATGGTTGCTTTTCCTCGCTGATTTCCCCTGGAAGAACTGATGACGACTGGCACGATGGCACGGTGATCACCGCGACGACCCCGAAAGGCGAACGGCGTCGCCAGGCTTTGGTAGCTGCCGCCGCCGAGTTGTTGCTCGAAGGCGGGTTCGAGGCGGTGCGGCATCGGTCGGTCGCGACCCGCGCCGATCTGCCGCTGGCGTCGACCACCTACTACTTCGAATCGCTGGAAGATCTGATCGCGCGCGCGGTCGAATTCAGCGGCAACGTGGAGCTCGACGCGATGCGCCGCCGGGTCGGCGAGGTGAGCCATCGCCGCCGCGGCGCCGAGGCGACCGTCGACCTGGTGCTCGATCTGCTGGTCGGCGTCGACGGGCACTGGCACGACGATGGCGCGCGCGGGCAGTTGATCGCCCGCTACGAGCGGTCGGTGGCCTCCGCGCGACACCCCGAGCTGCGCGAAGTGCAGTTACGCCTCAGAGCCCAGCTCGATGAGCTGCTCGCCGATGTGCTGCGCCGCTCCGATCGACTGGTGCGCCCCGAGCAACTGCGCAGGTTGGTCGCGGTGGTGGACGGCGCGGTGGTCGCGGCACTGACCGAAATGGATCCGGAACCACGCCGAATGGCCCGTGGTGCGCTGCTCGAGGTGATCGACATCGTCGCACCGGCGACGCCCCAGCAAGTGGACCGGTTCCGCGCATTAGACTGACACGACGTGAGCCTTGTTCCGAACGTCCTTGCCACCCGATACGCCAGTCCCGAGCTGGTTCGGCTGTGGTCGCCCGAGAACAAAATCGTGCTCGAGCGGCGACTGTGGCTGGAGGTGCTGCGGGCCCAGTCGGATCTCGGAATCGAGCTGCCCGCAGGCGTACTCGACGATTATGAGCGGGTGATCGACCAGGTCGATCTCGCCTCCATCGCCGAGCGTGAGCGGGTCACCCGGCACGACGTGAAGGCGCGCATCGAGGAATTCAACGCACTCGCCGGGCACGAGCAAGTGCACAAGGGCATGACCAGCCGCGACCTCACCGAAAACGTGGAGCAGCTGCAGATCCGGCTCTCGCTCGAGCACGTACACGCGCACGGCATCGCGATCGCGGCCCGGCTCACCGAGCGTGCCGCCGAATACCAGACGCTGGTGATGGCTGGGCGTTCGCACAATGTCGCCGCGCAGGCCACCACCCTCGGCAAGCGGTTCGCCTCGGCCGCCGACGAGCTGCTGATCGCGCTGACCCGGGTGCGTGAACTGATCGACCGGTACCCGCTGCGCGGCATCAAGGGCCCGATGGGCACCGCCCAGGACATGCTCGATCTGCTCGGCGGCGATCCGGCCAAGCTTTCGGCGCTCGAGGAGCAGGTGGCCAGGCATCTCGGCTTCGCGACCGTGCTCACCAGCGTCGGTCAGGTGTACCCGCGCTCGCTCGACCACGACGTGCTCTCCGCGCTGGTCCAGGTGGGGGCAGGCCCGTCCTCGTTCGCGCACACCATCCGGCTGATGGCCGGCAACGAGCTGGTCACCGAGGGCTTCCAGCCCGGCCAGGTGGGCAGCTCGGCGATGCCACACAAGATGAACACCCGCTCGTGCGAGCGCGTCAACGGCCTGCAGGTGGTGCTGCGCGGTTACGCCTCGATGGCCGCCGAACTCGCTGGCGCGCAATGGAACGAGGGCGACGTCTTCTGCTCCGTGGTCCGCCGCGTCGCGCTGCCGGACGCCTTCTTCGCCATCGACGGCATGATGGAAACCTTCCTCACCGTGCTCGCCGAATTCGGCGCCTACCCCGCCGTCATCGCCCGCGAACTCGACCGCTACCTCCCCTTCCTCGCCACGACCCGCATCCTGATGGCCGCCGTCCGTGCCGGCGTCGGCCGCGAAACCGCGCACGAGGTCATCAAGGAACACGCGGTGGCCGTAGCCCTCGCGATGCGCGAACAAGGCCGCGAACCCGATCTCCTCGACCGCCTCGCGGCCGACCCCCGCCTCCCCCTCGACCGCGCCGCCCTCGACACCGCCCTCGCCGACAAGTCCGCCTTCATCGGCGCCGCCGAAGCCCAGGTCGCCGACGTCATCGCCGCCGTCCAAAAACTCGTCGACCAGAACCCCACCGCCGCCAACTACACCCCCTCCCCAATCCTGTAGCGGGAGTGGTTGTTTCGCCGCGAATTCGCTAGCAGGTGTCATAGCTGACCGGTATCGTCCGACGGTGACCATTCATGCCTTTGTGGACGAATCGATCCGCCGGGACAGATACATCCTGTGTGCGGTGCTGATCCCAGGTGAGCAACTGCATCAGGCACGTGCGCTGGTTCGCGGGTTTTGTCTCCCTGGCCAGCGTCGATGGCACTTCAACGACGAGTCGGAGCAGCGACAGCGTCAGATCATCGCTGCTATGGCCCGTTGTCGAGGTGTTGCGGTTGCGATTTACAAAGGCCGTGGTCCAGAGGTCGGAACTCGGCATGACTGTATGACGGAACTTGTGACCGACTTGGTCGACATCAAGGCCAATCGGCTGGTCGTCGAGTCGCGGGAGAGTCAGGATCAACGTGATCGCCACTCCATCGCGTCGGTTCTACGAAAAACCTCTGCAGAACTTCAGTACGCACACATGCCGCCACACACCGAGCCTTGCTTGTGGTGGGCGGACGCCGCAGCTTGGGCATTTGGAGCTGGCGGCAAGTGGAAGGCAGCGATCACGCCGCTCGTGCGATTGATCTTCGACGTGGATAGCCCCCCATTACAGCGCGAAACCCGGATGCTGGTCGTCCGGCCAGGACCCGGGTCCACTTCTCCCAGCTAGTGCCAAGAGCTATCTCGATGTTACTGCATCTGATGTTCAGTGGCTATGCAATTGCGGTGCCGCTACGCGCGGCTGGCGGGTCGGAGCTCCGCGCGGCGCGGAACCGGCTTCCCACCGTCCGGTGACGAGCCGGGTCCACTTCTCCCAGCTAGTGCCAAGAGCTGTCGTCAGTATGCCTCTGTCGAGTTGGGGCGCGGTAGCGAATTTATCGCGGGCGGGGGTCATCGCGCGCGTTAGGGTTTCGGCGTGAATCCGTACACGATTTTTGGGGAGATCATTGCTGGGCGGGCTGAGGCCAGTCGGGTGTATGAGGACGATGATGTGTTGGCGTTCATGGATATTCGGCCGATGACGCCGGGGCATGTGTTGGTGGTGCCCAAGGTGGTGGCGCGCAGTCTTGCGGAGTTGGATCCGGTGGTTGGCGGGAAGTTGTTTCAGGTGGGGCAGCGGGTGGCTGCGGCGTTGCGGGTGAGTGAGGTGGGGTGTGATGGGGTGAATTTCTTTCTTGCCGATGGGGTGACGGCGGGGCAGGAGGTGTTCCATGTGCATTTGCATGTGATTCCGCGGACGGCGGGGGACGGGTTCGGGTTGCGGGGGCGGCCGACGAGTCCGCGGCGGGCTGATCTGGATTATCTGGCTGGGTCGATTCGGGGGGCGTTGAGCCGCTGAACGGTTCGTTCGCCAGGCGGTATGAGCGAGGGACGTTCCGGGGTCCAGCTAATTTGCTGAGCGAACGCCAGAGAGCTTCGTCACTTCCGCAACGCCTGGCGGTGAGCTACCTTTAAAAGCCGTTGTGATGCGGCGATGGAGGTGTGACCGTGCGTCGAACACCAGTTGCTGTAGTAGTGCTGACCGTGGCGCTCGGCTTGCTCGGGCCCGCGGTCATCGGACCTGCGACCGCCTCGGCCGCGCAGCTCGAGCGGGTCGACATCCTGAGCCCGACGCGTACCGCGGTGTTCATCAATTCACCCGCGATGGGACAGACCGTTCAGGTTCAGGTGCTGCATCCGGTGGGCGGCGGCCCGCGACCCGCTTATTACCTGTTGGATGGCCTAGACCCCGGCACTAGTCAGAGCACCTGGACCAACGCCACCGACGCGGAACAATTCTTCGCCGGTGCGAACGTCAACGTCGTGCTCCCGGTCGGCGGCGAGGCCAGCTACTACACCGACTGGCAACAGGACGATCCGCAACTCGGCCACTACCGGTGGGAGACGTTCCTGACCGAGGAACTGCCACCGCTGATCGACGCCCGTTTCAACGGCAACGGCGTCAACGCGATCGGCGGGTTGTCGATGGGCGGCAACGCGGCCTTCATCCTCGCGGCCCGCAACCCGTGGCTGTACCGCGCCGTCGCGGGCTACAGCGCCTGCCCCGACACCGGCCTGGCGATGGGCGCGGTGATGTTCTCCATCGCCAACCGCGGCGGCAACCCACTCAATATGTGGGGACCTCCCGGCAGCCAGGCCTGGGCCGAACACGACCCGGCTCTGCTGGCAGAACGCTTGCGCGGCAAGACAATCTATCTGTCCAGCGGCACTGGCATCCCTGGCCCGCACGAGACGGAGATCAAACCCCAACTGGCCGAGAACATCTTTCTCGGCGGCCCGGTGGAGGTCGGCGTCAACGCGTGCGTCGTCTCATTCGAGCAGCGCCTGCGCGGCCTCGGCATCCCCGCCCGAGTCGACTACAGCGCCACCGGAACTCATTCCTGGTCCTATTGGCAGGACACGCTGCACGCGTCATGGTCGACCATCGCCCCGGCCATCGGAGCCTGAATTCGGTAAGGGCACAGCCGTTTTCCTAGCATTGAGCACGACAATCGCGATCTGCACCCGGTTTTCGGCATCGAGCTTGGTGAGCAGCCTGCTGGTGTACGACTTCACGGTCGCGATGCTCAGGTGCATTTCCTTGGCGATATCGGAGTTGGACAGACCACGCCCGATCGCCTCGGCGACGTCACGTTCGCGCTCGGTCAGCGAGGTGAGGGCGGCGCGGGCCCGCTCGCGCGCCGCCGCTTCGTCACTCGACCCGGCGGTGGCGACCGAGATCAGTTGCGCGGTAACGCTCGGCGAGAGCATCGGCCGACCCGCCGCCACCTGTTTGACCGCGGCGACGATTTCGGCGGGAGGTGTGTCCTTGAGCAGGAACCCGTGTGCGCCGATCCGCAACGCCTGCAACACCATGTCGTCGGCGTCGAACGTGGTCAGCACGAGCACCCGGGGTGGGTCGGCCCGGCTCAGCAGTTCGCGGGTGGCGTCGAGGCCGTCCCGGATCGGCATCCGGATGTCCATCAGCACGACGTCGGGCGACTGTTCGCGGACCACGGCGACTGCCTGTTCGCCGTCGGCGGCCTCGCCGACCAGTTCCAGCTCCGGATCGCCGCCGAGGATCAGCGTCAGCGCCGAGCGCGCCAACGGCTCGTCGTCGACGACGACCACGCGGACGCGGGTATTCATCTGTCGCTCTTGACGATAACGGCGGGCCACGGCAACACGGCACGCAGCCGGAATCCGCCTGCCGGGTCGGGGCCGTAATCCAGTGTGCCGCCGACCAGTTGGGCCCGTTCGGTGAGACCGAGCAGGCCGTAGCCGGAGGACGGCAACGCGAGGCCGGGATGGTGCGGCGCCGAGTTGCCGACGTCGACGATCAGATCTTGGCCCGGCCCGCCGTCGATGCGCACCCGGACCGCGGCGCCGGGAGAGTGCTTGCGTGCGTTGGTCAGTCCCTCCTGGGCGATGCGATACGCCGTGCGTGCGCTGGTCGCCGGGAGGTCGTCGGTGGTGGTGTCGGTGATCGACACGTCCATGCCCGCCGAGCGTGCCTCGTCCACCAGGCGCGCGAGATCGGCCAGCGTGGGCTGCGGCGGTTCCGGGGTGCCGGTGAGCGAGTCGTCGCTGGTACGCAGCACGCCAAGCACCTCACGCAACTCCTGCAGTGCGAGATGGGCGTTCTCGGCGATGGTTTTCGCCGTCGTCGCGGTCTGCTCCCTGGTCAGGTCGGTGCGGAACCCGAGCGCGCCGGCGTGCATCGCCACCACCGAAATCCGATGCGCCAGCACATCGTGCATCTCCCGCGCGATGCGATTGCGTTCGAGCAGGCGCGCCTCGGCGGCCCGCGCGTGCTGTTCCCGCTCGGCGGTCTCCGCGCGAGAACGCAACGACCACACCAGGTCTCGTCGCGCCCCGACCGCGAAGCCGACCGCGACGACAACGGCGACGGCGGCCGTGAGCACCGACGGCCCGACCCAATAGGGTTGCAGGTCGGTATTTTTCGGGTAGATCACGCTTTCGGTGAGTAAGCCGGTCCCGATGCTGACGATGGACAGCGCGATCGTCTCCGGGTAACGCCGCCGGGTGGCCAGCGAACACAGCACGAGCGCCGCCGCGCCGTTGGCGGTGACCGACGCGGTGGACGCCACCGTCACGATCGCCGCGGTCGCCACCGGATACCGGCGCCGCAGCAGGGTGAGCAGCATGCAGGCCAGGCCGAGCAGCGGGTCCCCCACCTGGAACCAGGTCAGCAGCGCGCCGTCGATCGGCGCCATTTCGCTGTTCGTGGTGGACCACGCCCACAGGCCGATCATGAGCACCGCAGCCATCCGCCAGGCGTGCGACCACGGCCGAAGCGGTGGCGCCGACGACAGGGGTGCGGTGGACATGACGCGACTGTAGGTGGCGCGCGTTCGCCGGCGCATCGGCCTCCAGGGCGAATTCGGATCGACCAAAGGATGAACCGCCCGCAGACCGATGGCCGATGTGCGCTGACCTGCCTCAGGGCAACCATGAGAAACGTCGCTATCGGCCAACTAGGAAACGGAGAGTGTGATGGCCAAGAACGTATGGGTCGGGTTGCAGATCGTCGGCATGGTCTTGGTGGTCGCGTCGGCCCAAGCCGTTATCCGCCTGCTCATCGACCACAGCAAATCTCAGGTCTGGGGCCTGCTCGACTGGGTGCCGGGCGGTTGGGGCGGTCAGATCGTGATGCTCGTGGTGCTCGCCGCGGCAGGCGCGATCCTCGCCGACCGCTCGAACAACAAGGTGAAGCTGCTCGAAGCCTGACCTCCGGGTAAACCCCGATGCCCGAATCAGCGAGCCGGTACTTCGGCGGGCTGCCGGTGCGGGTAGTCGCTGTAGCCCTCGGCGGTGCGGCCGTAGAGCAGGTGCTCGCGGATTGCGGCGAGGGGCAGGCCGTGGGTGAGGCGACGGACGAGATCGGGATTCGCGATGAAGGGACGGCCGAACGACACCAGGTCGGCCAGGCCCGCGCGCAGCACGTCCTCGGCGCCCTCGGCCGTTGTCGGCGCACGGTTTTCGCCGATATTGGCGATGAGGGTGCCGCGCCAGCGTGGCCGCAGATCGGCCAGCGCCCGGTAGCTGTCGTTGTCGGTCAGGTGCAGGTAAGCCAGGCCGCGGCGGTCGAGTTCGGTGACCAGCGCGCGGTAGAGCGGGGCCGGGTCGGCTTCGAACATGTTGAACTGCGGGTTGCCGGGGGAGAGGCGGATTCCGGTGCGGTGCGCGCCGATCTCGGCGGTCACGGCATCGACGACGGCCAGCGGCAGGCGCATCCGATTCTCGATCGACCCGCCGAATTCGTCGGTGCGCAGGTTGGTGTTGTCCGCCAAGAACTGATGTACGAAATAGCTGTTGGCGCCGTGGATTTCGACACCGTCGAAGCCGGCGGCGATAGCGTTGTGAGCGGCGGCGGCGTGCTGCTCGACGGCTCGTGCGATCTCGGCGCGGTCGAGTGCCGCCGGGGTGATCGGCTCGCCCTTGCCACCGTCGATCAGGTGCACGCGATCCTCGTCCAGTACCGCGGACGGGCCCGCGGGCCAGGAGCCGTCGATCCGGGCGAGCGGGTGACCCTTGCGTCCACCGTGCATCAACTGCGCGAAGATGCGTCCCCCGTTGGCATGGACGGCCTCGGTGACCCGCCGCCACGCCTCGACGTGTCGTGCGGTTTGCAGACCGGGCACCCAGGCCTCGCTCTGTCCGGTCGAATGCGGCCAAATGCCCTCGGTCACGATGAGCCCGGCGGTCGCCCGCTGGGCGTAGTAGTCGGCGACGTCGCTGGTCGGCGAGCCGTCGGGCAGCGAGCGCAGCCGGGTCATCGGCGACATCACGATCCGATTGGGCAGGGTGCGTGCGGGAGTGCGGTATTCGGTCAGTAGCAGCATTCCTGTACCGTAAAACCTGACATCAATGTCAGGTCAAGGAGTGATTGTGCGCATCGGTGAACTGGCCGAGCGGACCGGCGTCAGCGTCCGGTCGCTGCGGTATTACGAAACCAAGGGACTGCTCGCGTCGGAGCGGACCTCCGGCGGTCAGCGCGAGTACCCGGCAGCGGCCGTCGACCGGGTCCGGCGCATCCAGGAGATGTTCGCCGCGGGCCTGCACAGCGACACCGTCGGCGAACTGCTGCCCTGCATCCACGACGTGGATGGCACCCCGAACGCGGCGGCCACTCCGTTCCTGGTGCAGAAGCTCTCCGGGGAACGCGAGCGGATCGAACAGGCCATGCGTGATCTGGACCGCACCCGCGAGGTACTGGACTCGGTCATCCAGGCCGCGTCCGGCACCCAACCGCCCGCCGAGGGGCCGTAGCGCACCAATTGCGCTGCGCGACAGCTCGAGCAGGGCGGTTGCCGGGTCCTGGCAGGACGGCCGTGGCCCGCGCCGCTACGGTGGAGCCCATGGCTCTCGACAGCGGTACCGGAACGATCTCAGACCTCGACGGGGTGACGGCACCGATCGCCAAGACGGTGCCCACCGAACGCGTGCATCACGGTGACGTGTTCGTCGACGAGTACGAGTGGCTGCGGGACAAGGAAAACCCCGAAGTCATCTCGCACCTCGAGGCGGAGAACGCGTACACCGAGGCGCAGACCGCGCACCTTGCCCAGCTACGGGACTCGATCTTCGACGAGATCAAGGGCCGCACCCAGGAGACGGACCTGTCCGTGCCGACCAGGATGGGCGAGTACTGGTACTACTCGCGCAGCTTCGAGGGCAAGCAGTACGGCGTGCACTGCCGGTGTCCGATCGCGGCCGACGCCGAAGGCATCGACGCCTGGACTCCACCGCAATTGGAGGCGGGCACCGAGGTGCCCGGCGAACAGATCCTGCTGGACAGCAACGTGGTCGCCGAGGGGCACGACTTCTTCGCGCTCGGCGCGTTCTCGCTGAGCCACGACGGCAACCTGCTCGCCTACTCCGTGGACACCGTCGGTGACGAGCGGTACGTGCTGCGCTTCAAGGACCTGCGCACCGGCGAGATGTTGTCCGACGCGATCGCCGAGACGGCGCCCGGCGCGACCTGGTCGCTGGACGGCACGCACGTCTTCTACCAAACGGTCGACGAGTCCTGGCGGCCCGACACCGTGTGGCGGCACCGGCTCGGGGCCCCGACCGCCACCGACGTGAAGGTTTTCCACGAGCCCGACGAGCGCTACTGGGTGAGCATCACCTCGACCCGCTCGGAGAAGTACCTGATGATCTGGGTCGGTTCCAAGATCACCACCGAGGGCTGGGTGCTCGAATCCGACGATCCCGAGGGCGACTTCCGAGTCATCCTGCCGCGCCGCGAGGGCGTCGAATACTCCGCCGAGCACGCGGTGGTCGGCGGTGAGGACCGGTTCCTGATCCTGCACAACGATGTGGTCGACGGCGTGAAGGCGGAGAACTTCGTGCTCGCCGACGCCCCGGTCGCCGATCCGTCGGACCTGACGCTGCTGATCGAGCACCGCGACGACGTGCGCCTCGAGGACGTCGATGCCTACGCCGATCACTTGGTGCTGAGTTACCGCCGCGAGGCGCTGACCCGGGTGGCGGTCTGGCCGCTGACCGCCAGCGGGTATGGCGAGCGGCGCGAGCTCGACTTCGACCTGGAGCTTTTCGCCGTCGGCGCGGGCGCGAACCCGGAGTGGGCGCAGCCGACCCTGCGCATCGGACTGACCTCGTTCATCACGCCGGTGCAGGTGTTCGACTACGTGCCTGCGACCGGCGACCTGCTGCTGCGCAAGGAGCAGCCGGTGCTCGGCGGGTACGACGCCAACGATTATGAGCAGCACCGGGATTGGGCGATCGCCGAGGACGGCACCCGGATCCCGATCTCGCTGGTGTGGAAGAAGGGTCTCGCGCTGGATTCGCCGAAGCCCTTGCTGCTGTACGGATACGGCTCCTACGAGGCGAGCATGGATCCCTCCTTCTCCGTCTCGCGGCTGTCGCTGCTGGATCGCGGCATGGTGTTCGCGGTCGCGCACGTGCGTGGCGGCGGCGAGATGGGCCGGCTGTGGTACGAGAACGGCAAGACGCTTACCAAGAAGAACACCTTCACCGATTTCGTCTCGTGCGCACAGCATTTGATCGATACGGGCAAGACGGCGGCGGATCGGATGATCGCCGACGGCGGCAGCGCGGGTGGGCTGCTGATGGGCGCGGTGGCGAACCTGGCACCGGAGTTGTTCGCCGGCATCCTGGCGAATGTTCCGTTCGTCGATCCGCTCACCTCGATCCTGGATCCGTCGCTGCCGTTGACCGTCATCGAATGGGACGAGTGGGGTAACCCGTTGGCGGACAAGGACGTCTACGACTACATGAAGTCCTACGCCCCGTACGAGAACGTGGAAGCCAAGGACTATCCGGCCATCCTGGCCATCACCAGCCTCAACGACACCCGAGTGCTCTACGTCGAACCCGCCAAGTGGGTCGCGAAACTCCGCGCGACCAAGACCGGCGACGCGCAGCTGCTGCTGAAGACCGAGATGAGCGCGGGCCACGGCGGTGTCAGTGGCCGGTATGAGAAGTGGAAGGAAGTTGCCTTCGAGTACGCCTGGGTGCTGGACCGGGTGGGCTTGGCCGACGCGTAATCCGGTGGCGGGGGCCGGATCCGTAAATTGGCCCCCGCACACGCCGGATCTGCTTGCGGGCAAACAGATCCGGCGTTTGGTGCCGGTGCTATCTCCTGCCGGGCATGGCGACGGGTAGACCTATTTGATGGGCGACCTTTGCCATCTTTTCGTCGTAGGTGACCAATGCGAGCAGTTCACGTTGCAATAGCATCGCACTGGCAACGTGAATGGCGTCCATGGACTTCAGCCCCCGCGGAAGATACGCGGCGGAGTCGCAGATCCGGTCGGTTACCGGAATCTTTGTGTACTGCTCGGACAACTCTCGCATCAGGTTCGGGAAGTCGCCGTACTCATCGCTCTTGCGTATCGTCTCGACGAATCCGATCGAGTTGGTAGCCAGTTCCGCCGATGAATGCCGCTGTATGTACTCGTTCAGCGACCGCACGTACTTCCGCTCGGTCACCTTGGTGATGATCGCCGACGCATCGAGGTAGAGGATCATCCTTCGGCCTCGTTCGGCTCACTGCCGTAGACCGCTGTATTCGCTGCCCACGGGTCCTCGCCACGGCCGAGTCGCCGCAGCAGCTCCTCTCGTTGTTCTTCCTCCCTGTCCATCCGTTCCATCGCAGCGTCGCCTGCCGCGTAGTCGACGACCACGTCCTTGTACAGGTTTGCGAAATGCTCGAACACCTCGCCAGCCGTTTTTGCTCCGCCTGGCGGCGGGATGATCACACCTTCCGCCACCAGCCGGTCGTACGTGCTCATCTCGTCGAACGGTGGCGAGAGAACAGCAATGGTCTTGCCGTGTTTGGTCACTTGGATTGTTTCCCCCTGCTCTACTTCCGCGAGTATCGCGCTTGGGTTGTAAGAGAATTCCCTGACAGAAACTGTCCGCATCCGAGCGTCTCCCCTCGATGGAGGGTCCCACGGGCTGAATCGGCGAGCGCCGAGCCCGACAACGTGCTTACACGAATGTACAACGCGTAGGCACAACAGGGAAGGGGATTTCGGCGAGAACGTGTGTCACGGTGTTCGTCGCCCGGTCATCCCGCCTGCACGCCCAGTACATCTGCCCCTGGCACCGTTGATTCATGAACGCTGAGCTGGTCGTATCCGTTTCCGGGATCAGGGACACCACTCGGGACGCGGCGATCGAGTTCGCCGCCGAGATGGACCAGCGCGGTGTGCCACTGTCGCTGCTCGTGGCGCCCCGGCTGAAGGGCAAGTACAAGCTGGTCGATGATCCCGCGACGCAGGCCTGGCTGCGCGGCCGCCGGGCCCGCGGCGACGCGATCGTGCTGCACGGCTACGACCAGGCGGCAACCAAACGCCGCCGGGCCGAATTCGCCAGGCTGCCAAGGCATGAGGCGCGGCTGCGGCTCACCGCGGCGGACCGGGTGATGGAGCGGGTGGAGTTGCGCACCAGGCTGTTCGCCGCGCCGCGCTGGGACGCCTCAGCGGGCGCCATCGAGGCGCTGCCCGAGGCCGGCTTCCGGGTCGCGCTCGGCCTTACCTCCATCTTGGACCTGGAAAACAATGTGGCGCAGAAGGTTCGGGTGTACGGCATCGGCGAGGGCTTCCGGGCCGAACCGTGGTGGTGTCGGGCCTTGGTGATGGGGGCCGCGCGGACCGCGCGCCGCGGCGGCATGCTGCGTCTCGCGGTGTCGGCCGCCCAACTGGAACGTTCCGGTCCACGTCAGGCCATGCTCGACGCTGTCGACCTGGCCCTGTTCCACGGCGCGACCGGAGCCGTCTACCGCTGGGAGCCGCCTGCCATCGCGCGCGCGGCCTGAAAGACGCCGCGGCGCGGTGTGGTCGGGCACCGCGGCTCCGTGGTTATCGGCACCGCCGAGCGTGGCCGATCGGCGCCGCCGCTCGTGAAATGGCGTACATCGAGCGGCGGCGCTCACGCGGCGGCACGATCAAGCAGTGTCGATCTTCTTGTCGGGCACCGCGGCTCGCGCACTGTGCGTGAAGCCGCCCGCTTCCTGCCGGGTGAGCGAGGCCGAAAACGGATGCCGCACCAGCTGTTTCATGCACCGATCGATGTCGGCGAGCAGCAGATCGGCCATGTCGACGGTGAAGCCGTGCCGGATTACCGCGCGCATGATCGTTTCGTCCTCTCGGTCCGCGGGTAACGGATACGCGGCGATCAGCCAGCCCCTGCTGCGCAGCCGGTCCGACAGGTCGTAGAGATTGAACCCGGGATCGCCGGTCAACCGCCACGCCACCGCGGTGATGCCGCGGTGCGGATCGCCGTCGTGGATCATCTCGAAACCCCCGAGCTCGCGCAGGCCGGCCGCCAGATGCTTTGCCGCGCGGTAGATCGCGGACTGCACCCGGGTGTATCCGGTGCGGCCGAGCCGGATGAACTCGTAGTACTGCGTGATCGCCTGCCCGCCGGGCCGCGAGAAATTGAGATTGAAGGTGCCGATGCTGCCGCCGAGGTAGTCCACCTCGAAGATCAGCTCGGCAGGCAGGTCGGCCGCCTCGCGCCAGATCGCCCAGCCGACGCCGAGCGGCGCGAGCCCGGTCTTGTGGCCGGAGGCGTTGATCGACTTCACCCGCGGCAGCCGGAAATCCCACGTCAGGTCGGGCGCGGTGAACGGGGCGAGGAACCCGCCGCTGGCCGCGTCGACGTGCATCGGGATATCCAGGCCGCTCGCCTCCTGCAACCGGTCGAGGGCGTTGCTGATCCCGGCGACGTCCTCGAACAGTCCGGTGAAGGTCTGCCCGAAGGTCGGCACCACCATGATGGTTCGCTCGTCGCAGTAGGCGGCCACATCGTCCGGGTGCATGGTCAGGCGGTCGCCGCGCAGCGGAATTCGGCGGATCTCGACGTCGAAGTATCTAGCGAATTTCTCCCAGCAAACCTGTACCGGTCCGCACACGAAATTGGGTGTGCCGGTGCCGCCGCGTTGCCGCCAGCGGAACTTGGCGGCCAGCCCGCCGAGCATCGCGGCTTCGCTGGACCCGGTGGTCGAGGTGCCGTGCGTGCCGGCCGGATCGGGGGAGTGCCACAGGTCGGCGATCATCCGGACGCAGCGTCGCTCCAGCTCGGCGGTCTGCGGATATTCGTCCTTGTCGACGATGTTCTTGTCCAGCGACTCGACCATCACCCGACGGGCCTGGTCGTCCACCCAGGTGGTGCAGAAGGTGGCCAGATTCATCCGGGAGACGCCGTCGAGCATCAGCTCGTCGTGCACGATCTCGTAGGCGACCTCGGCGAACAGTTCGTGCTTCGGGAAACCGGCCTTGGGTGCGACCCGGCTCATGCCGGGCAGCGCGTACAGGTCGTCGGAGTCTGCGCTGTGGGACATCGGATGGCCTCCGGAGTATCGCTCGCGTAGTGGTACCGAACTGCGGTGACCCAACCCAATCACACGGAGCCGGTGCCGCCGCCGGAAGTCGGGCGACACGGACTGCTCGGTCGACTAGATTTCAACCTTTGTACTGGTCGGTGCGTGCCAGAGTGGACCAGCGGCGCTGTCGGCCGCTGCCGCCCGGACCGTCCCGGCACCGGGTGCGCGACATGGAGCGCGACGACACAAAGAAGTGAGGCGCTGGCCGATGACCGAGGATTCCCGCACCGCCGAGCTGCGCGCGAAGGTGGCCGCGCTCATGCCGCAGGCGAAAACCGATCTGACACAGCTTGTTTCGTTCAAGTCGGTGGCCGATCCGCGGCAGTTCCCGCCTGCGGAATGCGAACGGGCCGCGCAGTGGGTCGCGGACGCGTTCGTCGCGGCGGGGCTGACCAGGGCCGGACTGCACGAGACGCCGGACGGCAGCAAGGCGGTGATCGCGGCCCGCCCGGCGCCGCCAGGTGCGCCGACGGTGCTGCTGTACTGCCACTACGACGTGCAGCCGCCGCTGGACAGTGCGGCCTGGCGCACGCCGGTCTGGGAGCTGACCGAGAAGAACGGTCGCTGGTACGGCCGCGGCGCCGCCGACTGCAAGGGCAACATCGTCATGCACCTGACCGCGCTGCGCGCGCTGGGGCCGGACCTGCCGCTCGGTGTCATGGTGGTCGCCGAGGGATCCGAGGAGCAGGGCACCGGCGGGCTGGAGCGTTTCGTCGAGGCCAACCCAGACCTGTTGCGCGCCGACGCGATCCTGATCGGGGACTGCGGAAACTTCGCCGCGGGCGTGCCGACGCTGACGGAAACGTTGCGCGGCAGCGTGAATGTCGTCGTTACCATTCAAACACTCACCGGCCCTTTGCATTCCGGTATGTTCGGCGGACCGTCCCCGGACGCGCTCGCCGCGCTGATCCACCTGCTCGCCACGCTGCGCGACGAGCACGGCAACACCACGGTGGCCGGGCTGCCGAACGACCAGCGCTGGTCCGGCGTGCAGTACCCGGAGGACCAATACCGTACGGACGCAGGCGTATTGCGCGGCGTCGAGCTGGTCGGTGACGGCACCGTCGCCGACATGCTCTGGGCGCGACCGGCTTTGACGGTGCTCGGGATCGATGCCCCGCCGGTGGTCGGCTCGACCGGCGCCGTCCAGCCGTCGGCGCGCGCCAGGCTCAACCTGCGCATCCCGCCCGGCACCGATCCGGAGCGTGCGCACAAGGCGCTCGTCGCGCACCTCGAGGCGAACACCCCGTGGAATGCCGAGCTCACCATCGAACTGGAAGGCATCGGCGCGCCGTTCCGGTCCGGCAACGGCGGCCCGGCTCGCGAGGCGATGGAGACCGCGCTGGCGGCCTCGTACGGCCGCGCGGCCACCACCCAGGGACAGGGCGGATCGATTCCGCTGTGCAACGTCTTCGCCGACACCTACCCCGACGCCGAGATCATGCTGCTCGGCGTCGAGGAGCCGACCAGCCTGATCCACGCCCCCAACGAGAGCGTTGATCCGTCCGAAATCGAGCACATGGCGCTGGCCGAGGCGCTGTTCCTGCTGAACTACGCCGACCAGCCCGGGTAGCTGGGTGCGGAGCCGGAAGCGCTAGAAGTCGCGCTGGTCTTCCGGCTCCAGCACGGTGAATTCTGTGTCGGCGGGCCCCATTTCGGACAACCTGCCGAAGTAGATGCCCTGTGCCGCCTGCTCGATGATGCCGTAGTGGATGGGCAGCGCGGTGCGCGGCGCGACCGCACGCAGGTAGTCCACCGCCTCGCTGAGCTTCATCCACGGCGCGGCCGCCGGGATCGCGAGCACGCCGACCTGGACTGGCGGCACCCACAGCGAGTCGCCGGGGTGCACGAGCTGTGCCGGATCGTCCGGGGTGCCGAGCTGGAACACGGTGTTGTCGACCACCGGGATCTCCGGGTGGATCACCGCGTGCCTGCCGCCGCCTCCGGTGATCCGCAGTTCGCCAAGCGTCAGCACGTTGCCCGCGTGCACCGCCTCCCACTTTTCGCCACGCTGCCGCGCGGTCTGTGGATCGGACAGCAGCCGGGCGCCGGGATTGGCGTCGACGAGTGCCTCGATCCGGTTCGGGTCGATGTGATCGGGATGCTGATGGGTGATCGCGATGGCGTCCAGATCGGTGAGCCCCTCGAAGCCGTGCGCGAAGGTGCCCGGATCGAACAGCACCTTCTTGCCGTGTAGCTCGACGAGGAGGCAGGAGTGGCCGAAGTGAGCTATGCGCATCCCGCCATGCTATTGCGCGGCCGGAACTCGGGCACGCGGGGCGAATTTTGGCCGACCCCGAGGGCGGCGCGGGCAACCAGCACAACTACGCTGCTCAGGTAACCCCCCACCACCACATGAGGAGCAACGCGTGGCACGAGTCGTGGTCGAGGTGATGCCGAAGGCCGAGATCCTGGACCCCCAGGGACAGGCCATCGTCGGTGCGCTCCCGCGCCTGGGATTCGAGGGCATCTCGGATGTACGGCAGGGCAAGCGATTCGAACTCGATGTCGACGACAGTGTCGGTGACGCCGAGCTCGAGCAGATCGCGGAAGCACTGCTGTGCAACACCGTGATCGAAGAGTGGAAAGTCACCCGGCTGTCATGACCGCACGCATCGGGGTCATCACGTTTCCTGGCACGCTCGACGATGTCGACGCGGCCAGGGCGGTGCGCCTGGCCGGTGCCGAGGCGGTCAGCCTGTGGCACGCGGACGCCGATCTGAAGAACGTCGACGCGGTGATCGTGCCCGGCGGCTTCTCCTACGGTGACTACCTGCGCGCCGGCGCCATCGCCCGGTTCGCGCCGGTGATGGGCGAGGTCGTGCGCGCCGCGAAGGCCGGCCTGCCGGTGCTCGGCATCTGCAACGGCTTCCAGGTGCTGTGCGAGGCCGGGCTGCTGCCCGGCGCGCTGACCCGCAACGAGGGGCTGCACTTCATCTGCCGCGACGAGTGGCTGCGGGTGGAGTCGGCGTCGACCATGTGGACCTCGCGCTACGAGGCCGGTGCCCAGCTCCTGGTCCCGTTGAAGTCCGGCGAGGGCCGCTTCCAGGCCAGCACCGCCGTGCTCGACGAGCTGGAGGGCGAGGGCCGGGTGGTGTTCCGCTACGCGGGCGATAACCCGAACGGTTCGCAGCGTGGCATCGCGGGCATCGCGTCCGCCGACGGCCGCATCGTCGGCCTGATGCCGCACCCCGAACACGCCACCGAGGCACTGACCGGCCCGAGCGACGACGGCCTCGGCCTGTTCCTCTCGGTACTGGACACCCTGGTCTCCGCCTGATCGATCGATCCCTCGGCCCGTAACCACGCCCGGTTGCATCCTTGGCAACACGGGGGTTGGCCCCGTGCCGCCGGTGAATCGGAATCCGGGCCACTCGGTAGTGCCCAGGTTTCGAGCGCAGCGAGATCGAGCATTCACCGTTCGCGGCCCGTCGCGCGTCCGAGCTGTCGAAGCGCATGCGCCGCAGGCGCGAGTCTCGACAGCTCGGACGCGCGACACCAGGGGGCCGCGAACACGCGGCGCCGCAGGCGCCGCAATTAACACAGCTCAGGTGATTCTGGCGACGATGTCGAATCGCACGCCGTTCGCGCGGGCGATGTAGCCGTGCTGGATGGCTTGGTTGCCCTGGAAGGCTCGCTGCCCGCCCGGGGTGTCCAGCAGCACGCCGTGGTCGATGGCGCCGAGCACGTCGGGCACCCGCAGCGAACCCACTGCGTGCGCGAGTCCGGCCAGCGTGTGAATGGCCTCGTAGGTCATGTTGCTGAAACTGGTCAGCGCGGGCGCGAATTCGCCGTGCAGCTTGCGATAGCGGTCGACTCGGTCCCGCCCGTCCGAGGTGTGCTCGTCGATGAAGAAGCTGGACGCGACATAGAAGTTGTGGTTGGCGCTCGCACCACCTGCCAGTAACACGTTCTCGTCGGCGGCGGGGCTGATCCGCAGTTGCTCGGCCGCGCGTCCGGTCGCGGCGAACTGCCGGTTGAACCGGGACACATCCGCGCCGACCATCAGGATCACCACGCCGTCGGCCTGGTCCAGCGCCGGATGGTTCAGGAAGTCACCGAAATCGGGTGCGCCGAGCGGCACGAACCGCTCCAGTACGACGTCGGCGGGGTCGGTCAGGCTGTTGCGGATCGCCTTGGCCGACTCCCTCGGCCAGATGTAGTCGTTGCCGATGATGGCCCAGCGGCGCACGCCGTGCTCGCGCGCGAGCCAGTGCAGCGCGGGCAGCGTCTGCCCCGCCGGGTGCTCGCCGAGCATCAGCACACCGGGTAGCTCGTCCGGTAGACCCTCGTGCCCGGTGGCGAATAAATAGGGCACCCGGCTGGCGGTCGCTCTGGCCACCACCCGCCGCACCGCGGAGGTGTGC
The DNA here is from genome assembly GCF_044455225.1 of Nocardia sp. NPDC051321. Lineage (NCBI taxonomy): Bacteria > Bacillati > Actinomycetota > Actinomycetes > Mycobacteriales > Nocardiaceae > Nocardia > Nocardia sp. NPDC051321. Next base: position 58,676 of record NZ_JBITEM010000006.1, on the reverse strand, counting down.
CAACCGGTGATCGCGTCCACCATGCCGGTGGCGAGCAGGGCGGAAACCTCGCTGGCCACCTCGTGTGGCGGGCGCCCGCCATCAATATTCGTAGTACGAATTTCGCGCCCGAGAATTCCTGTGCCCCGGTTGATTTCGTCGACGGCAAGCGAAATCGCCGCGTCGCAGGAGGGTGCCACGATACCGCCAGGTCCCTGCATCGGGACTATGTTCAGGATCTCGATAGTGCCCTCTGGGCTCTCGCCGAACGCCGGCATTCGGTACTCTTCTTCTCGTTAGAGCGAAATTCATGGCAGGCAGGAATAACAATGACGACCATTGTAAGCGGATATTCGACGCTGCATGGTGCGCTGCGTGCCGCGGAACGCGGTTGGCTGCGTCACTTGGACGCCGCACTGTGTGCCAGGCAGCTCACACCCGACCAGTGGTCGATGTTGTCGAATCTCTCCAGTGAGACCGGCATCACCATGAGCGAGCTAGCGGCCAGGTCGCAGCTCGCCCCGTCCTCGGCGACCAGGCACGCGGACTACCTGGCCGAGCGCGGACTGATCTTCCGGCTGGCGGCGCAGGACGACCGCAGGCGGATCCTGATCGGGCTGAGCAGGCTCGGTGCGGAGTTGGTCGCCGCGGTGCGGGCCGAGGAGGCGCGCGCGGAGCAGGAACTGCGTTCCCGGATCGGTGCGCGGCGCTACACCGAACTCATGCGACTGCTGGAACTCGTTTCAGCGAACCCTGAGTAACGCGAATTCGAGGACAAATGTCCTGAAAGTCCGATCCGTCGGTAATTGCCGTGATCGGCCGCTCACTTGTCAATTCTGTGTGGAATTGATTGACGGTGAACGATTCGGTATATCCGAAGTGGAAGCCTTTCTGATTTGGGTCATTGACCTGATGCCGTCTATGTGATTGCGCTCCGTGCGCGGTGATCACCAGGGCTGTTGCGGACTCCCGTTGTGCGCTGTGGCGACTTTTGCCGACTGGTGGACTATCTGCCCCTTCCTGCGCTTTTGCATGTGCCACGGGATGGATGGTATGGGGATTGTCCGATGGGGTCGCGTTCGATGGATTTGCTTGCGCCGGTTGAGCATTGGGCTGGCCGGTCGATCGTCCAATTCGATTAATGAGTATTGGCGTCCAATTAAATTCGCCGCCCAGAACGGGGGTGTGTCGTTGAATTTGCCGACACGCCGAGTCGGTTCGAGGTTTGTTCCGTGACAGTTGGCATGATCACCAACGCTAAGTCATCCATGGATCGACCTACTATCAGGAGGAACAATGCTGCTGCCCGTGGTTGGAAGTATGGCTGGTGCCGCTGTTGCCGCTCTGTGCGTGATTCTCGGCATCATCGTCGCGGTCGTCTAAGTTTCCAACTGACCGAGTTCGTCAAACGCCTCCGATGTGAGGCAACGTCGGCTACTTTCTGATATGTCGAGGAAGTCGACAGTATGAAATCGCCGGTGGCGACCGCCGCCGATCGATCAAATGGTTCGACCTACTATCAGGAGGAACAATGCTGCTCCCCGTCGTTGGAAGTATGGCCGGTGCCGCTGTGGCCGCTCTGTGCGTGATTCTCGGCATCATCGTCGCGGTTGTCTAGTTCGCAGAACTGATCGAGATCACGAAGCCGCCTCCGCAGTGAGGCGGCCTCGGCCGATTTTTGTATCGGCCGGTGATGTTCTACAGTCTCCAATCGGCAGTCGGCGTCCTCGCTACTGCTCGATCATTTGATCCACCGACAAACAGGAGAAAAAATGCTGCTCCCCGGTGTTGGTAGTTTCCTCGGTGCTGCTGTCGCGGCCCTCGGCGTGATTCTGGCGATCATCATCGCCGTCGTTTAATCAGCAGCCTTCCAGCTAGCTGAGTTCGTTGAAAGCCTCCTCGGTGAGGCGAACCTCGGCTGATTCGCTGTGGTCGAGGCAGTTCGACATCTGATCAAGCTCGACCGACAAACAGGAGGAACTGTGCTTCTGCCCGGTGTTGGTAGTTTTCTGGGTGCTGCCGTTGCGGCCCTCGGCGTGATTCTCGCAATCATCATCGCCGTCGTCTAGCTAAAAACCCTCTGGCCGGCTGAGGTCGAGATCGCGCCGGACGCTCCGTTGAATCGAGCGTCCGACTGGAAGTCTCCGAGCAGGCCGAGATCATGAACGCCTCCCGAGTGAGGCTGTTCGACATTCACAAGCCACAAACTGGCAATGATGGCCACTGCGCATCGCAGTGGGCCAATCCATAAACAGGAGGAAGAATGCTGCTCCCCGGTGTTGGTAGTTTTCTCGGTGCTGCTGTCGCGGCCCTCGGTGTGATTCTGGCGATCATCATCGCGGTCGTCTAGTTTGCACCAGCCCAGCTAGGCCCCTGTCTAGCTGGACAGATCGAGATCGTGCCGGACGCACTGCAGGCGTCCGGCACGATCTCGTTTTCGGCTATAAGCACGTGCCAGAAGCCGCAATATATTGCTGACGCGCCTGTACGGGTGACTCTCGATGTCGTAGCTCAGAGCACCCGGCCGCGCTTCCCTCAGCGAAACGGCCGTGAATCTGTCGGGCCGCTCGACTCTGAATACGTACCGCCTTGCCGGTGTTCACACCCGCGCTGTCGGACCGCCTCTGTCCCGCCGATCCGCCTTGTCCCCGCGGCCTGCCATGTCCCGCACGGTAACTCATGCCCGGCGAACGCAAGGAAGGACCGGGCGGCCTGTGCACAGGCCGTACCCGGTCCTCCAGTGACCGCTAGCTGCTGGTCGTAGCCGTCAGGCAGGCAAGCCCATACCGTGCGCCAGGACCGGCCAGGACGCCTTCAACTCGTCCTGCCAGTAGCCCCACGAGTGCGTGCCGGAATCGCGCAGCGCATATGTCGCCGGGATGCCGAGTTCGTTCAGCCTGGTCTGCAGATTATGCGCGCAGTTATTGGTGGCCGCCTCGATCATGCCGCCGATGATGATCTGATTGGCCAGCCCGCTCACGCCCGGCTGGGTGTGCGGGCCGTCCAGGGTGTCATAGCGGCCGGGCAGGCCGTTGCCCGACGAGATATACAGCTCCGTGCCGCGCAGCCCTTCGGCGTTGACGTACGGATCGTTGGCGAGCCATTCGGGCGATCCCGTCGGCCCCCACATGTTTTCGTGGTTGGCATTGCCGTACCCGTCGACCACGAATTTCACGAACCGCGAACCGAGCGGATCGCTGGTCTGGGCACAGCCGCTATAGGCGGCGGCGGCTTTGTAGAGGCCGGGCTTGGCGATGGGCAGGGCAAGCACCGTGGTGGCCGAGGTGGAGATGCCCGCGATGGAATTCACGCCATTGGTACCGAGTGCCGCGTCGATGATGGGCGGCAGTTCCTCGGTCAGGTAGGTCTTCCACTTGTTGCGCCCGAGTACCGGGTCATCCTTGATCCAGTCGGTGTAATAACTGAACATGCCACCGATCGGCAGCACCAGGTTGACATTTTTGTCCGCCATGAACTGGCGCGCGTCGCTTTGCGCCTGCCAGGAGGCGATGTCGATGCCGCCGCCCGCGCCACTCAGCAGATACAGGGCGGGCCTTGGCACCGAGGTATCCGCGGGGCGCTGAATCTCGACCGGAAAGGTCTTGTCCATTGCCGCGGAATAAACCTGAAGTCGGATATTGCGGTCGTCGATGGACTCGGTGTCGGTTATTCGCGAGCCGTCGGGTGAAGTAACAGAGGTGGTTACCAGTTTCGCGTCGGTGGCCGGATCGGCCGTAGCCGCCGATACCCCGAATGTTGTCATAGCGCAGGCGATCAGTCCGGACGCCGCGATGGTGGCTACGGAACGTGATCTGCGGGAGTTGTGCGCTTCTGCGTTTACGCTCCAATTCATAGGACAAGCTTTTAGCACGCCGCTCGTACTGTTCGTGCGGCGACACGATGTAATGTCCGAATTACGTAGAATGGCTTACGAACTGGTCAGTTGACATGCGGCGGTATCCGTTGCCGCCATGGGGCGCAACGATGTTCGACGCGCCAACGCCGCCGGAAAGGTCCGTCCGGAAATATTCGGCGCGATTCGCCCATGTCCGGCAGTCAAAGCACGCACGGCGAATCCGGCGTAAACGTGCGCTGGCCGGACGCGGTGGGTGACCCGTGGAATTCCTTGGGTACCATCACCGCCGGGGTATTCAGCCCCGAACATCCGATCGAGCTCTCCGAAGGGTGAATTCATGAAGATGCTCAACCCGCGTTACGCCTTCGCCTCTCTCGCCATCAGCGGGATCGCCGCAGGTGCTTCGTTGTTCGGTACGGGAATTGCGTCCGCGGATATGATCGGCGATCTCTCGCCGCTGCTCACCTCGCAGTGCTCCTTCACGCAAATTGACGGCGCGATCCACACGGAACTGCCGGAGATGGCGGCGCGGCTCGACGCCTCACCGATGCAGAAGGGCATGTTGAAGATGGCGTACGAGGTCGCGCCGGATGTGCGTGCGAATACGCTGCAGCAGCTGGTCGGCCAGAAAATGACCAACGGTCTGGACCAGGCCCTCGGCGAGAGTCCGGAACTCGGCTCCAAGATGAGCCGGGTGGCCGCGACCTGCGACACGTACGCCAAGTAGTTCAGCACCACCAGTAGTACCGAGCAGCAGCAGGATGACTTAGCGGATGACTTAGCAGGTAGTAGGTGGGCAGGTCGGCGTTCGCGCCTGGCGGGAACGCCACCGGCCCTGCCCTGATCAGCATCTTCCCTGCACAAGATCACCGGACCCTAGGATCGCAGCATGCCCGTTTCCACCACTGCTGCCACGGCCACCGGGTTGTGCGCGTTCATCGATGAGTCGCCCTCGCCCTTCCACGTCTGCCGGACCGTGGCGGGCGAACTGGACGCGAACGGTTTCACCCGCCTCGACGAATCGGCACCGTGGCCATCGGACGGCCCGGGTAAGCACTATGTGGTGCGGGGCGGCTCACTGATCGCGTGGGCGACGTCGGACGCCGCGGGGGTGACACCGTTCCGGGTGGTCGGCGCGCACACCGACAGCCCGAACCTGCGCGTCAAACAGCACCCCGATCTGGCGTCGGCGGGCTGGCAGCTGGTCGGCCTGGAACCCTACGGCGGGGCGTGGCTCAATTCCTGGCTCGACCGCGAGCTCGGCATCTCCGGGCGGCTCACCGTGCGCGACGGAGATGCGGTGCGCGAGCAGCTGGTTCGGATCGACGAGCCGATCCTGCGGGTGCCGCAGCTGGCCATTCACCTGTCCGACGACCGCAAGGGCGTCACGCTGGATCCACAGCGGCATGTCAACGCGGTGTGGGGCGTCGGCCACGAGCCGCGTTCCTTCTTGGCCTTCGTCGCCGAGCGCGCGGAGCTCGACCCGGCCGCGCTGCTCGGCTGGGAACTGATGACGCACGACCTGGCGCCGAGCCGAATCGTCGGCCGCGACCGGGACCTGGTCAGCGCGCCCCGGCTGGACAACCAGGGCACCTGCTACGCGGGCCTGCACGCCTTCCTCGCCGCGGTCGAAGCGCCGGGCGCGGCTATTCCCGTGTTCGCCACCTTCGATCACGAGGAGGTCGGCAGCCAGTCCGATCGTGGCGCCCAGTCCGAGCTGCTCCCGACGGTGCTGGAACGGATCGTGCTGTCCCGCGGCGGCGATCGCGCCGAATTTTTTGCCGCGGTAGCCGCTTCGGTCTGCGCCTCCGGCGACATGGCGCACGCGACGCATCCCAACTACCCGGAGCGGCACGAGCCCGCCCACCGGATCCAGGTGAACGGCGGCCCGGTGCTCAAGGTCAACCAGAACCTGCGTTACGCCACCGACGCGGTCGGCGCCGGCGCGTTCGCGCTCGCATGTGCGCAGGCGGGAGTTCCGTTGCAGCGCTACGTGCATCGCGCCGATCTGCCGTGTGGCTCGACCATCGGCCCGATGACCGCCGCGGGGACCGGCATGACGACGGTCGATGTCGGGGCGGCCCAGCTGGCCATGCATTCGGCGCGCGAAATCATGGGCGCCGCCGACGTTCCGGCCTACGCCGCGGCGCTGGCCGCCTTCCTGACGCCCGCCGTCACCGGGTGATAGGTCGCCACCGCGACCACGAACACCGCGAGGGTGGCGAGCACGTAACTGCTGCCGATGAGCTGCTGCCACCAGGCCCAGCCGAGCTCCTTGTCCTCGGAGTGCGGCAGCAGCCACTGCGGCCCGATGATGAACATGACGGTCAGCAGGCCGACGGAGCCGAGGAACAGCGGGCTGCGCCGGCCGCGCACGATCGCGTCCGCCGTCACCACCAGCGCGGGCGCGATCCACACCCAGTGGTGGGACCAGGAGATCGGCGAAACCAGCAGCACCACCGCGGCATTCACCATCAGGGCGGCCACGTTCGCGCCCGCGTCGATCAGCCTGCGCATCCAGACGGCGGCCAGGGCGATCGCCACCAGCGACAGTGCGATCCACAGCAGGGTGGCCACCGAGTCGGCGACGCCGAGCCGGAACACCATGCCCTTGATCGACTGGTTGCCCGCGAAGTATGGCGGCCCGATCCGGCCGGTGTCGGCGAGGGTGTGGAACCAGTATTCGGTCGAATCGCTCGGGAACAGCAGGAATCCCAGGCCGACCGCGCCGATCGCGGAGACGATCAGCGTGCCCGCCGCCTTCCAGTCCTTGCGCAGCAGGAAATACAGCAGGTACCCGCCGGGAATCAGCTTCACCGACACCGCGATGCCGATCAGCATGCCGCGCGGCCAGAATGGCTTGCGCACCAAGCAGTCCAGCGTGATCGCGGCCATCAGCACCAGGTTGATCTGGCCGAAGCCGAAGGTCTGGCGCAGCGGTTCGAAGGTCTGCAGCAGCGCGATCGCGCCGATGACGATCGTCGCGGTGGTGACCCTGGGCAGCTCGGGCCGGATCCGCGCGAGCACCACCCAGAGCGTGGCACCGAGGCTGGCCAGCGAGGTCAGCACCACAAGCACCTCGGCCACCGGCAACGGAATCAGCGCGAGCGGCGCGAAGAACAGCGCGGCGAGCGGGGGATAGGTGAACGGCAACCCGATGCCGGCAACCGGAGGCATCGGCCCGTACAGCTCGCCGTCGTCGAGCCAGACCCGGGCGCCGTTGCGGTACACCTGTAGATCGATGTAGCCGGACCACCAGTGGACCAGTAGCGACAGGACCGCGGACGCGGCGAACAGGCCGATCGCCGCCAGTAGCCAGCGCCGCTGTGCCCGCGACAACGGAACACGCGCGGCACCGCCCGGCGCAACGGAGGCACCGCTGTTCAGGTTCTTCGAGGCAACCGGCTCAGCGGAATCCGCAACCCCCGATCGTTCGTTCACGGGCCCAGAGTATCTGTGACCGGTGGTGTGACCCGCGTCGGCGCGCGCGGTCCCGGTCGCGGCCTGTGACCTGGCGCACAGGAATCCGGCGAACCGGGCGGGATGTCGATGCGGCCCGGTGCCCACCAACGGTCACGGCTAAACTTCCAGGCGAATCCCCAGCTTCGCGCTCCCGGCCCGAAAGGACCCCTGACGTGATCGGGTCAAGCGCGGAGGAGGCAGCGCGGCGTAACCACGTAGCGCGCCCGATCAGGTCGAAAGGACACCGACATGATCGGGTCAGGCGCGGAGGAGGTAGCGCGGCGTAACCACGTAGCGCTCCCGATCATGTCGAAAGGACCCAGATACCCCGTGACTTCGCAGGTCGACACCGTCAGCGCAGCCGCAGCAACCCCCGACGTGCCGCAACCCTATAAAGAGCTGGGTCTGAAGGACGACGAGTACGCCCGCATCAAGGACATTCTCGGCCGCCGGCCGACCGACGCCGAACTGGCGATGTACTCGGTGATGTGGAGCGAGCACTGCTCCTACAAGTCGTCGAAGGTGCACCTGCGTTACTTCGGCCAGACCACCACCGAGGAAATGCGGTCCTCGATGCTCGCAGGCATCGGCGAGAACGCGGGCGTCGTCGACATCGGCGACGGCTGGGCCGTCACCTTCAAGGTGGAGAGCCACAACCACCCGTCCTATGTCGAGCCGTATCAGGGCGCGGCGACCGGCGTCGGCGGCATCGTGCGCGACATCATGGCGATGGGTGCCCGGCCGATCGCGGTGATGGACCAGCTGCGCTTCGGCGCGGCGGACGCGGCCGACACCCGGCGCGTGGTCGACGGTGTGGTGCGCGGCGTTGGCGGCTACGGCAACTCGCTCGGCCTGCCGAACATCGGCGGCGAGACCGTGTTCGACCCGTCCTACCAAGGCAATCCGCTGGTGAACGCGCTGTGCGCGGGCGTGATGCGGGTCGAGGACCTGCACCTGGCGTTCGCCTCCGGCACTGGCAACAAGATCATTCTGTTCGGCGCGCGCACCGGCTTGGACGGCATCGGCGGTGTCTCCGTGCTCGCCTCGGATACCTTCTCCGGTGACGAGAGTGGCACCGGCCGCAAGAAGCTGCCCAGCGTGCAGGTGGGCGACCCGTTCACCGAGAAGGTGCTCATCGAGTGCTGTCTCGAGCTGTACGCGGCCAAGCTGGTGGTCGGCATCCAGGACCTCGGCGGTGCCGGGTTGTCCTGTGCCACTTCCGAACTCGCGGCCGCGGGCGACGGCGGCATGCACATCGACCTGGAAAAGGTGCCGATGCGGGCGACCGGGATGAACCCGGCCGAGGTGCTCTCCAGCGAATCGCAGGAGCGCATGTGCGCGGTGGTCACCCCGGAGAACGTGGACGCGTTCATGGCGGTGTGCCGCAAGTGGGACACCCTCGCCACGGTGATCGGCGAGGTCACCGACGGTGACCGCCTCGTCATCACCTGGCACGGCGAGACCGTGGTCGACGTGCCGCCGCGCACCGTCGCCCACGAGGGTCCGGTGTACGAGCGCCCGGTGCGGCGTCCGGACGAGCAGGACGCGCTGATCGCCGACAGCACCGACAAGCTGACCCGCCCGAAGACCGGCGACGAACTGCGCGCGACACTGCTGCGGATGCTGGCCAGCCCGCAACTGTGCAGCCGCAAATGGATCACCGAGCAGTACGACCGCTACGTGCGCGGCAACACGGTGCTCGCCGAGCACGCCGACGCGGGCGTCATCCGGATCGACGAGCAGACCGGGCTCGGCATCGCGCTGGCCACCGACGCGTCCGGCCGCTACACCAAGCTGGACCCGTACACCGGCGCGCAGCTCGCGCTGGCCGAGGCCTACCGCAATGTCGCCACCACCGGCGCCACCCCGAAGGCCGTCACCAACTGCCTCAACTTCGGCTCGCCCGAGGATCCCGGCGTGATGTGGCAGTTCCAGCAGGCGGTCCGCGGTCTCGCGGACGGCTGTGTCGCGCTTGGCATTCCGGTCACCGGCGGCAATGTCAGCTTCTACAACCAGACCGGACAGACCGCCATCCTGCCGACCCCGGTGGTCGGCGTGCTCGGCGTCATCGACGACGTGCACCGGCGCATCCCGACCGGACTCGGCCTGGAGCCGGGGGAGACGCTGATCCTGCTCGGCGACACCCGCGACGAGTTCGGCGGCTCCATCTGGTCCCAGGTGGTGCACGACCACCTCGGCGGCGTGCCGCCGGTGGTCGACTTCGCGCGCGAGCAGCTGCTCGCCGAGGTGCTCACCGCGGGTTCGCGCGACGGCATGATCAGTGCCGCGCACGACCTTTCGGAGGGCGGGCTGATCCAGACGGTCGTCGAGGCCGCGCTGGCCGGTGAAACCGGTTGCCGCGTCTTGCTTCCCGAGGACGCCGACCCGTTCGTCACGCTGTTCTCCGAGTCGGCGGGCCGCGTGCTCGTCGCGGTGCCGCGCTCGGAGGAGACCCGGTTCACCAAGATGTGCACCGCCCGCGGTCTGCCGTGGACGCGCATCGGCGTGGTCGACCAGGGCACGGATTCCATTGAGGTACAAGGGCAGTTCTCCGTCCCCATGGACGAGCTGCGTGCCGCGCACGAGGGCACGCTGCCGAAGTTGTTCGGGGCAAGCACGATTTGATGACGCGAGAGGCTGAAGCGGTCTCACTGCGTCTGGCCGGTGGTGCCGGCGAAATCGTCGGCACCGTCGAGCGTTTCTTCCGCCCGAACTATGTCGGGCTGGTCGTTGCCACGCTGTTCTTCTCGTTGTCGCTGACTCCTTCACTGCTGCCGCGGGATTGGCTGTTCGAAGGGCTCATCGGCGGGGTCAACGCGGCCATCGGCTACGGCGTCGGCTGCCTGCTGGAGTGGGCGTTCCGCAGCTGGGTCCGGCCGCGGTTACCCGCTTCCGTGACAAAGGTTTTCGCCGATCTGCCCACGTGGGTGCCCGGCTTGCTCAAAGTGGTCGTGGTGGTCGCCTGCTTGGTTGTCGCGATCGTGATGTTGATCCAGTCGGCGCGCTGGCAGCGCGAGATCACCGAGCTGATGGGCATGAAGGACATTACGACCACTGGATTCCTGCGCACCGGTGCGTTGAGCGCCGCGGTGATCGCGCTGGTGATCGGGGTGTTCCGCGCTGTGCGATGGCTGGTGCGCTGGGTGGCCGGCGAGCTGACCGAGCGGGTGCACATCCCGGGTAAGTTCGCGCTGCCCATCGGTTTTTTGATCGTCACCATCCTCGCCGTCACGTTGTTCAACGGTGTGCTGGCCAAAGGCTTTTTCGCGGTGGCGAATTCGGCGTTCAGCGTGCGCAACAGCCACACCTCAGCCAATGCCACGCAGCCGCAGCTCGCGGAACGGTCCGGCAGCCCGAACTCGCTGGCGAAGTGGGAGACGCTCGGCTCGGAGGGCCGCTGGTTCGTCTCCTATGTGCCGACCGCGGCCGATATCGCCAGGGTCACCGGCAAACCCGCGCGCGAGCCCATCCGGGTCTACACCGGACTGGAATCGGCCGACGGCCCCGAGGCGCAGGCCGAGCTGGCCGCCGCCGAGCTCGAGCGCACCGGTGCTTTCGATCGCAAAGCGCTGGTCGTGGTGACCGCGACGGGCACCGGCTGGGTCGACTCGACCAGCGCCGAATCCGTCGAGATGATGTACGGCGGCGACACCGCCATCGTCGCCACCCAGTACTCGTATCTGCCCAGCGTGCTGTCGTTCCTCTCGGACAAGGCGAAGGCGACGCGGATGGGAAAGCTGGTGTTCGACAAGGTGTATGAGCACTGGTCGGCGCGGCCGGCGGCGGCGCGCCCGAAGCTGCTCGTCTACGGCGAGAGCCTGGGCTCGCAAGGCTCGGAGGGCGCGTTCAACGGCCTGACCGACCTGCGCACCAAGGCCGACGGGGTGCTGTGGGTCGGGCCGCCCAACTCGAACCGGCTGTGGGGCGAGTTCGTCGCCCGCCGCGATCCCGGCTCACCCGAGGTGCTGCCGACCTACGCGGACGGACTGGTGGTGCGATTCGCCGACGGCCGCGGCGACCTGTGGCAGCCGTCGGGCACCTGGCTCACCCCGCGCATCGCCTATCTGCAGCACGCGTCCGATCCGGTGGTCTGGTGGTCGCCGGATCTGCTGTTCACCGAACCGGATTGGCTGCGCGAGCCGCGCGGGTCGGACGTGTCACCGACCATGGCGTGGTATCCGATCGTCACCTTCTGGCAGGTTGCCGCGGACCTGCCGAACGCGCAGGGCGTCACCGACGGGCACGGTCATCGCTACGGCACCTTGGTGCTCGACGCCTGGGCCGCGCTGGCCGAGCCGCCGGATTGGTCGGCGGATCTGTCGGATCGGATCCGAAATTACTTGGAGCAGTCCGCTGTTCGGGAGCGCTCACTCAAGTAGGACGCAGGCCTGGGCGGACCAGGACCCCTCGTGCACGAGGCCCGCCCAGGCGCGTCAGGACACGGTGTTGAACGGATCGTGCTCTGCGAGCAGCTTTTCCAACCGTGCCTGATCGATGCGACCGTGCACGGTCGCGGCCTCGTGCTGGTCACGCACCACCTTCGCCAAGGTGAAGGTGCTGGTCACCAGGAACAGCAGCGACATCGCGAGAAAGCCGCGCTGCCACATGTCCAGCGGGAGATAGCAGATGCCGACGCAGACCCCGAAGAAGCTGACGCCGAACGCGATCGCGGCTTGCGCGATGAAGGCCGAAGTGGTTTTCGACTGGGCGCTGGGAGTGCTCATGGGTAAGGATTTTGCCGACACGCGCACCCGCACAACCGTGTACAACTACTCGAGCAGTGTGGGTAATTGCCGGTCGCAGCGCAATTCGCCCGGTCCGGCGCTTTCCCGTGCTCTCGACTGTGATCTGCGTCGATGTGGGTGTGTAGCGGCCCGGGCAACGGCCCGTAAGCGGTATCCGACCGCCATACTGTTCGGGTGTTCGAGACCGCCTCCACCCTGACGAAGCTGCGTACGCGCGGCATCGTCATCGTGCGGCGCGCGGAAGACATCATCGATCTGAACTATGTCGGGCTGATCTTCGCGACCGTGTTCTTCGCGCTGTCGGTGACGCCGTCACTGCTGCCGCGTGACTGGCTGTTCCAGGGCCTGATCAGCGGGATCAATGCTGCGCTCGGCTACGGCGTCGGCTGTGTGCTCGAGTGGTTGTTCCGGCTGTGGGTGCGGCCGCGGCTGACGAAGATTCCGCCGCCGCCCACCTGGGTGCGCTACGCGGTGAAGTCCGCGATCCTGATCACCGCCGCGCTCAGTGCGGCGCTGATGCTGGTCCAGTCGGCCCGCTGGCAGCGTGAGATCACCGCGCTGATGGGGATGGCGGGCACCACCACGCCCGCCTACCTGCGCACCGGGTTGCTGAGTTTGTCCGTCGGGATGGCGGTGGTCGCGGTGTATCGGACGGTGCGCGAGATCATCCGGTTCCTGGCTCGGCTGCTCAACACGTGGGTGCGGGTGCCGCGCGAGTTGGCGCCCGCCGCCGGGTTTCTGGTGCTCGTGGTGCTGGCCGTGACCATCTTCAACGGCGTGGCCTCGCGGGCCTTCTTCGCCGTCGCGAACTCGGCGTTCAGCGTGCGTAACGATCGCACCTCGGCCAACGCGACCCAGCCGGTACAGCCCGAACGCTCCGGCAGCCCGGCCTCGCTGGCGAAGTGGGAGACCCTCGGCTACGAGGGGCGCTGGTTCGTATCGCACGGGCCGACCGCCGGCAAGATCAGTGAGGTGACCCGCACGCAGGCCCGCGAACCGATCCGCGCCTACGTGGGACTGGAATCGGCGAAGGCCGACCAGGATCCGGCGGAACTGGCCGCCGCGGAACTGGAGCGCACCGGCGCCTTCGACCGGAAGGTGCTGGTGGTGGTGACCACCACCGGAACCGGGTGGGTGAACGGCATGGCGGCCGCGGCCGTCGAGTACATGTATGGCGGCGACAGCGCGATCGTCGCCTCGCAGTATTCGTATTTACCCAGCGTGCTGTCCTTCCTCGCGGACCGCGGCAAGGCGACGACGGCGGGCCGAGCCATGTTCGACGCGGTCTACCGGCACTGGAGCGCGCGGCCACCGCAGCAGCGGCCGAAGCTGCTTGTGTACGGGGAGAGCCTGGGCTCGCAGGGTTCCGAGGCCGCCTTCGACGGGCTGGCGGATCTGCGCACCAAGGTGGACGGTGCGCTGTGGGTCGGGCCGCCGAACTCGAATCGACTATGGGAGCAGTTCGTTTCGCGGCGCGACCCAGGATCGCGGGAGATCGAGCCGGTATATGCCGACGGCCTGGTGGTGCGATTCGCCTCGGACAGTGCCGATCTCGCGCGCCCGTCCACCGAGTGGCGGCCGCCGCGGATCGCCTACCTGCAGCACGCGTCCGACCCGATCGTCTGGTGGTCGACGGATCTTATTTTCTCGCAACCGGATTGGCTGTCCGAGCCGCGCGGCGCGGATGTGTCCTCGCAGATGCGCTGGTGGCCGTTCGTCACCTTCTGGCAGGTCGCCGCGGACCTCACCAACGCGCAGGCCGTCACCGACGGGCACGGGCACCGCTACGGGAATCTCGTGCTCGACGGGTGGGCGGCCATTGCCGCGCCGCCGGATTGGAGCGCGGGGATGTCCGATCGGATCAGGACCGAGATCGAGGCCGCCGAGGATTTCGAGCGGAAGGAAAAATGATCAGATTCCCGGAAACCGTTGCTGCCGTTGGTATTCCATTGGCTTGGAGCAATTGGGTGTTGCCGGGGCTCGGGCTCGGCGTTCGGGGCAGGACCGCCGCCAATGCGGGATTCGCAACTGTTTACGCCATCGCCTTTCGTGGAGTGCCGAATTGGTGCTCTGCGAAGGGGTTTCGGTATGGCGCTGTATCGGTCTCGCTGGTTGCCGCCGGTTACGGTGTGGCCCTGGCGATTCCGTCGGTGCGGAAAGGGTTGCACGAGTTAGGTGGTCGCGGACCGGAGGTATCTCCCGCCGAATGGATCGCGGTGCATATCCCGATCGGCACCGTCTACAGCGAAGAGATGATTTTCCGTGCCACCCTGGACCCTTTGCTGGACAACACGTTCGGCTCTCGACTCGGATCGGTGCTCGGCGCACTGACCTTCGGCCTCTGGCATATTCACCCGGCTCACGCCGCGGGCGACAGCGTTCCGGTCGCGATCGCCGCCACGGCCGCGGGCGGCGTCGCCCTCGGTTGGCTGCGCCGTCGTACCGGAAGCGTCACCGCCCCGGCTCTGCTGCACCTGGTCGTCAATGTGGGTGGTGCCATCGCGCCACGCCTGGCGCGGCTTGTCGGGGCTGCCCGATCGTAATCTCGGCCCGGTCCGGCATGCCTGGATCAGTCGATTTGAAGGGCTGAGACCCCCTTTTATCAGGCAAAACAAGAAAATACGCCATGCGCGCTTGCGCACAACGTTCCGCTATGCGTACAGTGTTCGCAACAGGAGAACGGCGTACTCGCCGGTGGGATTCGAATCAGGAGAAGAACATGTCGAACAACGTGAGCTGGAGCGCCAAGGGCGACTGGAAGGTGCAGGGGAACTGGGGCAGCGCCGACTCGGCCGGCCGGAAGTTCTCGCCCGCGCACTGGCAGCAGCGGCTCGACGAACTCCGCGCGGCCAACCACGTGCCCGGCGCGTCGCTGGCCATCCTGGTCGACGGCAAAATCTACGAAATCGCCAGCGGCGTACTGCATCGCGGCACCGGCGTGCCGGTCACCACCGACTCGGTGTTCCTGTGCGGCTCGATCGCCAAGGTCTACACCGCCACGATGGTCATGCGCCTGGTCGACCAGGGCAGGCTCGATCTGGACACGCCCGTCGTCGACGTGCTGCCCGAGTTCGCGACGCCGGATGCGGAGGCCACCAAGGTGATCACGGTCCGCCAGCTGCTCAGCCACACCGGCGGCGTCACCAACGACTTCAACTTCGACGGCGGCCGCGGCGACGACTGCCTGGCCGAATACGTCCGGGCCGCAAGGGAAGTCGCGCTCGACTGCAAGCCGGGCACGGCGATCTCCTACGGCGGCCTCGGCTACATGGTGCTCGGCCGGGTGATCGAAGTGCTCACCGGCAAGACCTGGGACGCGGCCGTGCAAGACCTGCTCGCCACCCCGCTTGGCCTCGACCATCTGGTGACGCTGCCGGAGCAGGCGCTGAAATTCCGCACCGCGATGAGCCACCTCGGCGAGTCCGGACAGTACCCGGATCCGGCGCCGGAGTGGGACATCATGCCGCGCGCGGTCGCACCCGCGGCGCGGGTCATCACCACCGCGGGTGACATGGTGCGGTTCGCCAGGATGCACCTCGAGGGCGGCCGCGCCGCCGACGGAACGGCCGTGCTGTCGCCGGAAACCGTTGCGGCGATGCAGCAACGGGCCGTAGACGTGCCGGACAAGTGGACCGTCAGCGCGGACGGCTGGGGTCTTGGCTGGACCACCTACGACTGGAACGGCATCAAGGGCTTCGGCCACGACGGTGCCGCCATCGGGCAGTACGCCTACTTGCGCGCCATCCCCGAAGCCGGGGTCGTGGTCGCGTTGCTCACCAATGGTGGTGGCGCGCGCCAGCTTTACGCGGCACTGTTCCGCGAGTTGCTGGCCGAGCTGGCCGGGGTGCAGATGCCGGAGGCCTTCGCGCCCGCCGACCCGCCGGTCCAGGTGGACATCGATCCGTTCGTCGGCACCTACCGCCGCGCCGGTGTCGTCATCACGGTCAGCAAGCAGGACGACGGCTCGGCCCACATGCTCTACGAATTCGTCGACGACATGAAGGACATGTCCCCGCCGCTGAGCATGGACCTCACCCCGGTCTCGGCGACGGTCTTCGCGGCCTCCGGCGCGGGCCCCTCGTTCAGCGAGGACTACATGCCCGTCGTGTTCGCCACCCTCGCCGACGGCACCGAGGCCTGCTACGTCGGCATGCGGGCCACCCCGAAGGACGCGCCGACCGCCGACTGATCAGTGACGAGAACCGAAGGGCCGGGTTACCACCCGGCCCTTCGGCATGGGTTGAGGTGCCGGTGGTCGTCGCGCGATCGAGGCGAGCGGGTCCGGCGGAACGCAGAGGTGGGCGGCCGAGACCGGTAATCTCGGCGAGGTGGCGCGACAATCGGTGAGTCCGGCCGAACTTCGGTCGGCGGTGGATGCGGTGCGCGAATGGTTGCGCGACGAGTCGGTGGTCGCACCGGCGCGGACCGAGCTCGCGGCCGCTGTTCGCACGACCGCGCGCACGCTGGCGGCTTCGGCCCCTGGCCATTCGGTGGAGGTGCGCGTGCCCCCGTTCGTCGCGGTGCAGTGCGTCGAGGGCCCGCGACATACCAGAGGCACCCCGCCGAACGTCGTCGAAACCGACCCGCGCACCTGGCTCCTGCTGGCCACCGGCCTGCTGGACTTCGCCACCGCCCTCGACTCCGGTGCCCTCACCGCCTCCGGCAACCGGGCCGGCGAAGTCGCCCACTGGCTCCCCATCATCAGCTGACGCTCACGGGCTACCCGGCGGTTAGGCCGGGACCCTGCTGCTGCGGTGCAGTCCCTTGTAGTCGTAGAAGCGGGTGATGACGGCGCCGAAGACCAGGCCGATGGCAAGGCCGATCACGGCCATCCAGACACCGCGGGCCAGCCCCGCCTCGAAGCTGGCGTCGAAGTAGAGGATGGCGCGAATGCCGAGGAAGACCTGGTGCATCGGTTCGAAGGAGGCCAGCCAGCCGAAGTACTGCGGGGTCGCCTCGATCGGGACGGTGCCGCCGGAGGAGGGCAGCCCGAGAATGATGAACAGGATCAGGTTCACCAGCAGTCCCGCGGAACCGATGGCGGCGAGCGTGGACAGGCCGGTGACGCCGACGGCGATGATGGCGAGCGCGCTGTAGAGGAACAGGGCCAGCGGATGGTCGATCGGCATGTCCAGGATCTTGCCGACGGTGAGGAAGACCGCCGAGACGATGTTCGCGGTCACCACCATCACGCCCCACTTGATCAGCAGGGTGCGGAAACGGGAGATCGGTGTCGGCGGGTAGTGCACGAACCACGGCCCGTATTCGGTGGGGATGAAGCCGAGCTGCGCATCGATCATGGTGTGGATGACCATGGCGCCGACCACCCCGGCGAGCAGCAACAGCAGTGCGTAGAAGAACGCGCTCAGCCCTTGCCCGGTGCCGTCGGGCAACGGATGATACTGCTGGACAACAACTTTCACCGGATCGGCGAGTGCGACGCGGGCCGCGCCGGACAACTCGGGCGCGGGCGGCGCACCGGGTTGCGGTTTCAGCTGCTCGGTCACCTGGTCGGTGAGCTGCTTGCCGACCTGCTTGTTCACCTCGGTCAGCGCCTGATTGCCGACCCGCAGCACGATCTGGGTGCCGAACGCGCCGGTGCGCGGATTGGTCTGCACGGTGATGATCGGGCGTTCCATCTCGCCGGGAATCACGCTGCCGACGCCGAGGATGCCGAGACGCTTACTGAAATCGCTTGGGATGACGATCGAGCCGTAGACCTCGCCGGACTGCAGCTGCCGCTCGGCCTCGCTGATGCTGATCACCCGCAGGTCGACCTTGTCCGACGGCACGCCTTTTTCGAGCGCGTCGGTGATCTGCTTACCGAAATTCACCTGCTGCTGGCGGTCCGCCGTTTTGATGACATCGCCCACATCCTGGTTCACCAGCGCGATGGGGAAATCGTGCAGATTCTTCTCCGGATCGACGACGTAATCCAGATACATGATGCCGAGCAGCGCGGTCAGCAGGGTGAGTACCGCGATCGGAAACAGCACCATGCGAGCCCATGGCCTGCGCGGCGGCGGAGTTGCCCCGGTGGTCGATCCCGCCCCGCTGCCTGAATTCGCGCTGTCGGTAGTCGTCACGGCTCGCACCGTAACAGCTGCCGACCCGGAATTTCCCGGCTCGTGCGCCACGCCGATTGCTGCTCGTATGCGGTGGGGGTGATCGTGATCGAACATTCACCCGTAGACTGGACCATGCCCCCAGCCCGCCCGAACAGGGAGCAAACGGTGACCAAGGCCGAACTGCCGGTTGACGCTATTTCCGCCACCCCCGATCAGGTCGAGAACGAGCCACGCGAAGAGTGTGGCGTGTTCGGAGTCTGGGCGCCGAGCGAGGACGTGGCGAAGCTCACGTACTACGGCTTGTACGCGCTGCAACACCGCGGGCAGGAGGCGGCGGGCATCGCGGTATCCGACGGTTCGCAGATCTTGGTCTTCAAGGACCTCGGCTTGGTCAGCCAGGTATTCGATGAGCAGACGCTGGCCGCCATGCCTGGCCACATCGCGATCGGGCACTGCCGCTACTCCACCACCGGCGGAGTGACCTGGGAAAATGCCCAGCCGATCTTCCGGACCACCTCGGTGGGTTCCGGACTTGCCTTGGGCCACAACGGTAATCTGGTCAATACCGCCGAATTGGCCGGCCGGGCAAGGGAACTCGGGCTCATCGGCGCGACGGTGGCCAACGGCCGCCCGCAGCCGATCGCCGCGACCTCCGACTCCGACGTGATGACCGCCCTGCTGGCGCACGCCTCCGCGGATTCCAGCATCGAGCAGGCGGCGATGGAGTTGCTTCCGACGCTGAAGGGCGCGTTCTGCCTGACCTTCATGGACGAGCACACGCTCTACGCCGCGCGTGATCCGCACGGCGTTCGCCCGCTGTGCCTCGGCAGGCTGGACCGTGGCTGGGTTGTTGCCAGCGAAACCGCGGCGCTGGACATCGTCGGTGCCGCGTTCGTCCGGGAGATCGAGCCCGGCGAACTGCTGGCGATCGATGCCGACGGCGTCCGTTCGATGCGCTTCGCCAACCCCGAGCCCAAGGGCTGCGTCTTCGAATTCGTCTACCTGGCCAGGCCGGACAGCACCATCTCCGGCCGCTCGGTGCACGCCACCCGGGTGGAGATCGGCCGCCTGCTGGCCAAGGAGCATCCGGTCGACGCCGATCTGGTGATCCCGGTGCCCGAATCCGGCACCCCGGCCGCCGTCGGCTACGCGCAAGGATCGGGCGTGCCCTATGGCCAAGGCCTGATGAAGAACGCCTACGTCGGGCGCACCTTCATCCAGCCGAGCCAGACCATTCGCCAGCTCGGCATCCGGCTCAAGCTCAACCCGCTGCGCGAGGTCATCCGCGGCAAGCGGCTCATCGTGGTGGACGACTCGATCGTGCGCGGCAACACCCAGCGCGCGCTCATCCGCATGCTGCGTGAGGCCGGTGCGCTGGAGATCCACGTCCGGATCGCCTCGCCGCCGGTCAAGTGGCCGTGCTTCTACGGCATCGACTTCGCCTCGCCCGCCGAGTTGATCGCCAACGGCTCCGGTGCCGAGGGCAGCTTCGACGAGATGGTGGATGGCGTGCGCCGGTCGATCGGCGCGGACACCCTCGGCTATATCTCCACCGAGGGCATGATCGCCGCCACCGAGCAGCCGCGCTCGCGGCTGTGCTGCGCCTGCTTCGACGGCACCTACCCGATCGAGCTGCCCTCCGAGGCCGCCATCGGCAAGAACCTGCTCGAAGGCATGCTCACCGGCCAGCCGGAGGCATTGCTGTTGGGCGAGAACGCGAATGCGAGCGCACTGAGCCGTCCGTGACCCATCGGGCGGCCCGTCCGCCCGTCGAGTGACGGTAATCCCGACACTCAGCTGTCTCGATGCCCAGCACATCGCCGTCTCGTTTTCGAGCACATCGCTGTCTCGATTTCGAGCGGATTCACCCTCCTTGATGATCGCCGTTCAGCGCGCTCTGTCGTGTCCAAAACATGGCGTGCGCACGGCGGGTCGACTACGCGCGTCGCGGGCAACTGACCTGTTTTGTCCACTGGAGCGCCATGGCGTCCTCGGGACACCAGAATCGCCGATACGGTGCGTTCCTGGACATTCGTCCGGTGATCTGGCCCCTGCGGTGCGTTATATGCAACGCGCGCTTACGCCTCGGCAATTTTTTCTGTGAAAACGCAACGTGCCGGAAATGGTTCGTGGGTACGGTGCCCGTCAGATCGGAAGTTCATTGTGTCCACACCTGTCCTGCGATCCAGGACTATGCGGTGCGGCGCTCGAGAAGTGGGGCCCTGATGTTGGTTTCTAGAACACCTGGGGGCCGGACCCGGACGCGAGCCATCGCGGCCGTCGGCCTGGCGACGCTGGTTGCGTCTGCCTTGGCCGGCTGCGGTTCCGGCCGGACCGGTGATGCTGGTGGCGGTGGTGGCTTGATAGCCGGCACCACAGACAAAATCTTCTCGCTCGACCCGGCAGCCGCCTATGACAACGGCTCCCTGGTCGCGGAAACGCAGTTTTACCAGTACGTGCTGAACACCGCACCCGGCGACACGACGCCGAAGCCGGACGCCGCGGAGAAGTGCGACTTCACCTCACCCACGGTGTACAGCTGCACCATGAAGGCGGGCCTGAAGTTCGCCAATGGCAACCCGTTGACGGCCAAGAGCGTCAAGTTCTCGTTCGACCGGATGCTCAAGATCAACGACCCGAATGGTCCCGCTTCGCTGCTCGGCAACCTCGAGAAGACCGACGCGCCGGACGACCGCACGGTCAACTTCACCCTGAAGGTCGCCAACGACCAGACCTTCCCGGCGATTCTGCCGACCCAGGCCGGTCCGATCGTCGACGAGAAGGTCTACGCGCCGGACAAGGTGATGGCCGACGAGGACGTGGTGAAGAACAAGGGCTACTCCGGCCCGTACACCATCGCCAGCTATGACAAGAACAAGCTGGTCGAGTACACGGCGTACCCGGATTACAACGGCGTCCTCGGTACCCCGAAGACCAAGAACGTCTCCACCAAGTACTACGCGACCACCGACAACATGAAGCTCGAGCTGCAGAACGGATCGCTCGACGTCGGCTACCGCTCCTTCACGCCGACCGACATCGGCTCGCTGCGCGGCGACGGCAAGGTCGCGGTGCACGAGGGCCCCGGCGGTGAACTGCGCTACATCGTGTTCAACATGAACACCATGCCGGGCGGCACGCCGGAGCAGAAGCTGGCCGTGCGCAAGGCGCTCGCGTCGACCGTCGACCGCGCTGCGCTGGCCGAGGGCGTCTACAAGGGCACCTACACGCCCGCGTATTCGTCGGTGCCGCAGGGCGTGCTGAGCGCGGCCGAGCCGTACAAGGACATCTACGGCGCCGGACCGAGCAAGGAAAAGGCGACGAAGTTCCTCACCGACGCCGGTGTCGCCACCCCGGTCGAGCTGAACCTGCAGTACAACCCGGACCACTACGGTTCGAGCAGCTCCGAGGAATACGCGGCGCTCAAGTCGCAGCTGGAGGCCAGCGGCCTGTTCCGGGTGAACCTGCAGTCCACCGAATGGGTGAGCTATCAGCGTGAGCGCGCCCGCGACTCGTACCCGCTGTACCAATTCGGCTGGTTCCCGGACTTTCCGGACCCGGACAACTACCTGACTCCGTTCTTCGCGCCGAACAACTTCCTGCAGTCGCACTTCGAGAACCCGGGCATCACCGCCCAGCTGCTCGCGGAGACCACGACGACCGACAAGACCAAGCGGCTCGAGATCCTCAAGGGCCTCCAGACGGACCTGGCGCAGAACTTCGTGCCGATCCTGCCGCTGTTGTCCGGCAAGCAGATCGCCGTCTCCGGCAAGAACGTGCAGGGCGTTGACCAGACTCTCGACGCGTCCTTCAAGTTCCGTTACACGGTGCTGAGCAAGTGACATCCGGCGAAGCCGGGCCCGGGACGATAGCTGCTCCAGAAACGAAGCCAGCGCCGGCCCGGGCCCGGCGCTTCGGCGCGCCACGATTACGGAAGGGCGGGAGCGATTCTCGCCAGCTCGCACTGCTGCGCTATCTCGGCGTGCGACTGCTGTTGATCCCGGTGACCGCATGGATTCTGGCCACCGTGGTGTTCTTCCTGATGCGCGTGGCGGGCGACCCGATCAGCGCGGCCATGGGTGGGCGAATGACCCAGGAGCAGATCGAGATTCGCAAAACGGCGGCGGGGCTGAACCGGCCGATCCTGTCGCAGTACTGGGACTACATCTCCGGTCTGCTGCAAGGCGATTTCGGTAAGTCGCAGGACAATCGGCAGATCAGCGACGTGATCACCACCTACGGTGCCGCGTCGGCCGAGCTGATGTTCTGGGCGCTCATCGTGGCCTTCGCGGTCGGCATCCCGTTGGGCAGATACGCGGCTACACACCGTGATTCGCTGTCCGACACCGGTCTTCGGTTGTTCGCCATCCTGGCCTACGCGGCCCCGGTGTTCTTCGTCGGTCTGCTGCTCAAGCTGGTCTTCGCGGTGAAGCTGGGCTGGCTGCCGGTGGCGGGACGGGCCAGCACCAATGTCGAACTGCAACTGCAACACGTCTCGCCGAAGACCAACGTGATGTTGATCGACGGATTCCTCTACGGCGACACCGATTACATCATCGACGTGCTGAAACACGCTGTGCTGCCCGCGATCGCGCTCGGGCTGCTCACCGCGGGCATCTTCCTGCGGTTGGTGCGGATCAACCTGATCCAGACGCTGCGTTCGGATTACGTGGATGCTGCGCGGGCGCGCGGTCTTTCGCAACGGGTGGTCACCGGACGACACGCGTTCCGCAACGCGATGATTCCGATCGTCACCGTGATGGGCATGCAGATCGCCATGATGCTCGGCGGCGCGGTGCTGACCGAGACCACCTTCGAGTGGAAGGGCCTCGGTTACCAGCTCGCGCAGTACCTCTCGGCCCGTGACTTCGTCGCGGTGCAGGGCATCGTCGCGTTCATCGCGATCTTCGTCGCGCTGATGAGCTTCCTGGTGGATGCCCTGGTGGCACTGATCGACCCGAGGGTGAGGTTCTGATGACCGCACCGGAATTGTTGAACGATCCCGTGATCACGCCTGCTGTGCCGCCGTCGGCCCGGCGCGGCATACCCGGCCTTCGGCTGTTCTCGATGACCGCGGGACTGCAGCGCGCGACGCTGATCTTCGGTCTGAGCCTGGTCGCGCTCTTCGCCCTCGCGGCCATCTTCGCACCGCTGATCGCGCCCTACGGTTTCGCGCAAAGCGCCGCCGACGGCGTCGATTTCGTACGGCAGCAGGCTCCGTCCGCGGACCACTGGTTCGGTACCTCGGTGCGTGGCGAGGACGTTTTCTCCCGGGTGATCTGGGGTGCCCGCACCGCGCTGTTCGTCATCGTGATCTCGCTGGTGCTCTCGCTGTTCGTCGGCGTGCCGCTCGGCCTGCTCTCGGGTTACCTCGGCCGCTGGTTCGACCGGGTGCTCGTGCTGTTCATGGACGCGATGTACGCCTTCCCGACGCTGCTGCTGGCGATCGTGGTGTCCATCGTGGTCGCGGGTGGCCGGTCGACCAGTCTCGGCGGCGTGTTGTCCGCGGCGGTGGCCATCACGGCGGTCTTTGTGCCGCAATACTTTCGGGTGGTGCGCAACGCGACGGTTTCGGTGAAGAACGAGCCGTACGTGGACGCCGCCCGGGTCACCGGCGCGTCCACCACGCGAATCCTGTTCCGGCACATCTTCGCCAACGTCACCCAGTCGCTGCCGGTGATCGTCACCCTCAACGGCTCCGAGGCCATCCTCACTCTCGCCGGGCTCGGCTTCCTCGGGTTCGGCATCGAGCCGACCCAGGCCGCGGAGTGGGGTTACGACCTGAACAAGGCGTTGTCCGATGTCTCCAACGGCATTTGGTGGACCGGTATCTTCCCCGGTTTCGCCATCGTGCTCGTGGTGCTCGGCATGACGCTGGTGGGCGAGAGCCTCAACGAGGTGCTCAACCCGGTGCTGCGTACCCGGCGCGCGGTCGCCGCGGCGCCGGGCGACACGATCACCGTCGCCGGCGTCGAGGTCGCCGACCCGAACGAGCTCGACAGTGCGAGCGACACAGTCGAAGTCGAGTCCGTTGCGGCGAAACCCGTTGCGGGCGACGTCGATCTGGTCAAGGACCGCACGGCAGGGAAGGAGACACCATGAGTAAGGAAACAGTGGTCACCGACCGCAGCAAGCCTGCGCTGTCCATCGAATCGTTGTCGGTCACCTTCGCCACCGACGCCGGGCCCGTCTACGCGGTCACCGACGTCTCCTACGAGGTCTTCCCCGGCGAGGTGCTCGCCATCGTCGGCGAGTCCGGCTCGGGCAAATCGGTGAGTTCGCGCACCGCGATGGGCTTGTTGCCGCTGACCGCGCGGGTGCGTGGTCTGGTCACCCTCGGCACCGAGGCCATCACCTCGATGAACGAGCGACAGCTCACCGCGCTGCGCGGCGGCGCCATCTCGATGATCTTCCAGGAGCCTGGCCTCGCGCTCGACCCGCTGTTCACCGTCGGCTTCCAGATCGGCGAGGCGCTGCGCGCGCACTCGCAGATGAGCAAGAAGGACGCCAAGGCGCGCGCGATCGAACTGCTGCGCATGGTCGGCCTGCCCGACCCGGAGCATCGGGTGAACTACTACCCGCATCAGCTCTCCGGCGGGCAGAAGCAGCGCGTGGTGATCGCCATCGCCATCGCCTGCGAGCCGAAGGTGATCATCGCCGACGAACCGACCACGGCACTCGACGTGACGGTGCAGGCGGAAATCCTGGAGCTGCTGCGCGATCTGCGCGACCGGATCGGCAGCGCCATCGTGTTGATCACGCACAACATGGGCGTGGTGGCCGACCTGGCCGACCGCGTCGTGGTGATGCGCAACGGCGAGGTGGTCGAGCAGGCTCCGGTGGACGAACTGTTCGCCAGCCCGAAGGCCGACTACACCAGGGCGCTGCTCGCGGCCGTGCCGCACCTCGGCACCGAGCAGCTCGCGCACGGTCCGGCCGAGGAGATCGCCTCGGCCGCCGAGCCGGTGCTCGAGGTGTGCGATCTGGTCGTGGAGTTCCCCGGCTCGCTCGGGCGGCCGACGTTCCGCGCGGTCGACGACGTGAATCTCTGCATCGGGCCCGGCGAAACCCTGGGCCTGGTCGGTGAATCCGGTTCGGGCAAGTCGACCATCGGCCGCTGCGTCGCCGCGTTGCAACGTCCCACCTCGGGCGTGGTGAAGATCCGCGGGCAGGACATCGCGGGCATGTCGGGTCGCAAGATGCGCCCGATCCGGCGGCGCTTCGGGTTCGTGTTCCAGGACCCGGCCAGCTCGCTGAATCCGCGGCTCACCGTCGGCGAGTGCGTGGCGGAGCCACTGCTCGTGCACAAGATGGGCAGCGCGGCAGAGATCAAGGCGCGGGTGCGCAAACTGCTCGATGATGTGCAACTGCCCGCGGGCACCGAGCGCCGGTATCCGCACGAGCTGTCCGGTGGTCAGCGCCAGCGCGCGAGCCTGGCCAGGGCCCTGGTCCTCGACCCGGATCTGCTGGTCGCCGACGAGCCGACCAGCGCGCTCGACGTCTCCGTGCAGGCTGCGGTGCTGGAGCTGTTCGGGCAACTGCAGCGCGAATGCGGTTGGGCGTGCCTGTTCATCAGCCACGATCTCGCGGTGGTCGACCAGCTGGCGGACCGGATCGTGGTGCTGCGCAACGGCGCGGTCGTCGAGCAGGGCGATCGAGATCGCATCCTGCGCGCGCCGACCGAGGAGTACACGCAGCGTCTGGTGGCCGCGGTGCCGGTGCCCGACCCGGTGGAGCAGCGCCGACGGCGGGCCGAGACCGCCGCGTTGTTCGCGACGCCGATCGGATGACGCGACAAGTGATTTCGTAAAGGCATGGGTGACTCGTCGGGTACGTGCAGCACCCGACGAGTCACCTACCGCCGGTCCGGCCGTCAAGTCCCGCGACGCTTTCGACCGGCAAAATACCCGCCAGAGGCGGATTAGCGGCGGGACAGCTGCACTGTCGTTATCGGGTTCCGGTAGCGTGAGCAGGCATCTATCCGCCGATTCGGTTTGGAGCTCTCCCCGAAAATGACTGAACAGACCCCTACTGGTGGTGCCTCGTACGCAGCGGCAGGCGTGGATATCGAGGCAGGTGACCGCGCAGTCGAGTTGTTCGGGCCATTGGCGAAGAAGGCAAGCCGACCCGAGGTACAGGGCGGCCTCGGCGGGTTCGCCGGACTGTTCGCGCTGAAGGGCGGCTATCGCGAACCACTACTCGCCGCGTCCACCGACGGGGTCGGCACCAAGATCGCGGTCGCCCAGGCGATGGACAAGCACGACACCGTCGGCCTCGATCTGGTCGCGATGGTCGTCGACGATCTCGTCGTGTGCGGCGCCGAGCCGCTGTTCCTGCAGGACTACATCGCCATCGGCAAGGTCGTGCCGGAGAAGGTCGCCGAACTGGTCTCCGGCATCGCCGAGGGCTGTGTACGGGCGGGCTGCGCGCTGCTCGGCGGCGAGACGGCCGAACATCCCGGCCTGATGGACCCGGACGACTACGACCTGTCCGCGACCGGCGTCGGCGTGGTCGAGGCCGACGCGGTGCTCGGCCCGGACCGGGTGCGCCCCGGTGACGTGGTCATCGCGATGGGCTCCTCCGGCCTGCACTCCAACGGCTACAGCCTGGCCCGCAAGGTGCTGCTCGACATCGATCGGATGTCGCTCACCGGGCACGTCGAGGAGTTCGGCCGCACGCTCGGCGAGGAACTGCTCGAGCCGACCAGGATCTACGCCAAGGACTGCCTCGCGCTGATCGCCGAGACCGATGTGCGCACCTTCGCGCACGTCACCGGCGGCGGACTGGCCGCCAACCTGGGCCGGGTGCTGCCCGCGGGCATGGTGGCCGAGCTGGATCGCGGCACCTGGAACCCCGCTCCGGTGTTCAAGATGATCGCCCAGCGCGGCCGGGTCGAGCGGGTCGAGATGGAGAAGACGTTCAACATGGGCGTCGGCATGGTCGCCATCGTCGCCCCCGAGGACGTGGACCGGGCGCTTGCCGTGCTGACCGCGCGGCACATCGAGTGCTGGACCCTTGGCACCGTCAAGAAGGCCAAGGATTCCGACGCCCTGCGTGCCGTATTGGTGGGCGAACACCCGCGCTTCTGAGCCAACACAACACAGCCACCACGCCCGAGTTTTGCGAGGGCCGTTCGCGGCCCGTCTCGTGTCCGAGCGGCCGAAGCGCATGCGCCGTAGGCGCGAGTCTCGGCCGCTCGGACACGAGACACCCGGGGGCCGCGAACACGCAGCGCCGCAGGTGCTGCAAAGCAGACACCGGACACAAACCAGCGTCCCGCATCGCTCAGATGCGGGACGCTGGTGTGTTCTAAGCCTTTTCGGCGTTACCCGTCAACGCGCGGCAACGCGAGAAAGAGGAGGCACGCTGACCTCCCCTTTCGAACGTTGCTTCGAGTCAGCGGCGCCAGTCGTCGTAGTCGTCCTCTTCGAATTGAGATGAGGACTTGTCCGCGTCGTGCTCATCGGACAGCACACCACTCCGTTGGGAGTGGGGGCTTCCCGAAAGCTCGCGCTGAAGGCTCGCGAAATCGCTCGGCGGGCTGCTGTACTTCAGCTCGCGTGCGACTTTGGTCTGCTTTGCCTTAGCCCGGCCACGGCCCATGGCTGACCCCCTCGCGTCACTGCGGGGCGGCCTGGGGTTTGGTTGGCGGCCCCGTTCGAATTAATACTCTTCCTGACAGACACTTTAGCGTGTGTCCGGCCGTCCCGCTTCCAGGAGTGGCTGAAGAACCTCCGAAGTGGTTCCGTTTGCCCGTTTGTCGCCCTCGGCCGGTCCGGTCAGAGCACCCCGGGGATCGCTCGGATCACGCCGACGCGGGCGCCGCCGCCGAGCACCGCGGGGGCCGCGAGCGCGGTGTGCGCGTCGGTCCAGTCGACGCCGATCCGGCGCAAAATTGCCAGCGTCAGGGGTATTCGGGCACGGTCGCTGCCGTCCTCGATCTTGTAGGCGAAGGCCGTTCCGTCGGGCAGCGCACCCGCGTGTACACCGTCCGCGCCGATCTTGCAGACCAGGCCGGGGGTGGCCTGCATGGTCAGCAGATCGGGGGCATTGGTGCCCGAAATCACTCGCGGATGGGCGCGGATGGCGTCGGCGACGCGCCGCTCCGGCGCGTCGGGATCGGCGGTCGCCATGGTCGCGAACACCCGGGCCAGGTTCACCAGCGACACCGGAATGATCGGCAGGCCACAGCCGTCGATGCCGAGATCGGTCTCCGGCTCGCCGGTGAGGTCGGCGACGGTGGCGATCACCGCCTGCTGCAGTGGATGCGCCTCGTCCAGATAGCCCTCGGTCGGCCAGCCGTTGATGGCGCAGGTCGCCAGCATCGCGGCGTGCTTGCCCGAGCAGTTCATGTAGATGCGGCGAGGTTCGTGCGAACCCGAGAGCACGGCCGCGCGCGCCTTCTCGTCGACCGGCAGATCCGGCGGACATTCGAGGGACTTCTCGTCGAAGCCGAAGCGGTCGAGCAGCCTGCGCACCAGGGCGACATGGTCGGGTTCGCCGTAGTGCGAGGCGGTCGCGATGGCCAGCTCGGCGTCGTCGACCGGCTCGAATCCGTGGCGCAGCAGGGTGATCGCCTGCATCGGCTTGTTGGTCGAGCGGGGGAAGATCGGCAGGTGAACCTCGCCGAGGGCGAGGGTCGGCTCGCCCTCCGGATCGAGGATCACGGCCGAGCCGCGGTGCACGCACTCGCGGAAGCCGGAGCGGACTACTTCGACCAATTCCACACTCACAGTTGCGCTCCCGTGTCGAGTTCGGCGCCACGTCGGGTGGCCTGACTTGCTAATTCATGGGCCCGGCGCGCCTCGGCGCGGCCGGCGTTCGCGTGCCTGCGGGTATGGCGTTCGATCTGAGTTCGCACGTCATCGGAGAGGGTCGGCTCGGCGGCGAGCAGGATCGCGAGCTGGCCGGGGTCGCTGCCGGTGAACACGTCGCGCACGGTGATGCCGTGGTCGGGGACGTGCACCACCGACACCGTGTCGCCCGCGCCGATCGTGCCCTCGGTGAGCACCCGCAAGTAGGCGCCGGTGTCGCCTTGCCTGGTGAAGCGCTTGACCCACTGGGCTTCTCCGCTCCAGTGCCCGAAGGTGGCGCACGGCACCCGCGGCGCGCTCACCTCGAGCAGCGTGTCGCCGATGGCCCAGCGGGTACCGAGCACCACGTCGCTGACCGCGAGGCCTTCGATGCGCAGGTTCTCGCCGAACCAGCCCGCGGGCAGCTCTCGATCGAGTTCGCTGCCCCAACGCCGAGCGTCTTCGTCGGCGAAGGCATAGACGGCCTGGTGCACGCCGCCGTGGTGCTTCGTGTCGCACACGTGATCGCCGTCGAGACCGAGCGCGCGCACCGGTACCCGGCCCGGCATCGGGCGTTTGTCGATCGCGGATTTGCCGACCCGGCCCGGTACGTCGAGGTCGGCGTGCACCACACAAACGGCCAGGACCTGGCCGGAATCACCGGTTCGCATCGGAGTCACTCCTCTCGTCACATGGTCGGGCGGCGATAGCCAGGAAGCCGGGGCGTCGCTCAGCGCGGAACGCGGGGCCGGTGCCCCTTCGGTTTTCGAGGCTCATGGGCGCGGGTCAGCGGCCGCGGAGCCGATCGACGGCGAGCCTGCCCGCCTGGGGTGCGTCATCGGCGGGCACCGAATCCGGATCGATGGCCGCGGCGGCCGAGCCCGCGGTCAGCGCGGTGTCCGCCGGTACGGAGCGTTTGATCAGCGCGAGCGCGATCGGGCCGAGTTCGTAATGGTCGATGACGGTGCCGAGGCGGCCGATCGCGCGACCGCCCGCGGTGATGTCGTCGCCGGTCTCGGGGCGCTCGTCGGCCGAACCGTCCAGGTGCAGCAGCACCAGGTGCCGCGGCGGCTTGCCGAGGTTGTGCACCCGCGCCACGGTCTCCTGCCCGCGGTAGCAGCCCTTGTCCAGATGCACGGCGCCGTATTCGGCGATCCCGCCGATCCAGCGGGCCTCGTGCGGGATGGTGCGGTCGTCGGTGTCGAGCCCGATCCGCGGGCGCACGGCGGCGACCCGCAGTGCCTCGAACGTCCACATGCCCGCCGGCTCGGCGCCGGCCTCGGTCAGGCGGGTCCACCAGTCGGCGAGTTGCGCGCGGGGGATGAGCAGGTCGAAGGAGTCGGCGGTCGGCCACGGCATCCGGCGCAGGAATCCGCCGCCGGGCAGCGCGACCGCCTCGTAGGTGCCTGGCAGGGTCGCGACGCCGATGGCGGCGATCACCTCGGCGGCCTTCGGGCCGAGCAGACTCAGCACCGCGTGATCGGACTCGGCCGGTTGGGCGTCGGCCCAGAAGACCATCTTTTTCAAGAAGTCCAGCAGTGCCGGACCGCGGTCGCCCTCGGTGTCGATCCAGACCGTGCTGTCCAGCTCGGTGAGCACGAAGTGGTTCAGTACCCGGCCGTTGAGATCGAGGTCGAGGTTCTCCGCCGACTGCCCGTCGCTCAGGGCGGCGATGTGCTGACTGGAGATGGTGTGCAGCCAGGTCAGCCGCTCGGCACCGGTGATCCGCAGGACGAAACGATGCGAGCGATCGATGACTGCCGCGCGGGTTACCGCCGCCCGCTGTTCACCGAGCGGATCGCCGTAGTGCCACGCGACGGCGGCATCGGGTGAGCCCGGCGCTCCCGCGACGGCTCCCGAAACAGCGAGGATGGGGCTGGGCGCAACGACCACGGACACGTTTCCACTGTAGGCGGGGTCGCGGTCGAGTGCCCGAACCGGGGTTGCGGAGAGACGTTCCTGACGTCGCGGGCGAGTCGGCTGAGTGAACCTGAAGCGGCAGGTTGTAAAAGATGCCGCGAAGTCAGCCGTGACCTAGGCGAGACATTGCCGAACCGCCTAGTCTCGACGCATGGTAGATCGGGTTCTTGTCTCACTCGACGGCGCGGTCCGGGACGCGGACGCGCCGTTGTTGTATGCGGACGATATCGGCGTATTGCGTGGCGACGGTATTTTCGAAACGGTGCTGTTGCGCGCGGGCAACGCGTGCGCGATCGAATTTCATCTAGGCAGGCTGCGTCGCTCCGCCCAGGCGCTGGATCTCCCCGAGCCCGAAATCGGGCGCTGGCGGGAGGCCGTCGAGCGGGCCGCGAAGGAATGGGGAACCGACCGCGAAGGAGTAATGCGGCTGGTGCTCACCCGTGGCCGCGACAGCGAGCTATCCGGCGTGGCCGAGAAGGTGACGAGCGGCGATCTCGCCGCCGCCGTTCCGGTGCCCACCGCGTATGTGCTCGTGCTACCGGTGCCGGATCGGGTGCAGAAGGCACGCACCGAGGGTGTCTCGGTGGTGACGCTGTCCCGCGGCATCTCGATCGACCTGGCACAGGCCGCGCCGTGGCAGTTGCTCGGCGCGAAGACGCTGTCCTATGCGTCCAACATGGCGGCGCTGCGGTTCGCGGCGCGGATGGGCGCCGACGACGTGATCTTCACCAGCACCGAGAACCGGGTCTTGGAAGGGCCGCGTTCGTCGGTGGTGATCGCACGGGACAAGCAGTTGATCACGCCGCCCGCGAAGAACGGTGTGCTGCCCGGTGTCACCCAGCGCGCGCTGTTCGTCGAGGCGGAGAAGGCGGGATGGGAGTGTATCTACAAGTCGCTGTTCACCGCCGACCTGCTCACCTGCGACAGCGTGTGGATGATGTCGAGCGTTTCGCTTGCCGCGCGGGTGAATTCGCTGGACGGGCTGCGCATGTCGGCGCCGGACAACGCGCAGGAGATCATCGATCTGGTTGATCGCGGCATCGAACGAGCGGGCGCTATCGGCGATTGGTGAGTGACCCGAGGCGACCGGTGGCTGCCCGCACCGGCGCTGACGGGGAGCCCGGCTGGCGTGACGTGCGTCCTACTCGCGCGTCCTCGGGCCGCAAAACCGCTGATCGGGGCCGAAAGTCCTGGTGTGTCGTGGCCTAGGACTCATTGTTCCGGCCCGCCTCCGACGTATTATTACTACGTCATGTCGTAGACGACGAGGAGGTCGTGACCGGTGAGCGAGCGAATCAATGATGCAGCCGCCCCGGCGGTCATGACGGAGCCGAGCGTCAGCGAGGCGAGGTCATGAATGCCCTGGACATCTCTCGATGGCAGTTCGGCATCACGACGGTCTACCACTTTCTCCTGGTGCCGCTGACCATCGGACTCGCTCCTCTGGTCGCCGCCATGCAGACGGCCTGGGTGATCACCGGTAAGGATCACTGGCTTCGACTGACCAAGTTCTTCGGCAAGCTGTTCCTGATCAACTTCGCGCTCGGTGTCGCCACCGGCATCGTGCAGGAGTTCCAATTCGGGATGAACTGGAGCGAGTACTCCCGCTTCGTCGGCGACGTGTTCGGCGCGCCGCTCGCACTGGAGGGTCTGGTCGCCTTCTTCATGGAGTCGACCTTCCTCGGGCTGTGGATCTTCGGCTGGTCGCGATTGCCGAAACTCGTACACCTGGCCACGATTTGGATGGTGGCGATCGGTGTGAACGCGTCGGCGTACTTCATCGTCGCGGCGAACTCGTTCATGCAGCACCCGGTCGGGGCGCGGTTCAATCCGGAGACAGGGCGCGCAGAGCTCGACAGCATCGTCGCGGTGCTCACGAACAACACACTGCTGGCGGCCTTTCCGCACGTTGTCGCCGGATCCTTGGTCACGGCAGGCACTTTCGTCGCGGGCATCGCAGGCTGGTGGATGGTGCGCAAGGCGCGCAGCGGCGATTCCGCGCAGTTGTCCGAGGCGCGCACCATGTGGCGGCCCGCGGCGCTGGTCGGCATCTGGGTGATGCTGATTTCGCTGGCCGGGTTGTTCCTCACCGGTGACACCCAGGGCAAGCTGATGTTCGAGCAGCAGCCGATGAAGATGGCCTCGGCGGAATCGTTGTGCCACACCGAAACCGATCCCGACTTCTCCATTCTGACGGTCGGTACGCACAACAACTGCGACAGCGTCACGCACGTGCTCGAGGTCCCCGTGGTGCTGCCGTACCTGGCGAAGGGCGAGTTCAGCAACGTCACCCTGCCCGGCGTGGTCGACCTGCAGCAGGAGTACAACGCGAAGTACGGCGTCGGCGACTACCGGCCGAATCTGTTTGTCACCTACTGGTCATTCCGGGCGATGATCGGCCTGGCCGCGGGCTCGGCGCTGCTGGCGCTCGCGGGGCTGTGGCTGACCCGGCGCGGCCGGGTGCCGGATCAGCGCTGGTTCTCCTGGCTCAGCCTGCTGATGATTCCGACGCCGTTCCTGGCCAACAGCGCGGGCTGGGTGTTCACCGAAATGGGCCGCCAGCCTTGGGTTGTCGCGCCCAATCCGACGGGCGATCTGAACCTGCGGCTGATGGTCCAGCAGGGCGTCTCGAACCATTCGGCCGGCGTGGTGCTGTTCTCGCTGATCGTCTTCACGCTGCTGTACGGCTCGCTGGCGGTGGTGTGGTTCTACCTGATGCGGCGCTACGTGATCCACGGACCCGATCCGGCGCCGGTGGTTGCCGACGGGCCGGACACCGGCGGTCCAGGTAGGCATCGGACCGAAGAACCTGCCGTCGAACAACTTTCGTTCGCGTACTAGGGAGCCGACGATGAGTCTGCAAGAGTTCTGGTTCGTGCTGATCGGGGTGCTGTTCACCGGGTACTTCGTGCTGGAGGGCTTCGACTTCGGGGTCGGCATGCTGATGCCGATTCTCGGCCGGGGTTCCGACACGCGAAGGCGGGTGGTGCTCAACACGATCGGCCCGGTGTGGGACGGCAACGAGGTCTGGGTGATCACCGCGGGGGGTGCCATGTTCGCGGCCTTCCCGGAGTGGTACGCCAGCATGTTCTCCGGCTTCTATCTGGCACTGCTGTTGCTGCTCGTCGCGCTTATTCTGCGCATCTGCGCCATCGAATACCGGGGCAAGATCAACGACCCGCGCTGGCGGGCGCGCTGCGACCTCGGCATCGGAATCGGTTCCTGGATACCGGCACTCGCGTGGGGCTGGGTATTCGCCAATATCGTGCGCGGGGTGCCGCTGAACGAGAAGAAACAGTTCGCCGGCTCGGTGTGGGATTTGCTCGGCCCGTACGCCCTGCTCGGCGGGCTCACCACCGGGCTGCTGTTCGCGTTGCACGGCGCGGTCTTCCTCGGACTGAAGACCGGCGGCGAGGTGCGCGACGACGCGCAACGCACGGCCAAGCTGCTGCTGGTGCCGACCGCGCTGGTGGTCGGCGTGTTCGGAGTGTGGACGCAGCTGGCCTACGGCATCGGGTGGACGTGGATTCCGTTGGCGCTCGCGGTGATCGGGCTCGTCGCCGCCGCGGCCGCGGTGTTCGCCGATCGCGACGGGCTGGCCTTCCTCGGCACCACCGTCACGGTGGCGGCGGCGACCACGCTGCTGTTCGGGTCGCTGTTCCCGAATGTGTTGCCCTCCACCATCGACGCGGCGTTCAACCTGACCATCCACAACGCGTCGTCCACCCCGTACACGCTGAAGGTGATGAGCTGGGCGGCGGTGCTCGTCACCCCGGTCGTGCTGGTCTACCAGGGCTGGACGTACTGGGTGTTCCGCAAGCGGATCACGGTCGACCAGATTCCCGCGCCGGTCGGCTTGCCGCTGGGACCCGTGAAGGACTGAGCCATGGCCCGCCCGCCTGTCGACCCGCGCCTGTGGCGGTACGCCCGCTCGGCCCGCCGCTACCTGGCGCTGAGTGTCGCTTTGTCGGTGGTGATCACCGGATCGATCGTGGTCGCGGCGGTCATGCTGGCCAGGGTGCTGGCCGGGGTGATCACCGAACCCGGCCGGCGCACGCTCGGCGAGTGGGCGGCGGAACTGCTGGTACTCGCGCTGGCCATCGCCTGCCGGGTGCTCGCCACCTGGCTGCAATCGCGGCTGGCGCACCGGGCCGGGGCGGGCGTGGTGGCGGAGCTCGAAACCGCGGTGCTCACCGCGGGTGCCCGGCTGCGGCCGCGGGAACTCGAAAGCCGCAGAACCGAACTCGCGGTCGTGGTCGGCACCGGACTGTCCGGGCTGCGCGGTTATCTGATCGGATACGTTCCCGCCCTGTTGCTCGCGGTGCTTGTGCCGCCGATCGTGTTGGCGGTCATCGCGATCCACGACCCGATCTCGGGGCTCATCGTGGTGATCACGTTGCCGTTGATCCCGGTCTTCATGATCCTGATCGGCCTGCTGACCCAGGGGCCCGCCGAGGCCACCCTCGCCGCCACCACCCGGCTGTCGGATCAGCTGCTTGATCTGTTCGCCGGGATGCCGACGCTGCGGGCGCTCGGGCGGGAGCGCGGCGAAGCTGTGCTCACGGAACCGGATTCGAGGTCGGACAACGACGCTGGCGGGCGTCTTGCGACGGGCGAGGACGATTCGCCGCTGCCGAGCACGATGGCGCATCGCGTGCGCGAGCTGGGTGACGCGTTGCGGCAGCGGACCATGCGGGCGCTGCGGATCGCGTTCCTGTCGTCGATGGTGCTCGAGCTGCTCGCGACGTTGAGCGTGGCGCTGATCGCGGTGTCCATCGGACTGCGGCTGGTGTTCGGCGAGATGAGCCTGTACGCCGGTCTGGTTGCACTGGTGCTGGCTCCTGAGGTGTATCTGCCACTGCGGATGGTTGGCGAGCGGTTCCACGCCGCACAGGACGGTATGGCGGCCGCGGACAAGGCATTCGCCGTCCTCGAATCCGCGCCGGGGGCAACGGATTCCCGCGACCGAAGCGGCGATCGCGCGGCGCCGTCGCGCGGTGCCGGAGTCGTTCAACTGCGCGACCTGTCCGTCGCGGCGCGCAACGGCTTTGCGCCAGAAGGGTTGTCGGCGGTGCTGCGGCCCGGCGCGGTGAGCGTGCTCGCCGGACCGAACGGCAGCGGGAAATCGACGGCGGTGCAAGCGATCCTCGGCTTGCTCACCACGGACCGCGGGTCGGTCACCGTGGACGGCGTCGATGTGCGGGATCTGGATCACGACGAATGGTGGGCACGCATCGCGTGGTTGCCGCAGCGGCCGGTGCTGGTGCCCGGCACGTTGCGGGAAAACCTCGAACTGTTCGGCGCGAAGGCCGAGTCGCCTGCCGCGCACGGCCCCGCTCGCGTCGTCGGTGATCTCGAAGCCGCCTGTGTTGCCACCGGATTCGACACAGTGCTCGACGAGCTGCCCGACCGATGGGACACCGTGGTCGGCCCCGGTGGCGTCGGGCTCTCCCTCGGCCAGCGCCAGCGACTCGCGCTCACCAGGGTTCTCGCCGCCGACCGCCCGATCCTGCTCCTGGACGAGCCGACCGCTCACCTGGACGCCGATAGCGAAACCGCGGTCCTTGCGGCCCTGCGCCAGCGCGCACGGGATGGCGCGACCGTCATCGTGATCGGCCATCGCCCAACAGTTCTCGCCGCGGGCGACCAGGTTGTCCAGGTGCGCGCCGTCGCCGATGAGCCAGCAGAGGTGACGATCTGATGAGGGTTGCAGCGCCTATTCGACCGGGTGGCGGCCACCGCCGACTCGGCATCGGCCCGCACGCGCATAGTCGCTGTGCGCAGCAGCGGAGGAGCGTCTCCGGTCGCGGACGAATCCGGCGTGGCGGCGATACGCGCGATTCCCGCATGGTGCGGCGATGACTGTGGCGAAGACCGGGGGCGCTTCGGTGCGCAGCGATGTGCGGCGGATGTGGGCGTTGCTGGAGCTGTCCAAGTGGCGCGTCGTGGTGGCGATTGCGTGGGGCGTGCTGGCGCTCGGGAGCGGGCTCGGGTTGGCGGCGCTCGCCGCGTGGTTGATTGCCCGCGCGTGGGAGATGCCGCCGGTGCTTGACCTGAGCATTGCCGTGGTGACCGTGCGGGCACTGGGGATTTCGCGAGGGTTGGCCCGGTATCTGGAACGGCTTGCCACCCATGATGTCGCGCTGCGGGCGATGGCGACGGCGCGCACGACGGTCTATCGAACGCTGGCTGGATCGGACTTCTGGTTGCGCAGGCCATCTGGTTCGCGCTCGGCGGTCGTTGGTGCGGGGCCGCTGCGGCGCGGTGACCTGCTCGTCCGAATCGGTAGTGACATAGACGATCTCGGTGCGGTGGTCGTTCGGGTGTTCGTTCCCGTCGCGGTCGCTGTCGTGTTGTCCGCGGTCGCGATCGGCCTGCTCGCCACGATCTCGGTGGCCGCGGCCGCGATTCTGGCTGGGGCGCTGACGCTTTCCGGGCTCCTCGCGCCGTGGCTGTCGGCAAAGGCCGCGCGCGACGCGGAACAGGCGGTGCGCGCGGACCGCGCCGAGTTCGCCGCGCAGGCGCTCACGGTGCTCGACCACGCGGCCGAATTGCGGGTCGCGGGTCGACTGGACGCGGCACTCAGCGCCGCTACCAAGGCATCTCAGCGGGCGGTCGCGGCGGAGGACGCGGCGGCAGCGCGCAGCGCGTGGTCGGCGGCGGCAACTCCGCTCTCGATCGGCGCGAGTGTGCTGGGGGCCTTGCTGATCGGCATCACCCTCTACGGTCCGTCCGGTGGTGCGCCGGGCGCGATGACCCCGATGGCGCTCACCGTGCTTGTCCTGCTGCCGCTTTCGGCATTCGAGGCGGTCGGTCCGCTCCCCGCTGCGGCGCAGTCGCTGACCACAGCCCGCGCGGCCCTGCATCGGCTGGTCCGGCTCGACAGCGGTACCGGCGGCAACGACCGGATCGTCACAGCGCTCGAAGACCGTCTATCGCAACAACTTCCGGAGCTACCCGAGGGCCGCCGGATCGCCGTCGTCGGCCCGAGCGGAGCCGGAAAGACCACGCTGCTGATGAACTGGGCTGGTCTGTGCGACACCCCCCGCACCGGCGTCACCTTCTTCGCGGAGGACGCCCACCTGTTCGGTACCTCGGTGCTGGAGAACTTGCGCGTCGCGCGTGGCGACGTCACCGTGGATGAGGCCGAAACCGCGCTGCGCACAGTAGGTCTCGGCGACTGGCTGGACTCGTTGCCGAAAGGGGTGCATACCGACCTGGTCGGTGGCGCCGCCGCCGTTTCCGGCGGGCAACGCCGCCGCATCCTGCTCGCCCGAGCGCTCGTCTCGCCCGCCCGCGTGTTGCTGCTCGACGAACCTACCGAACACCTCGAGGCCGAGGCGGGCGCACAACTGTTGCGCGACTTGCTCGACAGCGCCAGCGGATTGGTCGAACCCGATCGCACTGTGGTGGTTGTCACACATCAACTTCCGGCGGATCAGCGCGCCGACGTCATCGTCCGCGTCGACGCATCAGCGCAGGTGAAGGTCGATTTCGTGGATCGAGGAGTCCCCACTTCCGCCCTCGGAGAAATTCCGTTGCCGACCCGCTGACTCATCGCTAAATTCGTCAGTACACAGGAAGGAGGTGGTTCAACGAATGTATGTTCAAAGGACTAGTGAGGTGGCTGCGCGCTAGCGCCACCGCTGCAGGTTATTCGCCGCGCGAGCGCTAGCGAATTCCACGCAGTCACCCGGCCCCCGAGCCCCCGTTTGAGTCCGAACGGGACCCATGCGCCTAACCGCGCATCGGTAAGGCTCGGGGGCTGTTCCTTTTCCGCCTCTCCGAGTATCTAGGCCAGATTCAGGTGCCGCAGCTGTTGCGTTGGCGACCGGCGGTGATCGTGGTGGGTTGAGGTAGCCGGTACCCGGCGAGTTACCCATGTACTTGCGAAATCAGTAGTCGCCTTGGCAGACATACCCGTTCAGTAGGCGACGCTCTCGCCTAGGACCGTCTAGCCGATGTAGCGCTTGAGCCGCGCCGAGAGGCGGGGCTCCAAGGGGCCGTCGGCTACCACGCGCTCCTCGACGTAGGCCAGGTCGCCGCCCTCGACGATGCCGTAGAGGCGCTTCGCGCCGCCGACGACGATGCCGGACTGGCTGCGGATGACCACGTCGGTGGCGAGTTCCCAGGAGGACTGGGTGAGGGCCTGGCCGTAGAAGAGTTCGACGATGCCGGTGCTGTGCGTGAGCAGCAGCTCGATGACCTCGTCGTTGCCGTCGATGCCGACCCGCCAGAAACCGCTCTCGCGCAGATCCGGGCCCGAGTAACCGCCATCGGCGTCGAGCACCCAGGAGCGGGACTCCCAGGACAGGTAGTCGCCGCCGTCGTGCGCCACGATGATCTGCTGACCGAACCGGTAGTCGCCGCGGTCCGGGTTGTTGCCCTCGCCCTCGCCGCGCCAGACGCCGACCATGGGCAGCAGGGCGAGCATGGAGGAACTCAGATCCGGCCCGAGCCGCAGGTTCGCGGTGTCCTCGGGCAGCGGCAGATCAGGCAACACCGGAATGTTACGGCTACCGGTCGACTTGGCCCGCTCGACAGCCTCGGACACGGCTTGATCGCCGCTGCGGCGACCAGCCGAATCGGCGGAGCCGTTGCCGTTCAGTTGTTCACTCGCTTGCTCGGCCGGGTTTGAACCTTCGCTCGCGAGATCACTCATGATTCGGTGAACAGCCGATAGAAGACGTAAATGCCGAACCAGCCGATGAGGATGGCGACGGCCACCAGCAGAATCTCGAAGAAGAGGACCACATTCGGAGTCTAACGACAACTGGTGCCGGATACGCAGACGACCCCGGTGCTTCCCGTCATAGTGTGGGGAAGCCCGGGGCCGTTAGCTGCGTACGGTTGTCTTACTTGGCGACCGCGACATCCACGGGATGAATACCCGCGCCTTCCGGACGAACCTCGGCCGAGCCGTTACCGGCCGAGGAGAGCGCCCGCAGCGTCCACGCGCCCGGCGCGGCGAAGAAGCGGAAGTCGCCGGTGCCGGAGGCGACGACCTCGGCGGTGAAGTCACCGTTGCCGTCGAGCAGACGGACGAACGCGCCGCCGACCGGCTGGCCGTCGGTGCTCAGGACGCGGCCGGTGATGACCGTCTCCTTCTCCACGTCGACGC
This sequence comes from Nocardia sp. NPDC051321, assembly GCF_044455225.1. NCBI lineage: Bacteria > Bacillati > Actinomycetota > Actinomycetes > Mycobacteriales > Nocardiaceae > Nocardia > Nocardia sp. NPDC051321. The sequence goes on along the minus strand of NZ_JBITEM010000006.1, from coordinate 18,732 downwards.
CTGCGGGGATGGCCTGACCCTGGGTAGGTGCTGCGCACATGTTGTTTACGCTCCCAACTCGATCGGTGCACCGACGAGGGAGCCGTACTCGGTCCAGCTCCCGTCGTAGTTCTTGACATTGCTGTGGCCGAGCAGTTCCTGCAGCACGAACCAGGTGTGCGAGGAACGCTCGCCGATGCGGCAGTAGGCGATGGTCTCCTTCTCGCCGTCCAAGCCCGCTTCCTTGTAGATCTCGGTGAGATCGGCGTCGGACTTGAAGGTGCCGTCCTCGTTCGCGGCCTTGCTCCACGGCACGTTGATGGCGGTGGGGATGTGGCCGGGACGCTGGCTTTGTTCCTGCGGCAGGTGCGCGGGAGCCAGGATCTTGCCGGAGAACTCGTCGGGCGACCGGACGTCGACCAGGTTCTTGGTGCCGATGGCGGCGATGACCTCGTCGCGGAACGCGCGGATGGTCACGTCGGGGGCGGCGGCCTTGTACTGGGTGGCCGGGCGGCTGACGCCGTCGGTGGACAGCGGACGGCCGTCGAGCTCCCACTTCTTGCGGCCACCGTCGAGCAGCTTGACGTTGTTGTGGCCGTACAGCTTGAAGTACCAGTAGGCGTACGCGGCGAACCAGTTGTTGTTGCCGCCGTACAGGATTACCTCGTCGTCGTTCGAGATGCCGCGCGCCGAGAGCAGATCGGAGAACTGCTCCTGGTTCACGAAGTCACGACGAACCTGATCCTGCAGGTCCTTCTTCCAGTCGAGCCGGACGGCGCCCTCGATGTGGCCACCGTCATAGGCGGAGGTGTCCTCGTCGACCTCGACGAAGACGATGCCGGGGGCGTTGAGGTTCTCTTCGGCCCAGTCCACGGAGACCAGGACATCGGAGCGAGCCATGTTGTTCCTTTCAGAGATGACTTGCGGATCAGTTCGGTGCCGGGGACGGGTTGGTCCGGCGAAAACGGGTGACCAGGGGATAGATCTGGCAACCCAGGCAAATCCCGAACGCCGCGTTCAAGAACGCGGCGAACAGGGCAAAGCCGGCGAAGACCGCGCCGACAACTGTGGAGCCGAGCGCGAAGCCCAGCAGGCTGACCGCGGCGAAGACCAGGCCGAGCAGCTGCGCGAACTTCAGCGGCGGCACGGGTTCGGTCTCGGTGGTCGGGGCCAGCCGCGGCGCGACGAACTTCGCGTAGACGCGGCCGTACGGATGCTTGCGCGGACCGTAGGCGGCGCCGATCGCGAAGACGACGGCTTGGATGGCGATGAGCACCGCGGCGGCGATGGGGGAGAAGATGGCGGCGATCAGCACCAGGACGAGCACGGCGGTGGTGACCCACGCGGCGAAGCGGGGTCCGCGAACATCGACCTGCCCGTTGGCAATTGGCGGATTCGGCGAAGTATTGCGGATTTCAGTGGACATTGTGCGTACTCCTGCGCTGGATGCGACTGATGGCTGGAAAATTGCCAGTTCGCCGGGGGATCAACGAGATCACTCGCACGGCGGACACAGGTCGGCGTCAGGAAATCTGAGAAAGCCGACCGCTCAGCGGCACAGGCAGCAACAACCACCGAGGCGGCACAGATCCACTGTGCGGCGTCGGGTGAGCATCAGCTCGTGGTTGTAAAGCACGAATGCAGTTTACCTAATCGAGCGGGAGAAAAGGACCCCGGGTTGATCACAGCTTCCCGGGGAACGTGTCAAGGCCGCTAAGCGGCGATGGTCAGCGGCTCGAGCGCGGAGCGCAGATCGGTCACCTTCGGCACGCCGGAGATCCGAAAGCGTTCGCGGCCTTCACTATCGAAGACGAACGTGGTCGGCAACGAGAGCACGTTCAGTTCCTTGGCGAGCACCGGCTCCGCGTCGATGTCGACCTCGATGTCCAGCGGCGGCTGCGGTGACTCTGCCAACTGACCGGTGACATCGGCGACGACGCGGCGCACCGCGGCACAGGGGCCGCACCAATCGGCGGAGAAGTGCAGTACGGCCGGGCCGGATCCGGTTGCCCCGACGGACGCGAGCAGATCTGCCCGCGCCGACCGGGTTTCGCTCACGTCGGCCACGCGAACCCTGCCGTTGCGGCCGCGCAGGACCATGCCGACCGCCAGCGCGGCAAGCAACATCACTGCCAGGATTGTGATTTCGATCATGGTTGCTGCAATCGGTCGAGGTCGATCGTCACGTTTACACCCTTGCCCTCAGCTACGATCCACCCGCCGTCCGCGCGCACCTTGGTGGGATGGACACCGAACGGCAATTCCTTGATGTCGATAGTACGGGTGAATCGCGCGAGCACCGCGGGGCGAATGGCCTCCGGGATGGCCTGCTCCGGGATCGTCTTCTCATTGCCTGCCTGCGCGCAGAAGCCCGTTGCGACCACCTTCACCTGGTCGCCGTCGAGCGACAGCTCGGCCTGGACGAAGACTTTGTTGCTTCCATATGTGGTGGTCGGCAATTCCGGCAGGCTGCCGAGCAGGCACAGCGGCTCGTCGCCGGTCGAGGTCATCCCGGACCCGCCCGATCCGCCGGTGCCATCGGATTTGTCCTGCTGCGGGCCACGCACCTGCAGGTCGGGGATGGTGAACAGCCTGCCGAGCTCGGTCGGGCCGATCCGCAGCGAACTCGCGACCTGCTCCGCGGGCACGTTGCGCAGGCTGCCGTCGACCAGGTCGTGCAGGGGTATCCGCACGCCGGTCAGATTCGCCTCGAATTCGTATTCCCCCGGTGTGTGCGGCAGATTGCCGCTCGCCCTGATCCAGACGTCGTCGTAGCGGCCGTCGATAGCCTGGGTGAGGAACGAAACCCCCCGGATGGCCACCGCCGGATCGGCGGGGAGATCGGCGCCCTGGCGTAGCGCGCGCGAGACCCGATATTCCGAATAGGCCGCGACGCTGAAATCAATGACTACTGCCAGTCCCGCGAGAATCAGCAGCCCGATGATGAGCTTGCGCATTGCTGAACCTTACAAGCGCTTGCGGGTCGCGAATGCGCGAGGCCGCGTCGGGAGCGGGGGGTGACGGTGCGTTTCTGGTATCAGACATATCACTCGACGGGACTCGGCGACCCGGATGGCGAGGTCATCGGGGTTGACGCGCTAATCTTGCATCCGAATTACCTGTGATCAGCGACGTGGCCCCGGCAGTGCGGCTGTTGTCCTCGGAGCTATGAGATGGGAGGAGAGCTTGTGGAGCTACTCCTGCTGACCTCCGACCCCAATCCCGACGCGGTGTTGCCTTCCCTGTCGTTGCTGGCGCACCACGTGCGTCCGGCGCCGACCGAGGTCTCCTCGCTGCTGGAAGCGGGTACCGCGGATGTCGCGCTGGTCGATGCCCGCACCGACCTGGCCGCCGCGCGCGGCCTGTGCCGGCTGCTCGGCAGCACCGGGTCGTCGGTGCCGGTGGTCGCCGTGCTCACCGAGGGCGGGCTGGTCGCGGTGAACGCCGACTGGGGACTCGACGACATCCTGCTGCCAGGCACCGGCCCGGCCGAGCTGGACGCCAGGCTGCGGCTGCTCGTCGGCCGCAACGGCGGCGTGGCCAGCCCGGAGAACTCCGGCAAGATCACCCTCGGCGAGTTGGTGATCGACGAGGGCACCTATACCGCCCGCCTGCGCGGGCGTCCGCTCGATCTGACCTACAAGGAATTCGAGCTGCTCAAATACCTCGCGCAGCACGCGGGCCGGGTGTTCACCAGGGCCCAGCTGCTGCAGGAGGTGTGGGGTTACGACTTCTTCGGCGGAACTCGCACCGTCGACGTGCACGTCCGGCGGCTGCGCGCCAAGCTCGGCACCGAGTACGAATCGCTCATCGGCACCGTGCGCAACGTCGGCTACAAGGCGGTGCGGCCGTCGCGGACGGCGGCCAAGGGCGAATCGGCCGCGGTTACCGAGGACGAGCAGGAGGGCACGGACGACGCGCCGCTCGCTCCGGTCACCGGCTCTGTGCAGTGAGCTCGGCGGGCCCGCCAGCCAATCCGAAACACCGGCACGTCATTATGTGTTCGCGTCGCGTTCAGCGCGACCGGCGTGGTGTTCGACGTGCCGCGGCGGGGCCGCCAACCGGCCTCGCCATGTCGCGAAATGCCGGGCTACGCAATGACGTTGTCCGGGTAGGTATCCCACTCGGGATGCCGCGCAGTGCGAGGAATGGAGCCCGATGAACGGCGTGGCAACACAGTGGACCGAGCGGCTGGATTCGGCTGCGGCCGCTGATGTTCGGCAACTGCTCGAGCGGGCGATCGGCACCGACGGTGTCGCCCCCATCTCCGAACAGGCCGTCCTGTCGCTGAGCGCGGCCGATGACCCCACAGTGCGGCACCTGATCGCCGTACGCGACGACGTGATCGCCGGCTACGCGAATCTCGTTCCGGCGCACGGCGAACACCCGGCGATGGTCGAGGTCGCCGTCGATCCGCCCGCGCGCGGGCACGGTATCGGCACCGGCTTGGTCGCCGCGGCGCTCGCCGAGGGCGGTCCGGGCACCCGGGTGTGGGCGCACGGAAATCTGCCCGCCGCCACCGCGATTTCCGAGCGGCTCGGGCTGCGCACCGCGCGCGAGCTCTGGCAGATGCGCCGCCCTCTGGCTACACCTGAGCTACCGGAGCTCGTCGCGCGCGGACGCGTGACGATTCGCACCTACGCAGGCCCCTCCGACGACGCCGAATTGCTGCGCGTGAACAACGCCGCGTTTGCCTGGCACCCGGAGCAGGGCGGCTGGACCCAACGCGATATCGAGGCGCGCAAGGCCGAGTCGTGGTTCGACCCGAAGGGGCTGTTCCTCGCGACCGACACCGCCGAGCCCAGCCGCGTTCTCGGATTCCATTGGACCAAAGTGCATTACGACGAGAACCCGGCCGTCGGAGAGGTCTATGTAGTAGGCATCGATCCGGCCGCGCAGGGCCGCGGACTCGGCCGCCTGCTGACGTTGGTCGGCCTGCATCATCTGCGCGACAGCGGCCTCGCCGAAGTGTTGCTCTACACCGAGGCCGACAACACCGCGGCCGTGCACACCTACACCCGGCTCGGCTTCGCTCCGGCGCACATCGATGTCGCCTATTCGGCCCCCTCAGCTGAATAGCCGGGGTCCCGCCGGGGACGTCCGAGTAAAACTGCGGCTAATGTCACACATAACGCCCCAATCGCGCTTGGCTGTTCACCCGCCGTTCACTCAGTTCAGTCCAGCTGTCAACCACGTGACTTTACGTTGATTGGTGGGCAGCCCACGGCTGCCTGGTGCGCAAGTTCCCCGCGAACAGCACCACATCACCCGTCCGGGCCAGGTGAGGGACCGGACGAGTAGGACGCCTTCCCGGAGGAATCAGTGAATCTCAAGCGCAGCAGCGCCCTCGTTGGTGTGCTGGCCGTCGGTGCCATGACGCTCGCCGCCTGTGGCAGCGACGACAACTCCAGCACCAGCAACGGCGGCACGACTGCCAAGTCGGACATCGCCTGCGGTGGCAAGAAGGCGCTCAAGGCGAGCGGCTCCTCGGCGCAGAAGAACGCGATGGACCGCTTCGTCGCGGCCTACGAGGCCAACTGCGACGGCAACACCCTGAACTACACCTCGAGCGGCTCCGGCGCGGGCGTCAACGAGTTCCTCGGCAGCCAGACCGATTTCGGTGGTTCCGACTCGCCGCTCAACGCGAAGAAGGACGAGATCACCAAGGCGCAGGACCGCTGCGGCGCGCCCGCCTGGAACCTGCCGACCGTCTTCGGTCCGATCGCCATCACCTACAACATCGATGGCGTCACCGATCTCGTGCTGGACGGCCCGACCGCCGCCAAGGTGTTCAACGGCGCCGTCGCCACCTGGGACGCCCCGGAGATCAAGGCGCTCAACCCGAACGCCAAGCTGCCCTCGGACAAGATCTCGGTGATCTTCCGCAGCGATGAGTCGGGCACCACCGACAACTTCCAGCTCTACCTGGACGCGGCCGCCGACGGCGCATGGGGCAAGGGCGCGGGCAAGGCGTTCGCAGGCGGTATCGGCGAGGGTGCGAAGGGCAACGAGGGCACCTCGGCCGCAATCAAGAGCACCAAGAACTCGATCACCTACAACGAGTGGGCGTTCGCGAAGTCGCAGAACCTGTCCATCGCGCAGATCATCACCTCGGCGAGCAAGGACCCGGTCAAGCTGACCGCGGCCTCGGCGGGCAAGTCCATCGACGGCGTGAAGGTCAAGGGCGAGGGCAACGACCTGGTGCTCGACACCAGCTCGTTCTACAAGCCGACCGAGGCCGGCGCCTACCCGATCATGCTCGCCACCTATGAGATCGTCTGCTCGAAGTACAAGGACGCGGACACCGCCAAGGCGGTCAAGGCGTTCCTGACCTCGGCGACCACCAACGGCCAGAAGGGTCTCGACGAGGCCGGGTACGTCCCGATCCCGGACAAGTTCAAGACCCGCCTGACCGCCGCGATCAACGCCATCTCCTGATCGCACCGTAGTAATGACCGTGCACCCTGAGGTGACCGCCGCGGGCTCGTCGGATTCGACGGGCCCGCGGGCGGCCGGAGACATTGCCCCCATGTCGAGTGATCCGAGCACCGAGCCCGCCAAAAAGGCTCGCCCTGCCCAAAGCAATCGAGCCGAGATCATCTTCCGGTCTCTGGCCACCGCCTCGGGCGCGATTATCGTCGCCGCTATCGCGCTGATCGCGTTGTTCCTATTGATCCGCGCGGTGCCCTCGGTCATGGCGAACGAAGCCAACTTCTTCACCAGTTCCGAGTTCAAGACCGGCGATGCCGACCATCTGCGGTTCGGCATCAGCGACCTGTTCATGGTCACGGTGTTGAGCTCGGCCTTCGCACTGGTCATCGCGGTCCCGATCGGCGTGGGTATCGCGCTGTTCCTGACTCACTACGCGCCGAAAGCGCTGGCGCGGCTGTTCGCGACGCTGACCGATCTGCTGGCCGCGGTGCCGTCGATCGTGTTCGGCCTGTGGGGTTTCCTGGTCCTCGCGCCGCACCTGAAGCCGTTGCAGCAGTTCCTGAACGACAACCTCGGCTGGTTGTTCCTGTTCTCCGACGGCAATGTGACGATCTCGGGCGGCGGCACGATCTTCACCGCCGGCGTCGTGCTGGCGGTCATGATCCTGCCGATCATCACGTCGGTCTCGCGTGAGGTCTTCGCGCTGACGCCGCCCGCACACATCGAGGCGGCGCATGCGCTCGGCGCGACGAAGTGGGAGATGGTGCGGATGACCGTGCTGCCCTACGGCCGCAGCGGTGTGATCGCCGGCTCCATGCTCGGGCTCGGACGCGCGCTCGGTGAGACCATCGCGGTCCTGGTCGTGTTGAAGACCTCGGCACAGGCAGGCGGCTGGTCGCTGTTCGACGGCGGTTACACCTTCGCCTCCCGGATCGCCGCCTCGGCCTCGGAATTCAGTTCACCGCTGCCGACGGGCGCCTACATTGCGGCCGGTTTCGTGTTGTTCGCGCTGACCTTCGTGGTCAACGCGCTGGCGCGGCTCGCGGCAGGCGGAAGGGTTAACGGATGACCACCACAACGCTCGACAAGCCGATCAAGGCGCCGACGTTCCGCGATGTGAGCTTCGGCCGCAAGATCCGCAACAACATCGCGACCGTGGTGGTGTGGCTCTGCTTCGGCATTGCCCTGGTGCCGCTGGCCTGGGTGCTGTTCACGGTGGTCAGCCATGGCATCGAAGCGGTGGCATCGCTGGACTGGTGGCAGAAATCGCAGAAGGGCATCCTGCCCGAGCAGACCGGTGGGGGCGTCTACCACGCGATCTACGGCACCATCGTGCAATCGGCGGTCGCCGCGGTGATCGCGGTGCCGATCGGCGTCATGGCCGCGGTGTACCTGGTCGAGTACGGCCGCGGCCGGCTGGCCAAGGTGACCACGTTCATGGTCGACATCCTCGCGGGTGTGCCGTCCATCGTCGCGGCGCTGTTCATCTTCGCGCTCTGGATCGCCACCTTGGGCTTTCCGCAAAGCGCACTGGCGGTTTCGCTGGCGATGGTGTTGCTGATGCTGCCGGTCGTGGTGCGCAGCTCCGAGGAAATGCTGAAACTGGTGCCGGACGAACTACGTGAGGCGTCCTACGCGCTGGGAATTCCCAAGTGGAAGACCATCGTTCGGATTGTCGTGCCGACGGCGCTGCCCGGCATGATCAGCGGCATCCTGCTTGCGCTGGCCAGGGTCATGGGCGAAACCGCGCCGGTGCTGGTGCTCGTCGGCTACAGCAAGTCGATCAACACCAACCTCTTCGACGGCAACATGGCGTCGCTGCCGCTGCTGATCTACCAGGAGCTGGCGAACCCGGAGGCGGCGGGTCGTGAGCGCGTGTGGGGTGCGGCACTGACGCTGATCCTGCTCATCGCGCTGCTCTACGCGGCGGCCGCGGTCGTCAACAAGCTGCTCACGCGGAATCGATAGGAAACTCAGATGGCCAAGCGGATCGACGTCAAAGACCTCAATATCTTCTACGCGAAATTCTACGCGGTCGCCGATGTGGACCTGACCGTGCTGCCGCGCAGTGTCACCGCCTTCATCGGCCCGTCGGGTTGCGGTAAGTCCACCGTGCTGCGCTCGCTCAACCGCATGCACGAGGTGACCCCGAACGCCCGCGTCGAGGGTGCGGTGCTGCTGGACGGCGAGGACATCTACGGCTCACAGGTCGACCCGGTGGGCGTGCGCCGCACCATCGGCATGGTGTTCCAGCGCCCGAACCCGTTCCCCACCATGTCGATTCGCGATAACGTGGTGGCCGGGCTGAAGCTGCAGGGCGTGCGGAGCAAGAAGGAACTCGACGAGGTCGCCGAGCGCTCGCTGCGCGGCGCCAACCTCTGGAACGAGGTGAAGGACCGCCTGGACAAGCCGGGCGGCGGCCTGTCCGGCGGTCAGCAGCAGCGGCTGTGCATCGCCCGCGCGATCGCGGTTTCCCCCGACGTGCTGCTGATGGACGAGCCATGTTCGGCGCTGGACCCGATCTCAACGCTGGCGATCGAGGACCTGATCACCGAGCTGAAGAAGGAATTCACCATCGTCATCGTCACCCACAACATGCAGCAGGCTGCGCGCGTGAGTGACCAGACCGGCTTCTTCAACCTGGAGGCTCAGGGCAAGCCCGGCCGTCTGGTCGAGATCGACGACACCGAGAAGATCTTCTCCAACCCTGGCCAGAAGGCGACGGAGGACTACATCTCCGGTCGCTTCGGATAGTCCGAGATCGGTTGGGACGAAAGAACAATGGCCCGCGCGGTGCGCGGGCCATTGTCGTGTGCACGGGGATCACGTTGCGGGCCCGCGCCTTTCGCGGTGGTCAGTGTTCGGCCGTCTCGGGTTCGGCGGACTGGATCACGTAGTTGTTCGGGCGGTGCTCGCGATCGGATTCGTTGCCGCGGGTCGGTGATGGCAGGCCGAAAAGGCTACTGCTGGCGGGTGTTGTCGCGGCGGGGCTCGCGGTGTAAGTGGCCGCAGGTGCGGCGGCGGGCTGGTCCGCTGCTGACTGGGAATGGGTGGTGTTGGGCGCTGGAGTCGTGCCCGGCGCGGGGGTAGTGCCTGCTGGGGGCGTGGTACCAGCTGGAGGTGTCGTGCCAGCGGGTGGCGTCGTGCCGGCCGGGGGTGTTGTGCCCGCTGGTGCGTCAGGCTTTCCGGCGGGGGCCTGATGCGTGCTGTCGGGGGTTGGGCCCGGTGTGTTCGTCTTCGAGTGGTCGGCAGGAGTGTTGTCGACCGCGTGATCGACGCTGGTGATGATCTTGTCCGCGGCGTTGGCAAACTTTTCCGCCGCGTTGCCCGCCGAGTCGATCAAGCCCTTGCCTGCGTCGCCGCCCGCCTTGATGATGTCGTCCCAATTGTCATCGAGTTTGCCGATCGCGTCGATCAAGGTCGGCACGCTCCCGGTGATTCCGCCGACCGTGTTGATCAGGCTGATGACGTTCGTCGGCGTCCAGGAATTCGGATCGTTGGCGGAGCCGGATCCGACCTTGGTGGTGTCCGTCAGGGCGGCCGTTTTGGTGGGGTCTGTGGTGTTGGCTTTAGTCGGGTCTGTGGTTTTGGTCTTGTTGGGGTCTGTGGTGTTGGCCTTGGTCGGATCTGTGGTTTTGGTCTTGTTGGGGTCTGTGGTGTTGGCCTTGGTCGGATCTGTGGTGTTGGCCTTGGTCGGGTCCGTGGTGTTGGCTTTCGACGGGTCCGTAGTGTCCGCAATGTTTTTCGGACTGCCGGCCGGTTGCGTCTGTGGGTCCTGCGATTTATTCTGCGCCGCCGCCGGAACCGTGTTCGCGGGCTGGTCGGCGCTGATCTCCTGCGCGGTGAGCGTCGACTTCGGCGCGCCGGTGACCGTGTCGAGCGGATCGCCGTCGCCGAGCGCCGCGCTCTGCGTATGCACCGCCGTGTTCGCCTGCTCGATGGCGGTGGTGATGCCGGCCTGGGTGCCGACCATCTCGTTGAGTGCGGTGGTGATCGCCGTTTGATGGGTATGCAGGTCGTCCTCGCTGGAGCCGTCACCCGACGCGGTGACCTGCCAATCGTCGGACACCTTGAATCCGGCGGTGGTGGCCTCGGTGACCTTGTCCAGCAACGACTGCCGGTATCCGGTGAGCGTGTTCCCGCCGTTGATCAGCGCGTTGGCGAGCTCGGTCGTCTCCTGTGCCATTTTGCTGGCAGTGTCGCGATCACCGGCTATCCGGTCGTAGGCCGCGTAATAGGCGTCACCGCTCCAGTGTGCACCCGCGTCTCTGATCTGGGTGACCGTCTGATCGATCAGCGTGCTGAACTCGGTATTGCGGGTCTTGATTTCCTCGCCGGCCTCGTTGAGTTTCCAAGGCTGCCATTGCGTTTGGACCTGGCTGAGGGTCGGGGTCTTGTCGCCGCTCTTCATTGCCCGCCACCCAGCTTCTTCAGGCTGTCCCGGAAATCCTGGTCGGTCACTTCATAGTTGGCGGCACCACCCTTGGCGATGTTGGATATCGCCTTGCCGCGCTGCGCCATTCGCAGCCATCCGGCCTCGATGTTCGCCCCGGCCGTTGCGCAGGCGTCGGTCACCGTGGAGCCGGGCAGCGCGGCGCTCAACGCGTCCGTTGTCGTGCGCACCTTCAGCGCGCCGATCTCGCTACTGACCTTGTCCATCGATGCGGCCAACGCGCGCAGCTCTGTTGGATCGACCTTCATGTTCCGCCCCCTCTGCGCCGTAACTCCCATAACGGCATCCTCGTAGCGAGCCATGCATTGCTCAGCTACGCGGCTAATCTTTCATGCCCGGCGCGTGAGACGTCAAGCCCCACAACGGGAAACTGCCTGCCATCTTATCCGGATGGCAGGCAGCCGCTCACTAAGATTCGACGTCGGGGTCCGGCGGCAACACTCCGGTGACCAGGAAGATGACGCGACGGCCGATCTCGACGGCGTGGTCGGCGAAGCGCTCGTAGTAGCGGCCGAGCAGGGTGACGTCGACGGCGGCGGCGACACCGTACTTCCAGTCGCGATCCATCAGCAGTGTGAACAGGTGACGGTGCAGGTCGTCCATCGCCTCGTCGTCCTCGTTGAGCTGCGCGGCGCGCTCCGGGTCGCGCGTCTCGAGCACCTCTTTGGCACCGGCGCCCATGTTGACCGCGATGCGGCCCATCTCGGCGAAGTAGCCGTTGACCGACTCGGGCAGCGCGTGATTGGGGTGGCGCCGCCGGGCCACCTTGGCCACGTGCAACGCGAGCGCGCCCATCCGATTGACGTCGGCCACGATCTGGATCGCGCTCACCACCTGCCGCAGATCACCCGCGACCGGCGCCTGCAGCGCGAGCAGTGCGAACGCCCGCTCCTCGGCATCCTGGATCAGCTCGGCGATACGGTCGGACTCGGTGATCACCTGCTCTGCCAGAGCGAGGTCGGCCTGGAGCAGCGACTGGGTGGCCCGGTCCATGGCCGAGCCCGCCAGACCGGCCATCTCGCCCAACAGGTGGGCGAGATCGGCCATTTGCTCGTTGTAGATGACACGCATAAAACCAGACATTAGTTCCCAGCGCTGACCAAGTCACGAACGGAGGGTGAATGACCGGTGCCGAACGTTAGCGCCGGTGTTGCCGCAGGTCGCGCCTTCGGTTACTTGCAGGTCTCATCCGCCGCGTTGACGTGCTCCAGGTCGGAGGGCAAAGTGACCGGCGTCGCAGCCGCCATCGCGGGCGCGTTCGAGATCTGATCGCCGACCGGTGTCGGCGCGCGCACCGTGCCATTGAAGTCGCCGCCGATGACGACCTCGACGATACCGCCGAGATCGCTCGCCGATTCCAGCAGCGCGCCGGGTATCGAGCTGGCCACCGTGGCCGCCGCGGCCTCCTGCCCGGCACCGTAGCGGACCTTGGAGGTGACCTCGCTGCCGCCGGAGTAGTTGCCGATATTGAAGATGCCGAAGCCCTGGTTGCCGAGCTTGGTCGCGGCCCGCTGGGCCAGGCCCGAGGTGCCGGAGCCATTGGACACCAGCAGCGACACCGTGCTCGGGTCGACGGCGGTCAGCTTCGGCGGGGTGGGCGGTGCCGACGGAATGGAGCCGGGTGCCGGGGTGATCTTCTTCTCGCCGGGCAGCGGCTGGTCGTCGCGGATCGCTTTGAAGATCGCCTTGATGTCCTGCTCGCGCGGGATCTCGTTGCCGTACGAAGTGGTGCCCGCGGTGGGGATGGTCAGGAAGGTGACGGTGCCCGCATCCAGCTTCTGCAGCGAACGGCCGAGGGTCAGCAGGTCCGACGGTTGCACCTTGTCGACCCAGGTGTGCTTGGTGAATTCGTTGATGAAGCTGTTCAGCTTGCCCGGATCGAAGAGCACCTTGCTGGACAGCGCACCGCGCAGCAGCGAGGCCATGAACCGTTGCTGCCGGTTGATCCGGTCGTAGTCGCTGCGCTCCTCGCCGTAGACATGCCTGGCGCGCACGTAGTTCAGCGCGGTCGCGCCGTTGACCATCTGCTTGCCGGGGTTCTCCAGCACGGTGCCGAGGATCTCGTCGTTGATCGGCTTCGGCGCGCACACCTGGACGCCGCCGATCGTGTCGACCATGGCCTCGAACCCGGCGAAGTCGACCGCGATGAAGTGATTGATCGCGCTACCCGTCATCCGCTGAATCGTGGTGAACAGGCACTTGGGCCCGCCGAGCGCGTAGACGGCGTTGAGCTTGTCGCCGATGGCCGACGGGAAGGTCTCGTTGGTGTACTGGACCTTGTCGTTGTCCCAGCCGTTGCACTGCGGCCTGGTGACGTCGAGGTCGCGCGGGAACGAGACGACCACGACGCGGGAACGGTTCTTCGGGATGTTCACCAGCATGACGGTGTCCGCGCGGGAACCCTCGGCGTCGTCGAGCGTGCCCGCGCCGACCTGGCTGTTCACGCCTGCGCGGGTGTCGGTGCCGACGAGCAGATAGTTCTCGTCACCGAGCTGCGCGTCCGAGTCGACGACGTCGTCGTTGTTGTCGACGATCGCCGAGATCTGGGTGAAGTTGTTGCCGGTGCTCCGCAGGTAGCTCCAGCCGCCGCCGGTGGTGAGCAGACAGAGCACCGCGAACATCGCCAGTGCGCCGCGGCCCGCAACGCGCAGCCGCTTGTTGCGGCGCTGCTTGCTGGCGGCCAGCCGGGACAGCGGCGCGGCGCCAACGGGTTTGGGTTGTGCGGCACCGGTTTCGTCGTTGGTTGGCCACTCGGTCTTCTTGCGCTTGGCGCGGGTGGTCTCCTCGAGCGGGGGCAGGATGTCGGTGACCTCTTCGGCCGTTTCCTTCGCCCGCGCCGGTGGGGTGGATTTCCTGCCGTCCTCGGCGGGGCCGCGACGGTTTGGGATTCGTGCGGCGGGCGTGCCCGCGATGTCCTGGACGACCGGTGAACCGGCGGTGCGTGGTGGCGGGCCGTCGGCGGAGCGCCGGGGGGTCTGCTCGGTCGGACGGGCCGGTGCCTGACGCCGGGCGGCCGGATCGCCCTGGCGGCGGGTTGCCTGGTCTGGTTGGCGTGGCGCGTCGTTCGGGCGGCGGTCCGGTTGGCGTGGCGCGTCGACCTGGCGGCGCGGCGGTTCGGCCGAGCGTCGTTGAGTCGGTTCGGCGGGGCGTGGGTCAGGTCCTGCCGCGCGCGTGCCTCGATTCGGCGCGCCGCCGGTCTCCGCGGGCGGGGCCGCGCGGCGTCCCCGGCGGCCGGAGCGCTCGTTGTCGACCTTCTGAACCAGATCCTGCACGGTCAGCGGTGCGTTGCCCGCGTCGGCGGTGGCATCGGTATGCCGGGCTCTGCGCGACGACCGAGAGCCGTCTCGCTCGTCGTTGTCCTCCGTGGGATAGCGCTCCCACGGGGCGCGATCTCCGGGCCGAGGCGAACGCCCGTGCCGATCGTCACCCACCAACGAACCTCGCTTTTCGTCTACGTCGCCGCCTCGGGCCGTACTCGACCGGCATGACCGATTCCGCAATGATAACGATTCCGCCACGGCGGGCCACCTGAGTGCGAAATCGAATTGGCCACAGTCTGGTTTGGATACCCGATTCGCGGTCGCTTCGCCTGGGTATCAGCCGTCCGTGATCGCCCGGTTTTCAGCCGCCGCTGTGCATTACGTCGGCGCCGTGCGGCACCGAGGGGTCCTGCGGGTCGTCCAGCCAACCGTGCGGCAGCGCGACTTTGCCTGGGGAGCCTTGTCTTCCGCGTGGACCCTCGGCATCCTTGGGGAACGGAGCCGTCGGATCAAGCTGCCCGACAAGGTCTTCCAGCTCGGTGAGCCGGGACACCGTCGCGAACGAACGCCGCAGATCGGCCCCCACCGGGAAGCCCATCAGGTACCAGGCCATGTGCTTGCGCAGGTCGCGCATGGCCTTGTCCTCGCCGAGGTGCTCGGACAGCAGCGCGGCGTGCCGGTACAGCACCTCGCCGACCCGGCCGAGGTTCGGCGGCTCGGGCAGCGCCTCGCCGCGCAGCGCCGCCTGGAGTTCGGCGAACAGCCACGGGCGGCCCAGGCAGCCGCGGCCGACCACGACGCCGTCGCAGCCGGTTTCGTCCATCATCCGGACCGCGTCGGCGGCGGCGAAGATATCGCCGTTGCCGAGCACCGGAATCGTGCTGACGGCCTCCTTGAGCCGCGCGATGGCCGACCAGTCGGCTTGGCCGGAGTAGCGCTGCGCGGCGGTTCTGGCGTGCAGCGCAACCGCTTGCGCGCCTTCGGCTTCCGCGATGCGTCCGGCGTCGAGGTAGGTCTGGTGGTCGTCGTCGATGCCGATCCGGAACTTGACCGTCACCGGGATGCCCGCCGGTTCGGCCGCGCGCACCATGGTCCGCACGATCTGGCCGAACAGCGCCCGCTTGTACGGCAGCGCGGCACCGCCGCCGAGGCGGGTGACCTTGGGCACCGGGCAGCCGAAGTTCATGTCGATGTGATCGGCCCAGCCCTCGCCGACAATGATCCGCACGGCCTCGCCGAGGGTGGCCGGGTCGACGCCGTACAACTGCATCGACCGCGGCGACTCGTCCGCGTCGAACGACATCATCTCGAGCGTCTTCTCGTTGCGCTCGACGATCGCCCGCGCGGTGATCATCTCGCAGACATAGATAGAGGTAGGGCTACCGAACTCGCGGCACAGCTTGCGAAACGCCAGATTCGTGATGCCCGCCATCGGCGCGAGCACCACCGCCGGATCGACCGGATACGGCCCGATCCGCAGCAAGCTCTTCGCCCCGGTAGTCATCGTCACGCCGTCCAGTGTCTCATTGGACGCGCAGCCGCTGCCGCTTCCCCTCAGGAGCATGGTGTCAAATTGCAACCATGCTCGATACGCTGGAGGTATGACCCACAAGCCCACCACTCCGGTGACGCTTCGCCTGCCGACCGATGTGCATGCGCGCGTGTCCGCATTGGCGGAGGCGGAGCACATCAGCCTGAACGCAGCGCTGGTTCAGGCTGCCGACCTGTGGGCCACCGAGCGAGTACGCGGTCAGCTTGTCGCCTCCGCGGTGGACGATGTGATAACCCGGCGCAGCGAGCTCCTGGCACGGTTGCGGGACGCATGATCTACCTGAGCACCGAAGACTTGATCCGAATCAATGGATTGCAGGTAGGCGGGAGTCCGGCCGTGCGCGATGTCGGCTTGGTCGCTTCCGCAGCGGCGCGTCCAGCGACGGTCGCTTTCGGTGTCGAGGCATACCCGGCAGTAGCTCACAAGGCGGCGTCGTTGTTGCACTCGATTGTGTGCAACTACCCGTTTGCGGACGGCAACAAGCGAACCGGATGGGTGGCGTGCGAAGCCTTCCTCCTGGCCAACGGACACCGCACTACGCTCTCCGACGATGATGCTTTCGACCTGGTGATCAGAACTGCCACGACATGCTCGGAAATCGAAGTCGCCGATATCGCAGCAGCTCTGCACGTGCTCTGAGACAGTCGATCAGCCCAGCTCGGGCAGTCGGTCGGCCAGGTCGGTGAGATTCCATGGGCCTTCGGTTTCGATGGTCTTGGTGGCGGTCCAGCCGTTCAGGGCGGAGATGGCGCCGCCCTGGACGGCGAAGACCTTGCCGGTGATGGGGCACTTCTCCTGGGCGAGGTAGGCGACGATGGGGGAGATATTTTCGGGGGCGAAGGCGTCGAACTCGCCTGCGGGGACCTCCTCGGCGAACATGGCGCCCATGCCGGGGGTGGCCAGGGTGAGGCGGGTGCGGGCGACGGGGGCAATGGCGTTGGCGCGCACGCCGTATCGCTCCAGTTCGAGTGCGGCTACCTGGGTGAGGGCGGCGATGCCCGCCTTGGCGGCGCCGTAATTCGCTTGGCCGGGGTTGGGCATGAAGGTGCCCGATGCGGAGGCGGTGTTGATCACCGACGCGGCCACCTGCTGGCCCGCCTTCGACTGCTGTTTCCAGTACGCGGCGGCATGGTGCAGCACCGCGAAATGGCCCTTGAGGTGCACCGCGATCACGGCGTCCCACTGCGCCTCGTCCATCGCGGCGATGAACGCGTCGCGCAGGATGCCCGCGTTGTTGACCAAGATGTCCAGCCCGCCGAACGCGGTGATCGCCTGTTCGACAAGGGCTTTCGCCCCCGACCAGTCGGCGATGTTCGCGGTGTCGGCGACCGCGCGCCCGCCCGCCGCGACGATCTCGTCGACCACCTGCTGCGCTGGTCCGGCGTCGGCGCCGACGCCGGAGTTGTTGCCGCCGAGGTCGTTGACCACGACGGCGGCCCCTTCGGCGGCGAGCAGTAGCGCGTGTGCCCGGCCGATGCCGCGGCCTGCACCGGTGACAATCGCGACGCGTCCGTCCAGCGAACCCATGGTGTTCCTTTCGAGGGGGAAAGCGCGGTCAGGCGAGCAGACCGGCGAGATTGGCGAGGGAGGCTTCGAGTTCCTTGGTGGACGCGCGCTCGATGGCGCCGCCGATCGCGCCGACCATCATCTGGCTGATGAACTCCGCGTCGATGGTGACCAGAGCAGCGTTGTCGCCCTTGGCTTCCGCCGTGAGCGTGAAGCTGATCTGCGCGCCGGCCAGGCCGACTCCGGAGAACTTGGTCGAGTTCGGGGCGTCGTAGGCGTCCACGGTGAAGGTGATGGTGTTCGCCATCCCCATGATGGTGAGCACCTCGGTCATGGTGGCCCCGGCGGACAGCTGCGCGGGCGGCAGCTCCTTCCATTTGGTGTGCACCGTCAGCCACTCTTCGAAGCGGCTCGGGTCGGACAGCACCGCCCACACCTTCTCCTGCGCGGCCGGAAACTCCCTGGAAACCTTGGCCTGTGCCATGGTGGTTCCCTAAGTTTGTAGGTGTCTGGGGTTGGTGCCCTGGATGCCCAGAGCGGTGGGGTGTAGCTGATGATTGTTTGCCTCTGGCGAGGCTCGAGGAGACTGGCTGCTCCGCCGCGCTGGACGCTCCGGCTGCTGATTGAGAGCTTGTTGCGGTCGTCGCTGGTTAGGGATCTGACGGCGGGGTTGTCCACGGGCTGAAACTGCGAGGTCAGGAGCACGTGGGTGGCAACTCGCCCTCAGATCTGGGTCGGGATCGACGTCGGCAAACACGCCCATCACGCATGCGGGGTCGACGAAACCGGGAAGACGGTGTTCAGTCAGAAGTTCGGCAACGACCAGGCCGCGATCGAGGCGTTGATCGCACGCACCGACCAAGCCGCCGACCGGGTGCAGTGGGCGATCGATCTGACCAGCCCGATGGCGTTGCTGCTGATCACAGTGTTGTTGGCCGCCGAACAATCCGTGACGTATGTGCCGGGCCGGGTGGTGAATTCGATGACCGGTAGCTTCCGCGGCGAGGGCAAGACCGACGCCAAGGACGCGAAGGTGATCGCCCAGAGCGCCCGCCTGCGTTCCGATCTCAACCAGATCGTGATGCCTGATGAGCTCGTGGTCGGGTTGACCCAGCTGACCAGCTACCGCACCGATCTGATGGCGGATTGGGTGGCCGGGATCAACCGGTTGCGTGCGCTGCTCGGGTCGATCTTTCCCGCGTTGGAGGCCGCGTTCGACTACTCGAACCGGACTCCGCTGATCCTCGTCGCCGGAATGTGCACCCCTGGCGAGATCCGATCGGCCGGAATCGACGGCGTCGCAACACATCTCACCGACAACGACGCGTGGAGACCGGGCATCGCCAAGACCGCCGCCGCCGCGATCGATGCCGCCACACGCCAGAGCCTGGCCCTGCCCGGTGAGGCCGACACCGCGATGCTGGTCAAACGCATCGCGCGCAAACTCCTCGATCTGGACCGTGAAATCAAGGACACCGACAAACTCATCACCACGCGATTCCGGGAACACCCCTGGGCGCGCATCATCGAATCCCTGCCCGGTATGGGGC
>NZ_JBITEM010000005.1:93649-562013 GCF_044455225.1 Nocardia sp. NPDC051321 | reverse complement strand
CAAACGCTACGGCTACCGCACCCCCGCCCACATCCTGGACCAGCTACTGTCAAACCCCGACAACCCTGTTGCATCGACCCCTTGAACCCGCCTCGCGATTCGCCGCCACCAGGTGCCACTGAATGTGGATTCGTCAGGACTTACCCTGGTTGGGTGATCGAGATCGGGGCCAGGGCGCGGCGGTTGCCCGCGCCGCCGTTCGTCGTGTGGGAATCGCTGACCGAGCCGCGGCGGGCGCAAGGGCGGGCCTGGCTTGTGCTGCTGGACGATGAAGTCGAACCCAGGGTGTTGGAGGCGGACAAGCCCGGCAGGGTGGTGTGGTCGTCGCTGTGGCCGAGCAGGCCTCATGACCAGGTGCACTTCGAGCTGACGGCGGTGGCAGGTGGCGACACCTTGCTGAGATTCACCTTGCTCACCCCCGACGAAGCCCCGGACCAGAGCAAGACCGGACACCTCCGGCGCCGCCTCAATCACCTGCTGTTCGCCGATCTCCGGTTCTCTTATGGCCAGTGACCTGACCTTTTTGTTTCACCCTTGACGCTCACGTCACGTGAGGCCGCACAGTGGCAAGCATGGAACAACTCGAATACACCGTTGGCACCATTGCCGAACTGACCGGGGTGTCCATCCGCACCCTGCATCATTACGACGAGATCGGCCTACTCGAACCGAGTGCCCGCAGCGCGGCTGGCTATCGCCTCTACTCCGATACCGATCTGCAACGCCTGCAACGCATCCTCTTCTACCGCGAACTAGACCTCGGCCTTCCGGAGATCACCACCGTCCTGGCCGACCCCACCATCGACGACGCGGACCACCTCCGCCGCCAACACGAACTGCTGACCGCGAAAACCACCCGCTACCAATCCATGATCGCCTCGATCGACAAGGAACTCGCCGCCCGCCGAATCGGCATCACCCTCACCCCCACCGAAAGACTCTCAGTCCTCGGCGTCGACAAACTCATCGACCGCGCCGACGAAATCACCCAAAAGTGGGGCAACACCGAAGAATTCGCCCAACGCCGCGACCGCACCCTGCACTACACCCGGCAAGACTGGCTGACCCTGTGCACCGAACAAGCCGCCATCCACCAAAACCTGGCCGACGCCATGCAATCCGGCGTCCCCGCCACCTCCCCCCAAGCCATGGACCTAGCCGAACAACACCGCCAACATCTCACCCGCTGGTTCCACGACTGCCCCTACGAAGCCCACCGCACCCTAGCCACCGTCTACCGCACCAACCAACGCTCCGGCCTCAACTACGACGACATGGCCCCCGGCCTATCCCAATACATCCACGACGCAATCCTCGCCAACGCCAACCGCCACCAACCCACCCAGTAGGTTGCCTACGGACCCGGTCAGCGGAGCTCGCCGGTGTGGTGGAGGTGGTCGAAGATGAGTTGGTCGACGGGGGAGACTTGGGTTCGGTCGGCGTAGGTGAGCCAGACGATCTCGTCGATTTCGCTACTGGGGGTTGGTGTTCCGTGATGGTCGGCGGTGTAGCAGGTCATCTGGACGGTGACGCCGTCCCGGTGGCCGTGGGCTTGGGCGTGAAATGTACCGAGGTGGGCGGCGGTGGCGGGGATGATGGCGATGGCGAGTTCTTCGCTGATCTCCCGGGTGAGGGTGTCGAGGTCGGTCTCGCCGGATTCGCGCTTCCCACCGGGAATGTAGTAGACGTCTTTGCCGTGAGAGCGGGTACTGAGGATCCTCCCGTGTTCCAGGTGAATCCAGGCGATCTTGTCGATAGTGGTGTTCATCGTTGTGTCCTCCTCGATTGATGATCGTGGGTGGATGCGCCGCTACCGAAACCGGGCAAGGATCGTAGGTCGGGCATTGCACCGTCGAGCAGTTCCGTTGCCTCGATGATGGCCTGTGCCAACGACTTCGGGTCCGTGTGGAGGCCGGTGACGATGGTGTCGATGGCGCGGAGGCCGGCTTGTTGTAGTAGACGCTTTTCGTTGGTTGTCCATTCGCCGCGGGCGGCCAGGACTGCGTGGGCTGTTTGCATTGCGGCGATGGCCAGGGTGCCTGCCACTTCGGCGGCCTGGCCGCGTGGGGCGTATGTGGTTGTGGCGTATTGCAGCGTCATGGCTGTCCGGTTCCGCCAGATCGGTGGGGCTGTTGTGCGTAGGGCTTCGGGGAAGGTGGGGTGGGGGAGGGTGCCGTGTAGCACCCGGTTGATGGCTAGTTCGGCGACAACCAGGTAACTGGGGATGCCCGCCAGATGGAACATCAGTGGTTCCCAGTGGAATCGGCCTTGTTCGGCTTCGGCGAGTTCGTGTTCGACGACGTCGAGGTCTCGGTAGTGCACGTCGACCTTGCGGTCATCGATGGTGAACCAGGCGCCACCGTTGAAGACGCCGCCGCCCCAGCCGCCGAGCTCGGAAACTTCACCAGGCCAGCCGATTTCGCGGAGGTCGTTGGGGTCGAGGGTGTTTCGGTAGTAGATGGCGAGATCCCAGTCGCTGTCCGGGGTGTGCCCTGGGCGCGTGAGCCGCCGAGGGTGACCGCGAGGACGCCGGGGATGGTGGCCAACCGGCCGGTGACGTGCTGAAGGAAGGTTTCGTCGGTCATGGAAGTCCTAGGTTCGCAGGAGTGATGACGGATGCGGGCAGCACCGCCGGGCGCTGAAACCCTTGCTGGGACAGCGGCATGCGGCGGGCGCACTCGGCATCGGTCATCACTCCATGGCACGAATCGTACCGAGCCGACGGGACGAACTCGACTTATTTTTCCGCGGGCGGTTTTGGCCTGGCGCGCAGGTGCGCACGCTCGCCCTGTTTGCCGAAAAGGCTGAGGAATTCGACGGATTCGGCGGTGGCGGCACCGAACCAGTGCGGAACGCGCGTGTCGAATTCGGCGGCCTCGCCGGGGGTGAGCACCATGTCGCGTTCGCCGAGCACGAGTCGCAGTTTGCCGTTGAGGACGTAGAGCCACTCGTAGCCCTCGTGGGTTTGCGGCGACGGCTCGGTGCGGCGCGAGCCGGCGGCGAGCACCATCTTGAACGCCTGGATGCCGCCCGCGCGACGAGTCAGCGGGAGGATCGTCATGCCATGGGCGGTCATCGGGCGCAGATGGATGCGCGGGTCGCCGGTTTGCGGGGCGTCGACGAGTTCGTCGAGGGTGACGCCGTGGGCGCGGGCGAGTGGAAGTAGTTGTTCGAGGGTCGGGCGGCGGCCGCCGGATTCCAGGCGCGACAGGGTGCTCACCGAGATGCCGGTGGCGGCCGACAGGGCCGACAGGGTGGTTTCGCGTTGTTTGCGCAGCGCGCGCAGCCGTGGCCCGACCGCGTCGAGCGCTTGATCGAGATCGTCATCCATGCCAATAGTTTGCCATATCGGCAACAAACATTGCGCATATGCCGGGTTCGGTCGCATGGTGGTCGCGGAGGTGGTCATGGTGACTGAACAGCTGAAAGACGGCTATGACGTGGTAATTGTCGGCGGCGGCGCGGCCGGGTTGAGCGGCGCGCTGATGCTCGGACGGGCCCGACGGACGGTGCTGGTGATCGACGCGGGCGCACCGCGCAACGCTCCGGCCTCGGGCGTGCACGGACTGCTCGCCCGGGAGGGGATGGCACCCAGCGAGTTGCTGGAACGCGGCCGCGCGGAGGTCCGCGGGTATGGCGGGCACGTGGTGACCGGTGTGGTCGACGCCGTGACCGGCACCGACGGCGGATTCGCGGTGACAATGTCCGACGGCCGGACCGTCGGCGCGCGGCGACTACTGGTGACCACCGGTCTGGTCGATGAACTGCCGGAGATCCCAGGCCTGCGGCAGCGGTGGGGACGCGACGTGCTGCATTGCCCGTACTGCCATGGATACGAGGTACGCGACCAGGCCATCGGCGTGCTCGGCACCGGGCCGATGTCGGTGCACCAGGCCTTGCTGTTCCGTCAGTGGAGCAACGACATCACACTTTTCCCGCACACCATGCCGTCGCCGAGCAAGGAAGAGTTGGAGCAGCTGGCTGCCCGCGGCATCACGGTGGTGCCGGGTGCGGTGGCCGCGCTGGAAGTCACCGATGACCGGTTGACCGGCGTTCGGCTGAGCGACGGCACCGTGGTCCGCCGCGAGGCGCTGGCGGTGATGTCCCGAATGGTGGCGCGCGCCGATTTCCTTGCCGCACTGGGACTGCGGACTGCGGCGCACATGTCGGGCATGGGCGAGCACATTCCGGCGGACGCGACCGGCCGTACCGAGGTACCCGGCGTGTGGGCCGCAGGCAACGTCACGGATCTGTCCGCTCAGGTCGGCGGTGCCGCGGCGGCAGGAGCTTTCGCGGCCGCACACATCAACGCCGACCTGATCACCGAGGAAACGCGCCTGGCGGTAGCGGCATACCGAAACCCGTTCTCCGCCGAAAACGAGGCGCGCGTCAGCGAATTGGTGTCGGCCGACCGTCGGCACGGTGTCTGAACCACGAAAGGACTGAAACGCCGGGCGGAGTGCGACGTCACTTTTCGGGCAGCGGAATCAACTCGAGGTGTTCGGCCACCTTGGGTGTGCCGCAAGCGCTCCGACCGGCCACCAGGTTCACCCCGCCGCCGTGCGAAACCAGGAATCTGCCACACACGCAGCGCAAATAGCGCACCGCCCCATGCGAAGAGACAAGCATCGGCGATGGCCAGGAGCAGGAGGGGCAGGCGGCGGACATGGGAGCTAAGCCTGGGGAGTGATCGAATGTATTGCAATCTTCGCCGCGGCGTGGCGACCGATCGGTATGAAAATTAGTCTGCAAAAAAGATATTCGCGGATGTTCCAGATGCTTTTCCGGTAGCCGATTCGACGGCTGCTGTGCGCCAGTGAATTCCGTGGTTCACCGAGCGCGGGCTGGTTCTTCCGCGCGTTCGACGGTGGCGGGGATGCGGCGCGGGCCGGCGAACGGGTTCCACCAATTGGCGGGTCCCATGAGTTTGACCAAGGCGGGCACCAGGAGCATGCGGACGAGGGTGGCGTCGATGAGCAAAGCGATGATCATGCCGAGGCCGAGAAATCGCATGGGCGTCAAGGGGGAGAGGGTGAAGGCGCCGGTGACGATGACAAGGAGGGTGGCGGCCGCGGTGATGACGCGCGCGGTTTTCAGGGTGCCGATGCGGACGGCGGCCGCGGTGCCTGCGCCCGAGTGGTGGGCTTCGACCATGCGGGACAGCAGGAAGACCTCGTAGTCGGTGGAGAGTCCGAAGACGACGGCGATGATCAGCACGAGCATACCCGCGGCGAGCGGGCCGGGGCTGATGCCGAGCGGACCCGCGAGGTGGCCGTCGTCGAAGATCCAGGTGAGCACGCCGAAGGTGGCGGCGAGGCTGAGGAACGCCATCAGTACGGCCTTGAGCGGCAACACGATCGATCGGAACGCCGCGAACAGCAGCAGCACCGTCGCGGTGATCATGACCAGGATCATCCACGGCATGGCGTGCACGATGGAGTGCACGCTGTCGACGGTGGCCGCGGTATCGCCGCCGACGCGCAGCACGGTGCCGTCGGGCGGAGTCAGGGCGCGGATGTCTTTCACTGTCGCCGAAGCGTTTTCGCTGCGGTCGGTGGCAGTCAGGAACGCGTGGAAGACAACGAAATCGTCGGCGCGACCCACCTGGAGCACCTGACGGACGCCGTCGACGTGACCGAGCGCGGCGCTCGCGGCATCGACCGCGGCCGACTGCGGCGGGCCATCGATACCCCGTAGCACCGCGGTGACACCACTGCTCGCCGCCGGGAATCCGGTGGTCAGTTCCTCCACGGTGGTGCGCATTTCGTTGCCAGCGGGCAACGCGCGGTGGTCGATATCGCCGAGCTTGGCGCCGGTGAGCGGCACGGCAAGCAACACGAGCACCGCGCCGACAACGATGGTGACCAGGCCCGGTCTGCGCAGCACCGAATCCACCACCCGGCCCCAGAAGCGTTCGGTCCGATCCTTGCTGCCCGCCTTGCCGATTCGCGCCCCGAACAGCGCGAGCATGGCGGGTAGCACGGTGAGCGAGAGTCCGGCGGCGAGCGCGACCGCCGCGATCGCGCCGAAACCCAGCGACCGCAGCACGGCCTGCGGGAACACGAAAGTGCCCGCGAACGCGCAGATCAGCAGTAGTGCCGAAAACGCGACGGTCCGGCCAGCGGTGGCGCAGGTCCGTTCGATGGCGGACTCGACATCGCGTCCACCCGCGAGCTCCTCACGGAAGCGGGTCACCAGGAACAGCCCGTAGTCGATCGCCATGCCCAGCCCGAGCAGCGAGGCGATGTTCACCGCGAACGTGCTCACCTCGGTGAATTCGGTGAGCAGCCGAATGGTGCCCATCGCGCCGAGTACCGCGAGCACCCCCACCGCCACCGGCAGCGAAGCGGCGACCACGCCGCCGAACACCAGCACCAGGATCAGCAATGTCAGTGGCAGCGAGATGGATTCGGCGCGCACCAGGTCGTGCTGCGATTGACCGTTGATCTGCGTCGCGAGCGCGCTGTAGCCGGACAGCTTGGTATCGATGCCCGGAACCTGCAGTGCCGCTTCGATCTCCGGGTAGGCGGTGACGCGTCGATTGTCGTCACCCGCCAGGAACACCGCCGCCAGCGCCTGCCGGTTGTCGGCCGACTTCAGGAACTGCTTACGCGGCGGCACGCTGTTCCAATAGGTTTCGATCGGACGTTGCAGCAGCCTGGGATCGATGGTGGCCAGCGACTGCCGCACCCGAGGGCCGATATCGTCGAGTGTCTGCCCGTCCGGCGCGGTGTAGAGCGCGACGGCGTCGGGCGTCTGCGGGCCGAAGTGGTCGCGGACCAGCTGATCGACCGCCGCCGACTCGCTGTGCGGGTCAGTGAATCCGGCCGCGCTGACCTTGTCGGCGGTGTGCATGCCGAACAGCCCGGCCAGCAGCATCACCCCGACCACCACGGCGAGCACCGTGCGCGGGCGGGCGATGACGAATCGTGCCCAGCCGGTCATCGCACTGGCGAATCATGCGGCGCGAGATCGGCTTCCAGCGTTGCCGCGATCTTGTCGAGCAGCGCCTCGAGCCTTGGCTCGATGCCGGCACCGTTGCGGCAGGACACGGTCAGCTCGATCTTCCCGCGCGATTCCAGCATCCCGAACAGCAGCGGCATCGCCCCGCTGTGCTGCGGCAGCACCCGCATCGTGCTCGGCGTCCAGCCGGGCACGGCGAGCTCGTCGAGGTCGAACTTGCCCATGTGCGAAACGGTGGCGGACACCATGTTCCGGTTGAGCCTGGCGCCGATCCAGTTGCTCATCCGCAGCACGGTGCGGATGGCGGATGGCGGGAACTTGGACAGACCGCCGTTGTCCAGCTGGTTCAGTTCGGTGCGCTGCCGCAGTCCGGCGCGCATCCGGTCGCTGATCGTTTTCCAGCTCTCGCCGGGTGCGACGTCGAGAAACAGCGGCAGCGCGAGATTCCCGGTCGACCGAAGCGCCGGATCGTGCCTGCGCAGGTCGACCGGCACCATGAAGCGCGATTTCACCCCGGCTTCGGCGGCCAGGATCGCCGAGACCCGCGCGACCATGCCCTTGCCGGTCGCGTGAATCGTCCGGTGCCGCAACAACCATCGCGAGGCCGCCGGGTCCTGGCGGCCACGGCCAGTCGCGGCCCGATACGTCGGCAGCACCAGTGTCTGCCTGCCCGGCGCACCCACCCGCGCCACCAGTTCGGCGTCGGAGATCGGGTCGGGCGCCCCTGCCGGGGCCACCCCGCGCAGCGCGCGGAGCACGTCGTCGACCCACATTCGCATACCCATCCCGTCCATCACTCCGTGAAAGACACGGAACACGACGGTGGTTTGTTCACCGGTCAGCAGCAGCACCTCGGTGGTCCGGTCGGGCGTCGGCCCGATCGGACTGTTCAGCACCGCATCGTCTTCCAGCGTGGCGTAGTCGAGCGTCCACCCGCGCACCACCCGAACTTGCGCCGGGACACCGCTGTCCACCCAGTACTTGCCGTCGCGGACCAACCGCGCACCGGGATTCGCCTCGGAGGCCACGTCCACCGCGCGCTGCACCGCGTCCGGGTCGAGGGTGCCGACGCCGTGCACGACCATGTGCATCAGGAACGGTGGCGACACCTCCCTGGTGAAGAAGTACAGGCGCTCGGTGGGCGATATCTTCCGACGGAAGACGGTGTCGTTCTGCCCACCCGTCGCCCGACCGCCACCCCTCACGGAATCGCTATGCGATGCTCTGTTCATGTTGCCTCCGCTGGCGACTGCGCGAGTCAGCGCAGATTTCGGGTGAGTTCGACTGCGCCGCCCTGGGTTTCGAGCCACGCGAGGAAGGTGGCCAGCCCGCTGTCCCGGTCCACGACCGGGGTGTAGCCGAAGTCGCGGCTGGCGGCGGCGGTGTTGTAGGTCGCGCTGCGCGTCATCAGCGCGACGGCGTAGCGCGACAGCGGCGGCGACCAACGCGTCGCGACGGCTGGTATCCGCCAAATAGTTTCGATGACATTCACTACGGCGTTGATCACCGTGGGGTTCGGCTTCCTACTCGGCGGCTGATAGCCGAGGTCGGTGGCCACCGCGCCGAGGAACTCCCAGACATTGGTCTGCTCGGCATCGGCGAGGAAGTAGGCCTTGCCGCCCACGGCATCCGAGGCCGCCGCCTTGACGCACGCCTCGACGATGTTGTCGACGTGGCACAGCGAGGCGTACACGGTGCGCCCGAACGAGATGTCCGGTAGTTTCCCGGTGCCGGTCTTGCCGAGCAATCGCACGATCGGACCGGATCGGTCGCCCGCGCCCCAGATCGCCCGTGGCCGCAGCGCGCAGGTAGTGAAACCGTCTGTGTTCGCGGCCAATACGGCGCGCTCGGCCGCGGCCTTGGTCTCCGAGTACAGATTCAGGTAGCGCCGCGGATAGGGGACCGACTCGTCGACGTCGAGCTGATCGCCGCCGTCGTAGTCCATCAGCGCACTGGGGCTGGAGATGAACACGAAGCGGGATGCGCCCCCGCGCCGCGCCGCGTCGAGGAGCCGTTCGGTCGCTCGAACGTTCTCGTCCCAGAACTGTTCCCGTGTTCCGCGTTCGTCGACCCGCGCTGCGCTGTGGAACACGATGTCGACGCCGTTGGTCGCGGCGACCAGCGACGCCTGGTCGGTGAGATCGCCGTAGACCAACTGCACGCGATCGACGTCGTCGCCGAGGTCGGCCAGATTGCTGCTGCGCCGCACCAGGATCGACACATCGTGCGCACCGTCGCGTACCAGCCTGCGCACCAGCGCGCCGCCGAGGAACCCGGACGCGCCGGTCACCAATACCTTTGTCATCGCGTCTCCTGCGTTCGCCACCAGGTCATTCCGAAGATCTGCGTCAGCACGGCCGTCTCGACGGGGGAGCGCCCCGAACCCTCGGCCGCCCGCAGCGCGGGCCGGATCTGTGCCGCGTGCACGACGACGCTGAGGAACGCGTCGATCCACCACGCCGCGCGCAGCACTCGGTTCTCGGGCACCCGATCCGTCGCGACCGCGGCGACCCCACCGGCCAGGTACACCCAGCCGAGCACGGGAACCGCGCGCAGCGCCGTCGTTTTCGCGTTCACGCGGTAGCGTCGATCTGCTTGGTCGCCCATTGCGCCAGCTGCTCGCGGCCGATCTTCGCGTTGTGCCGGATGTCGACCGGGAACCCGGGATGTACCAGGAAGTCCGCGATCGAACTGGCGAGTTCGAACTCCGCCCCGCGGGCCCGCAGCGCGGCCCCGACCGCCGCGCCGTCGGCATCGGACGCCATTTCGAAGCACAGCACGGGCCGCTGCGCACCGCGCGCGCCGACGCCGACCAGCGCCGTGCGGGCAACGCCGGCAACGGTATTGAAGATCTGCTCGACCTGGACGGTGAACATCGGCCCGGCGGCGGTGTCGACCCGCTGACTCTTGCGCCCGCAGAACCAGATCCGGCCCTGGTCGTCGATCCAAGCGAGATCGCCGGTGCGATGCCAGATCCGGTCGCCGTCGACGATCTTGCCCTGCCGGTTGGCTGCTTCCGGCCAGTAGTAGTGCGTGCTGACATTCGGACCCGCGACGACGAGTTCGCCGATGCCGCGCGATTTTTCGAGCTCGGCGGCCAGTTCGTCGACCCGTGCCCAGCTCGGGATCGGATCGTCGGTGATCGCGATGATCCTGGCCTCGATCTTGTCGGCGGGGCGCCCGATGCAAGTGCCCGCACCCTGATGCGTGCGCTCCACCAGACCGCTGAACAGCTCCCGGGATTCGATGAGCGACATCGGCAACGCCTCGGTCGACCCGTACCCGGCGAAGATCCGCACGTCCTCGGTCAGCACGTCGCGCAGTCCGGCGATGCACCAGTCCGGCACCGGTGCACCACCGGAATAGATGCTGCTCAACGTCTTCAGCTCGGTCGGCTGCTGTTCGAGATGACGCAGCAGCGGAATCAACAGCGCGGGCGAGGCGAACATCGTCCGCACGCCGAATTTCTCGATCGCGTGCGCGACATGCGCAGGATCGGTGGAGCCGACCTTGCTCGGGATCAACGGCGGTAGCACGCAACGGGATCCGAGCAGCAGATCGAGAATTCCGACCAGCGGCAGCGTGATCAGCGAGGTCTCCGGCGCCACCTGGCCGCGCGCGGTATGTACCTGGTCGATCATCGACGCCAGATTGCCATGGGTCAGCTCGACCGCCTTGGCGGGTCCGGTACTGCCCGTGGTGAATCCGATGACGAGCACATCGGCCGCGGCGGCGGGCACCCGCTCCGGCGCGACGCCGGACGGCGTCCGGCCCCACGCCGCCAGCCGCTCGCCCCGCCAGAACCAGCGCTTGCCGACGGTCACCGTGGTGCGCACCTTGCGGAAGCTGCGCCGGAACAACACCCGCACGGCATGCGCGGGCGGAATACCGATGAACGCTTCCGCCTCGACCGCCCGCAGACAGTGCACCATCTTGCGCAGACCCATGCCGGGATCGATCACCACCGGCACGGCGCCGATCTTCAAGAGCCCGAACAGGATTGCGTACAGCTCCGGGCTTGGCAGCACGAGCACGATGGTGCGGGTGCCCGAGCCGACCCCGGCCGCGCTGAGCCGCTCGGCGATGGTCTCGGACCAGTCGTCGAGCTCACGGTAGGTGATGTGTCGATAGGACGGCAGCTCGCCCGAGGTCGTCCCGTCCGGGTAGATGACCGCGTCCCGATCCGGTTCCGTGCGCGCGAACGCACGGAACCGGTCGATGGCCGACCAGTAGGTCGCCGAGGTCACGCAGCCGCCCCGGCGGACGCGGGCAGCCGGTACAGCACCGCCGCCGCCGACGGGCCCGCGCCCGCCGCGACGAACAGCACCTGGGTGTACCCGGCCAGGGTGTCCTGGGCGATGGCTCGGTCGTAGGCCTGCGTCAGCGACGCGGTGTGCGGGTCGCCGTAGGCGAGATCCGGTGTGCGCACCGAATCCTGGTCGATACCAAGGGCATCGGCCAGCCGCTTCGGGAACCCCGGAGTCGGCGTCGAGGCGATCAGCGCGATACCGCTGTGATCGGGGAGCTCGGCCAGTGCGGCACGTGCCGCCTCGACCGCCACCTCGAGCAGTCGATCCTCGAAGTCAGGCTCGCGCTCGACGGTCATCAGGCCGCGGCCTGCCGTGCCCATCGTCGCGGTGTCGACGTAGGCCTCGACGGCCGCGCTGCCCTCGCCCGCCACCGTATGCACCTTGCCGAAGCCGACCTCATCGTCGGTGCGCTCCAGCAGCAGCGCGGCACCGGAAGTGGCGTAAGGGAATTCGTCATCGGCGGCATACCGCAGCAGCGACGGGTGGGTGTCGCCGGAGACGACGAGCACGTGCTCCGCGCTGCCGGTCTCCAGGATGGCGGTGGCCACCTGCACCGCGTTGAGCACGCTGGTCGCGCCGTTCATCAGGTCGAACGAGAAGGTCCGCGGGTCGTCCTTGGCGTATTCCAGGCCGATGCCCGCAGCCTTCTGGATCAGCGCCGAGACGGCGGGCTCGACCGTGTTGTAGTCGCGGAAGATGCCCGCGTTGATGACAACGCCGACCTGGTCGGGGCGAACCCCGGCCCGCTCCAGGCTCTGCCGCGCGGCTCGACCGCTGTGCTCGACGACACTGTGCGTGTCGCTGGTGCGGCTGATGCTGGTGGATTTGATACGCACGCCCATGGCAGACCTCAGACCTTCAAAGACGAGATGGTGGTGGACAGGTAGCCGGCCACGATTCCGGAGGCGGCGGGAATCATCAGCAGCTTCGAGCCCGCCGGGATGTTCTGGTCGCTCAGCTGATCGTGCAGAACGATGAAATGCGAAGTAGTGGAGGTATTTCCGTACTTCTCGATGACCCGCAGATCCGGCGGCATCGGGCTGCCGAGCTCGCGTTCGGCGATGGCGTTCATCCACGGAATCGCGGCCGCGCCGAACTGGTGATGGACGATGTAGTCGAACTCCTCGTCGGCGAAGGTGCGCCCCAGCTTTTCCAGGTGATTCTTCAAGCTGTTGGAGCCGAAGACGAAGCGGTCCTCGTTGTGCATTTTGCGGTTGTCGGTGTAGAGCGCAATCCCCTGGCTCTTGTCGCTTGGCATGCCGAGGCACAGGTTTGCGTACTCCGCGGCGGTAACCAGTTCGACGTAGTGGATCTTGTCGTTGTCGTCGACCGCCTGGTCCAGCACGACCGCGGCGCCCGAGTCGCCCACCGACAGCGACGCGAACTGCGGATCGTATTTAGCGGAAATCTCCTCGGCCGCGGTGTCGGCGATCGGAGTAATGGCCTCACCGCTGACCACCATGCCGTTGCGCACCGCGCCGGAGCGGATCATCCGGTCCAGAATGTAGGTGCCGGTGAGCATTCCGGCGCAGGCGTTGGATACGTCGAACGTAATGGCGTTCTTCGCTCCAATAAGCCTGCTTATCGAACCGGCGAAGGACGGCTCCATGTACATGCGGGTGGCGTGGTTGCTCCGCGTGATGGAGCTGGAGATGATCACGTCGAGCTCCGCCGCTTCGTACCGCGACCTGGATAGACAGTCTTCCGCCGCCTTGATGGCGATCGCGAAGGAGTCCTCGTAGCTGTCCGGGTTCGTGTCGTGCACCCGGCGTTGTTTCACGCCGGTGATTTTTTCGAGATCGAAAGACGGGGGTTCCTTCAGGCGCGAGAGGAGCTCCTGGGTGGTAACGATATTCGAAGGCAGATAGGCGCCGATGGATTCGAATCGAGAATGCGACACTCGCGCTCCTGAAATCGTGGAAAGAAAACGGTTCCGGATCGTCTCTGATCGTCGGTGCGACGGACACTACCCGACGGTAACTAGGAATGCCTATGGCTCAGATAGGGGCGCGAGAGGCGGTGTGGAAGTACATGTTCCGTGAAGTATCACTAACTGGTGATCGACTGGCTATGGAGTGAGGACAGTGCCCGTTCGGGTCGAATGTCGCGGGTCGCCAATGGTTTTCGGGTCTGGTGTACGAGCGCGCCACGGCGTTGTGTAGCTCTGCGCCACGGCGAGCAGGCGAACTTTCAGCTAACACACTGTTCCGACAGAATGATGAGTGCTGCGCCATGGTGATGTGAGTGACTTCACTGCGAGTCGTGCAATTGGATACCGTTCGGTCTCACCGAAGGTGCCGTTCTTGTACAACGCTTAACTACGTTGCGGCCGAACGGAATCCACGCAACGCGAGCGGCGGGAACGGGAAAAGACATCCTACGATTTATCCGGCTGTGTCGGCGTAACTGTCTGGGTCGTAGGCTGAGGATGCACGCCGCCTACCCGAGGAGAGAGCGATGACAACCGCTGCGGAGCACATCGATGTGCTCATCGTCGGCGCCGGACTGTCCGGCATCGGCGCGGCCTATCATCTGCAGCGGGCGTTCCCGCGGCGCACCTACGCGCTCCTGGAGGGCCGCGAGTCGATCGGCGGCACCTGGGATCTGTTCCGCTATCCCGGAATTCGCTCCGACTCCGACATGTACACCCTCGGCTATCGATTCAAGCCGTGGCTGGGTGACAAGTCGATCACCGACGGCGACTCCATCCTCGACTACGTGCGCGAGACCGCCGCCGAGCACGGCATCGACCGGCACATCCGCTTCCAGCACCGGGTCCTGCGCGCCGAATGGTGCACGGCCGACAACCGCTGGACCGTGCGGGCCGAGCGCGCCGACACCGGCGAAACCGTCACGCTCACCGCCGATTTCCTGCTCTCCTGCACCGGCTACTACCGCTACGACGAGGCATACACACCGGACTTCGCGGGCACCGAGCGCTTCGCCGGACCCGTTGTGCACCCGCAGTTCTGGCCCGCGGACCTGGACTACGCGAACAAGAAGGTGGTGCTGATCGGCAGCGGCGCGACCGCGGTCACCCTGGGGCCAACGCTCACCGAGCAAGGCGCGCACGTCACCATGCTGCAGCGCAGCCCGAGCTACATCGTGTCCAGGCCCGCCAGGGACAACCTCGCGATGAAGGTGCGCCGCTATCTGCCGCCGCGCGCGGCCTACGCGGTGGTCCGTGCCAAGAACGTGGCCTTCTCGACGACGATGTATGAACTGAGCCAACGGTATCCGGCCTGGATGCGCGAACGCATCCGCGGGCTGCAGCAACGCTGGCTGCCGCCGGGCTACGACATCGACACGCATTTCACGCCCAGCTACAACCCCTGGGATCAGCGACTCTGCCTGGCCCCCAACAACGATTTCTTCCGCGCCATCCGCAAGGGCAAGCTCGATATCGTCACCGATCGGATCGACACGTTCACCGAGACCGGCCTGCGCCTGGTCTCCGGCGCCACGCTGGACGCCGACATCATCGTCACCGCAACGGGATTGAACCTGGTCGCGTTCGGCGGCATCGACCTGGTGGTGGACGGGCGGGCGGTGACCTTGTCGGACAGCATGGCCTACAAGGCGATGATGCTGTCGGACGTGCCGAACTTCGCGTACATCATCGGCTATACCAACGCGTCCTGGACGTTGAAGGCGGATCTGGTATCCGAGCACGTGGTTCGCTTGCTGAAGCATATGGACGTGCGCGGCTACGCGCGTTGCACGCCGGTGCGTGATCCGTCGGTCGGCGCCGAATCGCTGTTCCTGAACTTCAATCCCGGCTATGTGCAGCGCGCCGCGAGCCATTTCCCGATCCAGGGCGACCGTGCGCCGTGGCGGTTACGCATGAACTATCTGCGCGACCTGATCACGCTGCGGCACAGGTCTGTCGCCGACGCGGCGCTGAGTTTCGAGCGGGGCGGGCGGACCGAGCCGGTGGCGGCTCGCGACTAAGCCTCGGTGATCACCGAAGAACGGGCCCTGGCAATGTGTTCCAGCACGGTCGCGGCGTGTTCGTCGAATCGTTCGCGGGGGACCGGGATCTCGCCGTCCAACCAGGGCCGATAGAGGTAGGCCAGCGCGCCGAAGATGGCGCTGGCGTTGAGTGCGTTGTCGTGCTCGTCGGGTGCGGCAGTCGAGTAATCTCCGGCGCCGATCGTCAGGGCGATCGGCGCCGTGAATAAGCCGATGAGTTCGTTGGCGCGTGGCATCAGCACCGGGGTGGCTTGCGATTCGACGAACATGATGCGGCCGCGGCGGCGATCCTCGGTGAGGTAATCGGTGAAGACGCCGACCAGGTGGCGGAACATGGCGTCGCGTTCGATCGGCGCGGTGGGTAGCGCATCGAGTAGTCGGTCGCGTGCGCCGAGCACGACGGTATCCAGCACGGTGGTGAGCAGCGCGTCCAGGTTCGCGAAGCTCTCGTAGAAATAGCGTTCGGTCAGTCCGGCCTGCCTGCACACGCCGCGCATCGACGTCTCGGCGGCGCCGACGGTGGCCATCAGTTCGGTGCACGCCTCGATGAGCTGCTCGCGGCGGCCCGCGACCCGATCGGCGGGTGACAGTCCGCGCCAGCGGCGCATACCGGGGATGGACCCGTCGTCTTCGGCGACCATGGCGCCATCCTCTCACAGGCGCATTGTTGACATCAGGTGATGTTGACAGCACTCGATGTCACCAATAGATTTGCCTGGATGCTGGTGCTTTCCGGCCAGGGGTGTTGGGCTTCGCCGATCAGAGATGAGGGATGCGAGATGGGCTCTACCGTCTATGCCGATCAGGCGCACGCGATCAACGCACGCGACGTCACCTTCGACTTCGACACGGTGCCGATGCACTACATCCCCGGCGAGGTAATGGCGACCCACATCATCAACGTGATGCACCTGGTGTTACCCGAGGGGGAGCGGGCCATGGCGCAGGCGCTGGCCGAGGCATTACCGCTGATCGAGGACGAGCGGCTGCGCGAGGAGGTGCGCGGGTTCATCGGGCAGGAGGCCATGCACGCGAGTTCGCATGAGCTGGCCCGCAACCAGCTGGAGCGGCTCGGCCTGGATGTGCGCCCGATGGTGGATCGCGTTGCGTGGCTTGTCGATCGGGTGCTCGGCGACAACGGGCTGTCCGGTCGCGCCAAGCACGCGTGGCTGTGCGAGCGGCTCGCCCTGTTCGCGGGGATGGAGCACTACACCGCCGTCATCGGCGAATGGCTGCTGACCAACGACACTTTCGCGGCGAAGGGGATGCATCCGGCGATGCTGGATCTGATCCGCTGGCACGGCGCCGAAGAGGTCGAGCATCGCAGCGTGGTCTACGACGCGTACATGTATGTCGACGGTGGCTACGGCCGCAAAGCGCGGCAGGCGGTGATCGCGAGCACGGGACTGCTTGCGCTGTTCGTTATTTCGGGCGGCTACCTGTTCTACAAGGACCCCTCGCCACACAAAGGCAGATGCTGGCCGCTACAGCTGGCCAGTGCCTCGCTGCGCGGCGTGGTGCCCAGCGTCACCACCTTCTTCACCGAGATTCCGCGTTACCTGCGGCCGGGATTCCACCCCGCCCAGCTGGGACCGATGGACAACGCGCTGCGCTACCTCGCGCAGTCGCCCGCGGCCCGGGCGGCCGGCGCGTGACGGCCGTGGAGGAGGGCTATCGGCCGGGGCCCGGCCTGCG
Source organism: Nocardia sp. NPDC051321 (assembly GCF_044455225.1). Taxonomy (NCBI): domain Bacteria; kingdom Bacillati; phylum Actinomycetota; class Actinomycetes; order Mycobacteriales; family Nocardiaceae; genus Nocardia; species Nocardia sp. NPDC051321. Next base: position 545,073 of record NZ_JBITEM010000005.1, on the reverse strand, counting down.
CATGATCGCCTCGGCGGCAGACGCGTACAAGCGAGTTTTCACCGAAGGCAGTACAGCGCAGATACTTTCGCGCCCGCAGCCGGTGCGGCACACCGGGTACGACTTCGCGGTCGCCATTGATCGGATCGAGACGGAAGCCGACGGCGTGGTGAGCCTGGCGCTGACCGACCCGGACGGTGCGCTGCTGCCGGCCTGGACTCCGGGTGCGCATCTGGACGTGGTTCTCCCGTCGGGACGTCAGCGGCAGTACTCGTTGAACAGTGACCCGGCCGATCGCGGGCACTATCGAATCGCTGTGCGCTACATCGCCGATGGTGGCGGCGGGTCGAAGGAGATCCACGAGCGGCTGCGCGTCGGCGATCGGCTGTCGGTGCGCGGGCCGCGCAACGCGTTCGCGTTCATCGAGGCGCCGCAGTACCTGTTCGTCGCCGGTGGTATCGGGATCACGCCGATTTTGCCGATGGTGGTAGCGGCCGAGCGAGCCGGAATACCCTGGCGGCTCATGTATTTGGGGCGCTCGCGGTCGCGGATGCCGTTCCTGTGCGAGCTGGCGTCGCTGACCGGTGGTGATGTGGTGGTGCGCCCGGACGACGAGTTCGGCATGCCCAACCCGCGGATGATATTCGAGCAGACACCGACCGGCGCGGCCGTGTATGTCTGCGGCCCACCGCCCTTGGCTGAGGCGGCGCGCGCCGTGCTGTCACTGCACGACCCGACGGCCTCGCTGCACACCGAACGGTTCTCGCCGCTGCCGGTCCGCGATGGCGCGCCGTTTCGTATTCGACTGCGCCGCAGTGGAACCGAAGTCGATGTGGCCGCCGACGAGTCCGCGCTCGCCGCGATCCGGCGGCAGCTACCCGGCGTCGCCTACTCCTGCCAGCAGGGCTTCTGTGGCACCTGCCGCACCGGCGTGGTGGCAGGCGAGGTCGATCACCGTGACCGGTTCCTGCACGACAACGAACGCGACCGCTCGATGCTGACCTGCGTATCCCGTGCCCGCGGCACGGAACTCGAATTAGACCTGTGAACTCGGCGATCAACGTCGCTCGCCGAGTTCGCGGGGCCGGCTAGTCGCTGGCCATCCGAGTTCGCACACCCACCCGAAACTTCACACACCCACCATGCGTCGGATGGGGATGTGATGGGCGGAGCGGGTGTGCGAACTCGGATCAGGGGCCGGGGAAGATGCCGGGCAGCTGCATCGCGTACTCGAGGTCGGTGCGGGTGCCGAGCGTGGTCAGGAGTACGCGGATCATCGTAAGTCGTGCTTCGGCAACCGTTTCCGCGTCGGGTTCGCCGCCGGGCGCGCTCCCCGCAGAGATGCGGTAGACCACGTATTCGCAGACGTGCAGTGCGGCATCGAGATCCAGCGGGCTCGGCACGGGACGACCCAGCTCGGTGAATGTCGCACGAACAAGCGCACGGATGTCCTCTAGGGCCCGTTCCCGATACGCCGACACCGGCGAGCCTGGGTCGTGTAGTTCGGCGAACAGCGGGCGCAGCATCGCGCCGTGGCCGCCCGCCCAGTCCAAATAGGCGTCGATCAGTCGAATGCCGAGCTCGACGGGCTCGTCGGTGCCCGTCAGCGCCACCCGAATGCCGTCGACCAGACCGTCGTTCGAGGTGTTGAGCAGGACGTGCAACGGCTCGGTGGCATTGCCGAAGTAGCGATAGAAGGTCGGCCGGGCCAGGCCGGCCTGCTCGATGATCTGCGCGACGCTCAACCCACGCGACCCGTGCCGGGTGAACACCGCCGCGGTGGCGAGCACGATCCGCGCGCGGACCTCCTCGGCCTGCTCCTGCGTCTGCGGCGGCCTACCCCGCCGGGTCGTCGCCTCGGTCATGGCGCCGCGTGCACGACATGGTGCTGCCTCACAGCCGGCAGCCGGTCATGTCTGTGTTCCATGACGAAGAGCTTGACACGAGGCGTGGCACGCCTATTAATCTAACACTAGTGTTCAGTTAAAGGTGGATGGCTTCCGATCATCCCGACGAGAGGGCCGACATGACGACCGCCTCCCAGCTCACCGCGGCAGACGCGTTGCCATCGTCGCTGGTCGAGCCGTTGCTCGACCGGGCGGTCGCGGGTGGCGCGCCCGCGGTCGAGGTATTCGCGCCCGCCACCGGACGCAAGATCGCCGACCTGCCGCAGTCCTCGGTCGCCGATATCGACCGGGCGTTCGCGACCGCCCGCAGCGTGCAGCAGGAGTGGGCCCGCCGCCCGATCCGCGAACGCGCCGCGGTGCTGCGCCGCTTCCATGACATCGTGCTGGCCGAGCAGGACGTCATCCTCGACATCGTGCAGACCGAGACCGGTAAGTCGCGCGCGCATGCCTTCGACGAGGTCGGCGATGTCGCGGTCAATGCCAGGTACTACGCGCGGGTCGCGGCCAAACTGCTGGCCACCCGCAAGCCGCGCGGCGTGCTGCCGGTGCTCACCCAGGTCGACGTGCGGCACCGGCCGAAGGGCGTCGTCGCGGTGATCTCGCCGTGGAACTATCCCCTGGCGCTGGCCGCCTCCGACGCGCTGCCCGCCCTGGTCGCGGGCAATGCCGTGGTCGCGCGACCGGACAACCAGACCGCGCTCACCGCGCTCTGGGCGATCGACGCCGCCGAACGCGCCGGACTGCCGAAAGGCTTGTGGCAGGCGGTGCTCGGGCGCGGTTCGGTGATCGGCCACGAGGTGATCGGGCGCGCGGACTACGTCGACTACACCGGTTCCAGCGCGACCGGCCGCACCATCGCGCAGCAGGCGGGGCAGCGGCTCATCGGCTACTCGCTCGAACTCGGCGGCAAGAACCCCTTGGTGGTGCTCGCCGACGCCGACGTGCCGAGGGCCGCCAAGATCGCCATTCGCGCCTGCTTCGCCTCGGCGGGCCAGCTGTGCGAATCGATGGAGCGAATCTATGTGCACGACAAGGTGTATGACCAGTTCGTCGCCGAATTCATCGAGCACGTCCAGGGAATCACGCTCGGCGGCGGGCTGAACTACGACAACGACATGGGCTCGTTGACCTTCCCGCGCCAATTGGACACGGTCCGTTCGCATGTCGACGACGCGGTGGCCAAGGGTGCCACGGTGCTTGCCGGCGGCCGGGCGCGACCCGATCTCGGTCCGTACTTTTACGAGCCGACGGTGCTGAGCGGCGTGCGGCCCGGCATGACCGTGTACCGCGAGGAGACCTTCGGCCCGGTCGTCTCGATCTACCGCGTCGGCAGCGACGACGAGGCGGTCGAGCAGGCCAACGACACCGCGTACGGTCTCAACGCCAGCGTCTGGACCAAGGACATCGGCCGTGGTCGCGAGGTCGCGGCGCGGATCAATGCCGGTTCGGTGAACGTCAACGAGGGCTTCATCGCGGCCTGGGGCAGCGCCGACGCGCCGTCGGGCGGGCTCGGCATCTCCGGCACCGGGCGCAGGCACGGCGCCGAAGGACTGCTGAAGTACATCGACACCCAGACCATCGCGGTGCAGCGGATGTTGCCGATCGCGCCGCTGCCCGGCATGTCCGAGGAGCTGTGGGCCAAGACCATGACATTTTATTTCGGCGTGATGAAAACGCTGCGCCAGAAGTAACTTTCCGCGGAATCGACAGGGAGACGGATGAAACTCGACACGGTTGCGGGCAAGAAGGTTCTCGTCACGGGTGCCGCGATGGGCCTCGGCAAGCTGTTCGCCGAGCGGGCGGTGCGCGAGGGTGCGGCCGCGGTGGTGCTGTGGGACATCAACGAGGTCGCGCTGAAGGAGACCGCCAACGAGCTCACCGGGCTCGGCGGCACCATCCACCACTTCGTGGTCGACGTGTCCGCGCCGGACGCCATCGCCGAGGCGGCGGAGTCGGTTCGCGCCGAGGTCGGCGGCATCGACGTGCTGGTCAACAACGCCGGCATCGTGCGTGGCAACAACTACTTCTGGGATACCGAGAACCGCGCCGACATCGAGAAGACGATGGCGATCAACGCGCACGCCCCCATGTACGTCACCCTCGAATTCCTGCCCGCGATGGTGGCCGGTTCGACCGAGGCGCGGGTGCTGACCATCGCGTCTTCGGCTGGGCTGGTGTCGAATCCGCGGATGAGCGTCTACGCGGCCTCCAAGTGGGCGGCGCTCGGCTGGTCGGACTCGGTGCGCATCGAGCTGGAGCAGGCGGGCCACGAGCACGTCAAGGTCACCACCGTCTGCCCGACCTACATCAACACCGGAATGTTCGACGGCGCAAAGGGTTTCCTGTTCACCCCGATCCTGGAGCAGGACGAGGTGGTCGACACCTCGTGGCGCGCGATGAAGAACGGCAACCCGCTGGTGATCCTGCCGTGGACCTCGCGCCTCAACAAGGCGTTGTCCGGCATCCTGCCCATCAAGCTGCGCGACCTGTTCCTCAATACGGTCGGCGTCTACCACTCGATGGACGAATTCACCGGCCGCAAGAAGTAGGGACTACCTGGCGGGCCTGGTGCCGATGACGACCGTGGCGTAGTGCTCGTCGGATTCGGCGACCCGGCCCGCGAGTCCGTGTTCGGCCAGCACCTCGAGGGCGAAAGCTGCCTGCGCCTCGCTGGATTCGATCAGTAGGTGACCGCCGGGAGCGAGCCAGGTCCGGGCGTCCGCGGCGACGCGACGGAAGATGTCCAAGCCGTCGGGGCCGCCGTCGAGGGCGGTGCGCGGCTCGTGGTCGCGGGCCTCCGGCGGCATCTGCGCGATCTTGTCGGACGGGACGTAGGGGGTGTTGGCGAGCAGGATGTCGATGCAGCCGTGCAGTTCTTCGGGCAGTGGCTCGAAGAGATCGCCCTGGTAGACCGGAGCGCCGATCGGGGTGAGATTGCGGCGGGCGCAGTCCACAGCGACCGGGTCGATGTCGGCGGCGGCCAGGGTCACCGGGGTGTGCTCGGCGGCTAGCATCGTGGCCAGCGCAAGACCCAATGCGCCTGAGCCGCAACACAAATCGACGACAACCAGATGACGGCTGCGGGCGCGAGCCAAGTCGGCCGCCGTCTCGACGAGGAACGCGGAGCGTTGGCGTGGCACGAAAACGCCCGGCGCCACCGCGACCCGCAATCCATGGAACTCGGCCCAGCCGAGCAGATATTCGAGGGGGGTGCCGCAGACTCGCCGCGCCACCAGCGCGTCGAGCTCCGCGTCGGTCGCCGCGGCGGCGATGAGCAGCCGAGCCTCGTCCTCGGCGAAGACGCAGCCCGCCGCGCGTAAGGCCGCGACCACCGCGGTACTAGCTGCCATCACCCGGACATCCTCCCGTGCGTGGTCACGATCGAGCCACCGAATTTTTCCGAGACCTCGCCCCGGGACCCGCGTGTGTCGTACGGATCCCGGGGGACAGCGCTGAGCTCAGCGCGAGATGTCCAACTCGAACGTGCGGGTGGCGTCGAGGTAGATGCCGCGCTGGGATGGCCTGGCCGGCGGCGGCAGCTGGGAGACCAGCTGTTCGAGCGAGGTGGTCGCGCCGACCACCTGGGTGCCCGCCACGATGAAGTCGGCGACCGCGCGCCGAATGTGGTTGGGCGAGGTGACCACCACCGCGCTCGTCGCGCCGACATCACGCAGCATCTTGGTGCTGAACAGGGCGTTCTGCACGGTCGACCCGGCGCGACCCTCGACATTGATCCGGTTCGGCGGCACGCCGTGGCCGATCAGCCAGCCTGCCATCGCGTCCGCCTCGGTGATCCCGTTCTGCGGGTTGCCGCCGGTCACCACGATGGGCGACAGGGGAGCGGCGATCGACTGCAGCCAGGCCGCGGTCAACCGGTTCACCAGTTCGGGGCGCAGCGCGCCGTCGGGCAGCAGGCCGTAGCCGAGGACGACGATGCCGGTCTGCGGGCCGATGAGGGCGGGTAGCGGATTCGGCAGGGTGCCGACGGCCGCGCCGATGGCGTTGAGCACGTTGGTTGTGCCCGCGGCCATGCCGGGGTCGACGACGTTGAGCCTGGCCATCGCGTCGGCGAGTGCGGGCAGGTCGCCCGCGTAGTGCGACCAGATGGCCTGCAGCGCGAGGGCGTCGGCGTCGCCGGGATCGGCGCCGATGAGGTTGCGGAGATCGGCGCGCCCGGCGACGTCGTTGCCGTCGGTGAAGTTGCGCTGGGCGGAGTTGTAGAGGGCGTCGGTCGCACCGGCGTGCGCCGGGACGCCGGCTAGGCCGGTGACGATGGTGGCCGCGAACAAGGTCACGGCCAGCTGTTTCCAGTGCCTCGATATCTTCACTACAGTCGACACCTTTCCGCGAAATGCTGTGGGCATGGCCGGGTGACCGGCAAAGAGCGGGTAGGGCACGTGCTGGCAGTTAGCCGTGGGCAAGCATGATCACGATACGGCGGCGTGATCTGGAAATCGCGTATTTGCCGGTGGGATTCTGCGGCTTATTTCGGGCATCGGGACAAACCGGGCGAGGGTTCTCGGGCGCGCTCACCACGGCACGCCGCGTCCCCGATAAGGTGTGACAACGTGGATACCGTTTCGCTGACCGGCAAGGAACTCGCCGCCGCCATCAACGCCGACACCAAGCAGCGCGCCGCCGCGCGTACCGAGGCGGGCGCCGCGCCGCGCCTGGCCCTGATCGTGGCGAACGACGACCCGGCCAGCGCCTGGTACGTGAACTCGCTGCGCAAGGCCGCCGAACGGCTTGGAATCGCTTGTGACACCGTCGATCTCGGCGCCGACGCGAGTGCGGACACGATCCGCGCGGAACTCGCGGCGCGCAGCGCGGACAGTGCGACCGACGGGATCATGCTGCAGACGCCGCTGCCCGCCGGCATCACCCTCGAAGACGTCAGCTCCGCGATCGCCGCGCCCAAGGACGTCGACGGCGTGAGCCCGCTGTCGCTCGGGCTGCTCGCGTCCGGTCTGGACGGCTTCGTCGCCGCGACCTCCGAGGCGGTGGTCGAGTTGCTGAAGCATCACCAGATCCCGTTGTCCGGTCGGCATGTCGCGGTCGTCGGTCGCTCCAACGTGGTCGGCAAGCCGCTCGCGCAGCTGTTGCTCGCCGAAAACGCCACGGTCACCATCTGTCACTCGCGGACCACCGACCTGCCCGCCGTCACCTCGGCCGCGGATATCGTTGTCGCCGCGGCGGGCCGTATCGGCCTGGTCACCGGCAAGCACGTGCGCGACGGCGCGGTGGTCGTCGATGTCGGCACCAACGAGGCCGCCGACGGCAGCATCGTCGGCGATGTCGACGCCGACTCCGTGCGCGGCAAGGCCGCGGCGCTGAGCCCGGTCCCCGGCGGGATCGGTCCGGTCACCACCGCGCTGCTCATGCGCCACGTCGTGATCGCCGCGGAGAACGCCGCACGCTGACGATCCGCGCGGGCGGTGTCCCGCGATCAACGCATGTCAACGGCCGGTCCTGGCCAGCTTTCGCGAGCCGGGACCGGCCGTTGACGTTTGCTCGCCGTCCGCATCCGGCAGCAATCGAACCGCCGCTCCTTCGCTAGCGCATTTCGGCCATCCCTGTTCATCGGCTCTGCGAAACTCTTGTGCGTCAGGTCACAGCATGAGTAGCATGCCACTCATCAAGTGAGACATGTTACTTTTCAAGGTGGCATGCCATCGCAGCTTGTGGCTCTGTGCTGTGGAGGAAAGAAGATGGACCGTGCGATCCCCCGTACCGAGGGGGAAGTTATGCAGGCGAACGCAATCCGGAAGATCACCCGCCGGGTGGTGCCGTTGCTGGTGATCGGCTACATCGTTAGCTATATCGACCGGATCAACGTCAGCTTCGCCAAGTTCGGCCTGGAGGAGACGTTCGGCATGAGCGCGACCCAGTACGGGTTCGTGGCCGGCATCTTCTTCGTCGGATACGTGCTGGCCGAGGTGCCCAGCAACATCATCATGACCAAGGTCGGGGCCAGGATCTGGCTCAGCCGGATCCTGGTGACCTGGGGCATCGTCGCCGCGCTCACCGCGTTCGCGACCAACATCGAGATGGTCTACGTGCTGCGCTTTCTGCTCGGCGTCGCGGAGGCGGGCTTCTTCCCCGGCATCATCGTGTATCTCGCACGGTGGTACCCGAATGCCCAGCGCACCAAGGTGATTGCCACCGTGATGGTGGCCATCCCGGTGGCCAGCGTGCTCGGCAGTCCGCTCAACGGATGGATTCTCGACACCTTCGACGGCGCGCTCGGCTTGGACGGCTGGCGCTGGATCTTCATCGTCGGCGGCGTGCCCGCGGTGATCCTCGGCGTGGTGTTCTTCTTCGCGCTCACCGAATCACCGGAAAAGGCGAAGTGGCTCAACGACACCGAACGCGCGTGGCTGAAGCAGACCCTGGACGCGGAGAATGCCGAACGCGCGCGGACAGCACCGGCCGGTCACCTCGCGGCGCTGCGCGACAAACGGGTGATTGCCCTGTGCCTGGCCTACTTCCTGCTGCTGTGCGGCGCGTATCCGCTGGCCTACTGGATGCCGTCGGTGGTCAAGGAGGTCGGCCACGGGCTGAGCGGCTTCCAGATCGGGTGGCTCTCGGCGATACCGTTCCTGCTCGCCGCGATCGGCATGTACCTCACCGGGCGGCTGGTCCGTAACGACCGTTCGTCGCGGCCGGTGTTGATCGCGCTGGCCATCTCGGTGGTCGCGTTCACCGTCACGGCGTTCGCGCTCGGGTCGCCGCTGCTCGCGTTCACCGCGATCACCGTCGCCACGATGGCCGCGCAGACGGCGAAACCGCTGTTCTGGTCGGTGCCGACTGCCTACCTGGCGGGCGCGGGCGCGGCAAGCGGTATCGCGCTGATCAATTCGCTCGGCAACGCGGCCGGGTTCGTCAGCCCGTACGCGTTCGGCTGGATCAAGGACGCGTCCGGCGGGCACACCAGTTTCGCCATCGCGGTGATGATCTTGGCCAATGTCGGTGCGCTGATCGTGGTCGGCGGCTTGGCCGTGCGGGCAAGGGCTCGTCGCGCCGCGGCGGTACCCGCTACCTGAGCGGCTATGCTGGGGAATCGCCCGAGGTCGGTGTGCCACGGGCGATTTCCCATTGCTCTCGCTTCATGAAGAGGTGCCTTGTCGCAGGACGCGGTAGACAGCAAGTCCGAGCAGATCGCTGCCGACATCCGGGACGCGATCCGGCAAGGGCGGCTCGAGCGCGGCATCCTCTACTCCTCCCGCGAGCTGGGTGAGCTGTTCGGCGCCTCGCGCACGCCGGTGCGTGAGGCGCTGCTGAAGCTGGCCGATCTGGGCCTGGTCAAGATCGAACGCAATCGCGGTGCGCGGGTGCTCGGGCAGGACGGGCGCGGCATCGTCGACCTGTGCAGCCTGCGGGTGCTGCTGGAGCCGCCCGCCTGCCGCAGTGCCGTCGCGGTGCTGACCAGCCGCGACGACGAAGCCATGCTGGCCGAATACCGGATCATGGAGCGCACGGCCGACGGCGGCGCCGAGTACTTCGCGGCCGACGAGCGGCTGCACGAACTGATCCTGCAGGCCAGCGGCAACCGGCGACTGGCCAAATTCGTCAATGAGCTGCGGCAGACGCTGGCACTGGACGGCAGGCACAGTGTGCCGCGCTATCAGCCGGTCGACACCGCGCTGAAAGACCACTGGGACATCATCGAGGCGCTGCGCAAGCGCGATGGTGTCGGTGCCGAGCGCGCGATGCGCAAGCATCTGGTGCGCTCCGGCGATCTGCTCGTCGCGCACAGCAGCGACGACAACCGCGGCCTGGTCGCGGAATGGCGGCGCTGGGTCTCGGTGTCCGTGCCCGAGGGCGACCAAGTCACCTACTGACAGTCCTGTTCGACGCTGGATTGGTGTCACTCATTCTCAAGTGTTGCATGCTACTCGCCATGAGTAGTATGTTGCAGACACCAAGTGGGCTGCGATTCGGCAGCCCGGTCCGGCGAAGGGACATTCGGTGAATTCCAACTCGTATGCGACGTCCGTCGCCAGCGGCATCTGGGCGGCGGAGGTCGATCTGGTCGGGTACGTGCCATCGGTCAGCGTGGCACCCGTCATCACGGCTTTAGTGGACAGCAGCGGTGGCGCGGCGGGCATCTCGGAGCGGGTCTTCCCGCTCTCCAGGGAAGAGGAGGCGGCCGGGTTGCTCGGCGCGCTGCCACTGACCGGCAAGCTCGGCGCGATCGTCATGCAGGACAACGGTTTCGGCAACGCGTTGACCGCGCTGACCACGTTCAACATGGCCTACCACCTGCCGATGCTGATCGTGGCGAACACTCGCGGCGGGCTCGGCGAGTACAACTCGATGATCCACACATTCAGCCAGCACGTGCCGCGCATGCTCGACCAATTCGGGATCCAGTCCTTCCAGCTCGACCGGCGCAGCAGCCCCGAGGACTGGGCAGCGGTGGTCACCGAGGCAGGGGTACACGCCAGGATGACTTTTCGGCCCGTGGTGGTGCTCGCGCACTTCTGGGCCACCGACGGTAAGGCGGCCTGATCGTGAAACGCATTGACGCACTGCGGATTATCGCTGCCCAGACGAGTGAGCTGCCGGTAGTGGTTACCTGTGCCGCCTCCAGCAGAGAGCTGGCGGCGGTGGCGGATCGTCCGAATCATCTGTACCTGCTCGACGCGATGGGGCTTGCGGGTTCCGTGGCCACCGGGGTCGCGCTTGGCATCGCCGATACCGAGGTGCCGAAGGTGGTCGCGATCGAGGGCGACGGATCGCTGCTGATGAACCCGAATGTGCTTGCCACAGCGGGCTTTCTCCGGCCGTCGAAGCTGGTGATGGTGCTGCTGGACAACGGCGTGTACGGCGCGACGGCCAACCTGCCCACCTACGGTTCGCGAATCGACCTGGGGGAGTTGGCATCAGCGGCGGGGTGGACCGTGCGCCGCGCGGCCGATCCGGAGGAGCTGGCGGAGCGGTTGACCGAGTCGCTGACCCTGCCGGGCCCGGTGTTCCTGCACGTGCGCATCGCGGTGGGCAATGCCACCGACGTGCCGAAGCTACTGCAGAACCCGGTGATCCTCGGCAGGCGCTTCCAGGACTGGCTGTCGTCGCGTACGACGGTGCGGGCGGGCCGATGATCACGACGATCAATCCCGTCGACGGAAGCCCCATCGAGACATACTCTTTCACCCCCGACCACCAGTTGTCCGCACTGCTGAACCGGGCTGTCGCCGCCGCGCGCCGTGCCCTCGACGAGCCGGTCGCCGACCGCGCCGATCGGCTGCGCCTGCTGGCCGCCCGGCTGCGCGCCGACTCGCAGTCGCTGGCGTCGTTGATCACCACCGAGATGGGCAAGCCGATCGGCCAGGCCGTCGCCGAGCTCGAGAAGTGCGCGCTCACCTGTGACTACTACGCCGACCGCGGCGCCGATCTCGTTGCGCCACAAGCGGTCGACGTGTTCCCCGACGCCGGGCAGATCCGAACCAGGCCGCTCGGCGTGATTCTGGCGATCATGCCGTGGAATTACCCGTTCTGGCAGGTCTTCCGGTCGATGCTGCCCGCGGTCGCGATCGGCAACACGGTGCTGCTCAAGCACGCCGACAATGTCACCGGTTGCGCGCTGGCCGTGCAGCGGCTGTTCGACGAGGTGTGCGGCACCGGCGTGCTGACCAGCGTGCTGCTGCCGCCGGATCGGATCGGTCCGCTCATCGATGATCCGCGCATCGCCGCGGTGGCGTTCACCGGCAGTAATCGCGTCGGTGCCATCGTCGGCGCGCGGGCGGGCCGGGCGGTCAAGAAGGTGGTGCTGGAACTCGGCGGCTCCGACCCGTTCATCGTGCTGTCCGACGCCGACGTTGCCGACGCGGCGGCCGCGGCCGTGCGCTCCCGGTTCCTCAACGCCGGGCAGAGCTGTATCGCCGCGAAGCGAATCATCGTCGAGCGGAACATCTTTCCCGAGTTCACCGAGGCGATGGTGGCCGAGCTCGGCAAGCTTGTGGTCGGCGATCCGGCCCTGCCCGGCACCGATATCGGCCCGATGGCCCGCGCCGACCTGCGCGACGAACTGCGCAGGCAGCTGTACGCGACGGTGAACGCCGGGGCCGAGGTATTGGTTGGCGGCGCAGCCGATTCCGGCCCCGGCGCCTGGTTCACGCCGACCATCGTCGCGGTGCCCGACACCTATTCCGTTGCGTTTCAAGAGGAAACGTTCGGTCCGCTCGGCGCGGTGCTGCCGGTCGGATCCGCGGCCGCGGCACTGACCGCCGCCAATGCCTCCGCCTACGGGCTCAGCTGCTCGATCTGGGGTCGTGACCTCGGCCGGATCGAGCAGGTCGCGGCCAATATCGCGGCCGGATCGGTGTTCGTCAACCGGATCTCCGAATCCGATCCGCGCCTGCCCGTCGGCGGGGTCAAGGCCAGCGGGCACGGCCGGGAGTTGAGCACCTACGGCGCCACCGAATTCGCCAACATCCAGGCGGTACGCACCGCCCCATTCGCGAGGAGCAGTCGATGACCATCACCCGAATCTCAGCCCGCGTCGTCGGCATCCCGGTCGACAAGCCGACCCGAATGTCCAACCGCGACTTGACCGATCGGCATTATGTCTTGGTCGAGGTCGCCGACGACAGCGGCGCGACCGGGCTCGGCTACACCTATGCCGGAACCAGCGGCGGCACCCTGACCAAGTGCGCGGTCGACGACGTGCTCGCGCCGGTCTACCTCGGCGCCGACCACAACGACGTGCACGGACTGTGGAGCCTCGCGTACCAGGAGGCGTTGCTCGCTGGTCGTCGCGGTGCCGTACTCCGGGCCCTTTCGGCGATCGACATCGCGCTATGGGACCTGCGCGCGAAACGGGCCGGGCTACCCCTGGTCAGCCTGCTCGGCGGGTCGACCGCCCCGCAGCCCTCCTACGCGTCCGGCGGCTACTACCGGCCGGACGAGGGCGAGTGGACCCGGGCCGTCCGCAAGGAGATCGAATTCAATGTGGGTCAAGGCTTTACCGATCACAAGATCAAGGTCGGCGGCCTGAGCGTGGCCGAGGACGCGCGCCGGGTCGCGGCCGCGATCGAGACGATCGGCGACACCGGCAGGCTCGCGCTCGACGCCAACAACGCCTACCGCTCCGTCCACGAAGCACGCAGGGCCATCGAAGCTTTCGAGCGCGCGGCGGGCGATCGGGACCTGTGGTGGTTCGAGGAGCCGCTCTCGCCGGACGCGATCGCCGGGCACGGTGAACTCGCCGGGCAGATCCGCACGCCGGTCGCCACCGGCGAGATTCACCAGACCCGGTGGGAATTCCGGCAACTCATCGACTCGGGTGCCGCCTCGGTGCTGCAAGCCGACGCGGGCGTGGTCGGCGGCGTCACCGAGTGGCTGCGGGTCGCGCATGCCGCCGACGCCTTCGGTCTGCAGATGGCGCCGCACTGGCATCACAACCTGCACGTCCACCTGTGCGGTGCGATCAGCAACACGCTGGTCGTCGAGTATTTCGCGCTGGAGAAGGGCATCTACAACTTCGAGCAGCTGCTCACTCCGGAGACGCGGCTGCGGTACGGGTCGAACCAGGTGTTCGTGCCGCAGCGTCCCGGGCTCGGCATCGAACTCGACGAGGACGTCGTCGCGAAGTACGAATTCGCCTGAGCACCAGGGCTATTGGCCGGGACTGATGGCGCTGATGAGGGTGCGCCCTTCGTCCTTGGTCGTGGTGACGAGCTGCGGGTTATAGGTGACCGGCGTGCGTCCCGGGCGGTTCTCGGTGACGACGACCATGTACTGCCCCGCGAACGCGCCAGGGGTGATCGCGACGCAGTACGTAGTGCCCGCGGGCACGGCGTCGATGCCCCGTTGGATGGCGTCCGCCGGTTCCACCGACGCGTCGGGGGTGGTCGCGGCGCGGGCCTCTTCGCCGGATCGCGCGACGTAATACGCGTGCTGGAAGGCGAAGATCGCGCCGGGGCCGGAGTCGAAGCCGCCGGCGTCGTTGCCCTTGATCCGGTTGCCGACCCGCTCGGCGGTGCATTGCGCGCCCGAGGAGGCGGCGGGATCACCGATCCGGCCGGGGTTGTTCGCGGCCGGGGGCGGCTGCGGGTCGTTGCCGAAGAACAGGAACGCGGCGGCGGCCACGGCGGCGACGCCGAGTACCCCGAGCAGCGGCACCGCCCAGCGGCGGGCCGACCGGTTCCGCTTGGACCGGTCGATGAGACCGCTGAACTCGTCCTCGAAATAGTCCGGTTCGTAGTCCGGCTCCGGCTCGTGCTCCGGCCTGCCCACCCAGTCGGCGTACTCGCCCTGGTATCGGTCATCCGGCGCGTACTGCCGTTCCGGCACACCACGATTCATCATTTGCGGCCCCCGCCCATAGTCGTATCCGGGCTGTGCGCCCATCTCCGGTCGATCCATCGCCCCGCCTTCGTCAGGTCATATCGCCAGGTTATCCGCACCGTTCCGGAAATGCAGCAACGCGCGGACGCGTATGTCCAGCTGACGCCGCTGTCGCTGCAGGCAGAATACTGCTCGTTTGCTGGCAGTGGTGCACGCCGGGGGGATACCGGTCGGTAAGTCCGGATTGTGCTAGGCCGTAGCGGAATCGAGGGTGGCCAGCAACTCGCGCAGGGTTTCGCGTTGGCCGACGGTGAGGGTGGCGAAGAGTTCCTCGGCGGCCTCGCGGCGGGCCTCGGCCATCCGGGTAAGGGTGGCGCGGCCGGATTCGGACAGCGTGACCAGGGTGGCGCGGCGGTTGGCCGGGTCGGGCGCGCGGGTGACCAGGTCCGCGGCGGCGAGGGCGTCGACTACCGTGGTCGCCGAGCGTGGCACGATGCCGAGGCGTTCGGCCAGCTCGGTCATGCGCAGCGGTTCGTCCTGGTGCGCGATGATCCGCAGCGCGCGCGCCTGGGCGGGGGTGAGGCCGAGCGGGGCGAGCCGGCCAACCTGGTTGCGCCGGATCCTTTTGGCCGCGCGCAGGAACAGTTCGGGCAGGTCGGTGTCGGCGGACTCCATGTTTCTGAGCATAACTCATTGTTTCGGGAACAATTATGAGCCATGCTCAGTTTCATCTCGTAGTGTCCCTGGAAGGAGGCGCCTATGCAGCCCCCACATCATCTTCGCCGGATCGTCCGGTTGTTCCGGCCCTATCGGGCCCGGCTGGCCCTGGTGGCCGCCCTCGTCTGCTTGTCCTCGGTGGTCGCGCTGGCCTCGCCGTTCATGCTGCGCGCGGTGCTCGACGACGCGCTCCCGCACGGGCGCACCGGCCTGCTGACGCTGCTGGCCGCGGGCATGATCGCGGTCGCCGCGCTGACCAGTGTGTTCGGCGTGCTGCAGACCTACATCTCGACCACCGTCGGCCAGGACGTCATGCACGACCTGCGATCCGCGGTCTACGCGCAACTGCAGCGAATGCCGTTGTCCTTCTTCACCAAAACCCGCACCGGCGAGGTGCAGTCCCGCATCGCCAACGACATCGGCGGCATGCAATCGACCGTCACCTCCACCGCGACCTCGCTGGTCTCGAACTTCACCACGGTGCTCGCCGCGGTCACCGCGATGATCGTGCTCGACTGGCGGCTCACCCTCGTTTCCCTGGTCATGCTGCCGTTCTTCGTGTGGATCAGCCGCCGCGTCGGCAGCGAACGCCGCAAGATCACCGGTCAGCGGCAGGAGAAGCTGGCGGGTATGTCGGCGATCGTGGAGGAGTCGCTTTCGGTGAGCGGCATCCTGCTCGGCCGCACGATGGGGCGCTCGCCCGCGCTGGTCGACAGCTTCGTGCGGGAGTCGCGCGGGCTTGTCGATCTGGAGGTGCGCGCGAGCATGGCGGGGCGGTGGCGGCAGTCGACCATCACGATCGTCATGTCGGCCATGCCCGCGGTCATCTACTGGGCGGCGGGGCTCAGCGTGACGGGCGGGAAGCCGCTGGTTTCGATCGGCACGCTCGTCGCGTTCACCACGCTGCAGACCACGCTGCTGCGGCCGATGGTGCAGCTGCTGTCCACCGGTGTCGAAGTGCAGAGCTCGATGGCGTTGTTCGGCAGGATCTTCGAGTACCTCGACCTGAAGCCCGATATCGAGGAGCCCGCTCGGCCCGTCGCGCTCGGCAAGGTCACGGGTGCGGTGCGCTTCGATCATGTCGGGTTCTCATACGGGTCGGGCAATCGAGATGTGCTGAGCGACATCGACATCACCGTGCCTGCCGGGTCGAGCCTTGCCATCGTCGGCGAAACCGGTTCCGGCAAGACCACTCTCGGTTACCTCGTGGCACGGCTCTACGACGTGAGCTCCGGTCGCATCACCATCGACGGAAAAGACGTGCGCGACTTGTCCTTCGCGGATCTCGCCACCGCCGTAGGCGTGGTATCCCAGGAGACCTATCTGTTCCACGCCACGGTCGCCGACAACCTGCGGTTCGCGAAACCCGATGCGACGGAACGGGAATTGCATGACGCGGCCCGCGCCGCCCAGATTCACGAGCACATCATGAGCCTGCCCGACGGCTACGACACCCTCGTGGGTGAGCGCGGCTACCGCTTCTCCGGCGGCGAGAAGCAGCGGCTCGCCGTCGCCCGCGCCGTGCTGCGCAATCCGCCGATCCTGGTGCTGGACGAGGCGACCAGTGCGCTCGACACCCGTACCGAGCAGGAGGTGCAGCAGGCCATCGACGCGCTCTCGGTCGATCGCACCACGATCACCATCGCGCACCGCCTGTCGACTATTCGCGATGCCGACCAGATCGTCGTGGTCGATCACGGACGCATCGTGGAGCGTGGCTCGCACGAGGAGTTGATGGAACTCGATGGTCGCTACGCCGCGCTGCTGTCCCGCGACGACGCGCTGATCGAGGCGGCGTAGCCGGGATCAGCTAGGGCGTAGGTGTTCGACGAGGAAGGTGGTTTCGTCGGCCACCACCTTGTCGAAATCGGGGGAGACGTAGATGTCGAAGTGGCCTGCCGGATATTCGTGCACCTCGACGTTGGCACCGGCGGCCGCCGCGTACCGCAGGGTTTGGCGGGCCGGGGCGACGGTGTCGTTCCGGCAGACGCCGAGGAACACCGGCGCCTCGATCTTGCGCAGGCTGCGGCCGGGGCGATAGAGGGGCAGGGTCAGCCCGATTCGGGAGGCGACGGCGTTGGGGTGGGTGAATTCCGTGGGCACCAGCGCGGTGTATCCGGGGGCGGCGTCCGGCGCGTTCATCAATGCGGTCTGGCCCGGTGTGCCGGTGAGCGCGACGGTGACCGGCGGCCTGCGCAGCGCGGCGGCACCGACGTCGAGCAGCGCGCGGGTGGCGATGCCGAGCAGCGGCCGGAGTCCGACCGTCGGTGCCGAGGCGAAGCCATCGGTGAACGGGCATTGCGCGACCACCGCGGCGACCCGGCGGTCCTGCGCGGCGACGCGCAACACGTGGCCGCCGCTGAAAGATGTTCCGAATAAGGCGATTCGAGCCGGATCGATGCCTTCGAGGGTGGCGGCGTAGTCGATCGCCGCCGACCAATCAGCGAGCTGTCGGCCAATGCTCAACAATTGCCGGGGTGCGCCGTCGCTCGCGCCGAAGTGCCGATAGTCGAAGACCACCGCGGCGATGCCGGCGGCGGCGAATTGCTCGGCGAAGGCATCCAGGCGCATTTCCTTGACCGCGCCCAGCCCGTGCGCCATGACTACGACGGGAACCGGTCCATCGGTGCTCGGCCGGTACAACCAGCCCCTGACCGTGGTGCCATCCGACTGGAATTCGATATCCGAGCGTGCAGCGGTCGTCATCTCTCAGCTCCTGCTAGTCCCAGCGACCGAGAACTACTGTCTCATTCGCTCGATCATGTCACGAGCGGGAGCTGTGGGCGATGTGGGATGTCGCGGCCCGGTGTATTCGGCCCCGGACCCGCGGGCCGCCGAAGCGGTGCGCAGGTCTCGGATGCGGTTGGTTACCAGTGCATGGTTACCGGATCGCCGACATTGATTGTGTGATAAACCCATTCCGCGTCGTCGGGGGCGAGGTTGATGCAGCCGTGGCTGACATTCGAGTTGCCCTGCTGCTCAACCGACCACGGGGCGGAGTGGATGTAAACGCCACCCCAGGTAAGGCGCTCGGCGAATTCACCGTTGATGACGTAGCCCTCCGGCGAGCTCAGCGGGATGCCGATGGTGCGCGAGTCGAACACGACGGAGCGGGCCTTCTCCAGCACGGGGAAGGTGCCGGACGGGGTCTCGCGACCCGGCTTGCCCATCGATGCAGGCATCGTCCTCGGGATGCCGCCGACGGTGAGCGTGAAGGTATGGGCGGACATGTCGCCATCACCGAAAACGCCTGCGTTGGTGTTGAATTCGGTGCGGGCGTTACCCGCGCTGACGGTGATGCGGGCATTGGCGGGCAGGAAGCCGGTCGGCGTCCACACCGCCTCCCGGTCGTTGGTCCACGCGAACGTCCCGGTCAACGGTTCCGTGGCCCGGATACTGATACTTCGCTCGGCTTTCGCGCGGTCGGTGACCTGCGCCGCGAATCGAACGGTTATCGGATGGGCAACGCCGACCACCTGCCCATTCGACGGTCCGATCGCTTCGACCGAGCTCGCTGTTGTAGTGGTTCCGATCAGCGTCGCTGTCGCCGTTCCCGACCAAAACACGGCCAATACCGCGATCAAGATCATTAGGAACAGATATCGGATGACATTTCTCATGAACTCCACCCCTTCGAAATGGTGGGTAGGCAAGCAAACTAAATTTTAGGCCGCATGATCAACTCGGGTCTACGAATCGATCCCAGCCGTGCCGCAGTCGTAACCGACCACCATGCCCCTCTCTATGTTGCCTACCCGCACCCCCCACCCCCAAACCCCACCATCCACCTATCGCACGACCGTTCGTACAGATCAGCCCGCCTCAACGAGACTGCCCCCTTCCTTCCGGCGAACCTCAGCCAGAGCCGCTGGAGCCCTATGCCGCCGTCTGCGCCAGCCGCGCCCGAATTCGCGAGCAATTCCGTGCGCGGCTGCACAATTCGTGCGCGGCGGGGGTCTTAGTGTCCGGTGAGAGGTTCGGGGGTGGGGCGGGTGTCGAAAGCTTCTCGGGCGGCGAGGATTTGATGTTGGTGTTCGTCGGACCAGGTGCCTAGGGCTTGGCTGATGACGGCGAGGCTTTCGCCGAGGGGGGTGAGGGAGTATTCGACCTTGGGTGGGACGGTGGGGTAGACCGCTCGGTGGACGAGGCCTTCGCGTTCGAGGGTGCGGAGGGTGCGGGTGAGCATCTTCTGGGTGATGCCGTCGAGGCGGCGGCGCAGGTCGTTGAAGCGGACGGGAGATTTGTTGTCACGCAGGACGACTAGGACCAGCAAGACCCATTTGTCGGCGAGCACGGCGAAGATCTCGCGGGCCGGGCACTCGTGCAGGTAGCTCTCGACCAAGGTCGGGGCCGGGGCAGTATCCATTGGGTACCTCGGGATCATAAAGGTGCCTTCTTTCCAATAGATACTAGGTTGCCACAGAATCAAGTGCATGTTGGCAATCATTCAACGCACACACGGCGGTCCGGACGTCCTCGAAACGGTTGAGGTGGCTCGGCCGCAGCCGGGACCGGGGGAGGTGTTGGTGCGGGTCGCCGCGACCAGCGTGAACGCGGCGGACTGGAAGATTCGTGTCGGACAGGTGGGCGAGCTCGGAAGTCTGCCGGTGACACTGGGATTGGACGTTTCCGGGGTCGTCGAGGAGCTCGGGCCCGGCGTAGCACGGTTTCAGATCGGCGATGCCGTCTATGGGATGGTGATGGGCGGTGCGAATGCCGAATACCTAGTGGCGCAGGCGTATACGTTGGCGCTGAAACCGGCGAGCCTGGACCACGTCCACGCGGCGGCATTGCCGGTGGCGGCGTCGACCGCGTGGCAGGCGCTGGCCGCCGTCGGCGCGGGGCAGCGCATCCTGGTGCACGCGGCAGCCGGTGGCGTCGGTCATCTCGCGGTGCAGATCGCCAAGAATCGGGGCGCTTACGTGATCGGCACCGCCCGCACCGCCAACCATGAGTATCTGCGGGAACTCGGCATCGATGAGGTGATCGACTACACCGCAGTCGATTTCGCCGACACGGTCGGTGACATCGATCTCGTGCTCGACCTCGTCGGCGGCGAATACGGAGCGCGCTCACTGCGTGTGCTGCGCCCGAACGGTCGCTACCTCGACATGCAGGGCGATGTCGAGGCCGATCCGCGCGCCGCGAGCGATCCGCGCTACGAACGCTTCTATGTCGAACCTTCGGGCGTCTCCCTGCGTGAGATCACCACCATGGTCGACCGCGCACACCTGCGGGTCACGATCGATCAGGTCCTGCCCCTCGCCGACCTCGCAAAAGCCCACCAGCTCAGCGAGTCCGGCCGAGTCCGCGGCAAAATCGTACTGACAGCGTGGAATCCGCCCGCCTAGCGGATCAGCTCGGCGTCAGCTGCCGATAACGGACATCGCAAAAGCCGACCAGCTCAGCGAATCCGGCCGAGCTCGCGGCAAAATCGCACTGACAGTGTGGAATTCGTAGCGGATCAGCCCGCTGCCGAACGGGGCGTGAGCTGCCGGAGGCGGGGCTCGAGTTCCTGCTGATAGAAGTCGATGAACCCGTCCGGGTCCGGCCCGGCATTCTGCATGACCAGGTGGTCGAAGCCCGCGTCGACGAACTGCTGCGCCACCTCGACATAGCGGGCCGGGTCCGGGCCGCAGGCGAACTGCTGCACGACGTCGTCCATGCGCACGGTCTTGGACGCGGCGTCGAAATTGACCGGGTTGGGCAGTTCGCTCATCACCTTCCAGCCGGTCAACGCCCAGCGGGTCGTCTCGAGCACGGCCTTGGCGGCGGTTTCCTCGTCGGGTGCCCAGGCCATCGGCACCTCCGCGTAGCGCGGCCCGGCACCACCGGCCGCCCGATACCGCTCGACGATCTCGGACTTCGGTTCGGTGGCGAACAGCCCGTCGCCGAGCTCGGCGGCGATCAGCGCCGACGGCGGTCCGCTGGCGGCCACCGCGATCACCGGCAGTTCGTCGGGCAGATCGAAGACCCGGGCATCCGAGAGCGACAGATAGCGGCCGTCGTAGGAGCGATACCCGCCGCGCCACAGCAGTCGGATGATCTCCAGCGCCTCGCGCAGCATCTCCTGGCGCTTGCGCGCCTCGGGGAACTCCCGCGCGACCACGTGCTCGTTGAGCCGCTCGCCGGAGCCGACGCCGAGGGTGAAGCGACCATCGGACACCAGCGCCAGCGTCGCCGCGGCCTGCGCGATGATCGCCGGGTGATAGCGGACGGTCGGGCAGGTCACCCCGGTCGCCAGGCCGATCCGCTCGGTCTGCGCGGCGATCGCGCCGAGCACCGTCCACGCGAACGGCGAATGCCCCTGTACGTCGAGCCACGGATGGTAGTGATCGCTCATCTCGACGAAGTCGAAACCGGCGGACTCCGCCCGAACCGCTTGGCGCATCAGCTCTTTCGGCCCGAAGGCCTCTGCGGCCAACTTGTATCCGATCTGCACGGTTACCTCCTCGGCTGTGTCGGCTACTTGCCGCCGACATACCCGGCCGCGCGATGCGGAAACCGGGCTAGCCGCGCACCGCGTGCACCACGTCGGCGTGCAGGCCGTCGGCGCGCGCCACGATCTCCTCGATGCGCAGCAATACGGCGGCGAACCGGTCGCCCGCCTCGGCGGGTAGCGAGGCGACATTGATCTCGATATTGAGCTGAGAGCTGGCGGCCGCGGCACGGCAGGCGTCGGCGGCGGCACCGATGTCGGTGACCACGTTCGGGTTGCCGATCGGGAACAGCTCGGTGGCCAGCGTGAGCACCTCGTCGGCCTCGTCGACCACCGCAGCGGGCACCCGAGCGGCCTCGACCAGCGCCGCGTTGATCGTCGCGGTGCGCGCGTCGATCTCCTCCTGCGTGGTCTTCGGCAGCTTGTAGGCGGCGCCGACGGCGGTGAACGCGGCGGCGTCGGCGTCGGCGAGGGTCAGCGATCGAGCACGGGCGGCATCGGCGGCCTCGATGATGCGATCCACCACCGGCCGGTTGTCCGCGTCCTTGGCCCGGGTCGTGTAGCGCGCGACCATCGCGACCAGCGCGGCGGCCTGCGCGGCGTGCAGCGCGGCCACCGCCCCGCCGCCCGGCGCGGGAATCTTGGCGGCCAGGTCGGACAGATACTGCGCCAGCGTTGCCTCGCCGAAGGAGGACGCAGTTTCCAGGGACGAGGTGCTCGGCTGCGACACGGGTTGATGGCCTTTCATCGTGCGGCGCGGGTGGGGAGTGCGCGGTCAACGCTACCGGTTTGGCAGCCGTCGCCGCCTAGCGGACCGGTCCGGTGCGGCGCCGACCCGTAGTCGCCATTATGTTGAGTGCTATGCGGATCGGATTGGGCATCAACTACTCGGGCGGTTTCAAAGAGGCGGCAGCCGAGGTCGCCGACCTGGAGCGCGCCGGCCTGGACATCGTGTTCGTCCCCGAGGCGTACTCGTACGACGCGGTGAGCGCGCTCGGCTACCTGGCCGCGAAGACCTCGCGGCTGGAACTGGCCTCGGGCATCCTGCAGATCTACACCCGCACCCCCAGCCTGACCGCGATGACCGCGGCCGGCCTGGATTTCGTCTCCGACGGCCGGTTCATTCTCGGTCTCGGTGCGTCGGGCCCCCAGGTGATCGAGGGCTTCCACGGCGTGCCCTACGACGCGCCGATCGGGCGCACCAGGGAACTGGTGGAGATCTGCCGCAAGGTGTGGCGGCGCGAGAAGCTCGAGTACCAGGGCAAGTACTACCAGATCCCGCTGCCGGAAGGGCAGGGCACCGGCCTCGGCAAGGCGCTGAAGCTGATCAATCATCCGGTGCGCGAACGCATCCCGGTGCTGCTCGCCGCGATCGGCCCGAAGAATGTCGAGCTCACCGCCGAGATCGCCGAGGGCTGGCAGCCAATTTTCTTCCTGCCGGAGCAGGCGAACAAGATCTGGGGCGAGTCGCTCGACGCGGGCTTCGCCAAGCGTGACCCGCAGCTCGGCCCGCTCGAGGTGTACGCGAGCCCGGCGCTGGCCATCGGCGACAACGTCGAGCCGCTGCTGGAATTCGTGAAGCCGCATCTGGCGCTCTACATCGGCGGCATGGGTGCCAAGGGCAAGAACTTCTATCACACACTGGCCACCAAGTACGGCTACGGCGCCGAGGCCGACCGCATCCAGGAGCTCTACCTGGCGGGCAAGAAGGAAGAGGCGGCCAAGGTGGTCCCCGACGCCCTGGTCCGCGACGTCTCCCTGGTCGGTCCCGCGAGCTACGTCAAGGAGCGGGTCGCCGCCTTCGCCGAGGCGGGCGCCACCGTCCTGAACGTGTTGCCGATGGCGGCCACGCCGGCCGAGCGGGTCAAGCTGATCGAGCAGCTGCGCGAACTCTGCTGATCCTGGAAAGACACTTAGCGAGCAGGCGTTGTCGCGCCTGCTCGCCAAGTGTCAGGGCTTTGTAGCGCCCAGCGAGTTCAGCGGTCGCGGAAGCCCGCGAGCGCCGCTGCCAGGGTGGAATGCACGGCGAAGACCTGATCGAGATTGGTCATCCGCAGCTGGCGGCTGGTGGCCGGGCCATCGGCGACCACGGCGATCGCGGTCGCATCGCCCGCACGCTGATGTGTTGCGACGAGCACGGCCATGCCCGCCGAGGCGAGGAAGCTGACCGCGGTCAGGTCGATGATCAGGGCCGCGGGTTTGCCGTTGAGAATCGCCTCGATCGAGCTCTCGAGCGCCGGCGCCGTTGCCAGGTCGACCTCGCCGGCCACGGTGAGGACCGTCGCACCGTCCTGGGAAGCGACGGTGGTGGTCATCGTGTCCGCAACGGGATACGCGTCTCCGGAAGTGCTGGTCATGACTCCACCTCGCTGATGCTCGGCTCCGTCGCGCCCAACAGGTTGCTGTGTCCTCGGTTCACTCGCTGTCGCTCGTTCACAACATCACAACACACAAGTAGCGGCGAATTCGCAACCTCGGCGCGTTCATAGGGACAAACACTACCGTAAGGACGCGGGTCGACGTCGCCGTTGTGCCGCTTCAGAAAACGAGCGTCACCGGCGGGTCTGCTCAACGACTGGTCGCGGGAATCCGCCACGCGCTGGCCAGCCGAGACGGACGCAACTGGGTGCCGTCGCCGAAGAACTCGCAGAACTTCATGATCAACGGATCCCAGCCGACCGGGTCGACGTGCGCGGTGCCCGGAATGATCAGCTCCTCGGCCACGTGCGCCCGCAGTACGCGCACGGTGTGTGCGAGGCAACCGGTGTCGATGCCGAACGGCTCGCAGGACAGCACTTCGCATTCGAGCTGAATCGGACACTCGGCGACCCGCGGTGCCGCGACGAGCTCGGCGGGCAGTGGGCTCAGGCCGGCCGCCGTGAACTTGTCCGGCTCGTACCGATACCCCTTCTCGATCTTGTGCGGTGTCATCTCCGGCGAACCGCTAAGCAGCGCAAGCCGATCCACCGCCGCCGCCATGACCGAGGACGGGAGATTCAACACACACTCCCGCTCGCGCACCAAATTCTGGGTGGTCCGCGACGCCGTATTCATCCCGAGCATGCACTGATCGCCCAGCCACCACGCTGACGACATCGGCGCGAGATTCGCTGTGCCATCCGGGTTTCGGGTGCTGATCAACACCACCGGCGTACCAAAATAGAGAACCTTGAGATCAACAACTCGATGCATCCACCAACGATGCCGGGCCCCACCGACCGATGCTGGCGGTAAACCGACTCGGCGTATCGTTGTCGACTCGAATGATCGCCCAGTGTGGGCGAAACTCCTCCTGGGTCATCCTGGTTTTCGCTCGTTGCGATCGCCGTCGAGACCTGCGATAGCGGCTATTTCGTTGATGACGTCGGGCCACAGTTGCGGTGGAACGTGGCTGGGCATGCCGGGGTAGGTGACCAGTCGGGCGCCGGGAATCGCGGCCGCGGTGGCGCTGCCCGCGACCGGCCGAGCCGTTTTGTCAGCCAGACCGTGCACCACCAGGGTCGGCACGCGGACCGCGGCCAGTTCGCCGCGCCGGTCGCCGGAGGCCCGTAAGGCCACGGACAGGCGTTCCACGCCGGCCTGGTCGTGCCCGCGTTCGTAGCTGCGCTTGCCCAGCTCGCGCAGCCAGGTTTCGTCCTGTGGGTAGTCCGGCGACCCGGCTATCAGTTCCAATGCCTCCATGTGCTCGGCATAGTCTTCCGCGCTGTTGATGGGCTTTCTGGCCAGCACGAGGAAACGCAGGAGGGTTCGAACGCGGGGCCCGCCGATGCGTGGCGACGGGCCGGCACCGATGGAGGTGAGGCTGCGTACCCGGTCCGGGTGGCGCACGGCCATCGACTGGGCGATCGTGCCGCCGAGTGATTCGCCGACAACGTGCGCACTGTCCCAGTTCAGCGCGTCCAATACCGCGACCGCGTCGTCAGCCAGATCGGTCAGGTGATACCGGACCGCCTGGGTGGGGCGCAGGAGCAGGTCCAGCTTGCTCGGTCGTCCAGCGCGGTGCAGGTGGGTGGACAGGCCGGTGTCACGGTTGTCGAACCGGACCACCTGAAAGCCGCGCTCCACCAGTCCGGCGATGGCGTCGTCGTGCCAGATCAGCATCTGGGAGATCCCCGAAATCAGCAGCAGCGGCTCACCGGTGGGCGGCCCGATCGTCTCGTAGGCGAGTTCGATATCCCCGTGCCGGGCCATCTCGATGGTCATGAACTACCTCCTGGTTGCCAGGTCGAAGATCGTGACGAGTTCCTCGCAGTAGCGGGGTACGTCGAAGCCGGGGTCGCGGGACGACTGAATGACGGCCCCGTCGATGCCTTGCCGTACCGCGATCGTCATCGGCTGCACGGCAAACGCGCGGTACTCGCCGGTGCGCTGACCGAGTTCGAAGATCGCCGCTAGGTCGAGGGCCGAGGAGTCCTCTTGTAGTGGCTCACGCGCGGCCATCACTTGGTCCAATCGCTGCCCGGCAGTCGACCGGTAGCTGGTCCACATGTCCAGCATCGCCAGAGCATGGTTGCGGTGCGTGTGGATGAACTCACCATTGGAACGGATGTAGGCGCGCAGCTTGCCGACCGCCGTCTCCTCGGCCTCGATGGCTGGAACCATCACCCGCACCGCGGCGCTGAAGATCTCCTGGGCCAGCGTGTTGACCAGTTCATCTTTGGTGGAGAAGTAATAGAGCACAACGCTTTTCGCCACCCCGGCCAGCTCGGCGATCTTGCCGATCGATGTCTTTGGGTAGCCGATCTCGGCGACCAGTTCGATGGCGCAAGCTGTGATCTGGCCTCGACGGGCTTGCTCGGTAAACGTTCGACCATTCGGATCAATTTTAGACCGCACGGTCGAATCATAGCTCGTTTGGTCCGAGTGCGCGGCAAAAGCTCACGGACGGAAGGTGATCGGGGTGGACGGCGGCGCTATCGGCCGCCAGTGTCTGGAACTCGTTCTGCTGAAATAGGTCTGGTGCCGGTGGCGGGGTGCCGTTCTTCGAGGAGTTAGGCGCGGCTCGCACCTGCTGGGCAACCTGACGGCGGTGCAGGGCGAACGAATCGCCCACCTGCGCTGGGGGACTCGCTAGCTCGAGGCGCGGCGGTTGGTGCCGCGCAACGGGTTTGCTACCGGGAAGGCGATGGCGGGCAGGGTCACCGACATGCGGACGCGGGTGCCAGGTCCGGTGTGGTCGATGTCGAGTTCCTCGGTGAGCGCGCGCATCATGTCGATGCCGCGGCCGCGGTAGCCGGGATCGGCCGAGCGCGGTTTCCAGCTGCCCGCGTCGGCGACGGTGATCACCACCGTCTCGGTGTTGCAGGTGGCGGTCAGCTCGACCCGGTTGGTGTCGGCGGCCGGGTCGCGCAGGGCCCTGGTGACGCGGCCCATCGAGCGGTCGGTGCTCTCGGGACGGCCGGTCGGCACCGCGCCGTTGCGGTAGGCGTGCTCGATGCTGTTGCTGCACGCCTCATTGGCCGCGGCCACCAGATCGGAGGCCAGATCGTGCGGCACCGCGGCGGCGGCCAGCCAGGCCTTGAGCGTACGGCGCAGTGCCGCAAGCTCATCCGCGTGCGCGGGCACCTCCAGTCGCAGCGGTGCCGGCGGCTGGCGATACACCACCATGGCGACGTCGTCGTCGTAGCCAGCGGCGGGCCGCAGGCGCGACAGCACCGCGTCGGCCACCTCGCGCGGCAGCTTGGCCGAGGTGTCGGCGAGCACGTCGGCGATCTTGGCGAAACTGTCGTCGATGTCGACGCCGCGCTGTTCGACCAGCCCGTCGGTGAACAACACCAGCGTCGAGCCCGGCGTCAGCGCGGTGGTCGCCTCCGGGCGGCGCGGCGGATCGAAGGTGGCAAGCGGGAAGGACCGTCCGCCCTCCAGCAGGCGGCCGGTCGCGTCGACGTCGGCCAGGATCGGCGGCATGTGGCCCGCGCTGCTGTAGCGGACCAGCCCGCGCACCGGATCGAGCACCGCGGCGCACACGGTCGTGCACATCGCGCCGGGAATCCGGCCCGCGACCGTGTCCAGTTCGGCAAGCAGCTGCGCCGGACCAGCGCCGCGCAACAGCAATGCTCTTGCGGCCGTACGCAATTGACCCATCACCACGGCCGCGGACAGGCCACGTCCGACGCAGTCGCCGACCACGACACCGATGGTGCCGTCGCGCAAGGGGACCACGTCGTACCAGTCGCCGCCGATCTCCAACGGCGGCAGCGCGGGCTCGTAATGCACCGAGAACCGCGGCGGCAGTTCGATCGGGCCGAGCATGGCCCGCTGCAGCGTCAGCGACGTCGAGCGGGCCTGGTCGAAGTTGCGGGCTCGCTGTACCGCGAGGCTGAGATGGCCGATGAGTAGCGAGAACAACGTCCAGTCGGCGGCGCTGATCGCGCGCGGCGCGGCGAAACGCAACCACAGTGCGGCGTCACCGGTTTCGCCGAGCGGAGCGACGATGCCCTCTGAGCTGTCGGCGCCCTCCGGGATGGCGAACAGGCTACGGCCGGGCCGGCGTCTGGCCCGATCCAGCATGGCCCGTGCCCGCGCGTCCAGCTCGGCGCTTGCCGGGCCGTTGGCCGCGCCCTCGGCACCGGAGACATACACCTCCGGCTCGACGTGCCTGCTCGGCCACACCGACACCACCGCCGTCTGCGCGCCGACGGTGCGCCGCAATTCGTCGAGGCCGACCGCGAGCACCTCGACCACGCTGGTCGCCGCGCCCACCGCGGTGGCCAGCCGGGAGGCGGCCTGATCGCGCGCCTGCGCGTCGTGCTCGGCGGTGACGTCGCGGATGGTGCCGACGAAGATGCGTTCGTTGTTCTCCGGCTTGATCAGTGCGCTGGTGCTCACCGCGAGCCACACCGAGCGGCCGTCGCGGTGCCGGATCGGAATGACGAAACGCTGTGCCTCCGTGCCGAGATCGGGGTAGCGCGGCCCCTCCGGCATCGACCACGGATGCGGCAGCGGGTAGGGCACATCGGCCGCGCCGTAGCCGGTCAGCGCGCCGAACGCGGAGTTCACCTCGACGATGGCGCCGTGCGAGTCGGCGACGAAGAAGCCGTCCTGCAGCGACTCGACCAGCGCGGTGCGGAAGGCGTCGCGTCCGGCGAGATCGTCTGCGCGGGAACGCTGTTGCTCGTAACGGCCGACGCCGTCGAGATAGCCGCGGGTCGCGATGTCCAGTGCGGCAAGGGTTTGCAGCAGGAATTCCAGCGCGGACTCGGCCAGCCGGGCGTCGGAACCGCCGATGCCCGCGTCGTGCTCGGCGGCCTGCACCACCCGGAAGTGGTTCTCGTTGAGGTCGAGCAGGCTGATGCCTTCGACCAGCGCCCGCCTGCCGAGCTCGTACCCCTCGGCCAGCGTCGCTTGCGTCGGTGAATCCAGGTGCCTGCGTAACGCTTTCGCGTATTCGTCGAGGAAATCGGCCAGTGCTGTCATGGGACGCGGCCCCTCACGACTTCGGGCCCTGCGCCGCACCCCGATGCCGGGCGGCGAGCACCAACGCGTCGTCGGTGTCCTTGGCGTGCTTGGCGAGGATGTCCGCGGTGATGTCCGCGGTGGACTTCGACAGATCGATCGCGTCGGCGGATTCGCTGACGATGCCGTCGGTGGACATCAGCAGCAGATCGCCGGGACGCACCTGGATGGTCTGCGGTTGCAGGTTCTGCGGCAGCCGGTAGCCGACGATCCCCGCGGTCAGCAGGATGGTCGCGCGAACGGCCAGCCCGCCGGGACTGACGGTGAGCACCCGGGATTCGACGTTGCCGACGCCGAGCCAGCGCACCGTGTCGCTTGGGTCGAACAGCGCGAGCGATACCGCGGCACCCCTGGTGTCGGCCATGGCCCGATGACAGAGCACCATCAGCACGTCCAGCGGTTCGGCGCGGTTCTCCGAGAGCACCTGCGCGGCCCGGTCGGCGGCGTCGGCCGCGGCGGCGCCGTGGCCGAGCCCGTCCAGCACGGCGAAAAGGACAGTGCCGCCACCGGTGTCGAGAATGAGGCCGCGATCACCGGAGACGCGTTGGCCGGGCAGCGCGCGGCCGGCCACCGCCCACTCGATTCGGCCGATGAACCCGTCGTCATGCACCGTTGGGTACCCACTTCCACATCTCCACCAACGTGCCCTTGCCCGGCGCCGAATCGACGAGTAGCCGATCCATCAGCCTGCGGGCGCCGGGGAGACCGAGTCCTAGTCCGCGCCCGGTCGAATAACCGTCCTCGAGCGCACGGGGAATGTCGATGATGCCGGGTCCCTGGTCCTCGGCCTGGACCACCAGTGCCTGACGACCCTCCCGGTCGTCGACCATCAGCCTGATCTCGCCGCTGCCCGCGTAACTGGTGATGTTGCGGGCGATTTCGGAGATCGCCGTCGAGATCATGGTGCGGTCTGTCAGCGTGAATCCGAGCTTCGCTGCCAGTTCGCGGCCTGCCTGACGTGCGATCACGATGTCGCCCGACACTCTGACCGCGATCACCAGGTTCTCAGCGGCCACTGTCACGACCATCTCGCTGGCGTGGTGACGCGGTCTTCTTGTTGAGCCAGGCCAGGCCCTCTTCGAGATCGAGGGCCGTGTGCATGTCCTCGAAGGTGAGCCCCAATTGCACCATGGCGAAGGCGACTTCCGGCTGCAGCCCGACGATCACCGTTTCGGCGCCGCGCAGCTGCGTCATGTGCGCGATGGTACGCAACGATCTCGCCGCGAAGGAATCCATGATGTCGATCGCGGTGACGTCGACGATGATTCCGTGCGCTCGATATTTGCTGACCTGTTTCATCAGGTCGTCCTGCAGGCGTTCGGTATCGGCGTCGGTCAACGCGGATTGGACCGACGCGATGAGATAGGTGCCTTGTTTGAGAATCGGTACCGGCATCTGCCCGCCCTGATCTAGCGGCCGTCGCGTTCGGTAACCCGTTCGGCGACTCGGGAAACCTCGTAACCCAGCAGACGTTCGGCTTCCTCGATACCGCCTTGGAGGTCGCCGACCGCGTTCATCTTGGACAGGTCGAGTCCGATGGTGACCAGTGTCAGCGCGATCTCCGAGGACAGCCCGGTGATGATCACGTTCGCACCCATCAGACCGGACGCGTCGACCGTTTGCACCAGGTGGTTGGCCACGGTGGAGTCGATCTGCGGCACACCGGTGATATCGATGACGACCACCTTGGCGCGGTTGGCGCGGATCGCGCGCAGCAGCTGCTCGGTGAGCTGACGGGCCCGCTGGCTGTCGAGCACGCCGATGATCGGCAGGATGAGCAGCTGCTCACGGACCTGCAGCACCGGGGTGGACAGCTCGCGGATCGCCTCCTGCTGCTGGCGGATAACGCGCTCGCGCTCCTGGACGAAGGAGACGCCCACTGTGTTGGCGATGCGGTTGGCGGCCGGTTCGTAGGCGTCGAGAACGGCGTTGAGCAACTGAAAGTCGGCCTGGTACTTCTCGAACAGCGAGCGGGCCAGCACGTCGCGCAGCAGCAGCACGATGCCGAGCACCTCGTCGGTTTCCACGCCTCGCGGAATGATGCGCTCGGACAGGTCGCGGGCGTAGGCCTGCAGCGCCTCGACGCTACCGGTCTCGAGCACCTCGACATAGTTGTCGTAGACGGAGGTCGCCTCGGAGAAGATTTCCTCCGGGGTCATCGCGGTCAGGAGCTGAGCGTCGGTGATGCGGCGAGCCCACTCCTCACGCAGCGCGGTGCGGTTCTGCCGCAGATGCTCGACCAACTGCGGAAGCAGGTTGTCGACCGGTCCCGCGGTCAGCGAATCCGCCGAAAGGCTCATAGACACCTCGGACATGGAAACTCCTGCCCCTTTCGACGGTTTGTTGAGTCGGATCATCGGGTGTTCGGCCGTGAGACCGACACCGAGCCTAGTCATACCCCAACCGTGTTGCGGATGAAACCTGCCGGTTGCTCGCGTGGGATTCACGGTAGCTGCGGTTACCGACTCCGTTGGCTGCCGTCGTCTGGCGCGAATCCGCGTTCCAGCCCGCGCAGCGCCTCCGCCAGATAGACGGTGAGGTCCGCGTCGGCGCGGGCCAGCCACGCGTCGAAGGCGGCGCGCGCGGCGGCCAAGGTGGTGCGTCCGACAGCTAGGGGGATCAGCGCGTTCGCCGGTTCGCCGAGCCTGCGTGCGGCGAAGTCGCTGACCGCGTGTTCCCAGGCGTCGTAGTGTGTGCCCGCGGTGGCGGCCAGTGCGGGGATGGTGGCGACCAGTTGCATCCGGGTGCGTAGCTCGGGCACGTCTTCGGCCCGATACCGATTGGCGTTCACGACAACTCGACGTACCGCGGTCATCATCGGAATATCGTCGGGCACGTCGGCGAAGGCGGTGCGCAGAGCGGCGACTTCGTCATCGAACTGGTACCAGAGCACCTCGGCCTTGGTGGGGAAGTAGCGGAAGAAGGTGCGGCCGCTGATACCCGCCGCGGCGGCGATCTGCTCGACCGTGGTGTCCTCGAAGCCCTGCTCGGTGAACAGCCGCAGAGCGATCAGTTCGAGTTCGCGTTTGCTGGTTCCGCGCGGGCGGCCACGGGTGGTCCTTGCTGTCACGGCATTGATTATGTCAGTGACTGACGATAATCTGGCGAGATGTTCGAAAGTGTCGCAGGCCACAGCCGCGCGGCGGCGGATCCGGCCCGCGTCGCGGCCGATCTCACCTGGCCCGAGGCCGGGGAGCGGGCCGCCGCGGCCGCGATTCTGGCCGTCGCGGTTGGCGCGACCGAACAGCACGGCCCGCATCTGCCGCTGTCCACCGACACCGACATCGCCTCGGCGTTGTGTACCCGGCTGGCCGAGGTACGCCCGGATGTGCTTGTCGCACCGGCGATCCCGTACGGCGCCAGCGGTGAGCACGCGGGGTTCCCCGGCACCATGTCCATCGGGCAGGCCGCGCTGGAACTGCTCGTCGTCGAATTGTGCCGCTCGGCAACCGATACCTTCGACCGCATCCTGCTGGTCAACTGGCACGGCGGCAACCTCGAACCGCTGCGGCGCGCGGAAACGTTGTTGCGCGGCGAATCCCGCGACGTGCGCGTGTATCTGCCGCGCTACCAAGGCGATCTGCATGCCGGGCGTTCGGAAACCGCCGTCCAACTGGCGCTGACGCCGGACCGGGTGCGGCTGGACCGCGCCGAGGCGGGCGACGTCCGGCCGCTCGCGCAACTGATGCCGCTGCTGCGCGGTGCCGGTGTGCGCTCGGTCAGCGCCAACGGCGTGCTCGGCGACCCGGCCGGGGCCAGCGCCGACGAGGGCACGGCGCTACTCGACCACCTGACCACCGACTTGCTCGACCGAACCCGGCTCTGGTGGCCGGTAGCTTCCCTGGAAAGGACCCCATGAACCCGTGGTTCGAAACCGTTGCCGAAGCGCAGCGGCGCGCGAAGAAAAGACTGCCGAAATCGGTGTACGGCGCGCTGATCGCCGGATCCGAGCGCGGCCAGACCATCGAGGACAACCAGCAGGCGTTCACCGAACTCGGCTTCGCCCCGCACGTCGCAGGCCCCATCGGCGCCCGCGATCAGTCGACGACCGTACTCGGACAGCACCTTTCGATGCCGGTGCTGATCTCGCCGACCGGCGTGCAAGCGGTGCACCCCGACGGCGAGGTAGCCGTGGCACGTGCGGCGGCGGCCCGCGGCATCGCGATGGGGCTCAGCTCCTTTGCCAGCAAGCCGATCGAAGAGGTGATCGCGGCCAATCCGGCGACGTTCTTCCAGATGTATTGGTGCGGCAGCAAAGACGAGATCCTGCAGCGGATGGCGCGGGCGAAGACGGCGGGCGCGGTCGGCCTGATCCTCACCCTGGACTGGTCGTTCTCGCACGGCCGGGACTGGGGCAGCCCGGTGATCCCGGAAAAGCTCGACCTGCGCACCATGCTGAAATTCGCGCCGCAGACCCTGGCGCGGCCGCGCTGGCTGGCGACCTACGCGAAGTCCGGGCACATACCGGACCTCACCGCGCCGAACATGGCGATCGACGGCCGCCAGGCGCCCGGATTCTTCGGCGCATACGGCGAATGGATGGGCACGCCGCCGCCGGATTGGGCCGACGTGCAATGGATTTGCGAGCAGTGGGACGGACCTGTGGTGCTCAAGGGCGTCATTCGGGTCGATGACGCGCTGCGTGCGGTCGACGCGGGCGTCGCGGCCATCTCGGTGTCCAACCACGGCGGCAACAACCTGGACGGGACACCGGCGGCCATTCGAGCGTTGCCCGCGGTGGCCGACGCGGTCGGTTCGCAGATCGAGGTGCTACTCGACGGCGGCATCCGGCGCGGCAGCGACGTGGTGAAGGCGGTGGCGCTCGGCGCCCGCGCGGTAATGATCGGGCGCGGGTATCTGTGGGGTCTGGCCGCGAATGGCCAAGCGGGCGTGGAAAACGTCCTCGACATCCTGCGCGGCGGGATCGACTCGGCGCTGCTCGGCTTGCGCAAGACGAGCGTCACCGAGCTCGATCGTGACGACATCGTGGTGCCCGCTGGATTCGAGCGCGCACTCGGCGTGCCCGCGGGGTCGCGTGGATCGTCCGGTGGGGCAATCGAATCGGTAGCTGGCGCGCCCGGAGTGAGTGGTGCGGTCGGTGAATCCGTCGATGCGTCAGTCGAACCGAATGGTGCGGTAGCCGAGTCCGTCGCAACGGCGGCCCAAATCGGATAGCGAGGCAGCCGAATTGGCGGGCGTGTGAGCCGTGTCGGCCGAATTGGACCGCGCGGCTGGCAGATCGGGTGGTGTAGCCGGCCAATCAGTCGATGCGTCAGTCAGACCGAATGGCTCGGTAACCGATCGGGACGCCACGATGGCTCAAATCGGGTGGTGAGGCAGCCGAATTGGGCGGGCGCATCAGCCGACTTGGACCGTGCGGCTGGCGGATCGGATCGCGCGGCTACCGAGACCACCAGTGCGGCAGCCGCATCCGTGAATTCAGCTACGGGATCGGTGCGGTGGGAGGCGGCGACCGCGTCTGCCTCAGCGGTCAGTTGTCGCTTGTTGTTGATCGATGGTGGGCGAGCAACGTGTCGTAGATGTCGGCGAGCGCGGCCAGTTGCTGCCGGTCGAGCACGTCGATCATGTGCTTGCGCACGCTGATCACGTGCGCGGGCGCGGCACCGGTCAGCACCTCGGCGCCGCGCGGGGTGAGCCGGGCCGCGGTGCGGCGCGCGTCGTCGGGGATCGGTTCACGGACAACGAGTCCGCGCTTCTCCATCCGGGTGATCTGATGCGAGAGCCTGCTCTGCGACCACTCGAGTTGCGCGGCTAGCTCGGCGAAGGTGCAGCGGTGTTCCGGAGTTTTGCTCAGGAAGGCCAGCACCGAGTATTCGACGTAGGTGAGGTTCGACTCGCGCGTCGAGTCTCGCCCGACCGCCGCGGCGATGAGGTCGCGAGTGCGCACAAAACCCACCCAGGCGCGCATTTCGACGTCATCGAGCCAATGGGGATCGGTCACGATAGCGCTCCAAACTCTGGCGTGTCATACAGTGTCGCGCTTCGTTGTGCGT
Organism: Nocardia sp. NPDC051321; assembly: GCF_044455225.1. Lineage (NCBI taxonomy): Bacteria > Bacillati > Actinomycetota > Actinomycetes > Mycobacteriales > Nocardiaceae > Nocardia > Nocardia sp. NPDC051321. The sequence continues at coordinate 510,271 of NZ_JBITEM010000005.1, read as the reverse complement.
AGCGCGACGGTTCTTGCGGCGAACCGACGCTTGGACGTCCGAACGCTTTTGTGTGGAACGACAGGTAGCACCCTCGGGGTTGAACGTGCAACCTTTTGTGTCAACTGCCCGGAGATAAGCCTTGCCTAACCATCGTGTGACGTAGCCGGGTGGATACGCTCGCTGTGCCTGTGACCAGCCCCGCTGAGCGCGCACCTGAACCCGCGCTCGGCTGGTGCCCCGACCTGCCCGAAGGAGTGCGTCCCGTGACCGCGCCGGACTTCCGCTATTCAGACCTGCTGCCGATCGGCGCCGACGACACCTCGTACCGGTTGCTCACCACCGAGGGCGTGCACACCTTCGAGGCCAACGGCCGGACCTTCCTGCAGGTGGAGCCGGAGGCGCTGCGCCTGCTCACCGCCGAGGCGATGCACGACATCAGCCACTACTTGCGGCCGACGCACCTCGCGCAGCTGCGCAAGATCATCGATGACCCGGAGTCGAGCGGCAACGACCGCTTCGTCGCGCTGGACCTGCTCAAGAACGTGAACATCTCCGCGGGCGGCATCCTGCCGATGTGCCAGGACACCGGCACCGCGATCGTCATGGGCAAGAAGTCCGAGGGCGTGCTGACCGGCGCCGACGACGCCGAATGGATCAGCCGCGGCGTCTTCGACGCCTACACCAAGCTGAACCTGCGCTACTCCCAGCTCGCCCCGATCACCATGTGGGACGAGAAGAACACCGGATCCAACCTGCCCGCGCAGATCGAGTTGTATTCCACGCCAGGCGATCCCGCGCAGCCGTCGTACAAGTTCCTGTTCATGGCCAAGGGCGGCGGGTCGGCGAACAAGTCGTTCCTGTACCAGGAGACCAAGGCCGTGCTGAACCCGACGCGGATGCTGGAGTTCCTGGACGAGAAGATCCGCTCGCTCGGCACCGCGGCCTGCCCGCCGTACCACCTCGCGGTGGTGATCGGCGGCACCAGTGCCGAATTCGCGTTGAAGACGGCCAAATACGCGTCGGCGCACTATCTTGACCACCTGCCCACCGAGGGATCGCTTGCCGCGCACGGGTTCCGGGATCTGGAGCTGGAGGAGGAGGTGTTCAAGCTCACCCAATCCTTCGGCATCGGTGCGCAATTCGGCGGCAAGTACTTCTGCCACGACGTGCGCGTCGTCCGGCTGCCGAGGCACGGCGCCAGCTGCCCGGTAGCCATCGCGGTGTCCTGCTCGGCCGACCGCCAGGCGCTGGCCAAGATCACGCCGGAGGGTGTGTTCCTCGAGCAGCTCGAGCGCGAGCCCGCGCACTACCTGCCGGAGCAGACCGAGTCGATCCTCGGCGGCGACGTGGTGCAGATCGACCTGAACCGACCGATGTCGGAGATCCGCGCCGAACTGTCGAAATACCCGGTGAAGACCCGGCTTTCGCTGACCGGCCCGCTGGTGGTGGCCCGCGACATCGCGCACGCTAAGATCAAGGAGCGCCTGGACGCGGGCGAACCGATGCCGCAGTACCTGCGCGACATGGCCGTCTACTACGCGGGACCCGCGAAGACGCCCGAGGGTTACGCGTCCGGCTCGTTCGGGCCGACCACCGCGGGTCGGATGGACTCCTACGTCGACCAGTTCCAGGCCGCGGGCGGCTCCTTCGTCATGCTGGCCAAGGGCAACCGTTCCGCCCAGGTGACCAAGGCCTGCCACGAGCACGGCGGCTTCTACCTCGGCTCCATCGGCGGCCCTGCCGCCCGCCTGGCCCTTGATTGCATCAAGTCCGTCGAGGTGCTCGAATACCCCGAGCTCGGCATGGAAGCCGTCTGGAAGATCGAAGTCCAAGACTTCCCTGCGTTCATCGTCGTCGACGACAAGGGCAACGACTTCTTCGCCGAAACCCAGAAGCCCATTGCCCTGCGCGTCCGCACCCGCTCCGCTGAACGGGTCTGATCAGCCGGTTGCGCGTCGGTACGCGAGTGTGGCGCGCAACCGTCCCTGCTTACGTGGTTGGACGTTGGCGAGGGTGATGTCGCCGCCGTAGTGGGCTAGTACTCGATGGTCCATTACGGCGCGCCACAGTGGGGGGATGGCGGCGAGTACGACCATGGTTGCGTAGCCGGCGGGGAGTTGGGGGGCGTGGGTTGAGCTGCGCAGGGTTTGGTACCGGCGTCCCGGATTGGCGTGGTGGTCGCTGTGGCGCTGGAGGTGGAAGAGGAAGATGTTGGTGACGAGGCGGTCGCTGTTCCAGCTGTCCCGGGGGGAGCAGCGGGCGTAGCGGCCGTTGCGGCGGCGGGCGCGCAGCAGGCCGTAGTGCTCGACGTAGTTCACCGTCTCCAGCAGCGCGACGCCGATCACCGCTTGCAGTGCGAGCCAAGGCAGGATGTGCCAGCCGAAAAGTGCGACGAGGGTACCGATGAGGACGAGGCTCATCGCCCACGCCTGCAGGATTTGATTGTCCACATCCCACCAACCTCGCTCCTTGCGCGCCAAGCGTTCGCGCTCGAGCCGGATCGCCGAGCTGAAGCCGCCGGTCACGCTGCGCGGCAGGAATTCCCAGAGGGACTCGCCGAGCCGGGCGCTCGCCGGGTCCTCCGGCGTGGCGACTCGCACATGGTGTCCGCGATTGTGTTCGACGAAGAAGTGCCCGTACGCCGACTGGGCGAGCGCGATCTTGGCCAGCCAGCGTTCCAGGTGCTCGACCCGGTGCCCGAGCTCGTGCGCGGCATTGATGCCGATGCCGCTGACGAAGCCGAGCGTCGCGGCGAGGCCGAGCTTGTCGACGCCGGTGAGCTCGTCGCCGGCCCACAGATAGCTCGCGATGCCGAGCCCGAACAGCTGGATCGGCAGGAAAAGGTAGGTGCACCAGCGGTAGTAGCGGTCGCCGGACAGCAGCTCGTAGTCCTCGTCGCGCGGATTCGCGCCGTCCTCGCCGACCACCCAGTCCAGCACCGGGATCACCAGCAGCACGATGATCGGGCCGATCCACCAGAAGACGGGCGCGCCGGTGTGCAGCACGAGCTGCGATGGGAGCAGTGCACACATTGGAGCGATCAGGCCGAGCATCCACAAGGGGCGCTTCCGGTCCAGACCTCGGGGCTGTCGACGGTTGATCTGCCTGCTTCTTTCGGTGAGATTCCGGCGACGGGCAACCGTAATCTGTTGTGACTGCTGAATTATCCACGGTGCGTTTGTTGCGTGTGATAGCAGAGTCGCCTCAGCCCTAGCTCTTGTTACTGATGTGGAGCGAAAGTGTTCCGAATCGTGACGGATCACTCGACATGGTTGGTCGGATCAGTCGCATCGGCGGTGGTCGGGCCGTGCCAGACTGGTCCGCATGGTTGCAGGGCAGGTACCGATCTCGAATGTGTCGGACACCGCACGATGGGTGGCCGCCTACCGTGCGCGCGAGACCGCGCGCCCCGACGCGTTGTTTCAGGATCCGCTGGCCGACCGGCTGGCCGGTGCGCAGGGCCACGCGATCGTCGAGCACGCGCCGCGCGTCATGCGCTCCGGCTGGCCGGTGGTCACCCGCACCAAACTCATCGACGACCTCATCGCGAAATCCATCGCCGAGGGTTGCGATCGGGTGCTGAACCTGGCGGCGGGGCTGGACACCCGCCCGTACCGGCTCGCGCTGCCCGCCGACTTCGTCTGGGTCGAGGCGGATCTGCCCGAGATTCTCGCGGAAAAGGAGAACGCACTGGCGGGGGAGACCCCGCACGGTGTATTGATTCGCCGCGCCGTCGATCTCGCCGATCCCTCGGCGCGGGACAAATTCCTCGACGCGGCGCTCGGCGCGATCGGACCGGCCGGCACACCGGCGACCAAGGCGCTGGTGCTCACCGAGGGATTGTTGTTCTACCTCGATACGGCGACGGTCACCGACCTGGCTCGCGCGTTGGTCCGGCCCGAAATCGCTTGGTGGATGGCCGATATCAGTTTCCGGATGGACCGGGTGCGCGCCGGATCGATGTTCGAGAACGCGCCGCGGAAATTCGACTCGCCCAACGGTCTCGCTTTCTTCGACGAACTCGGCTGGCAATCGATGGAGAGCGAGAACATCCTGGTGCACGCGCGCAAGCTTGGTCGGGCGCCGTGGTTTTTGCGCCCGTTCACGTATTTGCCCCAGCCCGATCCGCGTAAGCCGCTGCGCAACACGTGGTCGGCTGTGATTCGCTTCCGGCACGAAGAGCTAGACCCCCAGTGACCTGATGGTTTGGCTAACAAAGAGATTGCTGGGTGTCGCACGCGCTCGAATCGCTCGCCGACCGGCGATCCGGTCACGGATAAGGCGAGTTACTGCTTCAGATAATTTCCGGATTCTGCCGATATCGTCGGCAAAATAGCGTCGCCGGATTCGGCAAGCCCCGACGATATTACGGATAGTGGGCGGCGAGTATGGGGTCTGAGCTGGTCGTTCGATTTTCGTGGAGGCTTTTGTGCGGACACACAAATGTCACCTCGATCGCCGGGGTGACGGCGCTGGTTCGCGAGGCACCCTTAGCGATGTACATCGTTGATTCCAAGGGTGCCGTTCATCGCAGATGCCATTGAAGGTCGAGGAGGGCAATGAGTACGTCCAGCGTCATCACGACAACACTGCGTCTTTCACAATCCGCCAGCAGTCGGTTGGCCGCACGGGCCGCCCGCGAGGGTACTACTTCTACCGCATTGCTCGACCGCCTCATCCAGGAGGGCGTCGACCAGCTAGAACATCCCGGCATCGTCTTCCGTGGACCGATGCACGATCGGCGGGCCGCGCTTGTCGCAGGTCCCGACGTGTGGGAAGTCGTTGCCCGCCTACAGGAATTGGAAGGGTCGGTCGAGCGGCGCATCGAGGTGCTGAGCGCCAAGTCGAGCCTGCACGCCGGCCAGATCAAGATCGCCATCGCTTACGCCCGCGACCACGGCGGCGAGATCATCGAGCGGATCGGGCGCAATCGTGAAGCGGCGGAAGCGATTCGCCGACCGGTGCCGGTGCGCGCACGGGTGGTCGAACGGGACTACCTCACGCTGGTCACCCCGTTGCGCGAGTGATTCGGCCCGAATTGTCCGGTGTCCGAGTCGAATTGTCCGTTGTAGTGCCTGTTCACATCACTGGGGAGCGAATGTGAACACTTTTGCCGCCTGTGCACAACCCGCTCGGTCTGCGGGCGAACACCCCTCGAGTCAGCCCTGGTGTCGTCCGCGGCCTGATCGGGGCGGTGCGGCAGTGGCGGGGGCCGTTGCCGAAAAACGGTACGGTCGTGAAACTCGGGAAACCACCGCAATTTTCGCGAATCGGACTGGTAGCAACCGCCCGCACTCTGTGATCCACAGCACTGGGATGGATTGTGGATAACCTCCGTTCCTTGTGGATGAAGCATTTGCCACGCAACGGATTTCGGGTAACCATGTGCCATGCCTATCGACTATGACTCCTCGTCAACGCGCCCAGTCCGCCAGGCGGCGGCATCGAACGTTGCTGAAACGCGGCAACCAGCGACGCCGACGCTGGGACGCGTCGCGGCCCGCGCGCAAGAGGCGGGGCAAGGTTTACCGGTTCGAGCGCGACCGGCCTTCCCGTAAGAATGATCCGCGCACGCCATACCGCGTGGGTCGTCTCGGCGGACTATCGCCTGCCCGACGAGCGTGTTCGGGTGCTGACCGCCCCCGTCGAGCGCCTGGACCCGCAGTCCATGGTCGCCGTCCTGCTCGGCAGCGCGGACCCGGTGGCCGGGTGGGGCAGGGTGGACCTGATCGCCAGCACCTATCGGCCATGGCTGTCCGGGCCGCTCGGCGAGCTCAGTGCGGAGACCATGGAGAGCTTGTCATCGAAGCTCCGGATCGAACTCGATCTGTGAGTGTCGGCGGCGACTTCGACCGTCGCCGACCTCGGCCGTTACCATCGCCGACATGGTGTTGCGGAGTGGTGTGCGGAATCGACTAGTGCGCGGTCTACCGGTAGCGGTGCTGCCCGCGCTGGTGGTGACGGGTGTGCTGGCGCCGCAGGCGGCGGGGCAGGGGAGCCTGATCGATCAGCGGGAGGCGACGGGGTCGGCCGCCGGGACCGAGGGGTTGGAGCCGGGGCTCGCGGTGGCCTACACGCTGGCGGAGAACGAGGCGCATCGGCAGGGTGTGCCGTTGTCGATAACCTCCGGGTATCGCACGCCCGCCGAGCAGCAGCAGCTGTGGGACAACGGCGTGGCCACCTACGGCAGCCCGGAGGTGGCGCGCCGGTGGGTGCTGCCGCCCGAGGAGTCGACGCACGTGTCCGGCCGCGCGGTCGACGTCGGGCCGATCGCGGGCGCGCAGTGGCTGGAGGCCAACGGAACTCGCTGGGGACTGTGCCGGATGTATGACAACGAGTGGTGGCATTTCGAGTTGGCCACCGCGCCCGGCGGTGTCTGCCCGCCGATCCGGCCGGACGCGAGCACCCGGTAGTAAAACCTCAGGTCAGCCTCGGTCGCGCAGCAGATCGATGACCTTGGTCTCGTTGAGGTCGCCGTAACCGGCTTCGACGAGCCGGTTGAAGATGTCGAAGGCGGCATGGCCCAGCGCGGCCGGACCGTCCACGCTGTCCGACAGCTCGACGCCGATGCGAGTGTCCTTCAGCCGCAGCTCGGCGGTGAACGCGATATCGCGGTCGTGCACGCCGTCGAGCATGATCCGCCCGACGCGCGCCACCGTGGGGCTGAGGCGAGACAGGGTGTCGACGACGGTGGCCAGCTCGAGCCCGGCAAGTTCCGCGACCCGCAGCACCTCCGCCGTCGCGGCGATCTGGATCGAGCCGTGCAGATTCTGCAACAGCTTGTATGCCGTACCCGCGCCGACATCGCCGAAGCGAATAATGTTGGTGCACAACGGATTCAGTAGCGGACGGGCGGCTTCGAGATCGGTAGGGTCGGCCCCGACGAACAGCGTCAACTCGCCCGCCGCGGCGACGTCCGGCAGCCCGGTCACGGGGGCGTCGAGATACCGAAGACCTTGCGCACCAGCCTGTTTCGCCAGCTCAAGCACCCACGGCCGGGAGATCGTCGAGCATTCGACGGCGAACGCACCGGCCGCGAAGTCGCCGGCCAAGGCGCCGTCTTCGCCGAGCCAGACCGCGCGTGAGGCGGCGTCGTCGGCCACCATCGAGATGATCGCGTCGGCCTGATCCGCCGCCGCGCGCGGTGTCGCCGCCGGCACGGCCCCGGCCGAAATCAGTGCCGCGGCTTTGTCCGGCGACCGATTGAACACGGCCACCTCATGCCCGGCGGCCAGCATCCGCGCCGCCATCCCCGATCCCATCCGGCCCACCCCGAGAAAACCGATCTTTGCCATCCCGGCACCCTACCGAGCTCGGGTGTACGAGCTGACAGACCGCAGAGCGCGACCTGGCCGCTACGCCGCGTCTACCGCGACCGCGCTGACCTGGCGCTGGATCGTGGGCCGGGCTTTGACCATCGCGAACTGAGAACGCGAAATCAGTTGCCGGGGTATCCGATTGATCCGTAGCGTTTCGGCAATGCCGCCTGTCCTGTACTGCTGCGATCCGTTGAATCCGCGGCGGGTGGACGAGCATTTCGCGCTGGAAGCGCAAGAGGTCCGTGCCCGCGGTGGCGAGGTCGCGCTGATCGACCACGACCTGCTGCTGCGGGGTGACGCGGATGCGGCGGTCGCTCGAGTACCCAGCGGTCTGCAGAGCGCTTGGTATCGGGGCTGGATGATGCCTAGTGCTCGCTATGCGGAGTTGGCCGCGGCGCTGAGTCGGCGCGGCGCCGCGCTGATCGTCGACCCGGGACGGTATCGGGCCGCGCACGAACTGCCGGGCTGGTATCCAACCTTCGCCGAGGTCACTCCGGCCAGCGTCTGGCGTCCGACCCGGCCGGGAGAAGTGGTGGCGGCCGACGAGTTGACCGAGCTGGTCCAGCCGCTGCCGCCCGGTCCCGGAATCGTGAAGGACTACGTCAAGTCTCGCAAGGACGAATGGCACCAGGCGTGCTTCATTCCCGACCTCACCGAATCCGCAGGGTTGACCCGGATTGTCCGGCGGTTTGTGGAGTTGCAGGAGGACTATCTGGCGGGTGGCATCGTCGTCCGCGCCTTCGAGACGTTCGCGAGGCGCGAGTCGGTCGCGGCGGAAGTGCGGGTTTGGTGGTTCGATGGCGAACCCCGACTGCTGACACCTCATCCCGACAGCCCCTTCGACCGTGGGCTGGCTCCGGGCCTCGAGCAGATCGCCGCCGCCGTGCGACGGCTTGGCTGTCGGTTCATCACTACCGATGTAGCCCTGCGCACCGATGGGGTGTGGCGAGTCGTCGAGGTCGGCGACGCCCAGGTCAGTGATCTGCACCGGTCGAGCAGCCGAGATGAGTTCGTTGCACTGCTGATCGATTCATAGCGCCTCGTTCGCTGTTCGAGCCAGGTCGACCGTCGCTCGAACCCGTTGTGTCGTAGCCCACTCCCGCGTACTCTGACGCAAAGCGAGACTGAATGGTCTCACTATCGAATCAAGTAGGTCCGGCGACGCCGCCGGATGGATGAGGGAGCCCTCAATGATGAGGTACGCCGCTCGAATGCGTGCGGGGATCGCGGTTGTGGCAGCGACGGTCGCGGTGCTGGCCGCGGTGGCGCCCTCCGCTATCGCGGACCAACCGGAGCCCGGAGCCACCGCGCAGAGCGTGTTCAACAAGCCCGGTCCCTATCCCGTCGCGACCACGGTGCGCACGAATCCCTGTCAGGAATCGGTGTGGGGAATGTTCCAGCACATCGTCGTGCACATGCTGGGCAACCGTGACGATATGACCTGCACCCAGGCCTTTCCCAACGGCCTCGAGTCGCCGGTCGGGGTGAATACCTACTATCCGGCCAATATCGCCGAACTCCCCGATGCGCCACTGATGGTTTTCACCTCGGGGTTCGACGCCAATCCGGGGATGTACGACGCGCTCGCGCGACAATGGGCAAGCAACGGCTTCGTGGTAGTGATCCCGTACGAGTTCTTCAATTCGCTGCTCTATGTGCCGACCCTCGGTGTCGCCACCGCGGTCGTCGCCAACCGTGATCCGAATTCCCCGCTGTACAACAAGATCGACCTGAGCCGCACGCTCTTCGGTGGTCATTCCGGCGGCGGACAGGCGGCCCTGCAAGCCGGAACGGCGCTCCCCGGCATCGCGTCGATGATCGATCCGGCAATGCGGGTGCGCGGTGTGCTGGCGATCGAGCCGGGCCCGCTCGCGGTGGGCGCGCTGGTATCGCTGCCGACGCTGTTCCTCACCGGCTACAACGATTGGGTGGTGCCAGACTTCGCCTGGGTGCGCTGGTGGCAGTACAACCTGTCCTTCCAGGCGCCCGCGTGGATCGCCAATGCCCGTGGGGTGAGCCACTTCTCGCCGGTCGACGGGCTGGACAACTATCTGTCCGCAGGCACCGCGCTGGCGTGGCTGCGCTATCAGGCGTTCGGCGACGAGGTCGCCAAGGACTACTTCGTCGGCCCCGACTGGCGGCTGCCCGCCGACAAGACTTACTTCAGCGTCGACCGCAACCCCCTCGCCGCCGCACTGAGCTAGCGCCTGGTCCAGATGGCAGCCTTCTGATTTCCCGCACCCCGAATCGCCGCGCTCACACGCGCGCGGATGTCAAACGGTGTGCGGCTGCAACGTCAATAGAAATGGGTCGAGGATGAACTTTCGTCGAGCGTTGGCTGGTGGGCTCGGAGCCGCCGCCGTGGTCAGCTATTCACTGGTGTGGCCGAGCGCTTTCGCGGAATCCGGCACCGCGTGTGCCGAACCTGGTGCGGGGCAAGCGGTTCAACGCGTCGATCCGGCGGCCGCCGGGATCGATCCGGCCGCGTTGACCGACGCGATCAACTTCGGAACGGCTAAGGGCGCGTACGCCATTCAGGTGTATCGGCATGGCTGCCTGGTCGGGGATCGCACCGGTACGGGCAACCTGCCTGCGCCGCTGGCCAGCGCGTCGAAGGGGGTCGCGTCGGTCGCGGTTGGCCGCGCGATCGCCCTCGGCTACTTCGGTCTTGACGATCCGCTCGGCAAATTCTTCCCGCAGGCCGATGCCGCGCATGCCGCGCTCACCGTGCGTCAGGTGCTGAATCAGACGACCGGACTGCGCTTTTCCTGGGCCGCCGATATCGCGGGCATCGCCACCGACGAGGTGCTGCAGACACTCGAGACCCCGCAAGTCTTCGAGCCGGGCAGCACCTTCCAGTACGCGCAGGCCGTGCTGGCGCTACTGCCGAAGATCGTGGAAATTACCACCGGGATGGACTTTCAGGACTTCGTCCAGCGAGAGGTGATGCAGCCGTTGGGCATCGCGCGCGACCAGTGGGTCTGGCTGCGCGACCGCAGCGGAAACACCGCCGTCAACGGCGGTCTCGCCATGCGCGCCGACGACCTGGCTCGGCTCGGCCTGCTCCTGCTGCACGAAGGGCGCTGGGGCGACAACCAACTCATCGATCCCGACTATATCCGGCAGGCACGCCAGCCCACCGGCGCCAACGGCGGCTACGGATTCCTGTTCTGGCTCAACGCCGGTGATTCCTACAAGACCGCGACCGTGCCGACGGCCAAGGTCTTCGACCACCCGATGTTCCCCGGCGCACCCCGCGACCTCTACGCCTTCGTCGGCGCACTCGGCCAGTTCAACGTCGTGATCCCCAGCCGCGACATGGTGATCGTCCGGCTCGGCGTCCCCGGCGGCATCGACACCAACAACGTCCAGACCTCCCTGGCGGCCGAATCCAACCCCGACAACAAGGAATTCGTGCGCCGCGTCGTCGCCGCCATCACCGACGTCCCCGGCGAGCCGATCGACGACCCCTACCACTACGGCGACAACTTCGGCCCCATCATCGGCAACCTCGACGACCTGGCCTTCTGGGTAGACCCCGAACACACCGCCCAAATCTTGCTCGGCGTCGGCCCCTACGCCCCCTCGAACTGTAATGTCCTGTGGTGCAACGGAAAACTCGTCCCCCAGGACGTCTTCTCCGCCATGCTCGACTCCACCGCCCAGATCGTCACCGCCCTCCTCGGCCTCGAACACGGACCTCGGTAACCGTGCAACGGAAGAAAGTTAGGTGACGTGGGGAGCTAGCTGAGCTGGAGTGCGTTCGGCTAGCCGGTCGGTGTGAGTTCGATGCCGCCTTCGATGGTGGTGTGTACGCGGCGGCGGTTGGGGGAGCCGAGGGCGGCGGTGAGGTCGGTGCCGTCGTGTTCGGCGAGCAGGTCGCCGCTGTCCCAGACCAGCAGGGTTGCGCTGACGGTGTTTTCGGCGGCGGCGTGCGCCAGGTCGTAGTGTGCGCAGCCGGGGACGTGGGCATAGGTGATCCAGAGGTCGTAGCCGGTCATGAACAGGTCGAGGTCGAATTGGACGCTGAGGCCGAGCAATTCGCTGCGGCCGTTGTCGTCGACACCGGCGAACGCCTCGTCCAGCGCGAGCAGGCGCGGCGCCTGCGGGTCGGCGGAGTCCAGCATGACGTGCGCGGCGGCGAAAAGCGGCAGGTGCAGCGAGACCGACTGCTCGCCACCGGAGAGCGCGCTGTGCCTGGCCACGGTGAGCTTGTCCTCGCTGCCGTCGGCGGAGATGAGGGTGAACGAGAACACCCGCCAGGTGCGGTAATCCAGGGTGGCCGCGAGGATTTCGGGGTAGGAGCGCTCCGGGTGCGCGGCGCGGGCCGCGCGGATCTCGGACGCGAAATGCGCGCGGATGGTGGCGAGTTCGTCCGCGCCGAGCGCCGAGGCGTCGCGGTCGAGCAGCTTGCACATGGCCCGCGCCGAATCGGAGAGCGTGTCGGCGAGCACCCAGTGCACGCCGATGGTGTTGCCGGAGGACATCCGGCGCTGCTTCATCTCCGCGCCCATCCTGGCGATGAGATCGCGTGCGTCGCTGGTGCGTTCGTAGATCTGCTGGGCGAGCCCGGTCAGCAGCGCGTCCTCCAGGATGCGGCGCTCGGCGTCGGTGAGCAGCAGCTCCTGGTCCTTGCGCGCGCCGTCGATGCGGGCCGCGAAGTCGGCGAGCGCCGACATACCGTCGTCGTCTTGCACCTGCACCACGGTCAGCCCGTCGGCGGCGTCCCACTGCAAGCGGTAGTCTCGGCCGGACCCGGACAGCGCGGCGTCGAACTCCTGCAGCGCCGCCGTGACCGCGCTGCGGGTCGACTTGCGGGTCGCCTCGCTCGCGCGTACCGAAGACGTTGCCGTGGTGAGGCTTTCGAAGAGCTCGGCGACCTCCTCCGGCAGCACCTGCGGCTCCACCTCCGGCCCAGCCTGGGAGATCCGGTACAGGAGCTGCTCGGGCGTCGACCAGGCGGCCTCGCTGCTCGGCCAGCGGCCCTCGGCTGACGCGCCGAGCAGCCGGAGCAGGTCCGGCCGGGCATACGGGGCAAGCGCTTTCACGTCGGCGAGTACCTCGGTCAGTGCGGTGCCCAGTGATTCGTGCGCGGTCCGGTAGGCGGCCTCGGCGTCGCCGATCGCCTCGATGGCCTCGTTGGCGGCCTTGCGCGCGGCCTTCTGCTCGGCCTTGGTCGCCTCGATCTTGGCGCGCGCCTTCTCCAGTTCCTGATCGATGTCGGCGGCACCGGCACCCAGTGCCTCGCGCAGGGTTTCGAGCTTGCGCAGCTGCTCCTGATAGCCGGACTTGGCCGCCTCGGCCTCCTCGGCGAACGCCTCGGCCAGATCCTTGGCCTCGTCGTGCCGGTCGGTGCCCTCGCGTTCGCGTTCGCGCTCCCGCTCGTGTTCGGTGCGCAACCGGAGCAGGCCGGTGCCGGTGTTCTCGAAATGCCGGATGGCGGCGGCCAATGCGTCGAGTTCGCGCGGATCGCGCGGGGTCCGGTGCTTGGTCGCGGCCACGCGCAGCTTCTTCTCGACCGCCGTGCTGTCGGCGACGGCCTGGTCGAGGTCGCGCTCGGCCTGGGTGACGGCCTCGGACCGAAACCGCATCATGCCCGCCGTCTCCGAGACCGCCCGCAGGGCGGTGGTGACCGCGGTGGCGCGCGGCAATGCCTTGGCGGCGGCCGAGATTCGCGCGAGTTCGGCAGTGGCTTCGGCTTCCTGATCCTGTGCCCCGCGCTTGGCCTCGCCTGCCGCCTCGAGTGCCGCGGCGAGTTCGGTCAGCCGGAGCTCGCGGCGGCGGGCACGGGCGGTGGCGCCGATGAACTCGGCGTCGGCCTTGTAATGCCTGCCGACCTGCACGCCCTGACGGAAACCGCCCGCCGTGCTGACGGCGAGACCGGCTGCCGGGTCGCCCTTGCCCTCGTGCAGGGCGATCGAGGCGAGCACGTCGGCGACCGCCTGACACGGCACCGTGAGCTCGTCCGAATCCTCCTCGACGACAAGGACATCGGCGAGCGTGCGGCCCTTCGGCCGTTCCTTCTCCGGCAGCGGGACGAGGAACTGATCCGAGTCGTACTTCGCGGGCGGCGTGGCGCAGATCCAGCCGTCGAGCAGGTCGGCGGCGTGCAGCGCGGCCTCGATACCGGCGGCGGCCGGTGGCTGCACGTCGTCGGCGAAGCGGACCAGGCGCCACAGCGGGGCACCGGCGCGGTCGTCGGCGTCGCGGGCGCGGGCGGCGAAAGCCGGTGGCGCGTCGTCACTTTGCGCGGCGACCCGGTCGCGTTCGGCGGTCAGCTCGGCGATCTGCTCGCCCGCCGTCGCCGCGCGGCCACGCGCTTCCTGGCGGTCGTTGCGGATCTCATCGATCAGCGCCTCGGTGCGTTCGGCGAGCACCTCCGCGACTGTCGCTTCCTCCGAACCAGCCTGGGCGAGCGCGGTGTCCAGCGCCTCGAACAGCCCGTTACCGATGGGGGAGTACACCTCTCGGTGCTCGTCCCACCAACCGCGCAGCGCGCTGGCCGCCTCGGTGCGGGCCAGCACAACCGCCGCCTCGGCGTGCGCGACCTCGGCGGCCGCCGCCTCGCTCAACTCGCGTGCGCGTTCGGCGAGCCGCTCGGCCCTTGTTCGTTCGGCGGACGCGGTCTCCATGACGCCCATCGCCTGCCGGACCGCGCGCACGTCGGCGTCGCGTTCCTCGGCATGCGCGCGCACCGTCGCGGTGAGCTGGTCGGCGCGCGCCCCCTCCGAAAGCGCCGTCCAGTCGATCCCGGCTTCTTCCGCGGCGGAACGTAATTCGTCCTCGCCGCGAGCCAGTGCCGCGGCGGCGGTGCGGACCGCGGTGCGCGCGCGTTCGGCCTCCTGCGCCCGCTGATCGAGGGTCTGCCGCGCCTTGAGCGCCTTGTCGCCGTGCACGCCCGCCGAGGTCTCCAGGCGACGCACCGCGTCGGCGAGGTCGTCGAGCTGCTGCTTGCCCTCGTAGGCGCTGGAACGCTGCAGGTTCTCCCGGTCGCCGAGCGCGTGCTCGTAGGCGCGGTCGGCGTCCTCGGCGCGTGCCTCCGCGGCGGCGCGTTCACCCTCGCGGCGTTCGCGCAGCGCGGTCGCGGCGAACAGCGCGGTGCTCGCGTGAGTGACCGCGTCGAGCCGGGTGCGCAGCTGGTCGACGTCTGTCTTTGCCTGCACCGCAAGGTATTTGCGGTAGACATCGACGAAGGCCCTGGTGGCGCTGTCGGCGTGCACCAGACCCTCCAGGGTGCGGCCGACCTCCTCCATGTCGCTGAACGAGCGGGCCGCGTCCAGGATCAGCTGTTCGTCGAGGGGACGCAGGCCGTCGGTGAGTGCCTGCGAAAGACCGCGCGGATCAAGGTTTTTCGCCAGCTGCGGGCGGCGCAGCGTGAGGATCAGGTTGATCAGCTGGTCGTAGCGCTGGGTGCCGAGCCCGAACATCCTGGCGTCGATGGCGTTTCGATATTCCACCGGACGATCGACGATGGCGTCGGTGCCGATCTGCTCGGCCAGCTGCTTGCGGGTGAACGGCCGGTCGTCCGGCCCGATCAGCGAGAAATCGATGCCGACCCGGCCGTCCGCGACGAAGTACCAGCGCGTCACCTTGTCCGAGGAGCGGGTGGCGCGCATGCCGATGCCGACGGTCACCGCCTCCGCGTCGTCCCAGTCGCCGCGCGCGAACTCCATCCAGACATAGGAGTAGGCCGATTCCTGCTTGCGGTACAGCAGGTTCGACTTCATGGTGCGCTCTTCACCGGCGAACGGGTTGAGCCTGCGCGGCTCGATCCGCCCGTCCAGCACGAACGGGAACAGCACCTCCAGGGCCTTGGTCTTGCCGGACCCGTTGGGGCCGCGCAGCACCAATCTGCCGTCGGCGAAGCAGAATTCCTGGTCGCGGTAGTCCCACAGGTTGACGATTCCGGCGCGGGTCGGGATGAACCGCACTCCGCCGTGAATGAGCGACATCGCCTCAGTTCCCTTCCGTGCCAGTGCTGTAGGTATCGGCCGCGGTGACGAACAGTTCCTCGGTGCGCTTGGTACGTACCGTGACGACCGCGCCGCGATAACGGGCGAGGGCGGGCATGATCAGCAGCCCGTCCTCGACCGCACGCACCAGGCGCAGCCGCTCCAGCAGGGCAACCACCTCGGTGGTCAGGCCGGGCACATCGGCCTGCCACTGGGCGGCGAAGGTCGCGCCGTATCGATCGGCGAGCGCCTGCACGGTCTCGCGCACCCACGCCGAGTCGAGCAGCGGGTAGGTGGTCTCGGCCGGTTCTTCCGCGTTGTCCTCGAACGTCGAATCCGACTGTGCCGAAAGGTCATCCAGCGCCCGGAGTTCGGCCAGCGGCGCGAAAACGCTGGACTCCGGGATGGCGCCGTCGAGTTGCGCCGCGAGCGCCTCACCCGGGTCCGGCGCGGCCGTCCGCCGTGCTACCGGATTGTCGATGTCCAGGACCCGGTCGGCGATCTCACCGGCCAGCAGCAACCCCACCTGCGCCAGCGTTCCGGTGCTCGGGAATCGAATGTCGGAGAGCCGTCCGGAGGTGTCGATCAACGCGACCCCTTCCGCTCGGCGTTCGGCCTTCAGCCCGGTGAACAGCTCGACCTCGGCGACGATCCGATCCTGCGCGAGCACCGGCCGTTCCGCAGGCGTGAGGTCGTCGAGATACACCACCGGCCGCTCGACCAAGGTCCGGCGCACCCGCCGCGCCAGGTCGGCCACGGTCGGCGCGTGCGCGGGACCGGTTGCGCCAGCGGCGTCTTCGGTGAGCAGCCCGCGCACGCTGTGCAGATGTTGCAGCGCCCGCGGCGGCCGGAACAGCGCGAACACCACCGGCCGGTCGATGTCGTAGAGCGCCTCGCCCGCCTCGGGATCGCTGGCCCAGCCACCCGCGTCGCCGTCGGCCAGGGTAAGCGCACCGCGATGGGTCAGCCAGCCGACCGCGTCGACGAAGGCATCCCGGTCGGCCGCGCGATCGGTGGACAGCTCCAGGCCCTCGACCCGGCCCGCGTAGGCGGCGACCTGATCGGCCAACTCCGACAACGTGATCTGGTCGCCCGCCCGGCCGAGCGCGGCGATAGACAGCGCCAGGTAGGCGTAGCGGCGGCGATCGAAGAGGCGGTCGGCGGGCGTGCGCGCGGGCTTGCCCGCGTCCAGACGGTCGATGATCGGGAACACCCTTGCGGTGGTCTCGGTGACCTCCAGCCGGTAGCCGAACAGTTCGGCCAGGTCCTCGCGCAACTCGGTGGCCCACCGGCGGATCAGCGGCAACGCGATCCGATCCGGATAGGTCCTGGTCACCAGGTGATTGGCGAGGATGACCCTGGCGGCGCGCTGATAGTTGTCCAGCGCAAGGGAATCGATCTTGCGTCCGTGCATCATGCGCGTCCCCCGTTGCCGCGCGGCCGAGTCCGGGTGGTCTGGCGCACCTCTAGTCTGCGGTTGTTCAGGTGCAACAGTCCATGCGCGGTCCGCACGATGGTCGAACCGTCGTGTTCGGAGACGGTCAGGGTGACGCCGCTGTCGGATCCGGTGGTCCCGGCGACCCGCCCGCTCACCGGCACCCACGCGGTGGACGCCGCGTCGAGCAGCCGCAGCAGCACCTCGGTCTCTCGTTCATCTAGCACCCGGTCGTGCACGTCGGCGGACGCCAGGGACTTGGCCGCGTCGGCGCGGGCGCGCTGCGCGTCCAGCTGTACCTCACGCAGCCGCCGAATGCTCGCGTCGTTGCGGTGGATCCGCGCGGGCGCTCCGGCAGACGGCGGCCGCCCGGTCTCGGCCAGCGTGCGGGATATCTCCAATGGCGGTGCCTCCCACCAGGATCGCTGCGCCGGGATCAGGTCCGCGTCCGGATGTTCCATCGCGAGGTGGCGCGGCCTGCCGAGGCCGAACACCGCGTCGAAGAGCGCGTGCGCGCTGTCCGCGGACGGCGCGGCGGTGAACCAGCCCGCCAGATGCCGCAGCGCGGACTCCCGGCTCACCCCGCCGCGCCGGGTCTCGGTTACTCGACGCAGCAGCGAGAGCACGGCGGCGATGGCGCTCATCGTCGCCTCGCGCAGCCGTTCCGCCTCGGTGGTGCCCGCGTGCTCGCCGGTGCCCGCCGCGACGAACCAGGTCCGCAGCCCGTCCCAGCGCGCGTGCCAATCCGCCTGCCGCTCCGCGACACTCAGCAGCACGCGTTCGTCGCATCCGGCGGCGCGTTCGATCAGCTCGTCGACGCCGGTCTCCTCGATCTCGGCGATCGCGCCTGCCAGCCGCGGCACGAATCTGGCCAGGTCGAGGCTGAATTCGCGCATGTGCGCGAGCAGCGCGTCCTTGTGCGCCAGAAATGATTCCGGGGTGATCTCGGTGGTCCGCACCAGGTCGCCGAGGGAGAGATAGAAGTGCGCGGCGCGGGCGGCCATGTCGGTCAACGCGGCGTCGAGGCGGCGCAGCGTGCGATAGACCCGCTCGGCGTCGCCCTCGCGATTGGCCGCGGCCAGGGTGTGTAGATCGGCCAGCAACTCCGGCAGCACCAGCCGCGACAGTGACGCCTCGTCGAGCCGGGCGTTGAGCACGCCCGCGACCGCGCGGTAGGCCTGGAACCCGGCCTGGGAGAACTGGTAGACGAAGTGCCGGTTGCGATATTCGGCCAGCGTGGCGGCCCTGGTTCCGTCGTAACTGCGTTCCAGCACGCCCCATTGGTGCAATTGATCGAGTAGCGGGCCGATTTCGGCGGCGGTGAGCCGAGGGGCGCTCTGGCGGGTGCCGTGTTCGCTCGACCAGGCCTGCGCGCTCGCGGGACCGTCGTCGGTCTGCGCTTTCGAAGCAGACTGACTGGTCTCCTTGTCCTCTGTATGTTGCTGGCCCTCGACGTCAGGCGTGGCGGTCGGCTCGGGCAGGTCGGGCGTGCGCAGGCTGTGCCCGTTGCGCTCGATCCATTCCGCCACATCGTCGGCGTGCAGCAACACCACATAGGCGGCCCGCGCGCTGTCGAAGGCGCGCAGCACCCACAGGTAGTCGGCGCGGCGCTCGGCGGTGGCGAAGGAGAACAGCCGCAGCCGGTCGTCCCACAGGACGGAGGCGCTCGCGGCGGCGTCGACGGAGTCGGTCACCGGGAACAGGGTAGTAGCGGGCCGGTCGCCGACAGCGGGTACGTGCCCGATTCGGCGTGGCCGTGTCCTGTTTGCCGGGTGTTCGCCGATGAAACGGGCTGTGTCAGTTGGGGATGACAGCCGGCGGGGTGGTTCAAAACAACGGTACTGGTCACTCGCTCGACAGTGAACGCAGCTGGTCGAGGTACACGCGGGCGCGCGGATCGCCGGGGTAGCGGGCGATGATTTCACGCGCGGTCTCGCCCGCGATCCACATCAGCGAGGGCAGCGAACGGCGTTTACCCGCGAACGCGCGCAGTCCCTCATCGACCGCGAGTTCCAGATCGCGGTTGCGGACCGCGACCACCGCGAGTGTCAGATGCGCCTCGGACACCCGCATCGGATTGCGGACGGTGCCGTCGGCCCGCGTCGAGTGGCGGATCACCTCGTTGGCGTAGGTCTCGGCGAGCCGGTCCTCGCCCGCGACGCGGCAGCAGTCCATCGCGTAGAAGTCGAACTTCTGCGGATCGACCACGAAATGGTTGTCCAGGTTGATCGGATGGTCGAGTCGCTGCAAAATTGCCCGGCCCTCGTCGAGTGCCGTTTCGACCTCCTGCCGGTCGCCGAGACGCGCCCATGCCTTGGCCCGCTGCGCGGCGAGTTGCACTCCGACACCGAGGTTCTGGCTGGTCTCCAGCACCTGGTCGACCGCGTCGATCGCGCCCCGGTAGTTGCCCTGGGTGAGCGCGAACCAGGCCGCCATTTCCGCACTCCAGCCGGTGATTTCGGCGTTCTCCGCCTCCTGGCCGAGCGACAGTGCCGCGCGCCGGGTCGCTTCGGCGGCGGTGCGCCGGCCTAGGTCGTAGTCCACGCAACCCACCAGCAGCGCAACCCATCCCGCGAGAACCAGGATGTCGCGATGCTGCGCCAAAGTCAGTCGGCCGTCCAGCAGTGAGGTAATCCGCCGCAACCACCCGGTTCCCTCGGCGTGCAGCTCGTGCGGATCGGCGTAGGAGTACTCGCAGCACAGGCGTTCCGCGGTGATCCGGATGGCGTCCAGGGTGGCGGGGGAGACGTCCGACATGCGCAGGCGCCCGATGAATTCCAGCGTGTCCATGCCGGTTGCCGAGAGCACTTCGTCGTCCCGATTCGGCCTGGCTTTGGGGAAGAACGCCGCCGTGACTGTGTCGAAGGCGGCGGAGATGATCGGTGCGTAAAAATCATCCGGCCGCGACTCGCCCGATTCCCAGCGGCGCCAGTTACGCAGCAGTGTACTGTCTGTCGGCAGGTTGTGGGATGACTTGGCGCGCATCACGCGGACGGCATCGGCTTGTGACCACCCCCGCGCATCGCGTTCAGAACGCATCCGGACAGCCCAGACGGGTCGATCGTCTCCAGCGGCCACGTCAGTAGTATCGCACCAGTTAACGCCCGGTGGCCGAGATAGGGCAGATAGATGTCAGTGGGTTGACATCTACATTCGCAAGTTGGCGTTGTACATGCTGGACATGAGAGCGGAAAGTTAGCCGGACACATCTCGTCTCAACCAGATGCAATTGCATCTGTCCTTGCAAGGCGCAGTACCCCACAATGGGGAGATCCACATAAGGACAGCGGTACCCAATCCAACGGAGGTTCGGGTGGAAGCGTTGATCTATGGATACTTGCGTGACGATTTGGCCGATGGCCACAGCGAAGAGCTAGAGGATGCGATGAGCAGCCTCGCCCGGGAAGAGGGGCTCTGCTTCGCCGCAACGTTCCATGAATCGACTTCCGGCGACGGCACGGCGTTTGTCGAGCTGACCCAGGAGCTCAAGCGAGCCGACGCGCACCACGTGGTGGTTCCGTCGCTCGATCACCTTGCCGGCCAGACGATCCCGCGGGATATTCTGCTAGCGAAACTGGCGCGCGAGGCGGCGGCGCAGATCTGGACCATCGAGACCTGATCGCCACGACGGCAGGCCAGATCGCAGGGACACCACCAAGCGCTGGGGCATTTCGCACCGCCGTCGCGCTCCCGCAAGCATCCTCGTCGCGGCCACACCGGCCAGCAGCGAGGCGAGCAACGCCGCAACATGGTGTTGCCCGAACAGCGGATATACCTGCCAATGCAGGAGATACACGAACAACGAGCTGTCGGCGAGCACCGCCGCGACGATGGCAACCAGGGCAGGCACCCGGATCGCGGGCAGCCAGATCAGCATCAGCAGCCCGGCCATGACCAGTCGTTCCCGGTCCGGTACGCCGAAATAGCCCGGCACACAAGCAAGTAAGACGGCACTCACCAGCAGTCGCTGCCACGCCGACGTCGCCTTCGCGGCCGCCAAGCCGAGGGCGAAGAACCAGGCGGCCAGCGGCGAGAACGGCACGTCCCGCGCGGGATACAGCCCGAACGGCTGATAGCGAAGCACCAGGGTGAGCGCGAGCAGGCCCATGGCGAACCAGAACGGTTCGCGCCGCTCGAGCATGTCCACCAGCGGAATCCGGATGAGCAGTGCCGTGGCGATCATAAAATAGACGAGAACCTCGATGAACCAGAGGTGCCCCGCGGTGTCGCTGTCGAACGGCCCCAGGATCTTGTTGAGCAGCAACACGTTCTGCCAGCGGTAGTAGTCGGTGAACAGCAACGTGACGGCTACCCACGCGGCGGTCGGCATGGCGATCAGCGCGACCGTGCGCAGCGCGTGTCGCAACCGTTCGGCACGCGGCGCGGTGGTTACCGCGAACCTGGCGAAGTTGAATCCGGCGACGCCGAGCAGCACGTGCGCGGCGCCCCACAGCACGTAGAGACCGATGTGCGAACTCACGATCAGCACGATGGCGGCGGCGCGCAAGAGGGTGCCGGTGTCGAGGGCGCGGCCGAACCGGCTGCCGCCGTGCGGGATCCGGTCGAGCTCGGCGATCGTCATGGTCGGCCAGTCGGCCGGGAGGGTGCCGAGCGCGCGTTCCACTCTGGCCGCGGTGGTCACGTAGGTCAGCGAATTGCCGCCGAGATCGACGAAGGTGCGGTCCTGGCGGATCAGTGCCGGGTCGATGCCGAGGGTAGTGGCGTAGAGCGCGCGGATGTTTCGGGCCTGCGGCGCGGGCGCGGGCAGCGTGCGGACCGCGGGGTAGTCCGGCTTGCCGTTGGCCAGTCGCGGTAATTCCTCGACGGGGCAGACCCGGACGGACGCGGCGGGTAGCCCGGCAAGCCGGGCCGCGGTGTCGGTCGGATCGGTGGCGGGGCTTTGCACGGCGACGACGAGCAGTTCGTCGTCGTCGGTGCAGCAGACGGTGAAACCCGCTGCGGTCAGGCCGGATTCGAGCCGTTGCAGATCGATGCGCAGGCCGAATATCTTCGCGAACCGGCTGCGCCTGCCGATCACCTGATACAAACCCGCGGGGGTGCGACGCGCGAGATCCCCGGTGCGCAAGGCGGTTACGGTGCGGCCGAGTGCCAGATCGGCGGGGCAGGTGGCGTAACCGAGCATGACGTTCGGCCCGTGATAGATCAGCTCGTGCGGCCCATCGGTACCGTTGCCGCGCCCGCCGAGGGCTATCCCGCGCTCGTGTCCGCCCGTTTCCTCGATCGGTTCGAGGCTGAATTCGCCACCGGGGATCGGTATGCCGATGCAGTCCGGATTATCGGCGGCCAAATCCGGTGGCAGATAGGCCATTCGGGCGGTCGCCTCGGTCTGGCCGTACATGACGACGAAGTCCCAGCCCGAGGCCGCGCCGAGCCGGGCGTACTCGTGAACCCGATCGGGGGCGAGCCTGCCGCCCGCCTGGGTGAGGTAGCGCAGGTCCGGTAACGCCATGTCGGCGAAGCCGATTCGGTCCAGCAGGTCGATGGTGTAGGGGACAGCGGCGAAAGATGTTGCGCGGCAGGCGCGGAACTCGTCCCAGAAGGCGTCGTCGAGTACCGATCGTTCGGTGAGCAGCAGGCTCGCGCCGCGCAGCAGATAGCTGTGCACGACCGACAGCCCGTAGCAGTAGTACATCGGCAGCGTCGTCGCCGCCCGGTCGTCGGGGCCGACGGTCAGGTATTCGGCGATGGCGGCGGCATTGGCCAGTAGGTTCGCCGAGGACAGTCGGACCAGTTTCGGTGACCCGGTGGAACCCGAGGTGCTCAGCAGCAGCGCGAGATCCGGATGCAAGGTGTGCGCGGAGGTTTCGCGCCGCACGTGCGGCCTGCCGTCCTCGACGACGACATCGGGATCGTAGGTCGCCACCAACTCGTCGGTGACCGCCGCGGTGAGGAGCACGACGCAGCCCGCGCTGAGCGCGCCGAGATACCCGACGAGCGAAGGGAGGTCGTTGCGGGCCGCGAGCGCGACGAGCCGCCGGTTCGGTCCGAGCGCGGCCGCGAACTCCTCGACGAGCGTCGCCAGCTGCGCGTAGCTGACCTGTCGCAAATCTTCCGCCACCGATGCCGCCGCCACGAGGACGGCGATCCGGTCGTCGAAACTACGAAGATGAGCGACGATCCGGGGAGCGGTCACCGGAAAAAGGATAGGGGGCAGCCACTTTCCGGCCGACAAGCGACCCCCCGGTGAACACCGGGCAAACCGTGCCCGTGCTCAGAGTCCGAAGCTGCCCGGTCCGCGCCTGCGCAGGTACTTCTCGAATTCGGCGGCGATGGCATCGCCGTCGATCTTGGCCATCGCCTCGTTCACGTCGACCGCCGCGTCGCCGCGCTCCTCGAGCGAGCGCACGTATTCGCTGACCTCGTCGTCGCCGTCGGTCATCTCGTTGACCGCGGTCTCCCATTCCTCGGCCTGCGTGGGCAGTTCGCCGAGCGGCACCTCGATATCGAGCACGTCCTCGACCCGGTGCAGCAGCGCGATGGTTGCCTTCGGGTTCGGCGGCTGCGAAACGTAGTGCGGCACGGCCGCCCAGAACGACACCGCGGGCACCCCCGCCTTGACGCACTGGTCTTGCAGGACGCCGGTGATGCCGGTCGGTCCCTCGTATCGGGTCTGTTCGAGGTTGAAGCGTTCGGCCGCTTCCTTGCTATAAGCGGATCCGGTGACCGGAACTGGACGGGTGTGCGGGGTATCGGCCAGCAGCGCACCGAGGATGACCACCGTTTGCACGCCGAGTTGTTCGATGAACTCCAGCAGGTCCTCGCAGAACGAGCGCCAGCGCATATTGGGCTCGATGCCGCGCAACAACACGATGTCGCGCTCGCTGCCGGGGGGCGAGCAGACCGACAGCATGGTGGATGGCCACTGGATTTCCCTGGTCACGCCGTCCACCTGCCGGACCGTCGGCCGGTTGACCTGATAGTCGTAGTAGTCCTCGGAATCGAG
Source organism: Nocardia sp. NPDC051321 (assembly GCF_044455225.1). Classification (NCBI taxonomy): domain Bacteria; kingdom Bacillati; phylum Actinomycetota; class Actinomycetes; order Mycobacteriales; family Nocardiaceae; genus Nocardia; species Nocardia sp. NPDC051321. The sequence goes on along the minus strand of NZ_JBITEM010000005.1, from coordinate 486,619 downwards.
TTCGGCTAGCGGCTCGGCGTCCCAGATCAATTCCAGATGCTCTACGGCGCCGCTTGCGGCATCGCCCGCGTCGTTCCAGCCTTCGAAGGCCGCAACCAGCACCGGTTCCCGCAATGTAGGCAGTTCCGGATCGGGAGTTTCACTGGGGTTCACTCGGTCAGCCTAATGTGTGCGGGGAACTGGCGTGTCGTATGCCGTGGCCGGGCCCGGCGTGTTCGACGGCGGCGGTGCTGACCAGGTGTGTCGACGCACACGCGACGCGGCGAGCTGCACTGTCTCACCCGACCATTACGCTTGAACGCATGTCTGCGCCTGTCCCCGCCGAGTTCGATACCACGCTACTCGACACGTTGCGCCGCCGTGTCGTGATCGGTGACGGTGCGATGGGCACGATGTTGCAGGCGGCCGATCTCACCCTCGACGACTTCCTAGGGTTAGAGGGCTGCAACGAAATCCTCAACGACACCCGTCCCGACGTGCTGCGCAGCATTCACCGCGCGTATTTCGAGGCGGGCGCCGACGCGGTCGAGACCAACACCTTCGGCTGCAACCTGCCGAACCTCGCCGACTACGACATCGCCGATCGCATCCGCGACCTGTCCGAGCGCGGTACCCGGCTGGCTCGTGAGGTGGCCGACGAGATGGGACCGTCCGCCGACGGAACCCCGCGCTATGTACTCGGCTCGATGGGCCCTGGCACGAAGCTGCCAACGCTGGGCCACGCTCCCTATGCCAGGTTGCGCGACGCGTACACCGAATCCGCGCTCGGCATGCTCGAGGGCGGCGCCGACGCGATTCTGATCGAGACCTGTCAAGACCTGTTGCAGGTCAAGGCGGCGGTGACCGGCAGCCGGGCGGCCATGCGTCAGCTCGGCCGTCGCATTCCGATCATCACGCACGTCACCGTGGAGACCACCGGCACCATGCTGGTCGGCAGCGAGATCGGCGCGGCGCTCACCGCGCTGGAACCGCTCGGCATCGACATGATCGGGCTGAACTGCGCCACCGGCCCGGCCGAGATGAGCGAGCATCTGCGGCATCTGTCCCGGCACGCGCAGGTGCCGGTGTCGGTGATGCCCAACGCCGGTCTGCCGGTGCTCGGCAAGAACGGCGCCGAATACCCGCTCACCCCGGAGGAGCTGGCGGTCGCGCTCAGCGGCTTCGTCTCCGAGTTCGGGCTCGCGCTGGTCGGCGGCTGCTGCGGCACCACCCCCGAGCACATCCGGCAGGTGACCGCGGCGGTCCGCGAGATCGAGCCGAAGCTGCCGCCGCTGGACGAGCGGCGCAGCCCGGTGCACGAGCCCGCGGTCTCCAGTATGTACACGGCGGTGCCGTTCGAGCAGGAAGCGTCGGTCATGATGATCGGCGAGCGCACGAATGCCAACGGCTCCAAGGCATTCCGCGACGCGATGCTGGCCGAGGACTGGCAGAAGTGCCTCGACATCGCCAAGGACCAGACCCGCGACGGCGCGCACATGCTTGATTTGTGCGTCGACTACGTCGGCCGCGACGGTGCCAAGGATATGGAGGCACTCGCCGCCAGGCTGGCCACCTCCTCGACGCTGCCGATCATGCTCGACTCCACCGAAACCCCGGTGCTGAAGGCGGGTTTGGAGCACCTCGGCGGCCGCTGCGCGGTGAACTCGGTGAACTACGAGGACGGCGACGGCCCGGAATCCCGTTTCCAGCAGACCATGCAGTTGGTCGCCGAGCACGGCGCCGCCGTGGTCGCGCTGACCATCGACGAGGAGGGCCAGGCCCGCACCGCCGCGAAGAAGGTGGAGATTGCCGAGCGGCTCATCGCGGACATCACCGGCAACTGGGGTGTGCTGGAAAGCGACATCATCATCGACACGCTGACCTTCACCCTCGGCACCGGCCAGGAGGAGTCGCGCAGGGACGGCATCGAAACCATCGAAGCCATTCGGTTGCTCAAGAGCAGGCACCCGGAGGTGCAGACCACCCTCGGTCTGTCCAACATCTCGTTCGGCCTGAATCCCGCGGCCCGTCAGGTGCTGAACTCGGTGTTCATGCACGAGTGCGTGCAGGCCGGCCTGGATTCCGCGATCGTGCACGCGTCGAAGATCCTGCCGATCGCGCGCATCCCGGACGAGCAGCGCGAGACCGCGCTGGATCTGGTGTACGACCGCCGCGGCGAGGACTACGACCCGCTGCAGAAGCTGATGGGTCTGTTCGAGGGCGTGTCGACGTCGTCGTCGCGGGCCTCGCGGGCCGAGGAAATGGCATTGCTGCCGCTGTTCGAGCGGTTGGCGCGGCGGATCGTGGACGGCGAGCGCAACGGCATGGAGGCCGATCTCGACGAGGCGATGCAGCAGGTGCCGCCGCTGCAGATCATCAACGAGACGCTGTTGTCCGGCATGAAGACCGTCGGTGAGCTGTTCGGTTCCGGCCAGATGCAGCTGCCGTTCGTGCTGCAGTCGGCCGAGGTGATGAAGGCCGCGGTCGCTTACCTGGAGCCGCACATGGAGGCCACCGACGACAGCGGCAAGGGCCGCATCGTGCTGGCCACGGTCAAGGGCGACGTGCACGACATCGGCAAGAACCTGGTCGACATCATCCTGTCGAACAACGGCTACGAGGTGGTGAACCTGGGCATCAAGCAGCCCATCGCGACCATTCTCGACGCGGCCGTGGACAAGAAGGCCGACGTCATCGGCATGTCCGGGCTGCTGGTGAAGTCGACCGTGATCATGAAAGAGAACCTGCAGGAGCTCAACACCAAGGGTGTGGCCGAGCAGTTCCCGGTGCTGCTCGGTGGCGCGGCGCTCACCCGAGGCTATGTGGAGAACGACCTGACCGAGGTGTACGAGGGCGACGTGCACTACGCCCGCGACGCCTTCGAGGGCCTGCGGTTGATGGACGACATCATGACCCGCAAGCGCGGCGGCGGCATCGACCCGGACAGCCCCGAGGCGATCGCCGAGCGGGAGAAGGCGGCCCAGCGCAAGGCGCGCCACGAACGGTCCAAGCGCATCGCCGAGCAGCGCAAGGCCGAAGAGGTGCCGATCGAGGTGCCCGCGCGTTCCGACGTCGCCGCCGATGTGCCGGTGCCGACGCCGCCGTTCTGGGGCACCCGGGTGGTGAAAGGCCTGGCGCTGCACGAGTATTCGGGGCTGCTGGACGAGCGGGCGCTGTTCCTCGGGCAGTGGGGCCTGCGCGGCCAGCGTGGCGGCGAGGGGCCGAGCTACGAGGAGCTGGTGGAGACCGAGGGCAGGCCGCGGTTCCGCGCCTGGCTCGATCGGCTGAGCACCGAGGGTGTTTTGCAGCACGCCGCGGTGGTGTACGGCTACTTTCCCGCGGTGTCCGAGGGCGACGACGTGATCGTGCTCACCGACCCCGCAGTGTTCGATCGTCGCTCCGCAAGCTACGCGAACGGCGCTGCGCCCGAACGCTATCGGTTCACCTTCCCGCGCCAGCAGCGCGATCGCTTCCTCTGCATCGCCGACTTCATCCGGTCGCGCGAGCAGGCCGAGGCGACCGGTCAGGTGGACGTGCTGCCCTTCCAGCTGGTCACCATGGGCCAGCCGATCGCCGACTTCGCCAACGAACTCTTCGCCGCCGACAACTACCGCGATTACCTCGAGGTGCACGGCATCGGCGTCCAGCTCACCGAGGCCCTCGCCGAATACTGGCACCGCCGGGTCCGCGAGGAACTGACCCTGGACGGGCACGCGGTCGCCGACGACGATCCAAGCGACGTCCTCGAATATTTCAAACTCGGCTACCGGGGCGCCCGCTACTCGTTCGGCTACGGCGCCTGCCCAGACCTGGACGACCGTGCCAAACTAGTCGACCTGCTCGAGGCCCACCGCATCGGCGTCGAGCTGTCCGAGGAACTGCAGCTGCATCCGGAACAGTCCACCGATGCGTTCGTCCTGCTGCATCCCGAGGCGAAGTACTTCAACGCCTGAGTTCCGCGGGCGAACCTGCTCGGGCGGCGCCGCCGTCGCGTTAGCCGCATACTCGCTACGGCGGTGTGCGGTCGAACGCGCGGGCGCTCGCCGCCGAATCAGTTATCGGACCGGTCGGTGAATAGTGATCGTGGTCACGGTGTGACGGAACACTGTTCGCGTACCGCAAGGGCCTTGGCTACCTGCTCGTATGCCATGATTTGGGCAAATCCCGACGCGCCGAGCGGATTTCGTGCCTCGGCGTGGCGGGTCGCTGACCTGGGGTATCACCCGGGGACGTTTGGTGAGGTGGATGTGTGTCGGGTGGGTATGCCATTGTCGGAAGCGTTGCAACTGCATCCGGGGCAGTCGGCGGGTGCGTCGCCATCGCTGCTTACGGGTGTAAAGAACTACGGCGCGTAGCGTTTTCGGGGATTTCCCGGCGTTGCGCGCCACTGCGGTACCAGCTCGGCGCGTAAGCAGGAAGGCACAACAGCATGACGGCGGACCGATTGATCGCGGGACGGTATCGACTCACGGATCCGATCGGCACAGGCGCGATGGGCGTCGTCTGGCGCGGCACCGACGTCCGCCTGCGGCGCACGGTCGCGGTGAAGCAGCTCATCCTCGGACCAGGATTGACGCGCACGGCCGCGCTGGAGGCAAAGCTGCGCGCCATGCGCGAGGGGCGCATCGCCGCCCGGCTGCATCATCCGCACGCGATCACCGTCTTCGACGTCGCCGAGGAAGACGGCCAGCCGTGGCTGGTCATGGAATACATGGACGCCCCGAGCCTGGCCGCCAAGCTCTCCGGCAAGCGCACCCTGGCCCCGGTGGAGGTCGCCCGGATCGGCGCGCAAGCCGCAGGCGCGCTGGCCGCCGCGCACGACGCGGGCATTATGCACCGCGACGTGAAACCCGCGAACCTGCTCGTCGGCGACGACGGCACCGTCAAGATCACCGACTTCGGCATCTCCCGCGCCGTCGGCGACGTCACCGTCACCGCCACCGGATTCCTCGCCGGCACCCCGGCCTACCTGGCGCCCGAGGTGGCGCGCGGCGAGAACCCGGAACCCGCCTCCGACGTATTCGCCCTCGGCTCAACGCTTTACGCCGCCGTCGAGGGTATGCCGCCGTTCGGCGAGGGCGACAATCCGCTGGCCGTGCTGCACGCCGTCGCGCGCGGACAGGTACCGGTGCCCGAGCACGCCGGCGCGCTCGGGCCGGTCCTGCTGCGGCTGCTCGCCCCGACCATCGACGCGCGCCCGACCATGCGGGAGGCGCAGAAGGCGCTGGAAGCCGTTGCGGAGGGCCGGGTTCCGGCCTTGGCCACACCCATGCTCACCAAGGCGCTACCCGCCCCCGGTGCCGACAACGCGACAACCGTGCTGCCGCAACCGAGTCCACCGCCAGGCACCGACGCCGCGGGCAGTACCGCGAACGCGAACGACGCCACGGCGCTGGTCTCGACCGCCGCGTTGACGAATCCCCCTGTCGCCGAGCCTGTTTCCGCGCAGCCGCCGCTGCCCCCGCGCGGTGCGTCCTCGACCATGCCCGGCGGCTCCGGGCCAGGACCCTCGCGCAACCGTTCATTGGCCATGGCAGCGGCGGCGTTCGTCGCGGTACTCGCCGTGATCGGTCTCGTCGCGTTCCTCACCACCGATCGCGACAAGGGGCAGACCGCGACACCGCCCGCGAACAGCCCGATCCCGTCTTCGGTAGCCGAGGTCCCGCCGTCGGCACCCGACGCGGCGGGCCCCGGTCAGCAGGAGCCCGCGGCACAGGTTCCGCCCTCCGCGTCGTCGGCGCCGCCGAGCTCGGCCCCGACGCCGACCTCAGGACCACCTACGCCGACACCAACGCCTACTCCGTCGACCAAGGCGCCGGCCACGACCATCACCGTGACCCCGTTCGGCGCACCCACCGCGGCGAATGTCGCCCAGTTCGTCCAGGGCTACTACGGCATGCTGCCAGGCAACACCGCCGGCGCCTGGTCCCAGCTGACGCCCTCCTACCAGTCGCAGGCCAGCGGCAGCGGCTACAACGGCTACGCCAGCTGGTGGAGCACGGTCAGTTCGGTCAGCGTCGGTAACGTCACGACGCAGGGAGAGAACCGAGCGGTCGTTTCGCTGACCTATCGCATGAAGAACGGTGAGATCAGGTCCGAGAGCCGATGGATCCAGGTGGTATCGGAGAATGGACGGATGTTGATCTCCGGTTCTGGCACATGAGTGGGCGAAGCGTGGACGGGACCGCTCGACTAGCCGCCGTGTTGTGGGACATGGACGGCACGCTGCTCGACTCGGAGAAGCTCTGGGACGTCGCCGTCCGGGAGCTGGCCCGCGAGCACGGCCACGAGATGACCGACGAGCTGCGGCACGCGCTGATCGGCGCGTCCGGGCCTGACGCGTTGCGGATGGTTTTCGACGGACTCGGCGTCGAGTCGACCCCCGAGGCGTTGCACGCGGCGGGGGAGTTCCTGGAGTGGCGGGTGACCGAGTTGATGACCGGTCCCATCCCGTGGCGGCCCGGCGCCAAGGAGGCGCTCGGGATGGTGCGGGAGGCGGGGCTGGCGTCGGCGCTCGTCACCAATACCAAGCGGTCGCTCACCGAGTTCGGCCTGAACACCCTCGGCCGCGACTTCTTCGACGCGTCGGTCTGCGGGGACGAGGTGGCGCGCGGCAAGCCGGAGCCGGACGTGTATCTGCGGGCTGCCGAGCTGCTCGGCGTCGAACCGCGCGACTGTGTCGCCGTGGAGGATTCGCCGACGGGTACCCGCGCGGCACAGGCGGCGGGCTGCGCGGTGATCGTGATCCCGTGCGAGATTCCGGTGCCGGACGGGCCGGGTCGCAGCTTCCGCGACACCCTGGTCGGCCTCACCGTCGATGACCTCGAACAAGCGCTGAAGCAGCGCGGCTGAGCGGACGCCGTTCGACACTCCCGACCACGCTCCATCGAGAGTTACTGTGCCGCAACGGGAGTGCGTGCTGCTAATAGGTGTGACCGCGATCACCGGTAATCTCGCCCAATCCCGGGCGTGTCGGCGGTCGGCTCTACCAGAATGTCGCCATGGCAGCGTTGGGTGTCCTCGACGAGATCGTTGATACCGCACGGTATCCCCTCGCGAATTCCGCGGACGCCGGCCGGCGCGCCGCGGTGGCCAACGCCAGGACGGAACTGGCAGCTAGCGGCTGCACGGTACTGCGGGGTTTCATTCGGCCGGAATTGACCGAAACGCTGCGGGCGCAGGGCGCCGCGATGGCCCCGCACGCGTACTACGAGGTCGAGCGGGTCAACGCCTACAACATCCCGCTGGATACCGAACTGCCAGAAGACCATCCGGGGCGCATCGTGCTCGATCGCGGCAACGCGTTCGTGCCGCGCGACCGCATCCCCGGCGACGCGCTGATCCATCAGCTCTACACCGACATCCGGTTCCAGCGTTTCGTCGCTGACTGTTTCGGCCTCGCCGAACTACACGAATTCGCCGACCCGCTGGCCGGCCTGAGCCTCAACGTGGTTGCCCCGGGCATGTCGCACCCGTGGCACTTCGATACCAACGAATTCACCGTCAGCATGCTCACCCAGCCCGCGGAGTCGGGCGGAATCTTCGAGTACTGCCCCAACATTCGCACACCGCAGGCCGAGCACCTCGACGACGTGCGCGCCGTGCTCACCGGCGCGGGCGAGTCGTCGATCCAGCGGCTCGACCTGCGCCCCGGCGACCTGCAGCTGTTCCAGGGTCGCTTCTCGCTGCATCGCGTGTCACCCGTCGCCGGTGCCACGCAACGACATTCGGCGATCTTCGCCTACACCGACCGGCCGGGCGTCATCGGCACGGTGGAGCGCACCCGTCAACTCTTCGGCCGTGTACTACCCGACCATGTGGCCGCCGCGGCCGACGTTGTCCGCGGCGACCGCTTGCTCGACTGAGCCGAACGGCCCGATCGAGCTGATCGGGAGTTACCGCTCGACCCGAGAGGAACGACTGTGGCAGTGCCGTTACACACGACCGGGAAAGCCTCCTTCGACGACATCTACGACCGCCCCGATCCACGCGACTACTACGCCCGCATGTCCGATCTCGACTATCGCATTCCGGAACTGGCGAAACCCGTTTTCCAGCAGCAGATTCGGGAGTACCGCGCCTCGGCCCGCGTCAGCACACTCACCGTGCTCGACATCGGCTGCTCCTACGGCGTCAACGCGGCACTGCTGCGCTTCGACACCACCATGCCGGAACTCGCCGAGCACTATCGCAGCGCCGACGGGGATCACGCGGCCCTCGTAGCCCGCGACCGCGAAGCTCTCGGCAGCAGAGACGGTCTCGCCGACGTCCGCTTCCTCGGCATGGACGCCTCCGCGCCCGCGCTCGCCTACGCGCGGGAGACCGGCCTGCTGCACGACACCGTGCACGCCGACCTCGAGTCCGGCGAGCCGACCGACGAACAGCGCGAGTTGCTCGCCACCGCCGACATCATCATCTCCACCGGCTGCATCGGCTACGTCACCGAGAAGACTCTGGCCCGAGTCGCCACCGCGCATCCGCGTCGGCGACCATGGATGGCACACTTCGTGCTGCGCATGTTCGACTTCGCGCCGATCGCCGCGGAACTCGCCGCGCTCGGCTACCGGACCGAGCAGGCGCCAGGGCTGTTCGAGCAGCGCAGGTTCGCCTCCGATGCCGAGCAGGCCCAGGTGCTGAACGCCCTGTCCGCCAAGGGAATCGACACCACCGACCGGGAAACCGAAGGCTGGCTCTATGCCGGTCTCTACCTATCGCGACCGTTGCCGAAGCACCACGCCGACACCGAGGACCAGCATTGACCGACCGCACGTTCGCCGCCGACGACAGCCTGCCCAGGGTGCCCCTGCCGACCCTGGAGGACAGCTGCGCCAGATTCCTGCGGTGGTGCGCACCGCTGCTGACCGCCGACGAGCTCGCCACCACCGAGGCGGCGGTCGACGAGCTGCTGCGCGCGGACGGCCCCGGCCGCACCTTGCACGCGGCGCTCGCCGAGTACGACGCCACACCGGGCGTCGGCAGCTGGCTCGACCTGTTCTGGCCGTCGCGATACCTGGGCAGGCGCGACCGCATCGCGTTGAACGCCAACTTCTTCTTCCTCTTCCGCGACGACACCACCCTGGCCGCGTCGACCGCCGCCACCCAGGTGGATCGGGCTGCCGGAATCATCTCCGCCGCCGTTGATTACAAGCTCTCCCTGGATGCCGAGGCGATCCCGCCGGTGCTGCAGCGCGGGCAAGCGCTGTCGATGTGGCAGAACAAATACCTGTTCTCCGAGACCCGCATTCCCGGCGAGACACAGGACAGCGTCCGGGTGCCCTACAGCGAGGAATGGCCGGGCCCGTCCGATGCCAAGCACGTGGTGGTGTTCTTCCGCGGCAGCATGTTCCGGATGGACGTGCTCGGCCAGGACGGCGCGCCGTACTCACTCGACGACCTGGCCTGCGGGCTGCGCGAGGTGCTGAAGGCGGGCGCGCGTTCGACCCGAACCGATTCCGCGGTAGGCCATCTCACCACCAAGGCGCGCGCCGAGTGGGCGGCGAGCAGGCAGGCGTTGCTCGCCGAGCCGACCAATGCCGCGGCGCTCGACACCATCGAGACCGCGCTGTTCTGCGTCTGCCTGGAGGACTTCGCCCCGCGCGACGAGCTGCACGCGTGTGATCAGCTGTTGCACGGCGACAGCGCGAACCGGTGGTTCGACAAGGCGGTGTCGTTCATCGTCTTCGCAGATGGCCAGGCGGGCATCAACATCGAGCACTGCGGACTGGACGGCACCACCATCCTGTCGTTCGTCGACGCGATGCTGGAGGTTTCGGCGCCGGAGCACGCCGCCCGATCCGGGGCGCGGGCGCAGGGTCTGCCCGCGGTCGAGCCGATCGAGTTCGTGCTGGATGCGGCGCAGCGCAACGACATTGCCGCCGCCGGTGCCGATTTCGCCCGCTATGCCGCCGAGAATGCCACGCAGACGGTGTCTTTCGAGGATTTCGGCACCACCAGGGCCAAGCAGCTCGGCATCTCCCCGGATGCCTTCGCGCAGTTGAGTTATCAGCTGGCGCACCGGCGTAGCAAGGGAATCACCGGCGCCACTTACGAATCCATCGCCACCCGGCAATATCGCAACGGTCGCACCGAGGCCATGCGGGTGATCACCCCGGAGATGGTGGCGTTCGTGGACGCGGTGCAGGACCCGGCGGTAGACCAGCCCGCCAAGCTCGCCGCCGCGCGCACCGCCGCCGCCGCGCACGTCGCGCGGGCCAAGGAATGCCAGGCGGGTGCCGCGCCCGAGCAGCACCTGTGGGAACTGCAGTGGATCCAACGCCGTCGCGGCGCGGAACTCGATGTCACCGAGCCGATTTCGCTCTACGACAGCCCCGGCTGGGTGATCATGCGCGACGACTACCTGAGCACCAGCTCGGCGCCGTCGGTCAACATCCGCTACTTCGGTTTCGGCTCGACCAGCCCCCGCTGCATCGGCGTCGCCTACGTGCTGCTGCCGGACCGCTGGAACCTGTACCTGGCCACCCCGACCACGGTCGCGGACCAGATGCACGCCTTCGCCGACCACCTGCGCACCGCGGTGGCCGACCTGGCGGCATTGCTCGGCGCGGAATAGTCAGTCGCCGCGGACGCGCTGCGTGTCGGCGCGTCCGAAGGCGGCGTCCGCCTCGGCGGTGATCCTGGCCAGCACGTCGGCGGCGTAGTCGATCGAGCTGATCAGATCGACGGCCTCGCCCGCCCAGACGGCCAGCGCCGCCGGATCGTCCTGCTCGACGGCGTCCAGGTAGCCCTGTTGCGCCGCGGTGTCGGTGCGCAGTTCGTCCTCGCGGTCCTGCCAGCTGTCGAAGAAGCGGTTGCGCAGCATGCGCGCGGTGTACCGCGCCGGCCACGGCGACCGGCGAGCGATGTCGTATACCCGGTTGCGCGAGGTCTCGTCGCCCGTCGCGGCCACGATCGCCTTCGCCTCCTCGGGCGCGAGCAGCGCCTCGTGCGTCGCCTCGAACCGGGTGCCGATCAGCGCACCCGCCGCGCCGAGCGTCAGCGCGGCGGCGAGCCCACGGCCGTCCGCGATTCCGCCCGCGGCGAGTACCGGCGTCGGATGCACCAGATCGACGACCGCGGGAACGATCGTCAAGGTCGACCGCCCGCCACCATGACCACCCGCCTCGGCGCCCTGCGCGATGATGACGTCCGCGCCGACATCGCGGGCCCGCTTCGCCTCGTCCAGATCGGTGACCTGCACCAGCACCTTCGCGCCCGCCTCGCGCACCGCCGCGACGAACGGGCTCGGGTCGCCGAACGACAGCGCCACCGCGCTCGGCCGATGCTCGTCGAGCACCCAGCGCAGCGTGTCGAGCTGCACCGCCCAGGACAAGAATCCGACACCCCAAGGTGCTCGAGCTTGCTTCGCGGCAATCGCGAGCTGTGGGCCGAGCCACGCCCAGTCCCCACCGCCAGCACCGATCAGCCCCAACCCACCGGCATTGGACACCGCGGCAGTGAGCTCGCCGCCCGCCACCCCGCCCATCGGCGCCAGCGCGATCGGGTGGCGCAGGGCGAACAACTCGGTCAGTGCTGTCTGAAAGGGCATGGCACCATCATGCCCACCACCGCGCTCCGCGAAAGCCGGGATGGGCCGGAGCAACGGTCCCGCACACCGGTCTGAAACAATGGCTCATCGTGAAGAACTTCGAAACCCTGTTCGCCGAGCTGCAGGATCGTGCGGTCACCCGCCCCGAGGGGTCCGGAACCGTTGCCGCGCTGGACGCGGGCGTGCATAGCCAGGGTAAGAAGGTGCTCGAGGAGGCAGGCGAGGTCTGGCTGGCCGCCGAGCACGAGAGCGACGAGTCGCTCGCCGAGGAGATCTCGCAGCTGCTGTATTGGGTGCAGGTGCTGATGGTGGGTCGTGGATTGAAGCTGGAAGACGTGTACCGACATCTGTGATGGCCGCGTCTTACTCCGTAGTTTCCACTCCCGAAAGGACCCCGTCCCATGCTGCGCGTAGCAGTTCCCAATAAAGGCGCCCTGTCCGAAGCCGCCACCGCCATCCTGGTCGAGGCCGGCTACCGCAAGCGGACCGATTCGCGCGACCTGACCGTGCTCGACCCGGCCAACCAGGTGGAATTCTTCTTCCTGCGGCCCAATGACATCGCCATCTATGTCGGCTCCGGCGAGCTCGACCTCGGCATCACCGGCCGCGATCTCGCGCTCGATTCCGGCGCGCCGGTCAGCGAACGGCTCGGCCTCGGCTTCGGCCGCTCCTCCTTCCGCTACGCCGCACCGGCCGGGCAGGCCTGGCGGGTCGAAGACCTCTACGACAAGCGCATCGCCACCTCCTACCCGAATCTGGTGCTCAGCGATCTGCAGCGGCGCGGCATCGAGGCCGAGGTGATCCGGCTGGACGGCGCGGTGGAGATCTCCATCCAGCTCGGCGTCGCCGACGCCATCGCGGATGTGGTCGGCTCGGGCCGCACGCTGCGTCAGCACAATCTGGTCGCGTTCGGTGAATCGCTGTGCGACTCGGAGGGCGTGCTGATCGAACGCACCGGTTCCGATCAGCAGGAGCGGGCGCGCAATCAGCTCATCGCGCGCGTGCAGGGCGTGGTGTTCGGCCAGCAATACATCATGCTGGACTACGACTGCCCGAAGGAGTTGCTCGAGGCGGCGGTCAAGATCACGCCGGGCCTGGAGTCGCCGACGGTATCGCCGTTGGCCGACGACGGCTGGGTGGCGATCCGCGCGATGGTGCCGCGCAAGCAGGGCAACGAGGTGATGGACCAGCTCGCCGAGCTCGGCGCCAAGGCCATTCTCGCCTTCGATATCCGCTCCTGCCGCGCCTTTTGAGCGGATTATGAATCATTCACGCTGAACACAACCGGTGTGCCTGCTGACCGGGTGTTGCTACCGTGCGGCCTCTCGATGAGGAACGCAAGGAGCACACCCGTGTCGCAGACATCGCCCGACGAACGGTCGGGAAGCACATTCGCCTGGAGTGAGGACTGGCTGGCCGCGGTCGCCGGACTGGCGCTGATCGCGCTGGTTTTGGTCGGCGCGATTCCGGATTGGCTGGTGCCGTGATGTCGGATACTGAAGCGCGCGAAGGTAATTCGGACGGCACCGTGGTGACCGAAACCGGTACGGACACCGGCACTTCCGCCCCGGTGAAGTCGGAAACGGCGGCACTGCAGGCGGTCTCGCGGCCGACGGTCAGCGCGATCGTGGCGGGCATCGCGGTCGTCCTCGTGCTCGGCGCGCTGACCCGCTTCTTCGACACCCATGTCCCGCGGTGGGCGGCGGACACGCCGTTCAAACGGGTGGCCAAGTCGATCGAGTTCCCGGTGTACGCCATCGTGATCGGCCTGCTCGGCAACGTCATCCTGGCCAAACTCGCGCTGCGCGACCGGCTTTCGGCCGGATTCCGCACCGAGTTCTTCATCAAGACCGGCGTGGTGCTGCTCGGTGCCTCGATCAATCTGAAGATCCTGGTGACCGCGGCGGGTCCGTCGATCCTGCAGGCGCTACTGCTGATCACCGCGGTGTTCGGGTTCACCTGGTGGCTCGGCGGGCGGCTCGGGCTCGACGACAAGCTGCGCGCGCTGCTGTCCTCGGCGGTGTCCATCTGCGGCGTCAGCGCGGCCATCGCGGCGGCCGGTGCGGTGCAGGCCAAGCGCGAGCAGATCGCCTACGCGGCCTCGCTGGTGATCATCTTCGCGTTGCCGTCGATCTTCGTATTGCCGTGGCTCGCCGACGCTTTCGGGCTGTCCGACGCGGTCGCCGGCGCCTGGATCGGCGGCAATATCGACACCACCGCGGCGGTCGCGGCGTCCGGCGCCATCGCGGGGGAGAAGGCGCTGCAGATCGCCACCATCGTGAAGACCACGCAGAACGCGCTGATCGGCATCGTCGCGATCGCGTTGACCGCGTACTTCACCCTGAAGGTGGAACGCACCGCCGGTGCGGTCCGGCCCTCGGCGCGGCAGTTCTGGGAGCGGTTCCCCAAGTTCGTGCTCGGTTTCGTCGCCGCGTCGGTCATCGGCACGCTCTACCTGCAATCGGCCGACAAGAAGTCCGGCGCCGCGCACATCGCCATCATCAACGACCTGCGCACTTGGTTCCTGATCTTCGCGTTCGTCTCCATCGGGCTGGAGTTCTCGCTGCGCGGCCTGCGCGAAGCCGGGTGGCGGCCGATCGTCGTCTTCGGCTCCGCCGTCGTGGTCAATCTGGCTGTCGGACTAGGCCTTTCAGTCTTGCTGTTCCACAACTTCACGCTCTGAGCGGCGGCGGTGGCGTCCACCGGCGGGTGCGCCCGAGCGTGGACGAGACACCGAAGTCCGCTTTGAGCTGTTCGGGAATGGCGTAGTGCATGACCCGGCCGCGGGTCAGCGAGCTGAGTTCGAACAGGGCGGTGAAGTGGCCGAGGCGGTCCAGCGCCCACGCGCCGAGCGGGGATCTGTCCTCGATGGTTTCCAGGATGCCGAGCAGGCTCGGCGCGGCCTTCACGGCGGTATCCCACGCGGTGCGGGGTACCTGCAGCCAGTCGGCGCTGGTATCACCGATGAGGTAGCGGATGAGGGCGGCGACGATGGGGTCGAAGACGGTGCCGGGGACGACCTCCTCGTAGAGGTCGATGAGCTGGCGAGTGAGGTTGACGCCCTCCTCGCTGGGACCCATGTACCGGGTCAGATAGGTGTCGAGGAACTCCCGGGCGCTGGCCAGGTCTTCGGGCGCGTGCGCTTGGTCCACGCCGAGCATCGCCCCGACCACCCGCCACGCGTAGTAGTACGCCTCGGCTCCGTCGACGCTCATGTGGATATTGAGCCGGTGCAGACTGTCGAGAACCAGGATGGAGAACAGCAATTGGCCGCCGATCATATCCTCCTGGCAGATCGGCGTACCGAAAGTAGCGGTGTCCCAAAGGTTTTCCCTGGACAGATGATGGCGAATCGAAGCGTGCAGCAGCCGGACCTTCTGCACGGCGGGCACGAAGCGACTGCCCGCTTCGAAGGCGTCGGGCTGCATCAGGTAGACGGTGAACTGCCCGGTCTCGGCCATCCGTCTGGACGGATACTCCAGTGAGTGCGTGGCCGACAACAGCTTCGCGACGTGCGGAACGAGGTAGCAGGCCGGCATCGAGGCGAACGACAAGGCCGTGGAGATGTGCACGTTGTTGTCGATGAAGAACAGCCGCGCCTTCTCCATCTCGCCCCAGTCCACCCAGGCGGGCGGCGTGCTCGTTTCGCGCAGGTATTCCCGGGCGACGTCCGGCAGGCCGTCCGGTAGGGGTGCACCGGCGGTGGAGACGTAACGCATGAGGGTGTTGAACTTGCCGACCTCGCCGCGCTCGAACAGGGTCGCGACGGTCGCGTCGGCGAGTTCGTCACCGTATTGCCGCAGTGCGTCCATCGACGTGGTGGTGTAGGTCATCGGGCGCTCCTAGTTTCGATGGTCCAGCCTTCGGAAGTGCTGCTGCCGCAAGGTCAGTGGTTTCGGGTGGTTGCGGTGTGCGCGAGCTCGCTCAGCGCGCCGGCGGCGTGCTGGGGCACGTCCAGGCCGGCCAATGCGCCAGTGGCCTGCTCGACCCGCTCGACGATCATCCGTTCGATCCGATCGGGCGCGCCGACCCGGTGCATCAAGTCGCACATCTCGCGCAACTCGTCCGGGCCAGGATCTGGTCGATCCAGTAAGGCGCCCAACTGTTTTCGTTGTCTGCGGTCGGCGACGCGCCACGTCTCGGCGAGCAGGGCGGTCGGACGGCGAGCGCGCAGGTCGTCGAGACTCGCCTTGCCGGTCCGGACCGGGTCACCGAACAGACCGAGCAGGTCGTCGCGCAGTTGGAAGGCCTCGCCGAGCGGTAATCCGTAGGCGGAGAACGCCTTCGACAACCGCGGGTGCGCACCCGCCAGCGCGCCGCCGATCAGTAACGGCTGTTCGACGGTGTATTTCGCTGTCTTGTACCGGACCACCTTCAACGATTCCCCGGTGTCCGGTGCCGCGCCGGTGCAGAGAATCTCCAGGCATTCACCCGCGATCAACTCGCGGGCCATCGCCATCCAGAGCGGACGCGCCCGCGAGAGATACGCCGCGGGCAACCCGCTGACGAGGAACAAGTGCCCGGCCGAAGCCACAAGCAGGTCCCCGACCAACATGGCGAGGGCTCTTGCGGATTTCTTCGCGCTCGGGCGTCCACACAGCGAGGTGCGTAGCGCGATTTGCGCGGTGGGCACACCGTGCCGCAGCGGGCTGTCGTCGATGATGTCGTCCTGCACGCTGGCCGCGGCGTGCACCAATTCCATTGCCGCCGCGGCACGTATCAGCGCGTCACTGTCCGGCTGCCCCGCCGCCCGCCAGCCCCAGTAGCAGAACGCCGCCCGCAACCGTTTGCCGTGCGCGGTCGCCACCACGATCTGCTCGGCTACCGGCCGCAATTTCGGGTCGACCATCAGCAACTGGTCGTTCTCCTGCGCGACGAACCGCGCGAGGGCGGTGTCTATGCGGGCCTTGAACGCGGCGGGGTCGTATCGGTCAGACATCGTCGGCGGCGGCACGTCGTGCCACTACCTGCTGGGCGAGGATTTCCAGGTGAGCTGGGGGAACGATGGCATACCGATCCAGTGCGAGCCTGCCGCGTGCCTTCAGATCCGTGTCCGCCTCGCCGAACAGCGCGGCCAGGTCCGACCGGCCTAGTAGCGCGCGCATCCGCCCGACCACCGGTCCGATCCGGCTGAGGGCCAATTCCGCTAGACCGGCCGCCAAGAGCACGGCGTCCTCGCCCCGAGATCCGTAAGATTCCGATTGTTGCGACATCCGATCACGCTCCCCATCCGTACGAGCGGTACCTGTCGCCGTGGGCGTCCCGAGAACAGGGTGGAATCGGCACGGCAAACTCAGTGTGACATCGGCGGCGGTCGGACACGCCGAGAATCTCCTCGGCTTTCGTTGCGGCACCGCAGTTGTCGGTATGTACGAATTCCGCGAGTCTTCACGATAACTTCATGGTGTGTCGGCGACACTGTGCGATGTGTCAGGCGAAATACACACGGAGAACGTCGGGGCGCCGCAACGGGCCCCCGTAGGGACGCAGGGAAGGACGTCGATGACGACGGAGGCCGAGCAGGTCAGCCGATGGCTCCGCATTCGGAACGCACTGATCCTGGTCGGTGACGTGGTGGGGGTTGTGGTGCTGATCGTCGCGGTGGCAATGATCGGATCTCATGGCACGTCATTGGATTTCATCTTGGGGGCCGGTCGATAGGTCAGTCCGCGACCGCGTCCGCGAGGGTCTCGTCCGGCGACTCGGCGGTGCCGCCGGCCGGCCAACCGGGGTAAGGCGGTGGCGTGCCACCGAATTCGGGGCACAGCGGCTGGTAATCGCAATAGGAGCAGAGCCAACTGGTGTTCGGCTGGAAGTCGCCGGTGCGCCCGGCCTCCAGGATGGCCTCCCACAGTGCGGACAGGGTGCGTTCGAAGCGGAGCAGCTCCTCCTCGTCGGGGGCGTAGGTGAGGATCTGCTCGTCGGCCAGGTAGATCAGCCGCAGCTGGGCGGGCAGGATGCCGCGGGTGCGCAACACCACCAGCGCGTAGAACTTCAGCTGGAACAGCGCCCTGGTTTCCTGCGTAGGCCCGGGGGCGCGGCCGGTCTTGTAATCGACCACCCGCAACTGTCCGGTCGGCGCGACATCGATCCGATCGACGAAGCCGCGCAACAGAACTCCGTCCGCGAGCTCGACCTCCACCCGCGCCTCGCGTGACTCCGGATCGAAACGCGTCGGATCTTCCAGCCGGTAGTACGCCCGCACCAGCGCGCGCACCTCGCCGAGGAAACCGTCCAGTTCGGCGTCGGTGATCAACTCGGTCACCGCGGGCCACCCGGCCGCGATCCGCGCCCACACGGGCACGATCAGCCCCTCTGCCCGCTGCGGCTGCCGTTGCGCCGCTGGCAGGCCGTACAGGTCCTCCAATACTCCGTGCACCACCGTGCCGCGCAGCGCGTTGCGATTCGGGGTCTCCGGGATCCGATCGATCGCCCGGAACCGGTACTTCAACGGGCACTGCTTGAAATCCATTGCCCGCGAAGGCGACAGCGCGGGCCGCGACCGACTCGCCGCCGCACCGGCATCGGACGCCTGCGCGCCGTCGGTAGGGGGCGTGGACACGGGCGAGCTCATACCTGGCAGGCTATCCGGCGGCACCGACACGCCGGTGCTCGACTATTCATCGCACTGCTCCGCAGTCGACAGCACTGCTCTTCCAGCGAACGGAGATTCATGACGGCCAGACGGACCGGGCCATTCACCCTCGGTGACCGGGTACAGCTGACCGATGCCAAAGGCCGCCTGTACACGGTGGTCTTGGAGGAGGGCAAGGAGTTCCACACCCATCGCGGCGGGATCAAGCACGACAGCTTGATCGGTGCCGACGAGGGCACCGTGGTGAACTCCACCAACGGCACCCCGTATCTGGCCTTGCGCCCGTTGCTGGTCGACTACGTGCTGTCCATGCCGCGCGGCGCGGCCGTGATCTACCCGAAAGACGCCGCCCAGATCGTGCACGAGGGCGATATGTTCCCCGGCGCGCGGGTCTTGGAGGCCGGCGCGGGCTCCGGCGCGCTGACATGTTCGCTGTTGCGTGCCGTCGGGCCGCAGGGCGAGGTCGTCTCGTACGAAATTCGCCAGGATCACGCCGATCACGCGATCCGCAACGTCGAAACCTTCTATGGCGAACGTCCGGCTAACTGGTCGTTGACGGTCGGCGACGTGGCCGATTACGAGGGCGAACCGGTGGATCGCGCCGTGCTGGACATGCTCGCGCCGTGGGACGCGCTACCCGCGGTGGCCAAGGCGCTGGTTCCCGGCGGCGTGCTGATCATCTACGTGGCAACGGTCACCCAGCTGTCGAAGGTCGTCGAAGCGTTGCGCGAACAGGAGTGCTGGACCGAGCCGCGCTCCTGGGAGTCGATCGTGCGCGGCTGGCACGTGGTCGGCCTAGCGGTCCGCCCCGAGCACCGCATGCAGGGCCACACGGCCTTCCTGGTGAGCGCCCGCAGGCTCGCCGAGGGCACAGTGACCCCCAAGCCCCAGCGCAGGCCCTCGAAGGGCTGACGCGCCCGTCCGAAGGCGCCCTTCAGCTGAAGGTCGCCTTCGGACGGTCAGGCGGGGACGCAGGGGGCCTGGGCGAAGCCGAGGAGGAGGCAGCCGCTCGCGTCGGACAGTTTCCAGGTGCCGTTGACGTTCTCCCAGCTGATGGGCATCGCGGGGGCGGCGCCGTGGGGGGAATTGATGGTGACCTGTGCGGTAGCCGTGTTGGCTTGTGCTGTGACATCCGCCACTGCGAAAGTCAGCGCGTAGCCTGCCAGCCCCTTGTTCATCTGATCGATGTTGGCCGTGCGCTTTTCGCCGTCGACGATCAGCTTGGTCTTGTCGGCCGTGGGTACCGCCGGATCGGACAATTTGACCAGCACCGCCTGCAGTGTCTCCGGGCTCGGCGCGCCCGCGGCGGCGGACGGCGCGGCGCTGGTCGAGGCCACTGCGCTGGAGGAAGAGACCTTGGCATCGGATTTGTTGTCGTCAGAGCTACAGCCGGCCAGCCCGGCGGTAACGACAAGGGCGGCAGCAGCGGTAGCAAGAGAAACGCGGAAGATTCTGGCGGGAAGGAGCATATTCAGCAACCTTTCGGCTCGGTCGGCGAGCTGGCTCACCGAGTGCGGGTTAGGGCAGGCTAACATGGTCATCCGGCGGTCGATCGCAGCCCAGATGTGATCACGACGAAACCATGTCGGAAAGCGAGAACGGTTCGCGCCCGGTAGCGTTGATAGACCGGGACTGGGAGGAGCAGCACATGAGCCCCATCGAGAATTCGGATTCGGCGGCCTGGAGAGAGCTCGAGGCGGTACGCGCCGAAGCGGCTGCACTCCGCAGGCAACTCGCCGATTCGCCGGATCGTGCACGGGAATTGGAAGCCCGCATCGATTCGCTGACGATTCGCAACACCAAGCTGATGGACACCCTCAAGGAGGCGCGCCAGCAGCTCGTCGCCTTGCGTGAGGAAGTCGATCGGCTCGGTCAGCCGCCGAGCGGATACGGAATCATGATCGGCGTATACGACGATCAGACCGTCGACGTGTTCACTTCGGGTCGCAAGATGAGATTGACGTGTTCACCGAACATCGAGACCTCGACCCTCGAATACGGTCAAACCGTCCGGCTCAACGAGGCACTCACGGTCGTCGAGGCCGGCGTCTTCGATGCGATCGGCGAGATCGGCACCCTGCGGGAGATCCTCGATGACGGCCGTCGTGCCCTTGTCGTCGGTCATGCCGACGAGGAGCGCGTGGTCTGGCTGGCGGGCCCGCTGGCCAAGGTCGCCGAGTACGACGACATGGACGACCCGGACTCCCCGATTCGTAAACTGCGCCCTGGTGATTCGCTGCTGGTGGACACCAAGGCCGGGTTCGCGTTCGAGCGTATTCCCAAGGCCGAGGTCGAAGACCTTGTGCTGGAAGAGGTTCCGGACGTCGACTACACCGACATCGGTGGCCTCGGTCGGCAGATCGAGCAGATCCGTGACGCGGTGGAACTGCCCTTCCTGCACAAGGACCTGTTCCGCGAGTACGCGCTGCGCCCGCCCAAGGGCGTGCTGCTCTACGGTCCGCCCGGTTGCGGTAAGACGCTGATCGCCAAGGCGGTGGCCAACTCGCTGGCCAAGAAGATCGCCGAGGCGCGCGGCGAGGATGCCAAGGAAGCCAAGTCGTTCTTCCTGAACATCAAGGGCCCCGAGCTGCTCAACAAGTTCGTCGGCGAGACCGAGCGCCACATCCGGATCATCTTCCAGCGCGCCCGCGAGAAGGCGTCCGAAGGTACGCCGGTGATCGTGTTCTTCGACGAGATGGACTCCATCTTCCGCACCCGTGGTTCGGGCGTGTCCTCCGACGTGGAGACCACGGTCGTGCCGCAGCTGCTTTCGGAGATCGACGGCGTCGAGGGACTCGAGAACGTCATCGTGATCGGTGCCTCCAACCGCGAGGACATGATCGACCCCGCGATCCTGCGGCCCGGCCGCCTGGACGTGAAGATCAAGATCGAGCGGCCGGACGCCGAATCGGCGCAGGACATCTTCTCCAAGTACCTCACGGAGACGCTACCCCTGCACGCCGACGATCTAGCCGAGTTCGGCGGCGACAAGCTGGCCTGCGTCCAGGCGATGATCGAACGGGTCGTCGACCGGATGTACGCCGAGAGCGAGGACAACCGCTTCCTGGAGGTCACCTACGCCAACGGTGACAAGGAAGTCCTGTACTTCAAGGACTTCAACTCCGGCGCCATGATCCAGAACATCGTGGACCGCTCCAAGAAGTACGCCATCAAGTCCGTCCTCGACACCGGCAACCCCGGCCTGCGCCTCCAGCATCTCTACGATTCGATCCAGGACGAGTTCTCCGAAAACGAGGACCTGCCCAACACCACGAATCCCGATGACTGGGCCCGCATCTCGGGCAAGAAGGGTGAGCGGATCGTCTACATCCGCACCTTGGTCACCGGCAAGAACGCCAGCGCGAGCAGGGCAATCGACACCGAGTCCAGCACAGGCCAGTACCTGTAGATTTCAGTACAAAAAGCCGCGCTCCCGTTGGGAGCGCGGCTTTTCGTGTTGCGGCGCACTACTCAATCGACGTGAGTCAAATGGTCGCCATCCAAGATCAGTAAGCGACCTTTTGACTCACGTCGATGGAGCAGGGCGGGGGTGGTGGCTCGGTGGGCGGGGGCGGGGCAGACTCGGACTCATGAGTAGTGAGATCAAGCAGTCGGTAGTTGTTGAGGCCGGGGGCGGGAAAGTTCGGGGGGTTGTCGAGGGGGCGGTGAGCGTCTTTCGGGGGATTCCGTATGCGCGGGCCGATCGGTTTGGGGAGCCGGAGGCGGTTGCGCCGTGGCAGGGGGTTCGGGAGGCACGGGAATTCGGGGTGGCGGCACCGCAATTGGCGTCGCGGTTGGATCGGGCGATGGGCGGGTTCGAGGTGGGGCAGGGGGAGGACTGTTTGTCGTTGAATGTGTGGGCGCCGGCGGGGGATGGGCATCCGGTGTTGGTGTTTATGCACGGGGGTGGGTTTTCCAGTGGGGCAGGCAGTCTCGGGTGGTATGACGGGGCCGAGATGGCGGCGCTGGGGGATGTCGTTGTGGTGACGGTGAACTATCGGCTTGGGCCGCTTGGGTTCTTGCGGTTGCCGGGGGTGAGTGCGGGCAACCTGGGTTTGCTGGATCAGATCGCGGCGCTCGGCTGGGTGCGGGACAACATTGCCGCGTTCGGTGGTGATCCCGGACGGGTGACCGCGGCGGGGCAGTCGGCGGGGGCGATTTCGCTGGTGGCGATGTTGTCGGGGGAGCGGGCGGAGGGGCTGTTTCAGCAGGTGATCTTGCAGAGTCCCCCGCTCGGGATGCTGCCCGATACGCCGGATGCGGCGGAGCGGACCGGCGCAAAGTTCTTGCAGGAGTTGGGTGTTACGGCGGGGGAACTCGGTCAGGTGCCGGTGGACGCGTTGCTGGCCGCGCAGGTGGCGGTCGCGAAGGGGGCCGGGGGGCAGGTAGTGCCGCCGTTCCAGTTGGTGGGCGATGGGGTAGTGGTTGCCGCCGACCCAGTTGCCGCGGTGAGCGGGCGTGCGGACGGCATGCCGATGGTGATGGGGACTACCAAGGACGAGGCGTCGGCGTTCTTCTCCGACGACTGGGATGTGGTGGCGGCAGTCTCGGAGCAGATCTTCCGGGGACCGACTCGGCGATTGAGTGAGTCGCGCGATACGGCCTGGCTGTTCGAGTTCGATTGGTATCCGGAAGGCAGTCCGTTCCGGGCGTGCCACTGCCTCGAGCTGCCGTTCCTCCTCGGCAACGCGGAGGCATGGCGGCACGCGCCGATGCTGCAGGGTGAGCGCCCGCAAAGGCTCGTCGACGAGATGCGTGGCAGCTGGCTGAGTTTCACCAAGGACGGTGATCCGGGGTGGGAGCGCGGCACCACTCGGCACTTCACTGGCTGATCGTGCTAATATTTGGCCGTGCGGTCAGAAAGTAGTACAGACGGCCAGCAAAGGTCGTTCATCGAAGAGGCGCGGCGTCGGCAGATCATCGCGTCGGCGGTGGAGGTGATCTCCGAGGTCGGGTACGGCAATGCGTCGCTGGCGCGCATCGCCAAGCATGCCGGGATCTCCAAGGGGGTCATCTCCTACCACTTCGCCGGTAAAGACGATCTGATGACACAGCTGGTGATCCAGCTGTACATATCGGGCGCGGAGCACATCGGGCCCAAGGTCGCCGCGGCGATCGGCCCGCGAAACATGTTGCTGGCCTACATCGAATCGAATCTCGCGTTCATCGCCGCGAACACCAACTACGTCGCGGCACTGATGGACGTGGTGCTGAATCTCCGCGATGCCGACGGCAAGCCGAAGTTCGCCTCGGCCGAAGGGGAGCGCGAGATCATCGTGCCGTTGATCGACATCATGCGGGAAGGCCAGCGCGCCGGGGACTTCGGCGAATTCGATCCACTGGCAATGGCGATGTCCATCCGCGACACGATCGACGGCGTGGCCGGGCGCGCGATCCGGGAGCCGGACTTCGATATGGACGGGTACACGGCACACATGTGCCGTTTGTTCGATTTGGCGACGCGAAAGGTGGGGGAAGATGACTGACACCGCGACAACCCAAGTGCGGCAACCGGATACGACCGAGCAGCAGGCGCCGTTCGCGCTCGTCGGCGTCGGTGCCATCGCGCTCGTCTCGGCGATCGCGCTGCTGGCCTCGGCGGGCCGGTACGGATTCTTCGGCGACGAACTGTATTTCATCTCGGCGGGCCGCAGGCTCGCGGTCAGCTACGCTGATCAGGGCCCGCTGTTGCCCGCGATCGCGCGGCTGATGGACTTGATCGCCCCGGAATCCTTAGTGGCCCAGCGCATTCCGGCGCTGCTGGTCACCGTCGCCGCGGTGCTGATCAGCGCGCAGATCGCCAGGGAATTCGGCGGATCACGCAACGCGCAACTGCTGACCGCGACCGCCTACGCTACTTCGCCTTTCCTGCTGGTTCAGGGAACTCAGTTGGCTACCAATACGGTCGACACCGCGTTGTGGGTGTTGATCAGCTGGCTGCTCATCCGCTGGGTGCGCACTAGGCACGACTCGCTCCTGCTGTCGGCGTCCCTGGTGACGGCGCTGGATATGCAGGTCAAATGGCTGATCCCGTTCTTCTGGATCGCGGTCGCCATCGGGGTGGCGATGTACGGCCCGCGCGACCTGTTCCGACGCCCGGCGCTGTGGTTGGGCGGGGTGCTGGTCATCTGCGTGACGCTGCCGAGCCTGATCTGGCAGGCCTCGCACGACTGGCCGCAGTTGCGTCTCGGCGCGGTGGTCGCCGAGGAACAGGCCACCGTCGGCGGTCGCTACACCTGGCTGCCGCTGGCCCTCGCCGCCGCGGGTCTGCTCGGCGGTGTGCTGCTGATCTACGGAATCGTGACCCTGTTCCGCTGGGAACCGTTGCGCCAGTACCGATTCCTCGCCCCGCTGCCGCTGCTGCTCGCCGTCGCCTTCATCGCCACCGACGGCAGGGCGTACTACGCCGCAGGCTGCTACGCCGCGCTGTTCGCCGCGGGCGCGGTGCGCTGGACCGAAAAAACGGGCAGGCTACGCATGATCCTGACCGCCACGATGATTGTCATATCCGTTGTGCTCGCGGCATTTACGATGCCATGGCGGCCAGAGTCCTCGATCGAACCCGCGGCGAGCGAGGCCGACGCGGGCCTGGCGATCGGCGTCTACGGCAGATTCGGCTGGCCCGAACTCGCCGCCGCCACCGCCGATGCTTACCATTCGCTCCCCGAGGCCGACCGAGCCGACGTCGCCATCATCACCGACTCCTACTGGCAGGCAAGCGCACTCGACGTCTACGGCACCGACCTCCCCGCCATCTACAGCCCCAACCGCGGTTTCGGCTACTTCGGCACCCCACCGGACTCCGCCACCACCATCCTCTGGGTAGGCAACGACGAATCCGACATCCGCCCGCTGTTCGGCTCGATAACCCCCATCGGCCACGCCAACACCCGCCTAGGCTTCCCCGGCTCCACCCGCGACGTAACCATCTGGCGCTGCGACAACCCCCGCGCCCCTTGGTCCCGAACCTGGCCCGGCCTGCTGAAATTGTGAGCGTCGGTTGCTCTAGCGTTAAGCTACGTCACTCGTTATCCAACCTTCGAGGCCTAAAGTTCAGTAACGTGCCTGCTTGCTTAACCTTATGCTGAGTTCGATTGACGGACTGAAGCGCAAGGTTCGCACGCCCACTGTCAGCCGCACACCGCGTGTACGGGTGTGCGGCTTACACAGTGAGTGTGCGGTTGAGTTCTGACCCGGCGATCGGGCTTCGGCTGCTTCCCGTGCGGGCCCTCGTCGAATTCGCCGATGGAATCCGCCGCGTGCGTGGCTGAGCTGGAAATCGGGTGGCGGTGGGGCTCGGCCTTTGACAATCTTCGGGAATGGTCGACAGGGCGTTCAGTGAGGCGCGGTTAGCCGCGGTGTATGACCGGTTCAATCCGTGGGAAGGGCGGGGGGACTTCACGTTTTATCTGCCGTTGGTCATGGGGGCACGGTCTGTGCTCGATGTCGGGTGCGGGACGGGTGAGCTGTTGCGGCGGGCTCGGCGGGACGGTCATTCCGGTCTGTTGTGTGGGGTGGATCCGGCGGTGGGGATGCTGGAAGTCGCACGGGAGCAAGGGGATATCGAGTGGGTGTTGGGGGAGGTGGGGGCGGTTCGGGGGCGGCAGTTCGAGTTGGTGGTGATGACCGGGCATGCGTTTCAAGTGCTTGTCGGTGATGCGGAGTTGCGATCGATGTTGGCGGTGGTCGCGTCGGTGTTGACCGACGATGGGCGGTTCGCGTTCGAGACGCGGAATCCGCTTGTGCGGGAATGGGAGACGTGGAATCGGCGGTACTCCGAGGTGGTGTCGGATGCGGCTGGGGAGATGGTGCGGTGCGTGTGTGAAGTTGCCGAACCTGTTGCGGGGGACCTGGTGTCGTTCACGCATACATTTACCAGTGCGGGGTGGGAGCGGCCCGAGGTCAGTCACAGCACGTTACGGTTTCTCGACTCGGACGCGCTGGCCAGGTTCTTGTCCGAGGCGGGGTTGGTCGTCGTCGAGCAGTTCGGGGATTGGGATCGGAGTCCGCTGACGGCGGCAAGTCCGGAGATCATCACCGTCGTACGTCGCGGTGGGTGAAAACGACTCGCCGGTGTCCGATTCATCCAAGACCAGGAGTCGGCGTGCGGGTTGACTGGGTCCGTACCCGGTCACGGTCGAGCGATACGTCTTGAAGCTCGACTCGGACAGTCGACCCGTCAGTCAATTCGGACGCGGGAGTGGCTGCCTGCCAACAGGATTCGATGTCATCAGCGCGACTCGAACGGTTGTGCGCATTCATGGGACGTCTGATAGTGGATCTTGGTAACATCTGCTTCGACAGAGGCGTCGCACAGCACGCGTCGAGTGTCCGATTGCGCCTCTCCTGGGAGGTGTTTCAGCTTGTCTGGTCACGGAATGGGCATAGGTCGCCTGCTCACCACGGTATTGTGCGTGGGAGTGCTGGTCGGCGGGTGTACTTCGAGCTCCGATACGAACACCGCGTCGAGTACGCAGACCCCGGCGCCGGGGCAGCCGGCGGCCTGGCCGCCGAGCGAAGGCCGGGGAAAATGCGAGGTCGACAAACAGACCGACGTGCCAGCAGCCATGCGGGACGGGACGGTGTTGCGGGCCGATGTGTATCGCCCCAAGACCAACGATCCGGTCCCGGTCATTCTGATGCGCACGCAGTACGGGAAAACGGCCGCACAGATCCAACCTTCGCGCTATCAGACCCCGGATTGGTTCGCCTCGCAGTGCTATCTCGTTGTGATTCAAGACATTCGGGGCCTCGGTAAGTCGGACGGCGTCTTCACCGAGTTCGACAACGACATGCGCGACGGCTACGACAGCGTCGAGTGGGCGGCCCAAATGCCGGGCACGAACGGCAAAGTGGGCATGTACGGCTCGTCCTACATCGGCGCGACCCAGTGGCTCGCCGCGGTAGAGACCCCGCCGCACCTGGCCGCCATCGTCCCGGCCAACACCGCCTCCGACTACTACGACGGCTGGACCTACGAGGGCGGCCAATTCCGGCTCGGCTTCGTCGAGCCTTGGGCGGTGGGCACGATCGGGCTGGAAGCGGCCCAGCAGCGCAACGACACCGCCGCGGTGAACCAGATCCAGGCGGCCACGCAGAACGCCACCCACTGGCTGAATTTCCGTCCGTACAAAGACTTTCCGCCGCTGCAGCCGGGTAATCCGGCCGTCGCGCCGTGGTACTTCGACTGGATCCGCAACTCGACCTACAACGACTCCTGGAAGAACCGGAGCATTCGCGAGCGCTACCAGAACGTGAAGGTGCCGGTGCTCGACATGGAGGGCTGGTACGACGCGTTCCTCGCGGGCGGCATCGAGAACTTCACCGGCATGGTCGACAAGGGCGGCACGCCGGAGGCGCGGCAGAACCAGCGGCTGGTGATCGGCCCGTGGGACCACCTCGGCTGGGGACGGCCGACCTCGACCATCGCCCCTCGGCTCGACCAACTGGGGCCGGTCGGCAACAGCCCGATCAACGAGCTGATGCTGGCCTGGTACGACCACTTCCTCAAGGGCGTGGACAACGGCGTCGCGGGCACGCCGCGGGTCGACTACTTCGTGATGGGCGCCAACCGGTGGAAGTCGGCACCGAGCTGGCCGCTGCCGCAAACCGAGTGGGAGACTTACTATTTGAGCGGTAGCGGCGCGAGTGGCGCTGCGGGTCGCACCGGCAAGCTGGTCGAGCAGGCACCTTCCGGTCCGGCCGACGCGGACCACTATCTTTATGATCCGACCGATCCGGCACCGAGTGTCGGCGGCCATTCCTGCTGCGGCGTCGGCACGGGTCCGCAGGGACCGTTCGATCAGGCCTCCGTCGAACAGCGATCCGACGTCCTCACCTACGACACCGAACCGCTCAGCGCCGACACCGAACTCACCGGCCCGACCACGGTGAAGCTGTGGGCCTCCTCGACCGCGCCCGACACCGACTTCGTCGCCCGCCTGGAAGTCCTTGCGCCGGACGGGTCCTCGGTCAACCTCAACAACGGCATCATCCGCGCCGCGTTCCGTGACTCGCTCACCAACCCAACGCCGATCGTGCCCGGCCAGCCCTACCAGTTCACCATCAAGATCTGGCCGACCAGCTACCAGTTCAAGAAGGGCGATCGCCTCCGAATCTCGGTGTCCAGCAGCGACTATCCGCAATACGCGCCGAACCCGAACACCGGCGAACCGTTCGGCGAGAGCACCCGCACCGAACCAGCGACCCAAACCATCTACAAGGACCCCGAGCACCCGTCCTCGGTAACCGTCCCCTTCATCCCCGCCGGCAACGAGGGCGCCACGAAGTTCGATCTCACCCCGCACAAATAGGTGGCACACAGTGGCGGAGTTATCGCCACTGTGCGCCACTCGATCTCGTGACACGACAATGGCGGCGTCGAGGGGACGCCGCCATTGCCTCGGGGGGTGTTAGTTCTTGAAGGTTTCGACCTTGTTGAGCACTACATCGTCGCGCGGGGCGCCGTCGGGGCTGCCGTCCCTGGTGCCCGCGGCGGCGACGGACTGCAGGACGTCGAGGCCGCCGGTGATGCGCCCGAACGGGGTGTAGCTCGGCGGCAGCGGGCTGTCCTTGTAGACCAGGAAGAACTGGCTGCCGTTGGTGTTCGGGCCCGAGTTCGCCATCGCGACGGTGCCCGCCGGGTAGGTGGCGCCCGCCAGGTTCTCGTCGGCGATCTGGTAGCCGGGGCCGCCGGTGCCGGTGGCCGTGGGATCACCGCATTGCAGGACGAAGATGCCGTTGGTGGTGATGCGATGGCACTTGGTGTGGTTGAAGTACTGCTCGTTGGACAGGAACGCGAACGAGTTGACCGTCTGCGGCGCCCGCGCGTCCAGCGCGATATCGATTGCCCCGCAGGTGGTGTCGAGCCTCGCTGCGTAGGTGGCGCCGGGCTCGGTGGCCGCGCCGGGTGCCGGGTAGTTGTTGCGGGCGGTCACCGCGCCTTCCTCGGGCGCATTGCACTGTGCGGGCTGCTGGGTGCGCACGCTGAAGGTGTTCGCCGAAACACCGCCGGACGCGAACGCCGCGAGCGCCGCGGCGACCGCCGCGACACCGACCACGCGTAGCACTCCGCGCGGCACCCCGAATCGCCACCCGTGCTTGCTGTCGCCGAACTGCCGCCCCTGCACTTCGCTGCTCACCGCTAGGAATCTCCTTCATTCGGATTGCGCACCGGCTGATGCCGAGCCGAATCATTCCATCTCTGCGCCGTGCGCGTACCGGGACTGCCTGGATCACCCTGAAATCCGCACATTGGCAGGTAAACAGGGGTACTTCGCATAACTCACGGGTTCGTCGGTCCACTGATAGATGTTTGTGGGCTATCGAATGCGGCAGAACAGCGCTGCCACCTCGACCACAGATGTCTCTGGGCTATGGGGGAAAGCGGCGAAGTACGCGATGTCACAGTCCGGCCCGACGGATGCGGCGATAGGTGGGGACGGCGACGGTGGCGGCCGCGAGTTCGGTAGCGAGCCAGTCGAGATCGTGGTCGGTGACGGGCGAGATGGTGATGCGGAGGTGGTCGGTGGGCGGGTGATCGCCGACCACGAACGGCCCGCCGGGAGCGGCCTTGATGCCCGCGGCGGCGAGGGAGATCATGGCGGCGTTCTCGTCGGCGACGGGGAGCCAGAGGTTGATGCCGTCGCCGCGCGGGACGGTGACGCCGCGGCGGGTCAGGGCGCGGCGGAGTTCGGCTGAGCGCCTGCGGTATTCGGCGCGGGCGGTGGTGACGCCGTGGCCGGCGGTTTCGTCGTCGAGCATGCTCAGCAGCACGCGCTGCAGCAGCCGGCTGGTCCAGCCCGCGCCGAGCATGCGGCGTTCGATGACCGGGTCGAGAAGCTCGGCGGCGCCGCCCGCGACGGCCAGGCGCAGGTCGGCACCGTGGGATTTGGAGTACGAGCGGATGTGCACGGTGCGGCGGGGAATGCGGCTGCCGAGGGAACGCAGTGGGGCGGCGGCGATTCCGGCGGAGTGGTCGTCCTCGACGACGAGCGTGCCCGCGTCGAGCAGGATGTCGGACAGTTCGCGGACGCGGCGGGCGGTGAGGGAGACGCCGGTGGGATTCTGTGCGCGCGGCTGCAGGATGAGCGCGGTGGCACCGTGTTCGGCGATGGCGCGCGCGAGTTCGGCTGGCAGCACACCGGATTCGTCCATCCGGACCGGAATGGGCCGGGCGCCGAGACCGGCGAGCAGATCGAGAAACGGTGGGAAACAAGGATCTTCGACCGCCACCGCGTCGCCGAGCCGGATGTGCGCGGTCAGCAGCCGGTCGACGGCGTCGAGCGCGCCGTCGAGGACCGCGATCCGTTCGGCGCGAAAGGGCCAGTCCGCCCGGACTTTGGCGGCCAGCTCCGGCAGTACGGCTTCGCCGAGGTAGTCGGCGGCGAGGTCACTGGCCCCGTCTCGGGTCAGATCGCGCAGTGCCGCACCGAGATCAGGCAGCAGCTCGGGATCCGGGGTGCCACGGGAAAGGTCGATCCGAAAAGCACTGCTGGAGGGCGGATGCAGCCGCTGATAGCGGCCGACGGAGTTGACCGGCCCGTGGGTGGTCTGTGCGCCGACGAAGGTGCCCGCGCGTCCGCGCGCGACGATCACACCCGCCGCGGCCAGCGCCCGCCACGCCTGGTTCACTGTCGCGGGCGATACCTTCAGTTCCCGCGCGACCTCGCGCACGGTGGGCAGCCTGGCTCCTGCCGTCAAGACCCCTGAACGAATTTGTCGGCTGACCGCCGCCGCGATCCCCGCGGGCGTTCGATCTACCAACTCGGCGATGAACTGCCCCGCGCCGTCCCCGGCGACCCACGGTGTCGCCACCGGCTCGATCGTCACCGCGCCCCCCGAGGTCTACCGGCCGACTTCCCGCACTCTTCTCGATTTCCGGCACCGACAATCGCATGCGATTCCAGGTGCGGGAAATCACGAATGGTGCGGCTTGCCGAAGTGGTGTGCCGCGCAGCGGCCGACCGTATGCCGCCCGCATCGTCTGCTGACTCTCGGATTGCGTCGGTCACACGGTCATTCTGCGTCGGGCGCGGCACGGGAACCATGACCCCGCCGGAAGGTTTACGGCTACGAAACTGTTTCCGCAGTCTTGTAACACAACCGAATTGGTTCGGAGTGAAGTATAACAAAGCATGGGAATCGTTCGAGCCGCGCTCGTCCAGACGAACTGGACCGGCGACAAAGAGTCCATGATCAAAGCGCACGAGGATTACGCCCGTCAGGCGGCCGCGCAGGGCGCGAAGGTGATCTGCTTCCAGGAGCTGTTCTACGGCCCGTATTTCTGCCAGTTGCAGGACGCGAAGTTCTACGAGTACGCGGAGTCGGTGCCGGGTCCGACGACGGACCGATTCGCCGCGCTGGCAAAGGAATTGGGCATGGTGATGGTCCTGCCGGTGTACGAGCAGGAGCAGCCTGGCCTGCTCTACAACACCGCGGCGGTGATCGACGCCGACGGCAGCTACCTCGGCAAGTACCGTAAGCACCACATTCCGCACGTCAACGGCTTCTGGGAGAAATTTTACTTCCGGCCGGGCAATGTGGGCTGGCCGGTGTTCGATACCGCGGTCGGCAAGGTCGGCGTCTATATCTGTTACGACCGGCATTTCCCGGAGGGCTGGCGCGCGCTCGGCCTGGCGGGCGCGGAAATCGTGTTCAACCCGTCCGCGACCTCACGCGGCCTGTCGGCCTATCTGTGGAAGCTGGAGCAGCCTGCCGCCGCGGTGGCCAACGAGTACTACATCGGCGCGATCAACCGGGTCGGCATCGAGGAGTACGGCGACGACGACTTCTACGGCACCAGCTACTTCGTCGACCCCGAGGGTAAGTTCGTCGGCGAGGTCGCCTCGGACACCGATCCCGAACTGGTGATCCGCGACCTGGACCTGGATCTGATCAAGACGGTGCGCGACCGGTGGGCCTTCTATCGAGACCGCCGACCGGACGCCTATGGCCCGCTGGTAGCTCCCTGAGGCCGGCGGCGATCACATGACACTGACATTCATCTATGGCGGCACGGTGGTCTCGGCCACCGGATCGCAACTGCTCGACGTGCTGGTGGACGGCGAAACCATTGTCGCCGTAGTGCAACCCGGCTCGACCGCCCTCGGCGCCGACCTCACCGCCGCCGCCGAGGTGGCCATCGACGCCACCGGAAAATACGTGATTCCCGGTGGCGTGGACGGACATACGCACATGCAGATGCCGTTCGGCGGCACCGAGGCGTCCGACACCTTCGAGACCGGCACCCGCGCCGCCGCGTGGGGTGGCACCACGACGATCGTCGACTTCGTGGTCCAGACGCCGGGGGAGCGGCTGCAGGACACGCTCGGCGCGTGGCATCAGAAGGCCGCGGGCAAGTGCGCGATCGACTACGGCTTCCACCAGATCATCGGTGAGGTCAACGACGAATCCCTCAAGGGCATGAGCGAATTGGTGTCCGAGGGCGTCACCAGCTTCAAGCTGTTCATGGCCTATCCCGGCGTCTTCTACTCCACCGACGGCCAGATCCTGCGCGCCATGCAGTCGGCGGGCGATCTCGGCGCGCTACTGATGATGCACGCGGAGAACGGGATCGCCATCGACGTACTCGTCGAGCAGTCCATCGCGCGCGGCGACACCGCCCCCTACTTCCACGGCACCAGTCGCCCGTGGCAAATGGAGGAGGAGGCCACCCATCGCGCGATCATGTTGGCGCAGTTGACCGGTGCGCCACTGTACGTCGTGCATGTATCGGCGAAACAGGCGCTGGAACAGATCGCGACCGCACGGGGCAACGGCCAGAACGTCTTCGGCGAAACCTGCCCGCAGTACCTGTATCTCTCGCTCGAAGAACAGTTGGGCGCACCGGGTTTTGAAGGCGCCAAGTGGGTGTGCTCGACGCCGCTGCGGTCCAGGGCCGAGGGGCATCAGGACGAGCTGTGGCGTTACCTGCGCACCGGCGACGTGACGACGGTCAGCACCGACCACTGCCCGTTCTGCATGAAGGACCAGAAAGAGCTGGGCATCGGCGATTTCAGCAAGATCCCGAATGGGATCGGCGGCGTCGAGCATCGGATGGACCTGATGTTCCAGGGCGTCAAGAGCGGCCAGATCTCGCTCGAACGCTGGGTCGAGGTCTGCTGCACCACGCCGGCCAGAATGTTCGGCATGTACCCGCGCAAGGGCGTGATCAGTCCCGGCGCGGACGCCGACATCGTGATCTACGACCCCGACGGGCACACCAGCATCGGCCTCGGCAAGACCCATCACATGAACATGGAC
The DNA here is from genome assembly GCF_044455225.1 of Nocardia sp. NPDC051321. Classification (NCBI taxonomy): domain Bacteria; kingdom Bacillati; phylum Actinomycetota; class Actinomycetes; order Mycobacteriales; family Nocardiaceae; genus Nocardia; species Nocardia sp. NPDC051321. The sequence continues at coordinate 453,236 of NZ_JBITEM010000005.1, read as the reverse complement.
TACTCGGCCTACGAGGGCTTCGAGATCGACGGCCATGTCGACACCGTGCTCTCCCGCGGCCGGGTGGTCATCGACAACGGCGCGTACCTCGGCAGCGCAGGGCACGGCCGGTTCGTCAAACGTGAACTGTCGCAGAACCTGATCTGACAGCACAGCTGTCGCCGACTTCGAAACGGAGAGTGCCGCATGGACATCGGTGTGGTGCTGCAATGCACACCCCCCGCCTCCCGGGTGGTCGAACTGGCCAGACAGGCCGAGACCCACGGGTTCTCGCACGTCTGGACGTTCGACTCGCACCTGCTGTGGCAGGAGCCGTACGTCATCTACAGCCAGATCCTCGCCGCCACCAGGAAAGTCGTGGTCGGTCCGATGGTGACCAACCCGGCCACCAGGGACTGGACGGTGACCGCGTCCACCTTCGCCACCCTGAACGACATGTTCGGCAATCGCACCGTCTGCGGCATCGGCCGCGGCGACTCGGCGGTCCGCACGCTCGGTGGTAAGCCGACCACCCTCGCCACCCTGCGCGAATCCATCGAGGTGATCCGGGAACTCGGAAACGGCCGCAGCGCCCGCGTCGGTGACACCATCGTGCGGTTCCCCTGGGCCGCAGCCTCCCGGCTGGAGGTCTGGATGGCCGGATACGGGCCGCGCGCACTGGATCTCACCGGCGAGGTGGCCGACGGGTTCATCCTGCAGCTGGCCGACCCGGACATCACCGCGTGGACCATCGCTCGGGTGCGAGCCGCGGCCGAGCGTGCCGGGCGAGACCCAGGCGCGGTGCAGATCTGTGTCGCCGCACCGGCTTACGTCACCGACGGATCGGACGCAGCGTTGGCGCACGCTCGCGAACAGTGCCGCTGGTTCGGCGGCATGGTCGGCAACCACGTGGCCGATATCGTGGCGAAATACGGTGCGGGCAGCGATGTTCCGGCCGCGCTCACCGAGTACATCGCGGGCAGGCAAGGTTACGACTACAACCAGCACGGCCGCGCGGGCAACACACACGCCGACTTCGTGCCCGACACCATCGTGGACCGCTTCTGCCTGCTCGGCACGCCCGACGACCAGCTGACCCGGCTGCGTGAGCTGGAAAAGCTCGGGGTAGACCAGTTCGCGGTCTACCTGCAGCACGACGCGAAAACCGCGACACTCGAGGCATACGGCGAATCGGTCCTGCCCCGGCTGGCGCACCCCGTCACCGCCACGGAAGGCGCCTGATGTCGACACGCGCTGGCCGGTCGGCGGCGTCGCGCGCGCTGATCGAGGCGCCACAGCTCGCCCCGCGCACGAACTATTCCGCTGCGCGTGGAATCGCTAGCATTTTCGTGCGCGGTGCGCGGCGGGTGTGCTCGGTGTCCTTGGCGGCCAGATGAGATTACGGACGGCCCGCGTGGTCTATGCGGTGACCGTGCTGGTACTGGTGCTTGCGCTCTGGGAGTTGGTGAAACTCGTTGTGCCGGAACGTGGTGTGAGCATCGGTGACCAGCGGGTGCTACCGCGCACCGGCGATGGCGCGCTGCCGCACGTGTGGTCGGTGGTGACGGTGCTCGGCGAGCGGGACAATTCCGGCACGGTCGGGGAAACCTTGCTCCGGACAGCGGGATTCACCTTCGGGCTGGCCATGCTCGCGCTGCTCATCGGCACCGTGGTCGGGGTGGCGCTGGCCGTCCTCATGCAGCGTTTCGCCTGGGTCGAACGCGGACTGTTGCCCTATATCATTGTCTCGCAGACGGTTCCGTTGATCGCGCTGGCCCCGCTCGTGGCCGGCTGGGGCGGCAAAATCGTGATCGCGGGCGAGCCGTGGCGGCCGTGGATGAGCATCGCGGTGATCGCGTCGTACCTGGCGTTCTTCCCGGTGGCGGTCGGCATGCTGCGCGGGTTGCAGGCGCCGTCGAAGGCGTCGGTGGAACTGCTGCACAGTTATTCGGCCAGCTGGTGGGAAACCTTGGTGCACTTGCGGTTACCCTCCGCGGTCCCACACTTCCTGCCTGCCTTGCGATTGGCCGCGGCCGCCTCGGTGATCGGCGCGGTGGTGGCGGAGATCTCCACGGGCACCGCGGGCGGCATCGGCCGCCAGATCATCGTGTTCGCCCAGCAAGCCACCGGCGACGCCGCCCGGCTCTACGCGGCGGTACTGGCCGCCGCGCTGCTCGGTGTCGCGGTCACCGGCATCGTCGGCCTTGCCGAACTGGGCTTGCGCCGCTACAGCCGACCCGCAGGCGCGTCCCGTTCGCCGGGCGGCACCCGATGAACCGCCGCGCCCGAATCGTCGAGCCAGGATCGCGCATCGTCCTAATCGTGCGCCCCGCCGGTTCTGCTCGTTTTCCGAGGGGCGACCGATGAGCGCGCGTCGGCTGATCGCAGTTCGGCCGCACGAGTCGATACATCGCCACACCCGTCCGCCCGCCCGGGTTGGCAGCTTTCCAGGAGGTATCCGTTGACCGCCAAAGCACAACCGGCCGTCGCCACGGCGGCGCCGGAGCAGGTGGGTGCCGTCGATCTCGCCGGCCAAGCCGCCGAGCGCATCGCCGCGGTGGAACTCGCGGGCGTGGGCAAGATCTACGCCGCGGGCTCGGTCACCGCACTGATGGATGTCTCGCTGACCGTCGCCGCGGGCGAATTCGTCTCGCTCATCGGCCCTTCCGGCTGCGGCAAGTCGACTTTGCTTCGCATCATCGCCGATCTGGAGCAGCCGACCGGTGGCACCGTCACGGTGCACGGCAAGTCCGCCAGGCAGGCGCGGATCAACCAGGACTACGGCATCGCCTTCCAGCAATCCGGACTCCTGGATTGGCGCACCATTCAGGCGAATGTCGAACTGCCGCTGGAACTGCACAAGGTGCCGAGGAGTGAAAGGCGCTCGCGCAGTGCCGAACTGCTCGAGATGGCGGGACTGACCGATTTCGCCAAGCGCTATCCCGCCGAGCTGTCCGGCGGCATGCAGCAGCGGGTCGCGATCGTGCGGGCGCTGGCGCCCAAGCCTTCCCTGTTGCTGATGGACGAGCCCTTCGGCGCCCTCGACGAGATGACGCGCGAACGAATGCAGGGGGAGCTGCTGCGGATCGCGGGGGAGACCGAGGCCGCCGTGGTCTTTGTGACGCACTCGATTCCGGAGGCGGTGTTCCTGTCCGACCGGGTGGTGGTCATGTCGCCGCGGCCGGGCCGCATTACCGAGATCGTGCCGACCGGCGGCTGGGGCAGGCGCGACGCGGCCGAGGCGGGCGACAATATTCGCTCCAGCCCAGCGTTTTTCGCGGCGGTGGCGGCCGTACGCGCGGCGCTGCGCGGCGGCCACGACGGGTCGGCGTGATGACCGCATCATGGAAAACGGTGTTGCCGCCGTTGCTGTTCGGCGTCGGCGGGCTCGCGCTGTGGCAGCTGTTGACCGTCGTGGCCGGGGTGCCGTCGTTCCTGCTCCCCGCGCCCACCGCGATCGCGAGTGAATTCACCGAGAACTTCGGCCGCATCGCCGACGCCGCGACCGCCACCGGAACCAACGCGTTCATCGGCCTCGTGGTCGGCGCGGTGCTCGGTATCGTGGCCGCGATGCTGGCCGTCCGGTTCCATTTGGTCGAGGGACTGCTGACGCCGCTGTCCGCCGCCGCGGCCGCCGTGCCGATCGTTGCCCTTGCGCCCCTGCTGAATTCGATGTATTCGACCACCACGGACACCCCGCGCCGGATGGTCGTCACCATCGTGGTGTTCTTCCCGATGTTCGTCAGCACGGCCAGGGGCCTGCGTCAGGTCCCGCAGGTCCACACGGACCTGATGACGTCGTACGCGGCGGGCGGCTGGCAGATCACCCGCACCGTCCGGCTGCCCGCGGCGCTGCCGTACCTGTTCACCGGCCTGCGCATCGCCGCACCGGGCGCGGTGATCGCGGCCATCATCGCCGAATACTTCGGCGGGCTGCAGAACGGCCTCGGCAGCCGCATCACCTCCGCCGCGGCCAATACCGCATACCCAAGGGCGTGGGCCTACGTGGCGGGCGCCGTGCTCGTCGGCCTGATCTTCTTGGCCGCCGTCCTACTCCTCGAACAGCTCACCCGTAGACCCCGCAGCACCTTCTGGAGATCTAGATGACACAGTCCACCAAGCGATTCCGTACCTGTCTGGCGCTCGCCGCGCTGGTCGCGGCGGCGCTCACCGGTTGCAGCACCACCGACAGCGGCTCGGGCACCACCGCCGACGGGCTCACCAAGGTGCGCCTGCAACTGCAATGGTTCAAACAGGGACAGTTCGCGGGCTACCTGGCCGCGGTCGACCAGGGTTACTACAAGGAACAGGGCTTGTCCGTCGAAATCCTCGACGGCGGAACGGATATCGTCCCGCAGACGGTACTCGCACAGGGCCAGGCCGACTACGCCATCGCCTGGGTGCCGAAGGCGCTGGCCTCCCGCGAGGCGGGCGCTGGCATCACCGACGTGGCACAGATCTTCCAGCGCTCCGGCACCAAACAGGTGTCGTTCACCTCGGAGAACATCGCCAACGCGGCCGCCCTGCGCGGCAAGACGGTCGGAAACTGGGGCTACGGCAATGAATTCGAGCTCTTCGCGGGCATGACGAAGGCGGGCATCGACCCGGCCAAGGACGTCAAGCTGGTGCAGCAGCAGTTCGACATGAACGCCTTCCTCGCCAAAGACATCGCCGCCGCCCAGGCCATGTCGTACAACGAGTACGCCCAGCTGCTGGAAACCAAGAACCCGGCAACCGGAAAGCTCTACACCGCAGACGATTTCGCGACCATCGATTGGAACCGCGAGGGCGTCGCCATGTTGCAGGACGCCATCTGGGCCAACACCGAGAAGCTGAAAGACGCCAAATACCAAGACCAGACGGTGAAGTTCATCGCGGCCTCGCTGAAAGGCTGGGTCTTCTGCCGCGACCACCTGGACAAGTGCCGCGACATCACCGTCGCCGCGGGCAGCACGCTCGGCGCGTCGCATCAGCAGTGGCAGATCAACGAGGTGAACAAGCTGATCTGGCCCTCGCCCGCGGGCATCGGCATGGTCGACAGCGCGGCCTGGGCGCGGACCGTGCAGATCGCCAAGGACACCAAGAACCAAGAGGGCGCAACGGTCCTGAAGAAGAATCCCGACGCGGACGCCTACACGAGCGACTACGTGATGAAGGCGCTGGAGCTGCTGATGGCCAATGGCGTCGACGTAACCGGTCCGGGATACGCGCCGCAGCAAGTCACGCTCACCGAAGGGGGTAAATGACCCGGCCGAGTAGGTCCGGCCTGGACGGACATTCCCCGCCCTGAACGAGGAGACACGGCAGGCAATCGGCCCGATATTGTCCGCGCAGGCCGGGGCGGACCACCAGCTCTCGCCGCGCCGAGCTGCTATTCGTCGTCGGCCGGCAGCTCCCGGAACACGGCCAGCGCGGCCGGCTGACTGGCGAAGTCCAAGTGCTGTGCCGTGTGGTTGACTTCGCCGTCGGTGGCCAGTGAGACCCGGGCGCCGTTGACCTGGACGTCGAGGTGGTCGACGCGTCGGTGCACGTAGGTGTCCGAGCGGTTCAGCGTTCCGGTGAAGGTCGCGAAGATCAGGCGGAGGCGGGAAAAGCGAAGGTCCGCACGGAGATACCGGACGTCGAGGGTGCCGTCGTGCATGCGAGGCCGCGACATCGGGATCTGGTCGGCCGGGTCGTACGCGCCGTTGCCGAGGAACAGCATCCAGAGGTCGCTGGGGGTGCCGTCGATCGTGGCGTGTAGTGGTTGCGCGCGAAACAGCACGCACAGCATGGCGAATCCGGCCGCGGGCCATTTGCCAATCCGTCGTTCCCACCGTTCGCGCAGGCGAACGAAGTCGGGGTAGCCGCCGAGGCTCGCGGTGTTGATGAAGGTGCGTTCCTCGGCGTCGTCCAACCGCACCCGGGCGGTGTCGGTGAGTACGAGCTGACCGGAATCGAGTGCGGCAAGGGTGGTTACGGGATTCTCCACGCCGATATCGCGCGCGAAGTGGTTGAGCGTCCCGCCGGCGAACACCGCCAACGGAAGATTGTGTCGCACAGCGGCTTCCGCAACGGTCGACACCGTCCCGTCGCCGCCGAGCACGCCGAGCGCCGCGATATCGTCGCGCCGCACCCGCGCATCGATCTCCGCGACGAGGTCGATGTCGCCGTCGAGTTCGAGGATCTGCGCGGCGGGCAACCGATCGCGCAACAGCTGCGCCAGTTCGCCGCCGTCGTCGGTGCCCGAGGACGGGTTGACCACGAATAGCAGCCCGCGCCCCTCGGGCAGCGGTTCGGTGCGCTTGGCCGCACCCAGCGTGGCGGGTTCGTCGTCGCGCACCGCCCACCATCGCCTGGTCGCCAGCGCGACCCCGGAGCCGAGCGCCGCGCCGACCACCACGTCGGAGGGCCAGTGCACGCCGATGTGCACCCGCGAATAGGCGACCGCGACCGCGAGCGGCGCGATCACCGCGGCCGTCCCCGGCGACTCCAACGCCACCGCGGTGGTGAACGCCGCCGCCGACGCGGCGTGGCCGGACGGGAACGAGGAGGACACCGGCGGTTTGACCAGCCGCCGCAGCAGCGGCACCGCCTCCACCGGCGGCCGTCGCCGCGGGAACAACGGCTTGGCGACACCGTTGGCCAGGCCGCTCGCCATGCCCACCGCCGCGAGACCGCGCACCGCACCGCGCCGCTGCGCCCGGCCGCCCGCCACGAAGAGCCCGGCGGCGATCGCCATCCAGAGGCGACTGTGGTTGGCGCTCATGCTGAGGGAACGCAGGGCATGGTCGGCGGGCGTCGGTCGCAAACGCGCGGTGCGCTGCACGAGGCGGCGATCCAGGGCGTTGATCCGGTTCAGTCGTTTACGCATCGAATCGAGCTTATCCAGCAAAACCGCCGTCAAACGGTGCCGCCACGCCTATGTCGGCAGCGGCACACCGGCGGCTCGGTACCCTGCTTACATGACATCTGGGCAGACGGAGATCTGGCACAACCCGCAGTGCTCCAAGAGCCGCACTGCCACCGCGTTTCTGGACGAGGCAGGCGTCGAGTACTCGGTGCGGCGCTACCTCGACGCGCCGCCGACCGCGGACGAGTTGCGGTCCGTGCTGCAGCGACTCGGCGCCGAACCGTGGGACATCACCCGCACCGGCGAGCAGATCGCCAAGGATCTAGGGATGTCGAAGTGGGGCCGCACGGCCGCCGATCGGGACCGGTGGATCGAGGCGCTCGCCGAGCACCCGAGGCTGATCCAGCGGCCCATCGTGCTGACCGCGGACGGCGGCGCGGTGGTCGCCCGCGACGACGCCGCATTGCGGTCGCTCGAGTAAGCGGTCACACCCCCGGATAGTGGTGTTCCTGCCGCCGCGAATCAGCCGGTAGGGTCGCGGAATATGAAGGTACAACTGCGCCACAACCCCGCCTCGACGATCGCGCGGTGCTTCCTCGCCGGCGGCGAGCCGATGCGGGTCGAGAGCGGCGCCATGGTCGCCCACTCGGCGGGAGTCACATTGGCGGCCAAGGCCGAAGGCGGCATCCTGGCCGGACTGAAGCGCTCGGTGCTCGCCGGTGAATCGTTCTTCGTCTCGACGTTCACCGCGCCGCAGCAGGGCGGCTGGGTGGATGTGGCGCCCGCGCTGCCCGGCGACATGCTGAATTTGCAGATCGCCCAGGACCGCCCGTTCTTCATCAGCCGCGGCGGCTGGATCGCGAATTCCCATGGGGTGCAGGTGGAAAGCAAGTGGGGCGGCTTCGCGAACCTGTTCGGCGGCGAGGGTGGCTTCGGTCTGCGCGCGCACGGCGAGGGCGAGATCGTGGTCGGGGTGTTCGGCGCGATCGACGTCATCGATCTGCAGCCGGGGGAGCCGATCACCATCGACACCGGCCATGTCGTCGCCTACGACCTGGCGATGAACTTCACTATCCGCCGCGCGGTGGTCGGCAGGTCCATCCAATCGCTGAAGTCCGGTGAGGGTTTCGTCTTCGACTTCGTCGGGCCGGGCCGGGTGCTGCTGCAGACGAGGAACCCTGGCGCTTTCGCCGCGTGGGCAAGTTCGGTAGCCTCCTCCGGGTAATCCGGCGCGGCGACATCGATGTGCACTCGGTGTTCAGGCCTCGGCCAGGTCGGTCGTCAAAGCTCCGGTGCCCATCGATAAAGCCAACTTACGGAGAACCATGGAATTGCTCGAAGTTGTTGCCAATCTCGTTTCCTCCATCCTGTCGCTGGGTAGCGGCAGCGCGGCCTGATCGGTTGCTGCGGACGAGCGCCCGACCGTAGGGCGCTCAGGTGAGTAGATCGTCGACGAGTACCCGGGTATCCGGCACGAACGGCCAGTCCGGGTCGGCCAGGTGGGCGCGCAGTTCCGCGTCGGTCCACCACCAGCCGTCGGCGATCTCCTCTTTCTGGTGGTGGATCGGTCCGTCGTAGCGCAGTTCGTAGGCGAACAGGTGGCAGCGCATCGGTTTTCCCAGCCACTCGCCATCCCAAGACGCCTTGGCCGCGAGTCGCAGCGCTTCGGGGCCGGTCACCGTGATGCCGAGTTCCTCGGCGAGTTCCCGCACGGCCGTCGCTTCCGGCGCTTCCCCCGGGTCGACCACGCCGCCCGCCAGGCAGTCGTGCATGCCCGCGAACACCATCTTGGTGTCGGTGCGGCGGTGCACGTAGATCCGCGCGCCGTCGCCGGAGCGGACCAGCACACCGGCACTGGCATGCCACATTCCGTCCCGGTAGACCGCGGCCCGATCGGCGGCGCCGACCACCCGACCCGCCGCGTCGTAGACGGCGATGGTCTCGGACTTCTGCTGGGCTCGTTCCGGCTGCGCTGACACCGGTCGAGAGTAACCTTGGGCGCGCACGCCGACTCGAGAGAGGACCGCGCCGATGGTGCTTCCCCGCGCACTGGCGAAATTCAACCGGTATGCCACCAATCCCGTCGCAGGACTGTTCGCGGGCCGCGCGCCCGGCTTCGCCATACTGCGGCACCAGGGCCGAAAGTCCGGGCGCGAGTATCGAACTCCGGTGGCGGTGTTCCATCCCGACGGGGTATACCGCATCGCGCTGACGTACGGTCGCAATGTCGACTGGGTCAAAAACATCAGTGCCGCAGGCGGTTTCGCCTTGCATACTCGTGGCGAGACCATCGAGCTGACCGATCCCGCTGTGCTGCATGATCCGTCGGGGCGGTGGGCACCGGCGGCGGTTCGTCCGTGGCTGAAGGCCTTGTCTGCGGAGTATTACGTCGAAGCGCGGCCTGCGTCCGAGTAGCGGTCGGCGATTTTCCCTGGTTCAACGGGCTGTGCATGGGGCGGGTTTGACAGGTAGGAAAAATCCTACTTATAGTCGGATCATGACGATTACACAGATCAACACCATCACGGCTTTTGTCGCTGACCAGGACAAAGCCAAGGAGTTCTACGCCACGGTGCTCGGCTTCGCCGTCCGCACCGACCGGCTCATGGGCGACAATCGCTGGCTCGAGGTCGCACCGGCCGAGACGGGCACCTCGATCGTGTTGCACAAGCCGTTCCCCGGCACGAGTCCGGGCACGCTGTCCGGCGTGATCCTCGGCAGCGACGACGTGGACGCGGCCGCCGCCCGGTTGCGCGACGCGGGTGCGCAGGTGGACGGGCCGAACGAGCTGCCGTGGGGACGGCAGGCGACATTCGTCGATCCAGACGGCAATTCCTTTGTGCTGCAAGCACATCCGGTTCAGGGGTGACGCCGCGGCTTGCCGCGCACGGCGTGCTCCGCGCGCACGGCGCTCTGGACCTGGTCACCGTGCGTGGCACGTCGGCCGACCGCTACCTCAGGCGACACACTCCGCCTTCGCGGCGGTTGCCGGAGGCCTCGGTATTCTCATCGGTGCCGCGTCGGCCGCGTTCCCGCTGTTCGGCCGGCGCTGACCGTTTCGACCTCTGGAAAGCGACGATGCCGCAGCGAACCAAAGCCAGCACGGTCGACCTCCTGTTCGGCGCGCTGGCCAACCCGACCCGCCGGGACATCCTGGACGGACTGCTCGACGGCGAGCAGACCGTGCAGGCCATCGCCGAGCGCTTCGACATGGCCCGGCCCAGCGTGTCCGAGCATCTGAAGGTGTTGCGCGACTGCGGATTGGTCACCGAGGAGAAGCAGGGGCGGTTCCGCTACTACCGGCTGTCGGCGGATCCCTTGCTCGCACTGCGCAGCTGGCTCAATCCGTACGAGCGGTACTGGCGCGACAGCTTGACCGAGCTCGGCAAGGTACTCGACGAGATGGACGACGGGACGCAACCATGACCGAGGACCTGACGGCGATCGAGGTCGACCAGTTCTACCCGCACCCGCCGGCGAAGGTGTGGCGGGCACTGACCACGCCCGAGCTGATGGGCCAGTGGCTGATGGAGCCGGACGGCTTCGAGCCGGTGCTCGGCTGCCGTTTCAGCATGCGCGCCAAACCCATTCCGGCCGTGAACTTCTCCGGCGAGGTGGCTTGTGAGGTGCTCGACGTGATCGAAGCCGAGCGGTTGCAGATCAGCTGGGCCGATGCCACCGCCGCCGACCCCGCCGACTGGCGGATCACCTGGAGTCTGCACCCGGAAGGGCGCGGCACCCGGGTGTTGTTGCGGCACAGCGGCTTCGATCCAGACGATCCGCTGCAGCAGCTGTCTCGCCGGATGATGGGCGGCGGTTGGCCGACCGTCGCTCGCAACCTCGGTAAGGCGCTCGACGCGATCTGATCGAGGGTGGGCGCGCGAGGGCACGCCCACCCCCTCGGTCATCTCCGGCGGCTCGGTTTGGCTCCGACCTTCGGGGTCGATTGGGCGCGGGTGGGTTTGGCACCGGGCTTGGGGGCCAACTCCGCGCGGGCAGTGGCGGCCCGCTGCGCCTCGGCGGCGGCTTCGGCGTCGAGGCGGTGATAGACGAAGTGTTGTTGGGCCAATGTCCATGCGTTGTTGGTGACGAAGTAGAGCAGGATCGCCACCGGGACCAGGGCACCGCCGACCAGCGCGAACGCGGGGAAGGCCCACAGGGTGAGCGGGCGCATCAGCGGCAGTTGAGCGGTGCTGTCCTGGCGGGCCATCGACGCGCGTGCGGTGAAATGCGTTGCGACGGCGGCGATCAGCATCAGCGGGACGGCAACGACGGCGACCGTTGCCAGCAGGTCGCCCGCACCACCGAGGATGGCCGACAGCGGCGCGCCGAAGAGCTTCGCGTGCAGGAACGACTGGACGTCGGTGGCGCTGAACACGTAATTGGGCGTCGCGGCGTTCTGTTCCGGCGTCATCGGGGTCGGGGTGGCCTGGAAGGGCAGGTGGCTGAGTCCGGCGGTGCGGTCGAACGAGCGAAGCACATGGAACAGGCCGATGAATACGAAACCCTGACCGATCACCGGAATCAGTGTCGCGAAGCTATTGATGCCGTTGTCTTTATACAGTTTCTGTAGTTCGGTCGCCTGCCGCCGACGATCGTTTGTGTATTTTTGTTTCAGCCTGGAAACATCCGGTTGCAATTTTTTGACAATTGCTTGAGTGCGCGCTTGTTTCAGGAAGGGCACAAAAAGGACGGCGCGGAGCGTGAGGACGAGAAAAATTACCGATAGCACCCAGGCGAGACCGCTGGCGGGTCCGAAGGCGGCGGCGAACACGTAGTGCCAGAGCCACAGAATGGCGGACACGGGGTAATAGACGAAGTCGAGCATGGACAGCACCTGACTGTGGGCGTGCGTGCGCGCACGAGAACGGAAGGGTTCGACGACAACGCCGACGACACCCCGCAGCAGGTGCGGGAAGTGGTCGTCAGGCGGTCGGGAACCCTGGTGCTCGTGGGCGCGGGCGCCCGGGGGTGTCCGGATTGCTCTGGCGCAGGAAAGAGCCACGTCGGCGGCGTTGCGCGGACGGTGGCGGGCCGGAACCGACCTGGGGCAGCGGCAACGCGGCGGCGGTGTGCAGCGTGGCCAGCGCGACGAACAGCGACGCCGCGACCATGCCGACCACGGCCACCGAACCGGGCTCGCCCGCCGGGATCGCGAAGAGCAGCAGCGCGGGCAGCACGAATGCGACAACCGCATACGCCATCAGCTGTACCCGCGAGATCATGACCCGAGCATACTGCCCGGCACGTCGACCGGCCCCCGCCATCCCGGACGAACGCCGGACCGAGTCGTGAGATGAGGTCACCACTCGGTTCCGGCGTTCGCCGGCATGGCGGGGGCCGGTCCGGATCGACGTCAGCTCAGAGGCTGATGTCCCAGTCGACGTCGCGGTTCATCATCGACGGCGGCAGCCCGAAGGTGCGCCGACAGGTCCGGGTGAGATGCGAGCTGTCCGCGAACCCGGCCGCGGCCGACGCGGTCGTGACGTCGTCGCCGGCCATCACGCCGTTCATCGCGATGTGCAGCCGCAGCCAGAGGATGTACCGGCGCAACGGAATACCGACCTGTTCGGTGAACAGATGGGTCAGCCGGGTCGCCGAAATCCCCAGTTGCCGGGCCACATCCGAGCCGCGGACCGACCCGCCCTTGACCATGTCGGGCAGCAGTTGCAGCGCCGCGGTCACCACACCGTGCCGATCGTCCTGGCCTGCCGCCGCGTTGTCGCGCAGCAGATCCGCGAGGACATCGGCGACGTGGTCGGCCAGTCGGCCGTGCGCCGGATCGACGCTGAGCGTGTGCACCCAGCCGTGCAGGTGCGCCCGCCGATCGGCGGCCGCACCGGCGACGGTTTCCGGATCCAGGTAGATCGCGATGCCGTGTCTGGCACCGCCGCAAACCCGGTGTGGCGCGTCGGTAGGCACCACGATGTGGGTGCCCTGCTGCCGTACCCCGCTGCCGTCCACGATGGAGATCGGGGTGCAGGCGGCCATCACCTGCACCGCGTGATGGGCGTGTAGTTCGGTCGGTAGGATTTCGCCTTCGAAGGCGAGGATGCCCGGCCGGAGCAGGGCGGTGCCCCGCCACTGTGCCGCGGCGGTGTCTTCGGCGCCCGGTGACGTCGAGAAGTCGTTGCTGACCAGAGCCTTCATCATCGGACGCTCCCGGCTTTCACGAGGAATTCCTCGCTGGATCCTGTGCTGAGACTATCGGGTTCGGCCACCCGGCAGTCGTAGTTTGTCGATCGTTGGGGCCCAAACAATTCCGCCTGCCCGCGACGCGACACCCTCGTCCTCGAGGGCGTTGCGTCGGCGGGTCGAGACGGGCGAACGGCGGGCGAGTAACGGCCCCTCATACCCGCACCGAGATCGCCGCGGACAGGGTCCCGGCGACCTTGTCGAGGAACTCACCGATCAGCGGTCCCGCGGTGGGTGTCGCCGGGAAACGGGTGCGCAGGGCGAGCCCGTCGTCGGTGCGGGTGAACCACAGCTGCACGTCGTCCAGTGGCGCGCTGCGACTGAGCTGGGCCGGATTCCGGGGCACCGTGCGGGTGGTGTCGCTGCGCGAACCGCCCGGTAGGCGCCGGTAGTCGGTGTAGGAGACGCTGAACAGATCCTGCTTTGTTCGGCGCAGATCACTGCCCATCGCGGCCAGCACCCGGTTCGCCGGAACCTGGGCCAGCCGCTGCCCAGATCGCACCGCGTCGTCGGCACCCTGCGCGGTGGCGCAGAAGTCGTGCGCCACCGGCACATGCGCGGGCGCGTTCGACACCAGCCAGCCGAAGGTGTTGTGATGCCGTGCCTCTCGCCGGGTGTGCACCGGGAACACCAGGTCGGTCCCGCTTGGCCCGCCGAGTGCGGCCGCGGCCATCGCGACCGCGGCCAGCAATGCGGCGAACATCGAATGCCCGTCGGCCCGCGACTTGCGATGCAGCGCGTCGGTGGCCATGGCGCCGAGCAGCAGGCGAACGTCGCTGCCGAACGGAGCGACCGACCCCGGCGGCAGGCCGAGGTCGAGCGGGAAGTGCGGCAGATCGTTGCCCGCGGCATGCAGGAAGTCGCGCCATGCGCGGATCAGTGGGCCGGTGGCCGCCGCGGGAATTGCGGCCTCGCGGGTCGCGTAGGTCAGGAAACTGCCAGGCTCGGGCAGCCGGTCGGCGGCCGCGACGGCACCGTCGTTGCCGTCCTCGCAGGCCGCCCGATACAGCTCGTCCAGTTCGGCCACCGCGATGGTGATCGACCAGGCGTCGCACACCGCGTGGTCGAATCCGCAGACCACGGTGGAGGTTTCGGGCCTGCTGATCGCGCCGAGGAAGTACGGCGCGAAGGTGAACGGTGAGCACGCCTGATCGAGCCTGCCGCCGAGGACGGTGCGCAGGTCCTCGGTGGTCGTGATCTCGGTGGCGGGCTGCGGGACGAGTCGGATGTCGGTGTCCACCACCACGTGCACCGACGGCGCCTTGCCATCGGTCGGCGGTTCGAAACTGCAGTGCAGCGCGTCGTGGCGTGGCAACCACACCGAGAAGGCCGTCTGCAGCGCGGATTCGTCGATCGGGCCCGCCACGTCGAAGCTCGCGGCGAGCCAGGTCGTCGGCCCGCTCGAGGACAGGTGGATGGTCTGGTTGGCGGAGGGAGGTGTCGCATCGGGCGTCGGTCCGGGTTCGGCGACCGCGGCCCATTCGAGCAGGGTGCCCGGGGGTGCATTCAGTTGGTCGAGAAAAAGCAACTGCATCATTACCTCGCGAGAGCTGGTGCGGTGACCGCGAAATCACCGGTTTCGGCGATGGCGCGCAACGTGGTGCGGATCTGCTCGAGATAGTCGGCGGCCGACTTGTGCGCGACCGGCGTGTCCGGGTACATCATCGTGACGTGCAGCCGTTCGAGCTCGCGGTTGAACCAGATGGGCGAGGTCTGCCCGATCTTGCTGCGTGAGCCGAGACCGTTGATCTCGGAGACGCCGGGCATCGCGGCCTCCAGTGCCGGACCGGACACCGCGCGCATGTCCAGGTAGGACACCCACGGCCAGTCCGTCGTGACCGGCAGCGGCGCTCCGGTGAGCTCGGCCGCCCGGTCGAGTGCGGCGTGGATCGGGACGTTGGCCAGCGGCTTCGTCCAATCCAGTGCGACACCGGCTCGACCGATCACCTCGGTGAACCGCTGCGCGCCGTCGAGATCGAACGCGATCGGCATCAGGTTGATGAACCAGCCCTGCGCGAGCTGATACTGCGGCTCGCTTCGGGTGCCGACCACATTCATGCCCAGATAGCTTGTCCGGCCGGCGAATGCGAGCTCGGCCAGGGCGACCGCGGCGTACAGCCCCGCGGAGAACGAACCGCCCGCGTTCTTACACGCCGCCGCGAACGCGTCGATTTCGGCCGCGTCGAGCATGTCGACCTTGGTGCCGAAGCTGTCGGCCACCGCACCGGGCGCGAGGCCGAGCTCGATCGGCAGCGGGCGGACCCCGTGCGCTTTCTCAGCAAGCAAGCTTGCCAGCTGCTCCAACTCCGGCGGCCGTGCGGCGGCTGCGGCGCGCTCGGACTTCGCGAACTCGACGTAGCTGCCGACCGGCGGCAACACGGGCTCCTGGCCGGTGCTGAACGCGGTGTAGAGCGCGTGGAATTCGTAGGTGGACGTGAGCACCGACATGCCGTCGGTGAACGCGTGGTCGGCGCTGTAGACGACGGTGAATCCGTCCGCACCGTGATCGATCGCGCAGCAGACGATCGCGGGCCAGCGCGTCGGATCGGCGTTGGCCTTGAACTTCGCGACCAGGGTGTCGCGGAGCTCGCCGCTGTCGGTGAAGGTGGCCAGGGTATGGGTTTCCAGGTCGACCGCCGCCGGGTCGAGCAGGTACCTGGTCAGCGCGAACCCGCCATCGGACTCGTCGATCCGGAACCACGAGCGCAAGGTCTCGTGGCGCTGCAGGAACGCGATATAGGTCCGGCGCAGCGCGTCCGCGTCGAGCGGACGCGCGACCGAGAAGCAGAACGAGAGCTCGGAGGCGAGCGGGTCGTTGGTCTGCCTGCGCGCCGACCAGCGGCGGATGTGCGATTCCTGCAGGTAGGTCGCGGGAATGTCGGAGGGCGCGGTGGTTGCGGTGGCCGCCTGGCTCGCCGCGGTGGTGGTGAACTCGAGTAGCACGCCGGGTTTCGGCTGCCAGTGCTCGGTGAGGGTCATCTCTACCATGACAGCGGCGCTCCTTCGATCGGACGAATTCGGGCATCGCCGTAGCGGGTGAGCTCGGCGAGGAGATCGCGCATCCGCAGCACATGGCGATGGACGTCGCGGGTGGCCTTGGTGGTGCCCGGATAACGCATGTTGAGGGTCACGCCCAAGGGGGTGCGGGCGATCCAGAAGTAGAACTCGTTGGTCGACACGTTGCTGCTGCGCAGGCAGCAGGTGCCGGTCTCGGTCCAGGTCGCCGCGCAGGGTGCGGAGCGAATATCCATGTAGGACACCATGAACGAGATGCTGGGCTGGGTGCCGAGCAGTTCGCACACCCTGGCGAACGGCACCGTCGCCGCGCCGTTGGTGCGGCGCAGTTCCTCGCCCGCCGGGGTGATCAACTCGGCGAGCGTGCGAGCCGTTCCGCAATCGAGCTGGAACGGGGCGAGCCCGACGAACCAGCCGAGTGTCTCGGCCCACTGCGGGTCGGAACGGGTGTGCAGGGGGATCACGGTGCGGAAATCGCGGCCCGCACCGAGCTCCGTGGTGGTCACCGCGAACGCGGCGAGCAACAGGGCGAACAAACCCTGACCGTGCTCGCGGGCTATCCGTGCGGCGGCATCGGCGGCATCGGCGTCCAGCACCTCGACGGACAGGGTGCGTTGGGTCCCTCGACGTGGTGTCTCGGCGGTGTCGATGAGATCGATCGGCGCCGCCGCGACCCTGCTGAGGGTGCCTGCCGGACTGTCGTTGTCGGTGTCTTCCAGGAAGAACGTCCGCCAGGTGTCGACCGCGGGATGGTCGGCGGTGGTCGCCGCGGCGCGGATGCGTTCGTCCTGGCTGAAGTCGACGTAACTGCCGGTGTCGCGCAGCTGTGCGGGTTGACCGGCGCGGGCGGCGTTATAGAGCGCGAGCAGTTCGCCGCTGGTCGAGACGCTGGAGTAGCCGTCCATGATCGAGTGGTCGGCGGCGAAGATGACGGTGACGCCGTTGCGACCGGCGATGGTCACGCAGACGTAGGACGGCCACCGCAGCGGTGACGTTCCGTCGTCGAGTAAGCCGTTGACCAGGCGGTATGTCGCCATAGTCGAGGTCGGCGCGCCCGCGTCGACTGGTTGTACCCGGATCTCACCGGCCGGCAAGGTGTACCTGGCAGGCTGGCCGCCCTCGATGGCGACATGCGAGCGCAGCCCCTCGTGCCGGTCGATCCAGGCGTCCAGGGCGGTACGCCAGGCTTGCGGGTCGAGCGGTCCGTCGATCTGGAATGCGTGCCCGAGCCAGTAGTGGCGCCGGTCCCGTATTCGACTGTGTTCCACCGCATCTCGGAGATGATGCTCGTGGTTATAGGAAACGGCGCGAGTATCTCGCGGCCAGTCGGCCCAGTGCGAAGTGGCGGTCGGGAGCCACTCGATCACACGGCCGCTCGGCAACGGATAATCGGCCAGTTCGATGAATTCCATGACACACCTTCAGCTGCCCATCGGCGTTTCCCGTGCGGGGTACGGGAAATGCCGATCCGAATAGTGACAAGAATTTCGGCCTGCATCCGAGAACTTTGTCCGAACGGTTCCGGGACGTCATCGTCGGACCGGAACGAGACAAACTGTAGAAGAAATTTTCAGTGAATGTGACGGTGAGCCTGATCACCGGTATTTGCCCCGGAATCGCGGACAACGGCGTTGCGGGCGGTGCAATGACCCAGTGCAACGCCGCTGCCAGCGGGGATGTGAAACACTTAGTGTTCAGGTAGCTGATAGATTGCTGGACAATGTGTCTCAATGCACCTGGAATTCATCCCAGGTTTGCATGATCTTTACAGGTCCCGCAGGTGAAGTCGGGCTAAAAGTGACCTGTGACGCACCCGAATCGGACGATTCCGGCCTATCGTGCGCCCGCTGTCTCAGCCGCCAAACGTCGAGGCCGGTGCGAGCGGAACGACCAGGCTGGACGGCCGGGCGGCGTCCTGGTGCGGCTGTTGGGACGAACCGAGCAAACGCGGCAAGTTCGGCATGACCGTCGCCTTTCAGCGTTCAGCCTGGGTGACTCCGATCCGGCGGTGCGCCACGCGGACAGCGCCGGGAACGAGTACCCGTACATGCCGACCTTGCCGTTGGCGCCGGGCAGCTTCGCGGCCCAGTCGACCAGCTGCGAGGCCGTCCTGCTGAGACGCGGGGGTCCGCGCGCAGGTCGACCCGCCGCCGTCGCGCCCGTCGGCGATCCACCTCGAGGTAACCCGCACCGCACCAGCATGTCCTGAGCGCTGATGGCCCGGGTGAAGCATGCAGCGGCGGCGGGCCCGCACCCGGGATGCGATTCTCAACTACCTGAACCTTTGCTGGCTAGGGTCGAACCCGAGTGGTCGGCTCCCCGTCTGTCAGCCGATACCGCGGTGCCTAAAAGTTGTTTTGCCGCAGCCGATTACGGAGCGAACGCGGCGGATTCGAGTCGTCTGGCCAGCCGCGCGGCGGACAGGGTCATCGCGTCGGCGGGGCGATGCGGGTCCAGCCCGGTCAGTTCGTGCACCCGGGAAAGCCGGTAGGTCACCGTATTTCGGTGCACGTTGAGTTGGCGCGCCGTCGCCAGCTGATTGAAACCGCTGTCGACGAACACCTCCAGGGTCTCGGCCAGCATCGGCTGCGCGTCGAGCGGCGCGAGCACCGACGCCAAACCCGGGCGGGCCGCGTCGCTCACCGCGACCGTGTACTCGAACTGCAAATCCTGTCTGCGACAAAGGATGTCGCGCCGATTGAGGCAGCGGCCCAGCTCGGCGAGCACCCGCGCCTCGGCGTACATCGTCGGGATCGCGTCCTTGCTGCGGGCCGCGCCGACGCCCACCCAATAGGGCGGCGGCTCGGCCGGTTCCTGCGCGGGCAGCCGGGAGGTGAGCCCGGACAGCGTGGCCGATCCGTCGTCGCCGGGCTGCAGCGGGATCAGCGCGGTCCAGCCGCCCGCGTCCAGCCGCAGAAACACCCCGGGAATCGCCTCGACCCGGTGCCGCAGCGCCGACGCCGGGCCGCCGCGGGTGCCGCACAGGCGGAACACCGCGACGAGGAAGGCGTCGGCCACCGGGATCACCGGGTCGTTCGCCCACTCCACCGGGTCGCGGCCGGTGAGCAGCGCGTCGGCGATGCCGCGCCTGCGCTCCAGCAGCTCCCAGCGTGGGTCGTGCACCCGCTGGGTGGCCGCGGTGGCGATCCGCGAGACCACCAGCGTGACGTATTGCAGCAGCATGAGCGAGGCGTCGAAGAGCAGCTCGCGCTCGGCCGGGTTGGCCGAGGCGCGCAGCCGCTCCCAGATGAACGCCGCGCCGAACCGGTAGCGCTCCAGCACCTCCGGTAGCGGGGTGCCGTCGCGCAGCCGGTCCATCGCGAGCTCGACGAGTTCCCTGGTGTCCTCCTCCGTCGGCTCCTCGCCGCGGCGCAGGTACTCGAAGAACAGGTCGACATTGAGCTTGGTGCCTCGGGCGAAGTCGGACTCCACCAACGATTGCGGCAGCCGTTGGTACGGCGGCAGCGCGGCGTAGAACGCTTCGAGCATCGACGCGGTCCGCCGATGGAGATCGTCGAACACCCGAGTCCGCGATGGCATCATGCTGGTTCTTCTTCCCGGACTTAGGTCGAGTACAAGGCCTCGATGGTATCTGTGTAGCCGCTGGAGATGGGCTTGCGCTTGAGTTTGCCAGTAGCGGTCAGGTAGTCGCTGCCGTTCTCCCAGACCTCCGGGAGCACGATGTACTTCCTGATCTGCTCGACCCTGGACAGTTTGCTGTTCGCCGCGGCGATGCCCTGCTCGATGACGGTCAGGATCTCCGGGTCCTTCGCCAGCTCCGCGACGGTCTTGCCAGGCAGGTTGTGCCGCTGCGCGTAGGCGGCGGCCAGATCGGGGTCGAGGATCAGCAGCGCGGTGTTGAACGGCCGCTGTTCGCCGATGACGACCACGGTGCCGATCAGCGAGCAGTTGTCGGTGACCGTGTTCTCGATGTTGGCAGGCGACATGTTCTTGCCCGAGGCGTTGATGATGAGCTCTTTTTTGCGGTCGATGATCGACAGGTAGCCGTCGCTGTCGAAGGTGCCGATGTCACCGGAGTGCAGCCAGCCGTCGCTGTCGATGGTCTCCGCGGTCTTGGCCGGGTCGTCCCGGTAGCCGCGCATCACCATCTTGCCGCGGATCAGCACCTCGCCGTCGTCGGCGAGCTTGACCTCGGCGCCGGGCAGCGGGGTGCCGACCGTGCCGATCTTGACCCGCTCCGGCGGGTTGAGCGTGGCACCCGCGGTGCATTCGCTCATGCCGTAGCCCTCGCACAGCGGGATGCCGAGCCCGAGGAAGAACTCGTGCACCTCCGGCGGGATGGCGTTCGAGCCGGTGACCGCGATGCGGACCTTGTCGAGGCCGAGTCCGTCGCGGATCGAGGCGAGCACCAGACGATCCGCGAGCGCGTACTGGAGGCGGTCGACGGCGCCGAGGGTGCGGCCGTCGGAGGTGGCGCGGGCCTTCTTGCGGCCGACATCGATCGCCCAGTTGATCAGGCGGCGCTTGACCGGCGACTCGGTGGCGAAGCGTTCCTCCAGTGCGCCTTTGACTTTCACCCACACCCGGGGCACGCCGAGGAACACGCTCGGGTGCACCTCGGCCAAAGCCGTTGCGACCAGCTTGAAGTCGGCAACGGTGGTGATCTGACAACCCTCGAGCAAGGTCAGGTAGTGCGCGAACCAGCGGTTGGCGGCGTGCGCGTCGGGCAGGTAGGAGATCACCCGGTCGTCCGGGCCGCCACCGCCGAATGTGTCGAGGACTCGGGCGTTTTCGATGAAGTTGGTGTGCGTCAGCTCGACGCCCTTCGGCGGGCCGGTGGTGCCGGAGGTGTAGACGATGGTGAGCAGGTCGTCGGGCTTGACCTGACGCCAGGTGGCGTCGAAATCGAAGGTGCCCGCGGTGGTCCGCTCGACATCGGTGAGCGCGATGGCGCCATCGGGTGCCTCGTCCACGCAGATCACGTGCTCGACGTGCACGCCCTGCTCGGCCGCCTTGGCGACCGCCTCCAGGATCTTCGGGGCGAACTGGCTCTCGCAGATGACGGCCTTGTTGCGCGAGTTGCTGAACTGATAGACCAGCAGGTCGACCGGGTTGGTGTTGTACACCGAGAACGGCGTCGCGCCGGTGTGCAGCACGGCGGTGTCGCAGAGGTGGAACTCGGGGCGGTTGGTCAGCATGATCGCCACCGTGTCGCCCGGTTCGATGCCGAGCGCGGCGAGACCCGTTGCGATGGTCTCGACGCGTTCGCCGTACTCCCGCCAGGTGATCGAGACGGCGCCGCCGAGGGTGCGCAGCGCGACCGAGTCCGGGTATTTCGCGACGTTTGACTGGAACGCCGCACAAAGCGTGTCCGGGCGGGCGGTCGCCGGGACTGTCGATGAAACCAAGAACCTAACCTCTGCTAGCGAAGGGCTGAGGTCATGCCCGGTCAGGGTGGGGACGGGGCTGACCTCATCGTCATCTATCAGCAGAACGCATGAGTGAGTGTGTGCGCTAGCGGCAAACGCGCAGAGTGTGGCGCGCGACATTGTGCATTCGACCAAATTCGGTGTTCCGGTGTCACCGATGTCCCGTCCGGATCGGCCGGGTGCCGTGCCCCGACAGTGCGCTGCGATCCCGCCCCAGCCGCACACTCCCTGACCTCCCGCACACCGACTTGCCGCACAAACACTCGTGCGTATGTCAAAGGCTGTGCGTTTGCGGCGAAGGCGGGCGCGGGTTCAGCCGCATACCGGCCAGGAGCCAGGCTGGTCCAGCGGCAAGGCCGCGGTGGCCATGGTGGCGGCGGTGGTCGGCGCGAAGCAGTTGTTTCCGGTGCTGCCGAGGCGGCCGCCGCCGAAGTCGATGACCGAGCCGGCACCGAGGGTGCTGTTGCTCTTGGTCAGCACGATGTCGCCGCCGAATCGGGATCGTTCGACCTTGCCGGTGAGCCTGGCCAGGTCGCCGACAGCGTGTACGTGCAGGTCGGCCACCACGGCGTCGGCGACGGTGGTGTCGGCGATGTCGAAGCTCATGGTCGCCGTCGCGGGCGCGGGCCCGCTGGGCGAGTAGGCGTAGACGCCGATGCCGTCGGCGCTGCACCGGCTCAGGTGCGCGTTGCGCAGAGTCAGCGCGGTCGTGTTGTCGCGGCCGAAGCTGGCGGAGAACAGGCAGCTGCCAAGATTGCCAGGCACGTACGGATTGAGCACCGCGGCCAGGAAGCTGGAACGAGACGCGGTGAGGCCGTCGATCGTCATGACGTGCCTGGCGCCCTCGGCGCTGAGATCGAGGTTCTCCACGATATCGCCGGGTACGTCGATGAATTCGCTGTTGGTGAGGGTGACTTCGCTGTCCGGGGTGCCGTTGCTGGTGACGAATTCGATGCCATTGGCGGAGAAGTGGCCGCCGCCGTGCCGATAGCTGTTGCGGTCGACGGTGATTCGCATGCGGGCGCGGTCGGCGGCATTGACGAAGATGCCTTCGCTGTCGGCGACGGCGTTGAGCGGGTCGTTCTCCGGAACGGCGATGTTGCGCTGGGTATTGCCGCGCACCGTTGCGGTGAGGGAGGACGTTCCAGTGCTCTGCATGCCAATGGCGAGGACCGAGAGTTTGGCGATGCCCTCGTTGATGTTCTCGGTCAGGTTCTCGGTGATGGTGGCGGTTACCTGTGCGGAGCCCATGCTGCGGACATCGATGCCGTCGCCACATGCGGTGTCGTGCACAGTGTTTCGTTCGATGGTGGGCAAACTCACGTCGGCATCCGAGTCGATCATGATGCCCGCCCAGCCGTTGTTCAGCGCCACCACGTTCGGGGTCGCCGGGAGCGACATACCGAACGGGACGCCGATCATCGGCGGAAACGGCTGCACCACGAAACCGTCGTGGCAGGCGCGGTTGGTGGCGGCGACCGTATTGCCCGCGAGGACCGTCGTGCCGACATTGTGGCCGTAGATGCCGCCGCGCATGGCGCTGGTGACGGTGAGGTCGCGGACCTCCGTGTCCGGGGCAAGGCGGACCGCGTCGCCGTCGTTGGCTGCGGTCGTATTGGCCACGGCCGCAATGCCTCCGGGGACCTGGCGGCCGAGGAGATGCTGCCCCGGCTTGAGGGCGATGCCGCCGTCGAGCGGTGGGGTGCCGACGGGAGCGGCCAGCACGATGATCGTGTCACCGTCGCCGGAGGCTTGCTGAACGGCCTGCAAGGTATTGAAAGGCGTTGCTTCCGTACCGTTTCCACCTGCCGCGGCAGTGGCGCTCAGGTACCAGGTCTGGCCGGGATCGGCGCTCGCGTGCAGCGGAGCCATGCCTGCGGCGAGCGCGCAGCAGAGCACGCTGGCCGCGGCGAACCGCGGTGACGACAGTGTCATGGGGGCCTTCCGGAAAGTTCGCGACGATGCCGCGCACCGCCGTGATCTCCAGCCCACCCCACGATCCGGCCGCATGGTATCGACAGAATGCCGAACCTGCCGCCGATTCTTTGTGTGAACGACAAGTCCCGCATCCCGCCGCACACCTGCTGATTTCTCGCACAGCGAATCGCCGCTCTGACACGCGTGTGGACGTCAGAAGGTATGCGGCTGCATGTCAGGCGACGTCCACGCCCCGCCAGAACGCCACGTAGTCCTTTATCTCGGCCGCCTCGGGTTTCGGGTCCGGGTAGTACCAGGCGGCGTCGGGGTTGGTTTGGCCGTCGACGACGACTGTGTAGTAGCTGGCGGTGCCCTTCCATGGGCAGAACGAGTCGGTCTGCGACGGCTGAAAGAACTCGGTGTGTACGGAATCGGGTGGGAAGTAGTGATTGCCTTCGACGATGATCGTGTCGTCGCTGCTCGCGAGGACACGACCCTGCCAGGTTGCCGTTGCCATCACTCAATTCTGCCGGAGCTACCGAAGTAGTCCCAGTGATTAATGGACCTCGGCGGGTTCCAGGGGGTACGGCGGGTCGCCGATGCCGACGATGCGCAGGTTGCCCCAGGGGTCGCGCTCCTGGAGCCGGCCCGCGGTGGGGAAGCGGCCGGGGAGGGTGAGGAAAACCTCGGCGCGACCCGGGTCGGGCAGGTCGGTCCCGCTGATTCGGCCGTACCAGTGGTAGCTGCCGTCGATGGGGTCGGCGTGCCCGCTGAGCGCGACGGTCACCGAGAGCAGTGAGCCGGGGGAGTCGAGGGTGGCCGGGCCCGAATACTCGTGTGCCGGTTCACGATCGGCCGCCACGGTGAGATCGTAGTGGCCCGGATCGGGATGCCGCATGGTGCGCCAGTAAGAGACGCTGGAGCCGGGCCACGCGGCGCGGTTGACGCCGTGCTCGTCCAGGTACCAGCTGTTGCAGCCGCCCGCGTTCCATACGGTGCCCGCCAGTTTCTGCTGGGTGCGACGATTGAACTCGTGCTGGGTGGCCGCGCGCACCTCCATCCGGGTGCTGGAGGTCTTGCGCAGCAGTTCGACGCATTGGCGGATGTAGCGGGCCTGCGCCTCGATCATGAAGACGATCGACTGGTGTCCGCCACCGGAATTCGGGCCGACGATGAGGAACATATTGGGGAACCCGTGCACGGCGACGCCGAGGAAACCTTCCACGCCGTCGCGCCAAGCCTGTTGCAGGGCAAGGCCGTTGGCGCCGACGATATGCTGGCCGGCGAACCGGTCGGAGATCTTGAAGCCGGTGCCGTAGACGATCGCGTCGAACGAAGTCTCGGCACCGTCGACGGTGGCGATGCCGGACTCGGTGAGGCTCGCGATGGGCGTGGTCGCCAGCTCTACATTGTCGCGCTGCAACGCGGGATAGAAGTTGTTGGACACCAGGATCCGCTTACAACCGAGCCGGTAGTCGGGGGTGAGCCGATCGCGCAGCTCCGGGTCGCGCACCTGGCGGCGCAGGTGGCCGCGGGCGACCGTCTCCACCCGGCGCATCAGCTCGGGGTTCATGAACGCGGGGATCATCGCCTCGTAGCCCCAGTAGACCGCCCAGCGGTAAAGCCGTTGCGCGCCGGGCAGATACCGGAACATTCCGTGCTCCACCGAAGTCAGCGGGCGGTCCGGTTTCGGCACGATCCAGTGCGGGGTGCGCTGGAAAACCGTCACCTGCGCGGCCTCTTTGGCGATCTGCGGCACGAATTGCACCGCGCTGGCGCCAGTTCCGATGACCGCGATTCGTTTGCCACGGACATCGAAGTCGTGGTCCCACTGCGCCGAGTGGAAACTCGTGCCGCGGAACGTGTCCCGGCCAGGAAATTCCGGCACGGCGGGTTCGTGCAGCGGGCCGGGTGCCATTACGACCAGACGCGGACGATACTGCCGCCCGTCCGCGAGGCCGACATTCCAGCGATCCGCCGCGTCGTCGAAGTCGAGAGTGACGACCTCGGAATGCAACCGGATGTGCCTGCGCAGGTCGTACTTGTCGACGGTGCGACGCAGATAGTCCAGAATCTCCGGCTGGCGGGCGAACATTCGCGTCCACCGCTTGTTCGGCTCGAACGAGTATGAATACATCAGCGACATCACATCGCAACCTGCGCCGGGATAGGTGTTCTCCCGCCAGGTGCCGCCGATCTCGTCGGCCTTCTCCAGCACCACGAAATCGTCGATGCCCGCCTTGCGCAACTCGATGGCCATGCCGAGCCCGCCGAAACCGGCACCGACAATGACGATTTCGGGATTCTCGGTCATGCGAGCAGCCCCCGTCGCCGCCAGATCCACTCGCCGACCGGGCCGATGAGCCCCTGCTTCTGCAGGAACACACCGAGATTCGCGGCACCGATACCGAGCGCCTTCTTGGCGTCCGGGTTGTTGGTAGCGATCCGTCGTGCGGCGCGCCCGTCCAACCCGGCGCGGTCGTACATGTGCCGATTGGTCAGCAGATAGACGAACAACGGTGCGGCGACCGCGACACACAGCCTGGTGTAGGCGAGTTCGGCACGCGACATGGTCGGCACCATCCTGGCCAGCGCGTCCCGCGCGAAACCGATGTGGCGCGCCTCCTCGGTGACGTGGATGCGCATCGCGCGAGAAACCAAGGGCTGCAACTCCGGATCGTCCAGGGTGCGCCGCTGGATCGCGTCGAAGATCTCCTCGCCGACCAGCGCGCCGACCCAGGTCATGGAGCCGCGCAAGAAGATCGGCAGCACGCCGATGGCCAGCCTGCCCGCGCGCCGCGGCCAGTACGGACGGGCCTCGATGCGGTCGATCAGCTTGCCGAACATCATCATGTGCCTGCACTCGTCACCCATTTCGACGAGCGTGTAGTGCGAATGGCGGGTGGTCGGGTCGTCGGCGAGCAACTCGCGCAACAACAGTCGATTGAGCAGGTTCTCGAACCAGATGCCGACCGACAGCACGTTCGCCAGTTCTTGCCGGGACAGTTCGCGCTGTTGCTGCGGCGTCATCGACTCCCACAACTCGGTCCCGTACAGCGAAACGACCGCAGCCGGAAGGAAGAGTTTGTCAGGATCGAGCGGCGCGTCCCAATCCATATCGACCACCGGGTCGTAGGACTTCTTGACCGATCCGGTCAATAGGCGCTGCGCGAAGGACTCTTGCGGGATCAGTGCGGCTTCGTTGCCCATGACTGCTCTCCAACATTGTCGAGTAACCGATACAAGCTGTTACATATAGATTAGTGAGACGAACTGTCGCAGTCAACCGTCGTGCGGGTATCGTGATTCTGTGACCACGACCAGCGGAAACCCCGAGCCTCCCGTCGCCGACGGTCGCGCCACCCGCTGGAACGGGCACAAGGCCCAGCGCCGCGCCGACGTGATCGACGCCGCCATCACCGTCATCGAGGAGCACGGCGTCGAGGTGTCGGTGCAGCAGATCGCCGACCGGCTCGCGCTGCCGCGCCCGGTCGTCTACCGGCATTTCGAAGGCCGCACCGACCTGGACGAGCAGATCCGCCGCCAGATCCTGGAATCGCTACTGGCGCAGATCATGCCGAAACTCGACCCGGAGGGCACGGTGCGCGACGCCGTCGGTGGCGCCGTCGGCACCTACGTCCGCTGGGTCGAACGCCACCCGAATCTGCACCGCTTCATCGGCGGCGCCGCGCCGCAGGGTGATTCGTCGCTGGCCGGCGCCCGCGATCGCATCGGCGGTCGGCTGGCCGACCTGTTCGCGATCTGGCTGTCCAGCTTCGGCGTCGACCCGGGCCGGGCGCGCCCGATGGCGTTCGGCATCATCGGCTTCGTCGATGGTGTGGTGAACAGCTGGCGTGCCGACCCCGCCACCACCCTCTGCTCGGATCAGGTCGAGGGCATTCTCACCGAGTCGGTGCTGGCGCTTTTCGAGGGCAACGCGCGCAGTCTCGGCGTTCCGCTGGAACGGGACGTGGTCGTCGGCGACCTGCTGGCCAGGCCGGAATCGTTGCGCGTGCGGTAGTTCGGTCAGCCCTCGCGCGCCGGTCGATGCAATTCGACTGCCAGGGCAATCAATTCGGCGAGGTAATCGCCGTCGGTGCGGGCCAGACGTAGCGCCTCCGGTAGCGGGACGGCGCGGACCTCCAGGATTTGCTCGGCGTCGTCGGGATTGGTCGGCGCGGCATCGAGCACGACATCGGCGGCACACCACAGCCAGGCCTTGTGCGGATGCGGCTGCCAATCCCGAAAGGGCGCAGCCAGATTGCTGGTGGCGTAGTGCGCGCCGAGCCAGCGGACCGGGCCGGTAGGGTAGGCGCCTGCTTCTTCGCGGAGCTCGCGGCGCAGGCACTCGTCGATGGACTCGTCTCGCTCGCGGGTGCCGCCGGGAAGTAGCCAGATATCGCGATCGTCGCGGCACAGCACGATATCGTCGCCGACGAAGCAGACGACATGGATGTTGGTGACCAGTTCGTCGGGTGGTGCTTCGGTGGAGAACTGGACGTCCATATCACCCCACGCCCAGTGGGTCGGGGTGTGCAACAACGGATAACGGTCGGCCATGGTCACCTCATGAAACTAGCGGCAGGCGACGATACATACGAGGGGGATTGTGTTGACTACGCTCATGCCGGTGTCCGAACCTGTGCCCTTGACGAGGCTGCTCGACGACGCGGGGTTACTGTCGCTCGAGCACCGGCTACACGTCGAGGAATTGCTCGGTTCGCACCGGTGGCAGGCCGACATGGAGGCGGGGCGGCTCGAATTCGTCGGCGATGAGCAGACATTCGTGTGCGAGGACTTTCACCTGCTCGGCACCGTCGACGCCGAGTCATGGCTATGGGCGTGGGCGAATCCGTGGGGCTTCCCCAAGCCGCTGATCTCGGTGGCCCGGATGGTGCGTGAGTTCGGCTTTCGCTACGGCGTCGCCGAATTGTGCGCCGCGGAAATGCCGGTCAGGCTCGGGCGGGCGGCGCCGGAGCCGCACCAGGTGGCGGAGCTGCTCGCCGACGCCGCGAAAGTGATTTCCGGGCATTGGAGTTCGTACTGCGGCGTCACCGACGGCACCTGTGTGGCGTTTCTCGTCGAGCATCCGGCGTTCGAACTGCCGTTGCCGAGCGCGTCCGTTATCGCGCGCGTACTCGCCCATGGCATAAACGCATTACCGCTGGTCGACCATCGGCGAGCTACCCAAAGTTACCTGAGCAGGCGGGGCCTGGTCACCGGTTTCGTCGACGACAAGCACGCGCTCGAATTCAGCGGTTCCGGCTTGGCGGGGACCATCGAATTCGATGACGAAGGGGTGGTCTCGAACCTCGACGTCGGGGTGGTCGTGGACCGTATCGAGTTGCCGTCGGAGACGAAAGCCCAGTCGGCCAACTCGTTTTGAGCTCTCCAGTCAGCCTTTTCCGGCCAGCGCCTGGTAACTGAGATGCCAGGCCCATTCGACCGGCCCACGCTCGAAGCGGCGTAACCAGAAGTGGGCCCCGGTCACGATGATCAGCGAAACCAGCAGATAGATCCCGACGGTGAAGGGGACACGCGCGTCGGGGGAGACGCGGGCCGCGAGCCCGAAACCCCAGCCGTAGCACAGGATCGACGCCACCAGGTTCTGCAGGATGTAGCAACTGAGCGCGGCCCGCCCGACCTCGGTGAGGCGGCGGCCGAGGAAACCGACCTGCGGCCTGCGCAGGTAGCAGTGCGCGACCAGGGCCAAAATGCCCAGTGAGACAACGGGAGCGGTGCCGTACCGGGTCAGCACGAAGTAAGCACCGTTGCCCGCGATACCGGCGATCAGGTCGATCGGCGCCGCGACACCGAAGCCGATGATCATCAGCCACTTGCGAATCCGCGCACCCGCGGGCCGGAAGACCCCGGCCTGGAACAGCCTGGCGCCCAGCAGGAACAACGCCACCGACATGGCGAACACGAACACCGTCTCCGAGCGGAACTCGCCCACATTCTGTAAGCGGAACACCACCAGGTCCCAGAATGACCCGTCCGCATAAGGATTCGGATCCAGCGGTTTGTGCGGCGCCGGCGTATGCGGGTCGAACACCATGGCCAGCCCGATCAGGGTGAGCATCGCGAGGTGGATCCCCGCCGCGAGGATCAGCCAGCGACGTTGCGCGCGTTCGCTTGTCGCGAGGACGAACGCGACGACCAGTCCGGTGATCGCGTACCCCATCAGCACGTCGAACTCCGCGACGAACACGAAGTTCAGCAGCCCGTCCAGCAGCAAGAGCCCGGCCCGGATCGGATACTTGCCCGGCCAGCGTCGGCCGCCGCGCTGCGCCGAGGCCTGCTGGATGGCAAGCCCGATGCCGAACATGATGGTGAGCAGCCCGAGGAACTTGCCCTGCGCCAGCTGCTGCAACACCCGCTCGGCCCACAGCCAGCCGGTCGCGGGGTACTTGATCTCGGCGATATAGCCGACCAGCCCCTCGCGGTTGGTCATGATCCAGATATTGGTGCCGAGCGTGCCGAGGATCGCGATACCGCGCAGCACATCCAGCGCGACCAATCGCGAAGGTCCGGCCGTGGCCGTGGCGTCCGCCGCGCGATGCCGCGCCGCGGTGCCGATTTGCGGATCGGCGAGAGATTCGGTCATGCCCCGACTATCACGCCGACCAGCTGTCCGACGGGTCCTCCGGAAGTACCACCGGCAGTATGAGATCGACCTCGACCGGGGTCTATCGCGTCGCCACTCGGCCCGGTGGCGGGCAGCGGACGGACTTCCGCCTGCGCTGCCCGTTAGGCTCGACCCTATGCAGCGCATCATCGGAATCGAGGTCGAGTACGGCATTTCGACCCCAACCGAGCCGTCGGCCAACCCGATCCTCACCTCAACCCAGGCCGTGCTCGCCTACGCCGCGGCCGAGGGTGTGCCGCGGGCGAAGCGCACCCGCTGGGATTACGAGGTGGAGTCGCCGCTGCGCGACGCGCGCGGCTTCGACCTGAGCCGGATGAACGGCCCAGCGCCCGTGATCGACGCCGACGAGGTCGGCGCGGCCAACATGATCCTCACCAACGGCGCCCGGTTGTATGTCGATCACGCCCACCCCGAATACTCCGCGCCGGAGGTGACCGATCCACTGGACGCGGTCATTTGGGACAAAGCGGGCGAGCGGGTGATGGAGGCCGCCGCGCGGCACGCGTCGAGCGTGCCCGGCGCCCCGCGCCTGCAGCTGTACAAGAACAACGTCGACGGCAAGGGCGCCTCCTACGGCACCCACGAGAACTACCTGATGAGCCGCGACACCCCGTTCAACCAGATCATCCTCGGGCTCACCCCGTTCTTCGTGTCGCGCCAGGTGATCACCGGCTCCGGCCGGGTCGGGATCGGGCAGTCCGGCGACCACGCCGGCTTCCAGCTGTCCCAGCGCGCCGACTACATCGAGGTCGAGGTCGGCCTGGAGACCACGCTCAAGCGCGGCATCATCAACACTCGCGACGAGCCGCACGCCGACGCGGACAAATACCGCAGGCTGCACGTCATCATCGGCGACGCCAACCTGGCCGAAATGTCCACCTACCTCAAGGTCGGCACCACCGCGCTGGTGCTCGACCTGATCGAGGCAGGCGAGGACCTGTCCGAATTCCAGCTGGCCCGCCCGGTCACCGCCGTGCACACCATCAGCCACGACCCGACGCTGCGCGCCACCGTCGCGCTCACCGACGGCCGCGAGCTGACCGGCCTTGCGCTGCAACGGATGTACCTGGACCGGGTGATCAAGTTCGTGGATCGCACCGGCAACGACGACAAGCGCGTGCACGACATCATCGAGAACTGGGCCATGGTGCTCGATCTGCTCGAGCGCGACCCGATGGAGTGCGCGAGCCTGCTCGACTGGCCCGCCAAGCTGCGCCTGCTCGAGGGCATGCGCCAGCGCGAGGGACTCGGCTGGGCCGCGCCGAAGCTGCACCTGATGGATCTGCAGTACTCCGACGTGCGCCTGGACAAGGGCCTCTACAACCGGCTGGTGGCCCGTGGCTCGATGAAACGGCTCGTCACCGAGCAGCAGGTGCTCGACGCGATGACCAACCCGCCCACCGACACTCGCGCCTACTTCCGCGGCGAATGCCTGCGCCGCTTCGGCGCCGACATCGCGGCGGCGAGCTGGGATTCGGTGATCTTCGACCTCGGCGGCGATTCGCTGGTCCGCATCCCAACCCTGGAACCGCGCCGCGGCACAAAGGCGCACGTAGGCAAGCTGCTGGACGGCGTGACCTCCGCCGCCGATCTTGTGGAACAGCTCACAACCTAGCGACGTCCGTCACAGACCCGACCACCAGGCGCGAGGCTTTCGAGCGCCGTTCGTGGCCCGGCTCGCGTCCGAGTGGCCGCAGCGCATGCGACGAAGTCGCTAGTCGCGGCCGCTCGGACGCGAGCCACAAAGGGGCCACGAACACGCAGCGCCGCAGGCGCTGCAGATACCAACACAGTCCACATCAGAGGGGAATACGACATCGTGTCGGTTCGGCTGGGTAGTGTTGAAGAACGAGCACGGACATTGCTCATGATCGGGGCCGTGCTCAGAATTGAGCTCCGGTCATGATGAAAACAGAGGAGGTCGGCTGCCATGGCACAAGAGCAGACCAAGCGCGCCGGGGGCGGCGACGAGGATGATGGTCCGGAGGGTGCGGACGCCGCCGGTCAGGAGCGCCGCGAAAAGCTGGCGGAGGACACCGACGACCTGCTCGACGAGATCGATGATGTGCTCGAGGAGAACGCCGAAGACTTCGTCCGTGCGTACGTTCAGAAAGGCGGCCAGTGACAGTAGGTGACCCCTCGCGTCTCCACCTGGGGTACGCCCTCTCGTCCTTCTCCGAATACCTTCGCATGCACGCTCCGGAAATGTTGCCAGGCAACAAGTTCGGACCGATCGATGGCGCGCCTATGAGCGCCACCAATGCGAAGGACATCGCGCCGCATGGCACCACCATCGTCGCGATCAGCTACCGCGGTGGCGTGCTCATCGCCGGTGACCGGCGGGCCACTCAGGGAAACCTGTTGGCCAGCAGGGACATCGAGAAGGTCTACATCACCGACAGCTTCTCCGCGGCGGGCATCGCAGGCACCGCGGGCATGGCCGTCGAGATGGTGCGGATCTTCGCGGTGGAGCTGGAGCACTACGAGAAGCTCGAGGGCGTATCCCTGACCTTCGACGGCAAGTCCAACAAGCTGTCGAAGATGGTGCGCGAGAACTTGCCCGCCGCCCTGCAGGGGCTGGCGGTGGTGCCGATGTTGGTCGGTTACGACGTGAACGCCACCGACCCGGACAAGGTCGGTCGCATCGTGTCGTATGACGTGGTGGGTGGACGCAGCGAGGAGCGGTTCGGCTACGCCGCGGTGGGATCGGGTTCGGTCTTCGCCAAGGGGTCGCTGAAGAAGCTGTACGCCAAGGGAATTGATCAGGAACGCGCGCTACGCATCGCCGTCGAGGCGCTGTTCGACGCGGCCGACGACGACACCGCGACGGGTGGTCCCGATCTGCTGCGCGGGATCTATCCGACGGCGATCGTCATCGACGAGGAGGGCGCGGTCGAGGTGACCGAGGACCGCCTCGCGGTGATCGCCCGCGGGATCGTGGCCGATCGTGAGGCCGCCGAAGAGGGGAGTGCCCGCGCATGACACTGCCTTATTACGCGTCCGCCGAGCAGATCATGCGGGACAAGACCGAGCTCGCTCGCAAGGGCATCGGCCGGGGTCGCAGCGTGGTTGTCCTGGTGTACGACAAGGGTGTGCTGTTCGTCGCGGAGAACCCGTCCGCGACGCTGCACAAGGTGAGTGAGCTCTACGACCGGGTCGGTTTCGCCGCGGTCGGCAAATACAACGAGTTCGAGAATCTGCGCCGCAGCGGAATCCTGCAGGCCGACATTCGCGGTTATCAATACGACCGCCGCGACGTGACCGGCCGGGCACTGGCCAATGCTTACGCCCAGGTACTCGGGTCGATCTTCACCGATCAGCTCAAGCCCTACGAGGTGGAGATCTGTGTGGCGGAGGTCGGCTATCCGGAGCAGCAGCCCACCTCGGTGCTGTATCGGATCACCTTCGACGGGTCGATCGTGGACGAGCGCGAATACGTGGTGATGGGCGGCACGACCGAGCCGATCCTCACCGCGTTGAAGGGGTCCTACAAGCCGGGTCTCGACCTGGCCGGCGCGATCAAGGTCGCGGTGGAGGCGCTGCAGGCGGGCGTCCCCGAGGGCACCGAGAAGGAAAAGCGGGTGCTCGACGTGAACTCGCTCGAGGTGGCCG
Organism: Nocardia sp. NPDC051321; assembly: GCF_044455225.1. Taxonomy (NCBI): domain Bacteria; kingdom Bacillati; phylum Actinomycetota; class Actinomycetes; order Mycobacteriales; family Nocardiaceae; genus Nocardia; species Nocardia sp. NPDC051321. The sequence goes on along the minus strand of NZ_JBITEM010000005.1, from coordinate 419,647 downwards.
CGCTGGAGCAGGCCCGACCGCGGCGGGCCTTCCGCCGGGTCACCAACTCCGCGCTGGAGCAGTTGCTGAGCCCGGCCAAGAAGGGCAAGGCCAAGGCGGCGGAACCGGCCGCGACGGAGACTCCCGAAACGGAGTAACCACCGACGAGAACTCGGGCCCGTGTAGGGGCATACCGCCATCGCGCGGGAGGCCCGCACACGGGCCCGAACTTTGTTTGCCGCCGCTGTTCGCGAGGGTGATACGGCCCACTCCGTTCCGCGTGCCGGACCGAATCGTTGTGAAGACGTATGCGTTCGTGTTGTCCGCAGCCCCACGCGAGCGCATGACATGGCTGTAATGTCGATAGTGTGCAGCGACGAATCATGGGGATCGAGACCGAGTTCGGTGTGACATGCACCTTCCACGGTCACCGTCGGCTGTCCCCCGACGAGGTAGCCCGGTACCTTTTCCGCCGGGTGGTGTCCTGGGGCCGCAGCTCGAACGTGTTCCTCCGCAACGGTGCTCGGCTCTATCTCGACGTCGGGTCCCATCCGGAGTACGCGACTGCCGAATGCGACAGCTTGCACCAACTGGTGACCCACGACCGAGCGGGCGAGCGGGTCCTCGAAGAGCTGCTGATCGACGCCGAGCAGCGGCTCGCCGAAGAAGGCATCGGCGGCGACATCTACCTGTTCAAGAACAACACCGACTCCGCGGGCAACTCCTACGGCTGCCACGAGAACTTCCTCGTGGTGCGTGCCGGTGAGTTCTCCAGGATCTCCGACGTGCTGTTGCCGTTCCTGGTGACCCGTCAGCTGATCTGCGGGGCGGGCAAGATCCTGCAGACGCCGAAGGCGGCCACCTTCTGCCTGTCGCAGCGCGCGGAACACATCTGGGAGGGTGTCTCGTCCGCGACCACCCGTTCGCGGCCGATCATCAACACCCGCGACGAGCCGCACGCCGACGCGGAGAAGTACCGCCGCCTGCACGTCATCGTCGGCGACTCGAACATGGCCGAGCCGACCACCATGCTCAAGGTCGGCACCGCCGCCCTGGTGCTGGAGATGATCGAGGCGGGCGTCTCGTTCCGGGACTTCGCCCTGGACAACCCGATTCGGGCGATTCGCGAGGTAAGTCACGATCTCACCGGTCGTCGTCCGGTGCGACTCGCCGGCGGTCGCCAGGCCAGCGCGCTCGACATCCAGCGCGAGTACTACACCCGCGCGGTCGAGCACCTGCGCAACCGCGACCGCGACCCGCAGATCGACCAGGTCGTCGACCTGTGGGGACGCACCCTCGACGCCGTCGAGGCGCAGGACTTCGCCAAGGTCGACACCGAGATCGACTGGGTGATCAAGCGCAAGCTCTTCCAGCGCTACCAGGACCGCTACAGCATGGAGCTGTCCGACCCGAAGATCGCCCAGCTCGACCTCGCCTACCACGACATCAAGCGCGGCCGCGGCGTCTTCGACCTGCTGCAGCGCAAGGGCCTGGCCAAGCGCATCACCGAGGACGAGGCGGTAGACGCCGCCGTCGACACCCCGCCCCAGACCACGAGGGCCAAACTCCGCGGCGACTTCATCACCGCCGCCCAGGAAGCAGGCCGCGACTTCACCGTCGACTGGGTCCACCTCAAGCTGAACGACCAGGCCCAACGCACAGTCCTGTGCAAGGACCCGTTCCGCTCGGTCGACGAACGCGTGGATCGGCTCATCGCGTCGATGTAAGTCCAGTTAAGGCGGGGCGACCGATACCTTCGGGTGTCGGTCGTCGTCGGTTTATCCGGCAGGTTCGTGTCGAATGCGGCGCTCGTGCTTACCGTGGAGGTATGGCAGACACGGAGCTTTTGAACGAGCTGCTCGAGGTCGAGCGTAGGGGTTGGGACTCGCTGTGTGATGGCAGCGGGGCGGATTTCTACGGTTCTCTGATGACCGGTGATGCGGTGATGGTCCTTGCGAACGGGATGGTGCTGGGCAGGGCCGAAGTTGTTGCCGCACTCAAAGATTCACCGCCGTGGCGGACTTACGAGATTCTCCAGCCCAGGGTCGTCGATGCCGATGTAGACAGCAAGATTCTGGTCTACACCGGCGTCGCGTATGGCGATGCGGAGGCGCCCGCGTTCCGCGGCATCATGTCGAGCGTCTACCTGCGGGCGGGTGGCGAATGGAAGATGGCGCTCTATCAGCAGACGCCGATTCCGGATCAACCCTCGGCGAGGTAGCGCTCGACGGTCTCGACCTTTGAGGTCATTCCGTTGGTGACGCCGGGGCGGATGTCGGCCTTGAGGACAAGGCTGCAGCGGGGGGCGGCGGCTAGGACGGCGTCGGTGGCCTGTTTGACGACGGCCATCACCTCGTCCCATTCGCCCTCGATGGTGGTGAACATGGCATCGGTGTGGTTCGGCAGGCCGCTGGCGCGCACGACGCGGACGGCCTCGGCTACCGCGCGGCCGACGTCGACGCCGGTGCCGAGTGGGGTGACGGAGAAAGCGATGATCATGTGTTCAATACTGCCGCCCCGCGCAGCGGGTATCGGGTGACACGGCACATGTGATCGAGTGAATCGCGCGCCGACGCGCACGCGCGCAGCCCGGCCGATTACCCTCTATCGGGTGGCGATATCCAAGGTCGAGCGGCTGATGAATCTGGTCATCGCGCTGCTGTCGACCCGGCAGTTCCTGACCGCGGAGCGGATCCGGGACAGCGTCGCCGGATACGAGGATTCGGCCAGCGACGAGGCGTTCAGCCGAATGTTCGAACGGGACAAGAATGAGCTGCGTGACCTGGGCATACCCCTGGAGATCGGGCCGGTCGGCCGGTACTCGTCGGTGGAGGGCTATCGGATCAACCGGGACGCCTACGAGCTGCCCGAGATCGATCTGACCGATCAGGAAGCCGCCGCGGTCGCGGTGGCCGTGCAGATGTGGGAGTCGCCGGAACTGGCCGCCGCCGCCGACGGCGCGCTGCTCAAACTGCGCGCCGCGGGCATTCACGTGGAGACCGACGCCGCCGTGGCCTCGGTACCCGCGGTGCCCGCGCGGACCCGCGGCTCGGAGCCGGTGCTCGGCAAACTGCTCGCCGCGATCGACGCGGGCCAAGCGGTGCGGTTCGAACATCGCGGCGCGATCAATGCCCCCTATCTGATGCGTGACGTGGAGCCGTGGGGCGTGGTGACCAGGCACGGCCGCTGGTATCTGGTCGGACATGATCGGGCCCGGGACGCGGTACGCAGCTTCCGGTTGTCCAGGATCGGCGACGACGTAACCGCCTACGGGCCGGAAAACGCCGTCAGCAAACCGGACGGTATCGACCTGCGCAAGATCGTCGACACGGTCACCAGCTCGGCGCCGGTCAGCGGCACTGCCACGGTGTGGGTGGCCGACGGACGCGGGCGAGAGCTGCGCAGGATCGGCCAGGTGACCGGCGAACGCACCATCGGCGGCCGGGTCGGCGCCGTGATCGAGCTACCGGTGCGCTCCCGCGACTGGATCGCCCGCCTGATCACCGGCCTCGGCCCGGACGCGGTCGTGCTCGCGCCGGAGGAACTGCGCACGGATGTGGTCGCCCGCCTGCGCTCGGTCTTCGATCGCACGGAGGTCACGGCGTGAGTGGGTTGAGCACGGTCAGCGAGGTGGAGGCGTGAGGGAGCGTAGCGAGCGAACCATCGACGCAGCGTCGGAACTTACGCCGGAACCGAGCGTCAGCGAGGTGCAGGCGTGAGTTCTCGGCTCTCCGTTCGTCTTTCGCGACTGCTGAACATGATTCCGTACTTCATCGCGCACCCGGGCATCAGTGCCGCGGAGGCGGCGGCGGATCTCGGCGTCACCACCAAACAGCTGATGAGCGACCTGAACCAGCTGTGGATGTGCGGCCTGCCCGGCTACGGCCCCGGCGACCTGATCGACCTGTCGTTCTCCGAGGAGAGCATCGAGGTCACCTTCTCCGCAGGCATCGACCGTCCGCTGCGCCTCACCTCCACCGAGGCGACCGCGCTGCTGGTGGCGTTGCGCTCGATCGTGGACATGCCGGGCATGGTCGACCCGACCGCGGCGCACGCGGCCATCGCGAAGATCGAATCGGCCATCGTCGGCGGCTCCGGCACCGAACAACTCGACGGCCATCGCGTCCCGCCCACCGAGGCACCCGCCGTCGCCACGGTGCGTTCGGCGCTGGCCAGGCAGCGTGCGTTGCGTCTGGTCTACTACTCGGCGAGTCGCGATGTGGTCACCGAACGGGTCGTCGATCCGATTCGGATTGTCTTGGTGGACAACAACAGTTACCTGCAGGCCTGGTGCAGGCAGGCCGAGGGCGTCCGCCTGTTCCGGTTCGACCGGATCGAGGCCGCCACCGAACTCGACGAACCGGCCAGGCCGCCGAGCCACGCCACCGAGGAGTCCGCGGCGCTCGACCTGTTCCAGGACGATCCCGCGGTTCCGTTGGCGCGCTTACGCATTCACGGCGACTACGCCTGGGTGCTCGATCAGTACCCGATGCATCGGGTCGCGGTACACGAAGACGGCAGCCTGGAGGCGACCATGCGGTTCGCCACCCTCGACTGGATGGCGCGGCTGCTACTCGGCTTCGGTTCGAGCGTCACGGTTCTCGGCCCGCCGGAATTGGTCGCCGCGGTGCGCGAGCGTTCCAACGCCGCACTGGCCGCTTACGCGGAGACCGGATTCGAGGCCGCCGGGTGACGAGCCGGATCATGGTGATCGGTGCGGGCAGCATCGGCCTTTTCGTCGGCGGCAAACTGGCCGTGGCGGGAGCCGACGTCACGTTCGTCGGCAGGCGGCGGATGCTCGACGAGATCACCGCGTCCGGTCTCCGGCTCACCGACCTCGACGGCGGCGACGATTCGCTGCCCACCGATCGATTCCACGTGACCACCGAGCCGGACGACGTCGGCTCGGCCGATCTGGTGCTGGTCGCGGTGAAATCGGCGGCGACCGCGGACGCGGTGCTCGAGCTCGCCGGCAAGATCCGGCCGGGCACGGTGGTGCTGAGTCTGCAGAACGGCATCGGCAACGACACCGTGATCAGGGAGATCCTGCCCAACTGCGTGGTGCTGGCAGGCATGGTGATGTTCAACGTGGTGCATCACGAGGGCGGCCGGTTCCATCGCGGCACCCAGGGCGTGCTCGCCGTACAGGACGATCCGGGGCTCGCCCCGTTCCTCGGCGTTTTCGAGCAGGCCGGGCTCGCGCTGCGCCGCTACCCCGACCTGCGGCCCGTGCAGTGGGCCAAACTGTTGCTGAACCTGAACAATCCGATCAACGCCCTGTCCGGGCGACCGCTGCGCGAGCAACTCACCGACCGCAACTATCGCCGCTGCTTGTCGCTGACCCAGCGGGAGGCGCTCGCGGTGATGAACAGGGCGCGAATCCACCCCGCCCGTCTCACGCCACTGCCGCCCGCGCTGATGGCTACGCTGTTGACCGTCCCCGACGGCATTTTCCGGCGCGTTTTCGGCCGGGTGCTCGCCGTAGACCCGATGGCCCGCTCGTCAATGGCGGACGATCTGGCACTCGGCCGGAAAACCGAAATCTCTTGGCTCTGTGGCGAAATCGTCGGTCTCGGTGCGATGGTCGGGCTGCCGACGCCGGTGAATCAGCGGCTGATCGAACTGATCGTCGCGGCGGAGCAGGGTGACCGGCGCACCTGGACCGGCGCGGAATTGTACGAACAACTGCGGGCCGCGCACGCGAGCGCTCGTTGAGAGAGTCAGCACGGCTTGGCGCAACGCCAAGCCATGGCGGCTGGAGGGTGCGTTCTCGCACGTCACCCTCCGGTAGCATCGGAACCATCACCAGTCTTGGGAGGTAACAATCATGGGCAGTCTGAGCATCTGGCACTGGCTGATCATTGCGGTCGTTTTCGTGATGTTCTTCGGTGCCAAGCGGATGCCCGACGCGGCCCGCAGCCTGGGTCGGTCGCTGCGCATCTTCAAGAGCGAGGTCAGTCAGATGCAGAACGAGGGCAAGGAGTCCGACCACGCGTCGGCCGCTCCGGTACAGCAGCCCGCGCAGCAACTGCCTGCCGCGCAGCCGGTGACCCCGTCGGTCACCCCGCAGCCCCAGCCGCAGGCCGAGCCGAAGACGCTCTGAGCGCGGTGTTCGTCCCCGGGGTGAGTTAGAACTCACTCCGGGCATAGTGCTGTTGCCGCGCGCATCAGCACTCGCAAGCGCTTCCCCGTAGCCGAGCTTCCAACCCAGGGGCACCCACCAGCCATGCGAATCCCGTTCGATCCCCGGCAGAGCAAGCGCCGGACCAATCCCGACGGCACCATGTCGTTGGTCGAGCATCTGCAGGAACTGCGCTATCGGTTGCTGGTCTCGATCGCCGCGATCATCGTCACCACCGTGCTGGGGTTCATCTGGTACGAGTACGGGTTCCTCGGCGTCGAGAGCCTCGGCGATATCCTGCGTGGCCCCTACTGTTCGCTGCCGGACTCGTCGCGCGCCGCGATCAGCCCGGACGGTACCTGCAAGCTGCTGGCCACCGCGCCGTTCGAACAGTTCACCTTGCGCTTGCAGGTCGGTATGACCGCAGGCATCGTGCTCGCCGCGCCGGTGTGGCTCTACCAGTTGTGGGCGTTCATCACACCCGGGCTGTACACGAAGGAGCGCAAGTACGCGTTCGGGTTCGTGTCGACCGGAACGGTGCTATTCGCGACTGGCGCCGCGTTGGCGTATTTCGTTGTCGCCCATGCGTTGAGCTTCCTGCTCTCGATCGGCAACAACGTCCAGATCACCGCGCTGAGCGGCTCACAATACTTCGGCTTCATCATCAAACTGCTCGTTATCTTCGGCGTCAGCTTCGAAACCCCGCTGCTGATTATCGGATTGAACCTCATCGGGGTGCTGACCTATGCGCGGCTCAAGGCGTGGCGGCGCGGAATCACCTTCGGGCTCTTCGTTTTCGCGGCGATCGTGACCCCGCAGGACCCGTTCTCGATGCTCGCGCTGGCGCTCGCGCTGACGGTACTGTTCGAGGTCGCGATCCAGTTCTCCCGGTTGAACGACCTCCGCAGGGCCCGCAGGGAAGAGGAGAACCTGGCCGCGCTGGCCGACGAAGAGGCCTCCTCGATCACCGGCCCCGACCCGATCGATCCCGCCGACTCGCTGGTGACACCCCCGGATAAAACCGGACGCTCGATGTCGGACTACTCCGATACCCTCTGACGGTGACACATCACCGGTCGCATACAGGCGAGCTAGCGAAGTTTTCCACCGAGCTGAAGTTCAGCCTCGATCCTTTTCAGCGCACCGCCTGTGCGGCACTCGAAGACGGGCACAGCGTCCTGGTATGCGCGCCGACCGGTGCGGGTAAAACCGTCGTCGGCGAGTTCGCTGTGCATCTCGCGCTCGCCGCGGGCGGAAAGTGCTTCTACACCACGCCGATCAAGGCGTTGTCCAACCAGAAGTTCGCCGATCTGACCGAGCGTTACGGGCGCGACAGCGTCGGCCTGCTCACCGGTGATCAGTCGATCAACCCCGGCGCGCCCGTGGTCGTGATGACCACCGAGGTGCTGCGCAACATGCTGTACGCGTCCTCGGACGCATTGCACGGACTGTCGTTCGTAGTGATGGACGAGGTGCACTACCTCGCCGACCGGTTCCGCGGCGCGGTGTGGGAGGAAGTGATCCTGCACCTGCCGCCGGACGTGAAGCTGGTCAGCCTGTCGGCGACGGTCAGCAACGCCGAGGAATTCGGCGCTTGGATGGAGACCGTGCGCGGCGACACCGCGGTGGTGGTGGACGAGACCAGGCCGGTGCCGCTGTGGCAGCACGTGATGGTCGGGCGGCGGATGTTCGATCTGTTCGACACCGACTCCACCGATCAGAAGGTGCTGGTCGACGAGGATCTGGTGCGGTTCATCCGGCAGCGCGAGGCCGCCGATCGGGCGAACAGCTGGGATCGGCCGCGGCACGGGCGTGGTGGTCCGCGGCGTGACTTCCGGCCATTGCCGCGACCCGAGGTGCTCGCCAAACTGGACGAAGAGGGCCTGCTGCCCGCGATCACATTCATCTTCAGTCGCGCGGGATGCGATGGCGCACTTGCTCAATGCCTGCGCGCACGGCTGGATCTCTCGGGGACGGCAGTCGGCGGAGCCGACGGGGCGGGTGAACGCAGCCGCGACGGCGACCGGGAACAGGTCGACGCCATCATCGAGAAGCACACCGGCGATCTGCCCAAGGCCGATCTGGAGGTGCTCGGCTACTGGGAGTGGCGCGAGGCGGTGCATCGCGGGCTGGCCGCGCACCACGCGGGCATGCTGCCCGCGTTCCGGCATACCGTCGAGGAACTGTTCGTCAAGGGCCTGGTGCGGGCCGTATTCGCTACGGAGACACTGGCTCTCGGCATCAACATGCCCGCGCGCACGGTGGTGCTGGAGCGGCTGGTCAAGTACAACGGTGAGTCGCACGCCGAGCTCACCCCCGGCGAATACACCCAGCTGACCGGTCGTGCCGGACGTCGCGGCATCGACGTCGAAGGGCACGCGGTGGTGCTGTGGCAGCCGGAGGTCGACACCAGTGCCGTCGCCGGTCTGGCCTCCACCAGGACCTATCCGCTGCGCAGTTCGTTCAAGCCTGGCTACAACATGTCGATCAACCTGATCGATCGGATGGGTTCGGCCGAATCGCGTCAGCTGCTCGAGCGGTCGTTCGCGCAGTTCCAGGCGGACCGCTCGGTGGTCGGGCTGGTGCGCGGCATCGAACGCAACGAGTCGCAGCTGCGTAAGCTGCGCGGTCAGCTCGGCGGCACCGATGGTGACTTCCTGGAATACATTTCGCTGCGCGAGCGGATCAAGCAGCGGGAACGGCAGATCGAACAGCAGGGCCGGTCCGACCGTCGCGGCGTGGCCGTTGCCGCGCTGACCGCGTTGCGGCGCGGTGATGTGGTGGCGATTCCGTCCGGGCGGCGGGCCGGTCTCGCGGTCATTCTGGAACCCGACGCGACGCCGGGGGATCCGCGGCCGTTGGTGCTCACCGAGGACAAGTGGGCCGGGCGGGTCTCGGTGGCGGACTTCCCCGTGCCCGCGGAGACATTGGGGCACATGCGGTTGCCGCGGCGGGTCGACCACCGGACCGCACAGGCCCGGCGCGATCTGGCTTCGGCGCTGCGCAGCACCGGGATTTCCGCGCCCGGCCGACCGCGCCGCGGCAAGCGGGCTTCCGCGGCCGACGATCGGGAATTGTCGACCTTGCGTCGCAGTCTGCGTTCGCATCCCGCGCATACGCGCGCCGATCGAGAGCAGATGTCGCGCATCGGCGAGCGCTACAACCGACTGGCCCGGGAAACCGAGACCATGCGCCAGAAGGTTGCCGCCACCACGAACTCGCTGGCCCGCACCTTCGATCGGATCGTCGGGCTGCTGGAAGAGCGCGGGTTCGTGCACGAGTCCGAGGTAACCGCCGACGGGCGCCGACTCGCCCGGATCTACTCCGAGAGCGACCTGCTGGTCGCGGAATGCCTGCGGCAGGGGTTGTGGCGTGGGCTCGGACCGGCCGAATTGGCCGGTGTCGTCTCGATTCTCGTGTTCGAATCCCGCCAGGACGGTGGCTATCTCGGCGTCACAGGTCCGACGGAGCCGATCCGGCGGGCCATCGGCGAGACCATCCGGGTGTGGAGCGAGCTGCGGTCCGACGAGTCGCGGCACAAGCTGCCGCCGACCAGGGAACCGGATCTGGGTTTCGTCACCGGCGTGCACAAATGGGCGCGCGGCGACGGGTTGGCCGAGTCGTTGCTCGCCAGCGGCGACCAGGCCGCGCCGCTGTCCGCGGGCGATTTCGTGCGCTGGTGCAGGCAGGTGATCGACCTGCTCGATCAGATCCACGGTAGTGCCGACGATCCGGAGGTCGCGTCGACCGCCGCGAAGGCGGTGCGAGCGATCCGGCGGGGTGTCGTCGCGGTGGACGCCGCGTAGCGGATTCGATTGTGATTTGATTTCTTTCGCGTACCGACCGTGGCGGAGGACTCGCATGCCGGAGCCGAGCATGAGCGAGGCGAAGGCATGCGTGCGACCGTTCCCACGCGGGGGGCTACCGTGTGTACAACGATGCGAGTGGAGGCAACCAGATGAGCGGCCCGTTTGGACCCAGCGAACCCGGGGAGGGACGCAACGATCCCACCCAGCAGTGGGGTGGACAGCAGGCACCCGGCGGGACGGGGTCGGCCCCCCAGTGGGGTCAGCCGCAGACGCCTGCCTCGGCACAGCCGACCCAGCAGTGGGGTGATCAGCCGCCGCAGCAACCGTGGGCGCCGCAGCCCCAGCAGCCCGCCCAGCCGCAATGGGGCCAGCAGCCAACTCCGCAGTGGGGCCAGCCCGGTCAGCCGAGTCAGCCGCAGTGGGGTCAGGCCCAGCCGCAGGATTGGCAGCAGGGTCAGCCGCAGCCGCAGTGGGGTCAGCAGCCCAACCCGCAGTGGGGTCAGCAGCAGCCACCCCCGCAGTCGGGCGGTAAGGGGAAAGGCCTGGTCATCGGCCTGGTCGTGCTCGGTGTCGTCGTCATCGGCGCCATCGTCGCCCTCGTCCTCGTGCTGACCTCCAAGGACAAACTGGACCAGTCCGCCGTCCAAGACGGCGTCAAGAAGGTCCTTACCGACTCCTACGGCATCCAAGACGTAGCCGACGTCTCCTGCCCCTCCGGCCAGGAAGTCAAGGTAGACGCCACCTTCGACTGCAACCTCAAGGTCAGCGGCGAAGCCAAAAAGGTGACCATCAAGATCACCAAGGAAGACGGCACCTACGAGGTCGGCCGCCCCAACTAGGTCTCTTTCGCTCGAGCTCCCCGGTCGGCCCACCCAAGGTGGGCCGGCCGTTGGCGTTTCCCACCCGCGCAGGCCCCGAATTCAAGATCATGGGGAACTGGTGCGGGTGCCTTCTCGGCCGATACCAACACCAGCTCCCCATGACCTAGGTCGTGCTTGGCCTCGCTGCGTGCGAATTGTGGAGCCGCGCACGGAATTGCTGGTGGCTAAGTGCGGGTGGCGACGGCTTTGATGAGGCGGGTGATCGGGCTTTCGGCGTTGTAGGCGGTGGCCAGTTCGCGGAGGCGGTCGGGGTCGGCGGGGGTGGTTGGGAGGGTGTCGGGGCGGGAGAATTCGACTTCGGCGTCGCAGACGACCCGGACGACGGGGGCCGCCGCCTTCAAATAGTCTTCTGCCGCACGGAGTTTGGCGCGGATGCCCTGGGCGAGGTCGGCTTCGGGGTCCTCGACCGCGGCGACAAGTGCTTCCAGGGAACCAAATCGGGAGATCAGCAGCGACGCGGACTTCTCGCCGATGCCCGCGACGCCGGGCAGGCCGTCCGAGGCGTCGCCGCGCAGGGTGGCGAGATCCGCGTAGGCGCGGCCCGCGTTCGCCAGCGGCACACCGTATTTGGTGGACACCTCGGCGGGGCCGAACAGCTCGGCTTTGGCCAGTCCGCGTCCCGCGTAGAGCACCCGCACCGGCGGCTTCGGTGTGTCGCGGACGAGCTGCAGCAGGTCGCGGTCGCCGCTGACGACCACCACGTCGTCGCTGGTCTCGCGGGTGGCCAGGGTGCCCAGCACGTCGTCGGCTTCTAGTCCCGCCGCGCCGCCGGTCGCGATCCCGGCGGCGGCGAGCACCTCGAGGATCATGTCGACCTGCGGGGTCAGCGTGTCCGGCACCGTCTCGGCGCCGGGCCCCGCGTCGTCGGACGTATCGAGCCGGTGCGCCTTGTACGACGGCACCAGTTCGACGCGGAACGTTGGCCGCCAATTCAAGTCCAGGCACACCACCAACCGGCTCGGCGCATGCTTGGTGATCAGCGACGCGACCATATCGGTGAACCCGCGCACCGCATTGACCGACCGCCCATCCGGCGCCGTGATCTTCTCGGGAATCGCGTGAAAGGCACGGAACCACAGGCTCGCCCCGTCCAGGAGCAACAGCGGTCCACCGGAAGTCGCAGCAGAAGTCACGCGCTGAGGCTACCTCCCACCCCCGACAAACCCGTGGTGATCCGGGTAGTCGGCCCAGACATCCCCAGTCGAGCCGATCGTCTCCCCACTCGCCAGTTTCTGTCTTCGCAGAGCCGGTTGTCCCTGCACATATCTTTCAACCGGTCGAGGGCTGTGCGAAGGACCGAGCACGTGTGTGAAGGCGGGGCGGATCCGCAGCGGGGGCGGGGGAGTTCGGGTTCGCCTGAGGGGGTCGGACAGGTAACGTCGGATGAATGAGCTCGCATACGGATTCCAGGTTCGCGGCGGACGTTTACGGTAAGCGGTTGGAGCGGGCGGTGGAGCTGATGCGGGCCGCCCATCAGGACGCTTTGCTGATCACGCCGGGCCCGGATCTTCGGTACCTGATCGGGTCGGCCGCCGAGTCGTTCGAACGGCTGACCTGCCTGGTGATCCCCGCCGATGGCGCGACCCCCTCGGTGGTGATTCCGAAACTGGAACTGGCCTCGCTGGCCGGATCCGCGGCCGGTGAACTCGGCTTGCAGGTCCTGGACTGGGTCGACGGCATCGATCCGTACGGCATCGTGAAGTCCGCGCTGCACGCCGGCTCGCGCGTTGCCGTCGCCGACGCCATGCCCGCGCTGCACCTGATCCCGTTGGCCAAGTCGTTCACCGGCTTGCCCGCCTCCGCCACGCCGGTGCTGCGCGAACTGCGCATGATCAAGGACGCCGCGGAGATCGACGCACTGCGCCGCGCGGGTGCCGCCATCGACCGCGTGCACGCGCGAATGAGCGAATTCCTGCAGGTCGGTCGCACCGAGGCCGAGGTCGGCGCGGACATCGCTGCCGCCATCGTCGAGGAGGGGCACACCGAAGCCGCGTTCGTCATCGTCGGCAGCGGCCCGCACGGCGCCGACCCGCACCACCACGACTCCGAGCGGCGCATCGAGTCCGGCGACGTCGTCGTCATCGACATCGGCGGCCCGGTCGACCCCGGCTACTACTCCGACTCGACCCGCACCTACGTTATGGGCGAACCCGACCCGAAGATCGCCGCCAGCTTCGCCGCCCTGGAGCGCGCCCAGGCGGCCTCGGTCGCGGCCGTCCGTCCCGGCGTCACCGCCGAATCCGTCGACGCGGCCGCCCGAAACCCGTTGATCGAAGCCGGTTTCGGCCCCGCCTTCGTGCACCGCACCGGCCACGGCATCGGTCTCTCGGTGCACGAGGAGCCCTACATCGTCGAGGGCAATGACCTGGTCCTGCAGCAGGGCATGGCCTTCAGCATCGAACCCGGCATCTACTTCCGTGGTGAGTGGGGCGCGCGCATCGAAGACATCGTCGTGGTCACCGAAGACGGCTGCGAGTCCATGAACCAGCGCCCGCACGGATTGACGGTTCTGTAACCGACCGGACCCACTCGTGGCGCTGGCCTGGCAGTCCACCGTCACCGAGCCTTTGTCGGATCCGCACTCGTTCTAGGAGTTCAGAGTGGGTGCGGATCTCCGAAACGGTGCAGCAAGTATTTTTACTGCTGCGTTGGGGCGTCGGTAGCCGGGGCGATCAGGGTGGAGCTGGACAGGACGCGGTGGACTTCGATCGCGATGACTACCCGAGTCGGGTTTTCGCGTGGGACTCGGTAGCGTCCTGCGTAGCGGGTCTCCGCCTCGGACACGGCGTCGGGGTCGTCGAGCACCGTGGCCGGGCCCTCGAGGGTGAGCCAGCGTCGTCCCTCGACCTGGCTCACCGCCGCGTAACCGCCCCGCCGCACGTTGCGCACCTTCGCCGACGCGCCGTCGGTGATCACCCTGGCGATCCCGGCCTCCGGGTCCCAGGTGAATCCCACCGCGACGACATGCGGTGTTCCGTTGCCGCGCAACGTAGTCAACGTCGCGAGGTGCCGTTCGGTGACGAATTCGAGCGCTGCGGGGAAAAGCTGCACGGTCTGGGTCGGCATCCCCCGACCGTAGCGGCAGGCCCGCGGGCACTCCGCGGGGGCTTGGAATGACAGACTTAGCGCATGGGATTGCGAGGGATTGCGGAGGGGACGGTGCTGCTGCTCGGTGGGCGCAGCGAGATCGGGCTCGAGGTGGCGCGGCGGCTGGCGCCGGGGCAGGTGGTCATCCTCGCGGCGCGGCGCAGTGGTGACCTAGCGGAGCAGACGGCGGCGCTCACCGACGGTGGGGCGGCGGCCGTGCACTGCGTGGAGTTCGATGCCGACGACACGGCGAACCATCCCGCCTTCTTCGAGAAGATCGCGGCCGAGTACGGGCAGATCGGGGTTGCGGTGCTCGCGTTCGGCGTGCTCGGCGATCAGGCGCGTGCCGAACACGATCCGGCGCATGCGATGGCCGTGGTGCACACCGACTACGTCGCCCAGGTCAGCGTGCTCACTACGCTCGCGAATCTGCTTCGCGCGCAAGGTGAGGGGCAACTCGTCGTGTTCAGCTCGATCGCAGGCGTTCGGGTCCGCCGCGCCAATTATGTGTACGGATCGGCGAAGGCGGGCCTTGACGGCTTCGCCAGCGGCCTCGCGGATGCGTTGCACGGCACCGGCGTTCATCTTTTGCTGGTGCGTTCCGGCTTCGTTATCGGCCGCATGACCGAGGGGATGGACCCGGCGCCATTCTCCAGCACCCCCGACCAAGTTGCCGCCGCGGTGGTCAAAGGACTGCACAAACGTGCGGGAACGGTCGCGACACCGGCCATCCTCCGGCCCATCTTCTTCGTGATGCATCTACTGCCTCAAGCGATCTGGCGCCGGATGCCGCGGTGAGCGGTCGTCGGCGCGACTCGATTCGGGCGGCAACACGCCGTGATTGCGCGATGGATCTCGCGCCACGAGCTGCTACCTGCGGAGTGCGCGCGGACGCCCGTAGAGCCGCTGGCCGCATTGACGTCCAGAGCACGGTATCGGGCGGTAGGCGCCTGCCGTCACAAACTCGCATTCGATCGACGAACCGGCCGTCACCAGGCCGCAGTGAGCGTGAGTCGGCATTGCGCATCGATGGTGCGGGAATGATCGAGGCAATAGGTGGGCGCGACGTTGCGGCCGATTGCCGTGTGCCGCGGGCCCTGCCGGGTGAACGCGGATGACGGCCATGTGGTCGGGGCCGCCGGTTGTGGTGGCGGGGATCGGGGCCGATGGGTGGGACGGGCTGGGGCGATCGGCGCGGGAGGCTATTGCTTGCGCTGAGGTGCTTTTCGGGTCGGCGCGGCAGCTTGCGCTTGTGCCGGAACGGGATTCGGTGGGGGAGCGGGTGGTGTGGCCGTCGCCGTTGGTGCCTGCGTTGCCTGGGTTGTTCGAGCGCTATGCCGGGGCGCGGGTGTGTGTGCTGGCCAGTGGTGATCCGATGTTCTATGGGATCGGGGTGACGTTGGCGCGGTTGTTGGGGGCGGCGGCGCTTCGGGTGCTGCCACAGCCGTCGTCGGCGTCGCTGGCGTGTGCGCGGTTGGGGTGGGGGTTGGCGGAGACGCCGGTGGTGAGCGTGGTGGGGCGGGCGCTGGAGACGGTGCTTCCGGAGTTGGTCGATGGGCGGCGGGTGCTGGTGCTCAGCGCTGATGAGCACACGCCGGGACAGCTGGCGGAGTTGTTGGAGCGCAATGGGTTCGGTGATTCGTCGTTGACAGTGCTGGAGCAGTTGGGTGGTCCGGCGGAGCGGCGCGAAGCGGGGATCGCGAACCAGTGGCAGCGGCCCGCGGGGGACCCGCTCAACATTGTCGCGATCGAATGCGCCGCAGATTTGAAGCATGTTCGAGCGACCCGGTTACCCGGCCTGCCCGACGAACTGTTCAGCGGCGATGGACAACTCACCAAAAACGAGGTGCGCGCCTTGACGCTGGCCGCCCTGGCGCCCGCACCGGGAGAACTCCTGTGGGACATCGGTGGTGGCTCGGGCAGCATCGCGATCGAATGGTGCCGCACGCATCCCAGCTGCCGCGCAGTCACTTTCGAACAACTCGACCAGCGGCGGCGGCAGATCGCCGACAATGCGGCCGCTTTGGGTGTCCCGCACGTCGCCGTACACGGCGAAGTACTCGCCGAATTGAAGAGTCCTGCCGAATTCCCCTCTCCGGACGCCATTTTCATCGGCGGCGGGCTAACCCACCCTGGCCTGTTCGAGACATGCTGGTCCCAGCTGCGACAGGGCGGCAGGCTCGTCGCGAACGCGGTGACCGCGGAATCCGAATCGCTCCTGCTCAGCTGGGCGGCCAGGCATGGCGGCACGTTGCGGAAGTTTCAGATCTACCGCGCGGAGCCGCTGGGATCTTTCACGACGTGGCGCCCGCAGCTGCCCGTGACGCAATGGTCAGTTGTGAAACTGCACAATGCATGACTGCAAAATGAGGTCCACGAATGAAACGAGTTCACCCCAGCGGGTAGGGTCGGGGCCGAGTTCCGGTCATGATCGGAAAACCGGTTCCTGATGGGGAGATAGATGAAATACAAGAAGTTCGCCGCCACCGCACTTTTGGCCATCGCCGCCACCGGCGTCAGCGCGGGTACCGCGTATGCCGCGCCGACACCCGCGCCGCCCGCGGTGCAGGATCAGACCGCCGCCGCGCCGACCGTCAAGGGTCAGGACCAAGGCGTCAGCTACGCACTGCAGCTGGCCGACGCGGGCAAGTCCGTGGTCACCAGCGTCACCGGCGGTGCGTTCAGCCTGGCCACCGACAAGCAGTCGGTCACCCTGACGAATGCCGCTGGCGCAACCGTCGCCACCATTCCGCTCACCCAGACCGCCAAGGGCGAGCAGGTGGAGATCGCCGCCGCCATCGCCGACGACGCCACCCGGCTGACGCTGACCCCGAAGGTCGCGCCGACCGCGAACGCCCCGGTCGCCGCCGAGTTCATCGGCGCGCAGGACTGGTTCTTCGCCGAACTGCAGCGCGCCTCGCTCGGCGCACTCGTCGGCGGCTTGATCGGCGCCGCTATCGGAATCCTGTTCTTCGGTGTCGGGATCCTGCCCGGTGCCGTGCTCGGCGCGATCATCGGCCTTGCCGTCGCGGGCGGGCCGTCGCTGCTGAACGCGGGCATCGCCTACTTCAGCGGTCAGCCCTGAAAACCCTGATTCTGGGCGGTACCCGGGAAGCCAGGGACCTGGCTGCCATCGCTTCCGGCGAGCAAGGATTCGACGTCGTCTCCTCGCTCGCCGGTCGCGTTCGTGACCCCCTGTTGCCGGTCGGCGCGGTCCGCGTCGGCGGCTTCGGTGGGGTCGACGGCCTGCGGGAATGGTTGGTGGCCAACGAGATCGAGGCCGTGGTCGACGCCACCCATCCGTTCGCGGGCATCATCAGCGCGCATGTCGCCGCAGCGGCGGCGGATCTGCCGCTCGTCCATCTCCGGCGACCCAGCTGGTCCGAACAGCCCGGTGACCGGTGGATTCGAGTACCTGATCTCCCCACCGCCGCGAAGACCGTTGCCGCGCAGGGCAATCGCGTGTTCCTGACCATCGGACGTCAGGGCGTCGGCGTTTTCGCCGGACTGACCCGTCCCTGGTTTCTGATCCGCGCCATCGACCCGCCCGAGGTCACACTCCCGCCGAAGCATGAATTACTGCTCGCCCGTGGGCCTTTCACGGTCGCCGACGAATCCCGGCTGCTGGCGGACCGGCGCATCGATCTGCTCGTCACCAAAGACAGCGGCGGCGACCAGACCGACGCCAAACTGACCGCCGCTCGTTCGGCGGGGCTGCCGGTCGTCATGGTCGACCGGCCGCCGCTGCCCGAGGGTGCCGTAGTGCTGGAAAATGTCGCGCAGGTGTGGGATTGGCTTCGGTCAGCCGCCGAGCAGTCCGGGTAGCCGGTCGAACCAATCGAGCACCGCGCGCTCATATCCGATGCCGAAATCCAGTGTCGCGCGGGCGAAGGCAGGCATGCAGGTGGGGTCCTCGTCAAGGTACTTGGTGAGTCGCTCCTGATGAATTTCCTTGTTGGCGGCGATGATTCGATCGAGGTGCGGTCGATCGAGATGGTCGCCGAAGGACAGCGTCAAGAGCAGCGGGAAGCGGATGTTTTCGCCGCCGGGGTCGCGGGCGATCCACTCCAGGAAGGCTTCTCGTCCCGCGTCGGTGATCAGATAGGGGGTGCGCTCGCGAGCGCCCGGCGCACCCTTTTCCACCAGGCCCGCGGCGTCCATCGTGCCGAGTTCCCGGTAGACCTGGCTTTGCGTGATCGTCCAGAAGTCGCCGATGCGTTCTTGGGCCTTGGCCACCAGATCCCAGCCGGACATGGGCCCTTCGTGCAGAAATCCGAGCAGCGACGCGGCCGTGGAGTTCAACGGCTTGCGGCTGGTCGCGGTCTTCGTCAACCGACTGCTCCCTTCGCTATCAACCTTCCATAGTGGAATGTTATACGAACGTTCGCCGGACCGCCGCGTGACCTACTTACCGGCCAGCTGATCGAGACGGGCCAGCACCAGCGCCATACCCTCTGCCAACCGCGCTTGCCCGAGGCGCAATTCGACGAGGTCCTCCTCGATTTTCCCGGTGCGCTCCTCGATCCGGTCGATGCCGTCGAGCGCCTTCCTCGTGAGAGCCGCGAGTTCGCCGAGGACGTCACCTTGCTCATCGAGTGCCTGTTCGCCGGCGGTGGCTCGGGCCTCGAGGGCTCGGGCGCGCAGTGTCAGCTCCGACAGTGTCGCGGCCAAGATCCCTCCAATCGTCAGTGCGTCAGGCGATCTTACGCGCCGGGCGAGGCCGCGTCGCCGGTGCGTGCGTAGCGTCGCGAGGTGTAAACGCGGACCCCCTGGTCGGTATCCATGGCCGTGGTGGTGGACGCGCCGATGATCAGCAGGGTGCGCATGTCGACCTCGGCCGGGTCGAGTTCGCCGAGCGGCACCACGCGCACCGACTCCGTCGGCCCGCCCACATCGCGGCCGAGCACCACGGGCGTGTCGGGCTTGCGATGCTCCAGCAGCAGGTCACGCATGGCGCCGACCTGCCAGGTGCGCTGCGACGAGGCCGGGTTGTAGACGGCGATCGCCATATCGGCGGCGGCCACGGCGGAAAGACGTTGGGCGACAACCTCCCACGGCTTGAGTCGATCGGAGAGGGAGATCATCGCGTAGTCGTGGCCGAGCGGTGCGCCGACCCGGCTGGCCACCGCGCTGGCCGCGGTGAGGCCCGGCAGCACCCGCACCGGCACGTCGCGCCACTGGGGATCGGCCGCTTCCTCCAGCACCGCCGCCGCCATCGCGAACACCCCGGGATCGCCCGACGACACCACCGCGACCCGCGCGCCACGCCTGGCCAGATCCAACGCCATGGCGGCGCGCTCCGACTCGACGCGATTGTCGCTGGCATGCCTGCGCTGGCCGGGGCGCGACGGCACTCGATTCAGGTAGGTGGTGTAGCCGACGAGATCTGTTGCGTCGGCGAGTGCTTCGTGTACCTCGGTGGTCGTCCACTCGGGTGCGCCGGGGCCGAGGCCGACGACGACGACCTGACCCGGTTGGTCATATTCCGCTGCACGAGGATTCGTATCCTCAGCGATCAGAGGGGGCTGGTTCGTCGATTCGGCCTGCCGCACCGCGGATTCGGTGCGGGGAAGCGGAGTGGTCGGGGTCGGGCCGGGAACGAGAGTGATGGAGAAGTACGGGACATCCGCGTCGGCGACATCGGCGGCACGCAGCACGCGCTGGCGAGTGCTGCTTGCGCGTTCGACGTAGTAGGCATCGGCGAGCCGACCGGAATCCGAAAGCGCCTGGCGCACACCGGGATAGGTGCGGCCGAGCTTCATGATGGCGGCGGCCTCGGTATCGCGGAGCCGCCGGGTGAGCTCGTCGACCGGCATGGTTCCGGGCAGGATGGTCAGCACCTGCTCACCCTCGACCAATGGGGTGCCGAGCGCCGCCGACGCCGCGCTCACCGAGGTGATGCCCGGGATGATCTCGGCCTCGAACCGGTCAGCCAACCGTCGGTGCATGTGCATGTAGGAGCTATAGAACAGCGGGTCACCCGCGGCCAGCAGCGCGACCGACCGCCCCGCCGCCAAATGTCCCGCCAGGCGCTGCGCCGCCTGCTCGTAGAACTCATCGATCGCGCCCTGATAGCCACCGGGGTGGTCGGTGGTCTCGGTGGTCACTGGGTAGACGAGATGCTCCTCCAGTTGCCCAGGCCGCATATACGGCGCGGCAATGCCTTTGGAGATGCTGCGCCCGTGCCGCGCGCTGTGGAACGCGATCACATCGGCCTCGGCGATGACCCGCGCGGCCTTCACCGTGACCAGCTCCGGATCGCCGGGACCGAGCCCGACGCCCCACAATTTGCCTGGCGCGGTTCGTGATTCGGTTTTCACCGTCGCTGCCCCAGGGGCACCCGTAGTCCGCGCATCGTGCCTCGTGCTCGGCTCGCCGTTGAGCTGCCTGCCATCGAAGTTGTCCGCATCGGTCCGTGCCGAGTCGTCGGTGGCTGTGCCGTCCGTCATTCCTGTTCGCTCGCAATCGCATTCAGTGCGGAGGCGGTGATGGCGCTACCGCCGCGCCGACCCCGAACGGTCAGGAACTCGATGCCGCCGAAATCGGCAAGCGCGTCCTTGGATTCCGCGGCACCGATGAAACCGACCGGGATGCCGAGGATGGCGGCGGGCCGCGGTGCGCCCGCGTCGAGCAGGTCGAGCAGGTGGAACAGCGCGGTCGGCGCGTTCCCGATGGCGACCACCGCGCCGTCGAGGTGATCGCGCCAGAGCTCGAGTGCCGCCGCCGACCGCGTATTGCCCATGCCCGCAGCGAGTTCCGGCACCCGAGGATCGGCGAGCGTGCAGATCACCGCGTTGTCGGCGGGCAACCGCTTGCGCGTCACACCGGACGCGACCATGTTCGCGTCACACAGAATCGGCGCCCCCGCCCGCAACGCCGCCCGTGCCGAAGCCACCACCCCCGGCGAAAACGCCACGTCCCCCGCCAAATCCACCTGACCGCACCCATGGATCATCCGCACCACCACCTGCGCCACATCCGGCGGAAACCCGCTGAGGTCCGCCTCGGCGCGGATCATCGCAAACGAGCGCCGATAGATCTCGGCCCCGTCGGTGAGGTAGCTGGCACGCACGTCGGACATGCGCTCCACCCTAAGAGGTGCGTGCCAGGCCGAGTCGGTGCGGGTAGCTGGGACAACATGCCCGGTCCATCGGCAGCGTGCGCGCGGCGGAGCTCGGGCGCCAGCGGTCGGATGGCCTGCCGAGGTGCCGTGGGCGACTCCGCTGGCCCGGACACATGCCGACCGCGGTGGCTCGGCGTTAGGTGCGGGGACGTTCGAGGATGCGGGACATCACGATCGAACTGCGGGTGCGGCCGACTCGGGCGTTCTCGCGGATCCGCTCGACGGTCACCTCGATCTCGGCCATATCGGTGGCCATCACGTGGATCAGCGCGTCGGCCTCGCCCGCGATGGTCCACACGCCGACGATCTGCGGAATCGGTTCCAGGGTGCGGCGCAGTTCGGCGGGGGAGATGTTGTCGCGGTAGTACACCTCGACGTAGGCCTCGGTCTTCCAGCCCATCGCGGCCGGGTTCACCAAGGCGGTGAAGCCGGTGATCTGTTTGCTCGCCACCATCTTGTCGACGCGCCGTTTCACCGCGGGTGCGGTGAGGCCGACGGCGCTGCCGATTTCCTGGAACGAGGCCCGTGCCTGTCTGAGCAGGTGCTCCAGAATCCGCCGGTCGATGTCGTCCACGTCACACCTCTCTTCTTGTCACACAATGATTCGATGTTTCAGGGCCGAAATGCACAACGATTCGTTGTTCCTGGTGCAATAGTAGGCGAATTACGGTCGTGTGAGCCGCAAGATCGCGCCGACCTACCGGGAGACACGTTGACGTCTGTAGCCACCCTCCGCGCCGAGTCCACCGCCCGTAAACCGTCGCCGCGACGGTTCGTCATGTGCCGTCCGGACTACTTCGAGGTCACCTACTGCATCAATCCATGGATGGATCCGGATGCGCCGGTCGATCGCGCCCTCGCCCTGCTGCAGTGGGAAACGCTGCGCGCCACCTATGAGGAGTGCGGGCACAAGGTCGACGTGGTGCCCGGCGTGCCAGGCCTGCCCGACATGGTGTTCGCCGCCAACGGTGGTCTCATCGTCGGCGACCGCGCGATGTCGGCCCGGTTCACCCACGTGCAGCGGGCCGCCGAGGGCCCGGCGTACCACAACTGGTTCGCCCAGCACGGCCTCGCCGGACTGGTCGACGCCAAGGAAATCAACGAGGGCGAGGGCGATTTCCTGCTGGTCGGCGAGCGGATGCTGGCAGGCATGGGCTTCCGCAGCTCGCTCGCCGCGCATCAAGAAGTGGCGCAGCACTTTTCGCGTGAGGTGGTGTCGCTGGAACTGGTCGACCCGCGCTTCTATCACCTCGACACCGTCCTGCTGCCCCTCGACGACACCACCATCGCCTACTTCCCACCGGCCTTCAGCGCCGCGAGCCAAGCGGTACTCGCCGAGCTGTTCCCGGACGCCATCGTCGCCACCGACGCCGACGCCGAGGTCCTCGGCTTGAACGGCGTCTCCGACGGCTTGAACGTCTTCCTCAGCAACAAAGCCACCGCCCTGACCGAAGCGCTGCGTGCCCGCGGCTACAACCCCATCGGCATCGACATGTCAGAACTCCTCAAGGCCGGCGGCAGCGTCAAATGCTGCACCCTGGAAGTCCACGAATAGTCCACCGCGAATCCGCACTGTCTCTCGGGATCGCACCCGCAATCCCTAGAGACAGTGCGGATTTGGTTGATAGCGGGCGGTCGCGAGTGGTGACGGTCAGGGTGTTGGTGGGGACTGGCGGTAGCCGGAGTCGGTGGCGACGACGTCGGTGACGCTGCCGCGCGGGCGGCCGCATCGGCGGTCGCAGCCGGACCAGTGTTGGCGACCGGCGACCGTTACCTCGTCTGCGGCGCGGATCGGGATGTCTTGGTGCGTAGGCGGATTCGAAGCGACGGCGCTGGCATGGGGCGCCGCCCCATCGGCAGGAAGGACGCGGCCCGATTCGACAGCGGCAGTCACGTCCGTGCGAACATCGGTGAGTGACTTCGCGCAACCCGGTCGTCCCGCGCAGGCGCTGACCTGTAGCCAGAGGGAGTTGGCGTCGAAGATGAGATCCATGGGGGCGAGCACGCGGACTACCTGCTCGGCGGTCCACTCGTCCATGTCGGTGATGACTAGGCTGCGCCACGGGGTGATGAAGACGGGGCGTTCGATGGCGGCGATGAATTCGGCCGTCCGGGCGGGTAGTGAGCCGAGTCGAACGCCGGCGCCGAGGCTGACCAATCCGTTGTCCTGATCCAGCCAGCCGATCGGAATATCCTGGGCCGCTGTGAATTCCAGGCGATCGGCGCCCCGATTGAGGGCGAGTAGGTCGGCCAGCCGCTCGGCGCCGCCCTCGATATCGTGCAGGCGCCATTGGCCCGCATCGTCGCCGCGCAGGTCGAGAAACCCGTGCGCGGCGGCGAGCATGACGTCCACCGCGTCGGCGGCCGAGACCCGGATCCCGGTGTCCCGTCTCGCCAGCAGGAGCGCGAATTCGTCTGTGCCCGTGGCGTGTACGCCGATATCCGCATTCAGCCCACTGACGTCCCCGCGCCCGTCATCCAGCGTGAACAGCACCCGCCCTGGCAGCTCGGCCAGGCGCGGCGCGGCCAGCAGTCCCGCGTCGAGGACCGGAACCAGCTCATGCACATTCGCCGAGCCTCCGATCCGGCCGGACAGCGGCGAGGCGACAATATTGCGCACCCGCTCGTGCGTATGGCTCGGTAACAATCCGGCCGCCTCGAGCAGGCCGGTCAGCGCGCCCGCATCCCGCACCTGCCGCAGCTGAACATTCCCCCGCGACGTCAGCTCGATATTCCCGTCCCCGAGCTCGCGCGCCGCCTCCGCCAGCACCTGCAACTGCCCCCGCTCCACCCGTCCGCCGGGCACTCTTATCCGCGCCAGCGGCCCATCGGCTGCCTCATGCAACCGCAGCACACCGGGGCAGGAATCGGGAACACGTCGAGTCATAGTCCACCCAGCGTACGGATCCCCATCGATCAGCCGTTCAGGGAGCAGTCGCTCGACTCGGCGTGATGCAACCGCCGCACGCCGGGGTAGGCTCCCGTCGGTCATCGAACGGCGAGCTCCGACTGCCGCTAGGGTGAGACATATGTCTGAAATCTCTACCTTGGCCGACCGTCTCGCGATCATCGACGTGGTCACCCGGATGTTCGTCTACACCGATCAGCGACGTTGGCACGACCTGGTCGACGTCGTTTTCACACCGAAGGTCGACTTCGACGGCGGATTCGGCGGACCGGTCGGTGAGCGCGACGCGGCCGATATCGCTGAGGGCTGGCGGGTGGGGCTCGGCGAGCTCGACGAGGTCCATCACCAGTCCGGAAACCACCTGGTCGACCTGGCGGGTGACGCGGCGAGCGTGCACGCGGACGCCATCGCCGTGCACGTGAAGAACTCCGCAACCTACGGAAAGACCCGGACCTTCATCGGCAGCTACGACATCGGCACCGAGCGGACCCCGAATGGCTGGCGGGTCAACAAGTTTCACTATCACCTCAAGGCCGTCGACGGAAACGCCGATCTGACCTGACCTCTCAGGAGTGCGTCGACGCCCGCTCCTGCTGCGGAGCGGCGTCCGCATTCGTGCGCCGCGACAGGTAGCATCTGCATGCTCGGCGGGCGACGAGGAAACCGGTGGAAATCCGGTGCGGTCGCGCCACTGTTGAAAGCCAGACCCTCTGGGTTCTACCCACCCGCCAGCTCCGCTGGCTGCCGACCCCGGCGGCGAGCAGCAACCCCCGATGGGCGCGTAACCCAAGGAAGGCCGTCACCTGTGATTCTGCTGCTGTCCACGTCCGACACCGATCTGCTGAGCGCCCGCGCGAGCGGCGCCGAGTACCGGTGGGGCAATCCCGCACGGCTGCTGGTTGACGACCTGCCCGCGCTGCTCGACGGCGCCGATCTGGTGATCGTGCGCATCCTCGGCGGCAAGCGCGCCTGGGCGGAGGGCCTCGACGCGATCCGCGCCAGCGGGGTGCCGATGGTGGCGCTCGGCGGCGAGAGCGCGCCGGACGCGGAGCTGATGGAATGCTCGACCGTGCCGGGCGGTGTCGCCGCCGACGCGCACAACTACCTGGCCGCGGGCGGGTCGGAAAACCTGCTGCAGCTGCACAATTTCCTCTCCGACACGGTCCTGCTGACCGGCCACGGCTTCGAGCCGCCGGTGCAGTTGCCGAGCTGGGGTGTGCTGGAGCGGGTTTCGGCTGAGCCGAGCGACGATCAGCCCGCCGTGGCGGTGATCTACTACCGCGCACAGCATCTCGCCGGGAACACCGGTTACATCGACGCACTCTGCCGCGCGATCGAAGACGCGGGCGCGCGCGCACTGCCGCTGTACTGCGCGTCGCTGCGCACCGCCGAGCCCGAACTGCTTGCCACGCTGCGGCAGGCCGACACCCTCGTGGTCACGGTGCTCGCCGCGGGCGGCACCAAGCCCGCGACCGCCTCGGCGGGCGGAGAAGACGAGGCATGGGATGTCGGCGCGCTCGCCGACCTGGACGTGCCTATCCTGCAAGGCTTGTGCCTCACCAGTGGCCGCGCACAGTGGGCGGCCAACGATGACGGGCTGTCCCCGTTGGACGTCGCCACCCAGGTCGCCGTGCCCGAGTTCGACGGCCGGATCATCACGGTTCCGTTCTCCTTCAAGGAGTTCGACGCCGACGGCCTGTCCACCTATGTCCCGGACGCGGAACGCGCGGCCAGGGTCGCGGGCATCGCGGTGCGTTACGCGCGGTTGCGGCACATCCCCGCCGAACGCAAGCGCGTCGTCCTGATGCTGTCGGCCTACCCGACCAAGCACGCCCGCATCGGCAACGCCGTCGGCCTCGACACTCCGGCGAGCGCCATCCGCCTGCTCACCGAAATGCGCGCCGCCGGTTACCACCTCGGCGAGCCGGGGGAGATCCCCGGGCTGGACGAGCAGGACGGTGACGCGCTCATCCACGCCCTCATCGCGGCGGGCGGCCAGGATCCGGACTGGCTGACCGCGGAACAGTTGGAGGGCAACCCGATTCGGATCGGCGCGGCCGCCTACACCGCGTGGTTCGACACGCTGCCCGAGGAGCTGCGCGAAGCCATCATCGAGGCGTGGGGCCCGCCGCCCGGCGAGCTCTACGTCGACCGATCCGCCGACCCGGAGGGCGAGATCGTCATCGCCGCATTGCGTTTCGGCAATGTGGTGCTGATGGTGCAGCCGCCCCGCGGTTTCGGCGAGAATCCGGTCGCGATCTACCACGATCCCGACCTGCCGCCCAGCCATCATTACCTCGCCGCCTATCAATGGGTCAGGTCTGCTGAAGGTTTCGGCGCGGACGCGATGGTGCACCTCGGCAAGCACGGCAACCTGGAATGGCTGCCGGGCAAGACGCTAGGCATGTCCGCCGCCTGCGGCACCGATGCCGCCCTCGGCGACCTGCCGCTGATCTACCCGTTCCTGGTGAACGACCCGGGCGAGGGCACCCAGGCCAAGCGCCGCGCGCACGCGACCCTGGTTGACCACCTGATCCCGCCGATGGCCCGTGCCGAAAGCTACGGCGACATCTCGCGTTTGGAGCAGTTGCTCGACGAGCATGCCAACATCTCCACCCTCGACCCGGCCAAACTGCCCGCGATCCGCCAGCAGATCTGGACGCTGATGCGGGCCGCCAAGATGGACCACGACCTCGGCCTCGCCGAACGCCCGGACGAGGACGTCTTCGACGACATGCTGCTGCACGTCGACGGCTGGCTGTGCGAGATCAAGGACGTGCAGATCCGCGACGGCCTGCACATCCTCGGTCAGGCACCGGCGGGGGAGAGCGAGGTCGACCTGGTGCTCGCCATGCTGCGCGCCCGTCAGCTGTGGGGCGGCGAGCGGAACGTGCCCGGCCTGCGAGAAGCGTTGGGGCTGGACGAATCCGGCACCGAGGTCCGCGGCCGAGTGGACGTGGTCGAGGGCCAAGCTCGCGGACTAGTTGCCGCTCTTCAATCGGCCGACTGGTCGGCGGACTCGGTCGACCGACTCGTCGACGAGTTCGCCGACTCGCTCCTCGCGACAGCGGGTGCCGCGCGGTCCACGGCGCAATCGCCGGCGAAGGCCGAGAGCCCCGGCGCCAGTCCTCAGTCATCTGCTGATCGCCCGGCCGAGTCGCCGGTGGTCGGTGCGCAATCAGCGGCCGAGAGTCCCCGCGAGACGGCCGCATCCGCCCCTGCCGCCGCGCATGCCGACCTGGCCGAGGCAGACGCAGTCCTGACCGCCGATCCCCGGCTTACCGCCGTACGTGACGTACTCCGTTTCGCCGCAACCGAAGTCGTCCCTCGGCTGCGTCAAACCGGCATCGAGGTCGACCGCGTCCTGCACGCCCTCAACGGCGGTTTCATCCCCGCGGGCCCCAGCGGCTCACCCCTGCGCGGCCTGATCAACGTGCTGCCGACCGGACGCAACTTCTACTCCGTCGACCCCAAGGCCGTCCCCTCGCGATTGGCCTGGGAAACCGGTCAGGCCATGGCGGATTCGCTGCTCGCCCGTTATCTCGCCGACCATGGCGAGTACCCGCGTTCGGTGGGGCTGTCGGTGTGGGGCACCTCGGCGATGCGCACCTCCGGCGACGACATCGCCGAAGTCCTTGCGCTGCTTGGCGTCCGGCCGGTGTGGGACGAGGCGAGCCGCCGCGTCACCACCCTCGAGGTGATCTCGCTCGACGAATTGTCCCGTCCCCGTGTCGATGTGACGGTGCGCATCAGCGGCTTCTTCCGGGACGCGTTCCCGCACGTGCTCGCCCTGCTCGACGACGCGGTGCGGATGGTCGCCGAACTCGACGAGCCCGCCGAGGCGAATTACGTTCGCGCACATGCCGAGGCGGATCTGGCCGAGCACGGTGACGCACGCCGCGCCACCACCCGCATCTTCGGTTCCAAGCCGGGCACCTACGGCGCGGGCCTGCTGCAGCTGATCGACTCCAAGAGCTGGCGCACCGACGACGACCTCGCGCAGGTCTACACCACCTGGGGCGGCTACGCCTACGGTCGCGACCTCGACGGCGCACCCGCCGCCGACGACATGCGCACCGCGTACCGCCGAATCGCGGTGGCGGCCAAGAACACCGACACCCGCGAGCACGACATCGCCGACTCCGACGACTACTTCCAGTTCCACGGCGGCATGGTCGCCACCGTGCGCGCGCTCACCGGCAAGAACCCCGAGGCCTACATCGGCGACAGCACTCGCCCCGACGCGGTGCGCACCCGCACGCTCTCCGAGGAGACCTCCCGGGTGTTCCGTGCCAGGGTGGTGAACCCGCGCTGGCTGGAGGCCATGCGCAGGCACGGCTACAAGGGCGCGTTCGAGATGGCCGCGACGGTCGATTACCTGTTCGGCTACGACGCCACCACCAATGTCGTCGCCGACTGGATGTACGAGAAGCTCGCGGAGAGCTACGTTTTCGACGACGTGAACCGCAAGTTCATGGAGCAGTCCAACCCGTGGGCGCTGCACGGCATTGCCGAACGGCTGCTGGAGGCCGCCGAGCGGGACTTGTGGGAGCACCCGGAGCAGGCGACACTGGATGGGTTGCGTCAGGTCTATCTGGAGACCGAAGGGGAATTGGAATAGCGTGAAAATCAACCCCCCAATTGTTGGGGAGTTTGAAATGCGTGATCTTGCAAGGCAATTCAATTTTCGCAATACTCTCGACAACGCTGTTGCCGAGAGCGCATGATCGATGGTGTTCCATGGCCGTTCCCGGGGAAACGCCAATCGAATCGGCTAGATGATTGGAAAGCCTTATGAATATCAGGAAGTTCGTAGCAACCGCGGTGCTCACCATCGCGGCAACAGGTGTCGCCGCCGCCACCGCGCATGGTCAGGCGCAGGTGGCCGACGCCGCGTTCAGTGGGGTCGATCAGGGCGTCGCCTATACGGCGGCGGTCGCGCCCGACCATTCGAGTGCGACCCTCACCCTCGCCTCCGGCAAGTTCGTGCTGACGCCCGATCAGGGCGTCTCCGTGCTGGCGCCGGACGGGTCGCTGGTCGCCAACGTGCCGACCACGATGCAGTCGGTGTCCGGCCAGCAGGTGCAGGTCGCGCCGGAAGTCAACGCCAGCGCAACCACATTGACGCTGACACCGGTCGCGGCCGCGACCCCGGAATTGGGGGCACCGCAGTTCATCGGTGACGCGGGTACCACCGTGGCGGGTGTGTTGATCGGCTGTGCGATCGGGTTCTTGATCGGCCTGATCTTCGCCATTGTCGGAGCCATCCCAGGCTGCATCATCGGCGGAATCATCGGCGGCATTGCGGGCGCCAACCAGCCCTGACGGGTAATTACGGAAGTGACGGCCCGGCCTCGATCAGCGTATTCCGCTCGGTCCGGCCGGGTTTCACTTTATCGCCGAATTCCGGTGGCTCGATGTTTCACTGGTGACCGGCCGCCCAGCGAAATCGCTCGGCGGTCGCCAGCAGCTGTTCAGCGAGTTCGGGAGCGTCCAGCACCTCGAACTCGACATCGGCCAGACCGCGGTAGCAGGTGAGCATCTGCGATGTGTCCGAACCCACTTGGACCACACAGTGATCCGGCCCATCCGGCTCGACGGACAGCGCCGCCGGAATCTTCGCCCGAATCTCGCTTTCGGACGCGGCCATCCGCACAGTCGCGCGGAAGCGCCAAGTGGCCGTGCCGACGCCGCGCTGCACCCGCTCGGCGATCTCGGCCTCCGGCACCATCCGCGGCGTGAACCGCGGGCCGTTCGGCGTTTTCGGCACGATCCGATCGACCCGGAAGGCGCGCCAGTCGCCGCGCTCCGGATCCCACCCGGCCAGATACCAGTGGCCGCGCCAGTACACGAGTCGGTGCGGCTCTATGTCGCGGCGTGACGTTGTGCCGGAACGCGTTTCGTAGTCGAAGCGCAATCGCTCGCCTGTCCCAATCGCGCCGGCGACCGCGGTGCGAACCGCCGCGTCCACCGTCGGCCTGCCGACGCCCGGCACGTGCACGGTGGCCGAGGTCAACGTCGCCACCCGGCTGCGCAGCCGCGAAGGCAGCACCTGCCGCAGCTTCACCAGCGCGGGAGCCCACACCCAGCGGTCGCGGAAGACAGCCTTCCGCGATTACTCAGCCGACAACGGCGTTCATGATCGTGCCAGCGCTCGTGGCGACCACACCGCCGATCATGGCGCCGGCGATCATCTTCGGCGAATCGATCGGCCCGCCCTGCCATTTCTCCCACGCGAATCGTCCACCGGCGTAGGTGATTCCGCACACCCCGGAGAGCAGCACCAGCCAGGTGAGGTAGCGGACCATCTGCAAGATCTTGTCCGAGACCGGCGGTGCCTCCGGCGTCGGATTGCCGATCTGCGCGAGGAGGGCGTCGTGCACAGCGATGATGACCATGAATACGCTCGCTTCGGGGGTCGATGTGTCACCTTCAAAAGGTGCCACTGGCGCGTTGTCTGGGTGATAGCCATGCTTGTACCGGACAGTATGTGCGGCGCTGACGTTTTCGTGGAGCGTACGGAAGAATCTGTCGGGAATGTCCGATCAGCGTTGCGGGTGCAGGGTTTCGTATCGCGTCCCTGCTCGAGTGGCTAGGTGTGTGAGCACGAAGGGAACTGCTACCGTTTCCAATCCCTGGGGAACGTCGAGCACGGGGTGCACATTCACCTCGAACACCCTGCCGCCGCGCTCGGCCACCAGATCTACCCCGCCGAACGATAGCCCGACCGATGCTGTGGCCCGGATAGCGAGTTCGAGGAGGTGCTGGGGGAGCGCGTCGGGCGCGAGCACCGTGGAGACCGCGCCCTGCGCCTCGTTGCAGGGAGCGTCCGGGTTGTCCTGAACGTGCTCGCACACGCGCAACACCCGGTCGCCGAGGACGACCACGCGGTACTGGTGGCGGCGGCCGTGCTCGTCGAAGTTGCGTGCGTCGCGGGTGAGCAGCCAACTGTGGCCGGACTCGTGGTAGCGGTCGCGCGCCGTGTGCAGTTGTGCCTCGGTGGTCACGTGGCAGACGTCACGCCCGCCGAAGCCGATGGCTGGCCGGGTCCACACATCGCGTCCGAGCCGATCGAACGCGGCCTGCGTCGCACGCCAGGTGGGACGGTTCAGTGCGAGCGATTCCTCTTGCGGAATGCCCTCGGCCCGGAATCGATCGACGGTGCGTCGCTTGTCGGTGGCGTTTCGCCAGGCTTGTGCGTCGGCACCGAGACAGGGGATGCCGCTGCGCGCGACAGCTGCTTGAAAGTGGGCGAATCGATGCCGATCGCCCGGCGGTATTTCATAGATGATGAGTGCCGCGGGTTGTACCTCGACATTCTCAGCCACGAGCGTCGGCCGAACGCCGAGTCGCAGCACGCCCTTGCCGCCGTCGTAGAAAGGTCTCGCGTCGACAATCAATGGCCTGGCACCGGTGACCAATTCGACGGCGCGGGCGAGCTGAGCCGAACTGCCCTCGGTGGAACCGTGGTCGGTCATCACAACGATGTCGCTGGAATTTCTCATCGTGCACCACCGTCCTGCAGCAGGGGCGAATCCACTATCGAGACAGTGTCACTCCGCGTCGGCGCGGCGAATCCGGTTCCAGCGCAAGCCGACCACTCGGCGACCATGGCCGGTGGTCGACCGGCTAGATCGTTATCCTACCGGACGGAGATGCCGGGAGTTGGCGAAAGCTCAACGGCCGCAACGGAAGTATTGGTTCAGGAGCGCAGCGAACGCGCGACGCGGAAGCCGACGTCGTCCAACCGCAGGGTCGGGTGGCTGCGGCGGCGCACCGACGCGCGGCAGCTCCAGTGTTCGTCGAACCAGCCGCCGCCGCGCAAAACCCGGTAGGAGCCGTAGATTTCGGCGTCGTAGATGTCCCAGCACCAGTCCCACGTGTTGCCGAGCATGTCGTACAGGCCCCACGCGTTGGGCCGCTTGCCGCCCACTTCGTGCATGTGCTCGTCCGAATTGCCCCGGTACCAGGCAATTTCATCGAGCTCGCCGTAGCGCGGGCCGGTGCTGCCCGCGCGGCACGCGTGCTCCCATTCCGCCTCGGTCGGCAGTCGGTAGCCGTCGGCGGCGTCGTCCCACTCGACGTTCTCCTCGTCGAGTCGATACGCGGGCGTCAGCCCTTCCGCGGCCGACAGGGAATTGCAGAATCGCAGCGTGTCCCACCAGGAGACGCTGTCGACCGGCAGTCGGTCGCCTCGACTGCTGCTCGGCCGCAGTCCGGTGACCAACTCGTACTGTTCCTGGGTGACCGGGACCGCCGCCATCTGGAATGGCGCGACCGGCACCGGCCAACTGCGCTGGGTCCGCCGATCCGACAGCGTCACCATTCCCGCCGGGATGGCAACCAGCATGTTCAGGCTCGCGTCTCGGAAACCGGCTCGTCGTGTTCCATGGCGGGCCGTACCGGATCGGGGAACACGAATTTACGCATGGCCCACCAGCGGAAAACCGTGGCCAGCAGGGTGCCGATCACCGTCGCGCTGATGAAGTCGGCGATGTTCTCCGTCAGCACCGAGACATGCGGTGCGCGCAGCTCGAAGAGGTAGCTCGATACCGCGAGCGGCAGCTGGTTGATCACCATGCCGACGCTCGCCACCAGGAAGAACAGCGCCGCTTCGTGACGGCGCTCACGTCCGCCGCGCGCGGTGAACGCCCACTCGCGGTTCAGCACGTAGGAGACCACGGTGGCGATCAGCACGGCGACCACGTTCGCGGTCACCGGCTTGCCCTCCAGCACAGTCCATTTCAATCCGAAGAAGAGCACCATGGTGGTGACGAAGGCGATCGCTCCGACGGTCAGGAATTTCAGCAACTCCGCGTTCCGCACGAACACGGACAGCATCCGGCTCGGTACGCGCGCTGCGACGATCTGGGCCAAGAACATCGGGCAAGGTTATCCGAGGGGCAAATAGGTAGTAGCGGGCGGACCGTTGCCGAGCGGCGGCTCACTGGCGAATTCTTGGTGCGCGGTAGGTGACGGCGAGCGGAACAGTTTGGGCACGATTCGGCAGCCGCGTTGCTAATTCGTTATCTGCGAACGGCTTTCGGTCGGCGATTCGCGGGGAAGATCATTGTCGCGGTGCTCGTACAGGTGCACGGGCACGCGAGCTCACCGATTGCGGCATCGCTCGGTGCGCCGATTCCCTAGAAGTATGAAAGCCTCTTGTATCGAGGCAGGGGCCCAGAGGAAATCACTCGGACACCGGTCGGCACAACCCGCGGGGCCTCAGCTACGTGCTGAGGCCCCCGCAGTGCGTCAGGGGGCGAGTTGCCAGGTCGGGGTCGTATTCGTAGTCGGGACCGTGTACGCGCGGTCTCAGGATGCGTCCAGGTGTTAGCAGTTCCCTCCACCAGGTGACTTTGCGCACAGCACGCGCATGGCGTCCAAAGGGGGCGTGGGTGGACCGGTGCCGACCAGCCCGGCCATCATGCAGGGTGGGGATCAGACGCCGGGCGGTGCTTGCGATGGAGCACAAGGGATCTGGCGCGGCGTGCCGGGGTCGAGGGCTCGTAGGGCGAGTGCGGTGACGGTGGGGTCGACCGAGACGGAGAGGTGTCCGGCCAGGTTCACCGGGCAGATGTCTTGCAGCACAATATTTGTCGCGTTCGGGGCGGTTCGGATGCCGCTGGTGTAGGGCTGCACCTGGATGTCGGTGGAGGTAACGATGTTGGTGTAGTGCACATTCGGCGCGTAGACGCCGCTGGCCTGCAGTCGATTGATGAAGTCGGACCCGGTCCGCAGTTCCGCGCAGGCGGCGCAGGTGGGATCGAGCGACTCGTAGAGGTCGCCGGGCAGGCCGAGGATCGACAGCGGCGAGTCGAGTGGGTCGGTGATCGCGGTGCCCGCCCAGATCGGGGCCAGATTGATCGCCTGGTCGACGGCTGCCGCGCCGTCTAGAAACCGCAGATATCCGGCGCTGACCAGGGTCCCCTCGGACCAGCTGAGCAGATCGACTCGATCGGTTCTCGTTGCGGCTCGTACCTGGTCGACGAATTGCCGTAGTTCCGAACTGGATTGGTCGATCGGTGCCCGGCCGCCGACGCCGGCCACGAGTCCGCGATCCGTCGGATAGACGCCGTAGGTGAGTGCGTAGACGCAATACCCTTCGTTCGCGAGTAGCGGAGCGAATGTCTGCCAACTGTTTTCGCCGTTGCCGCTGAGGCCGTGCACCAAGACGACCGGCCGCGGATGAGCCGCCGACGGGACGCATCCCCAGTCGTTCGCGCCAGGGGGCGCGCCCGGCGGCGCCGTGGTCACGCTCGCGGAAACCATGGCGGCCAAGGAATATGGCACCGGTAGTGGGGCGGCGGAGGCGGTGCCGAGCGTGAGCGGGATGGTGGCGACCATCGCCGCCGTCATGAGCATTAGTCGACGCATTGCTGCTTACTTCCTTTGATGGGGATCCTCGGCGGGCGCTGGGCCGTAGTCGACCGGGGCCCCGATCTCGACGATGACCCCATTGGGGTCGCGGACGACGGCGACCCGCTGCCCCCACGGCCGCGTCGTCGGCACCAGCGCGCTGTGCGCTCCTGCGGCGAGTGCGCTCCGGTAGGCCTCGTCCACGTCCGCCGTTTCGACGGCTACCCGAAAAGCGTTCGCGGGACCGGGTTCCGCGAAGTCCTCGATCTTCTTCCAGTGTTCGATGGTGAGGCTCGGGGCCGACGGGCCCGGGGACCACACGCCACGCCCCAGCACCACGAAGGTGCCATCAGGATCGGCGAACACCGTCCCGAGTCCGAACGCCTCCTCGTAGAACGCCGCCGTCGCGTTCACGTCGTCCACCATCAGGGTCACTCCGCCGAAGTGCATGGCTTGCCTCCTCGAGAGAACTTCCAGCTATTTGGTAAGAAGGATTACCATATAGCAGCCATGGTGTTATTCCTAGTGTTTTGGACGAAAAAAAGCCCTAGGCGGCAGGAATGCTCGCCTAGGGCGCGGCCATCTACGATGAATCGGTCGTTTCGGCTAACGGATGGCGAATGCTATCGGCCGAGGCCGACGTGACCGATCATCGATGGCTGATCAGTTGCGGTAAATCGCCACGTAAGCGTTGGTGGCGGTGCCGATGCTGGTGGGCCCGAGGCACGACGCCGAACCTTGACCGGACGGGCTGAAGGAACCGCCCCACGAGCCCCGGTACGGACCGATGGCCATGAGCGGGAAGGCGTTCGGCACACCGGCCAAGCCGAAGCATTCGACAACCACGGTGTACTCCCTGCCCGCGGGTGCGTCATCGTCATGGCACGTCGCCGTCGCGCTGACCAGGTCCCGCGTGACAACACAGTCCTGGGGCGCGGCCTGGGCGGTACCGGAGCCGACCACCGCGGCAAAACCCAGCACCGATGCCGCGGCGATCGTGACTCGCGCGGTAGCGACCATCGAATTTCTCATGTAGAGCCCTCCCTCTCAGCTTGGTCCTAGAACAGTCGGCGGCGAACACCACCTCGTTACAGCCTGCCTCGGGCGAACGGCGTAACGGGGCAGTTCGGAACCGCTAGCGGGGAACCGACGAAAAAGAACGTGGATGAATCGCGGCGGGGTGCGCCGGTCGGCGGCGCACCCCGCGCATACGTCGCGGTGCGCAGCGCGGATTTGCGCCCGCAGGCGGATGTCCGGCCACGCCCTGCGGCCTACCGTTTTCGCTATGACATGGAATGAGCTGGGCGCGAGCAAATTTGTGCTGTTGACGACTTACAAGAAGGACGGCACCCCGGTGGGGACGCCGGTCTGGGTCGCGCCGGGCGGCGATCGAATCGTCGTATGGACCAATCCGGCAACGTGGAAGGTCAAGCGCATCCGCCGCAACCCGGACGTGACGCTACAGGCTTCCGACGCTCGCGGGCGCCCGAAGGTCGACGGGATTTTCGCGGGCACCGCGACGGTCCTCGATGCCGACGGCACGCAGCGGGTGCGCGACCTGGTTTCGCGTAAGTATGGGCTCACCGGCACGCTGGTCATCAAGCTGCACAAGCTGTTTCGCGGCGCGGATGGCTCCATCGGCCTCGCCATCGCCCAGCGGGCGGCTGACTAACCGGTAGCGCCCAGCTGGTCAGGCGGATTCGGCGAGGCCTGCGGCGCGCCAGGTGTCGGCCAGGTCCTGGAGCGGGAAATCGAGGGCGAGGCTCAGGGCTACGACGGTGCCGAAGGCGGGGGAGGGGAGGCGGCCCGTCTCGATCTTGCGCAGGGTTTCCGGCGAAATGCCTGCTGAGCGGGCGACTTCGATGAGGTCGCGGTCGGCACGGGCGGCGCGCAGGGCGGTGCCGAGGCGGCGGCCTGCGTCGATTTGAGCCGGAGTCAGCGGAAGACGGACCATGCGAACAGGGTATTGGCGGTATTTAAATACCGCAAGTGTATGTATAGCCATGTTCTTACGTAGATATGCGCATTAAAAGATGTGATCGTTCCGCAGTCTAAGGCCCGTCGCGACCTGAACTACAAACTGCTGAGGAGAGGGGGTTTGGTATTAAAATACCGAGTGAGCTACCGTGGTATTAAAATACCGAGATAGGAGATGCTCATGGTGGAGCTGAAGTCGCCGGGTGAGATCGAGCGAATGCGGGTGACCGGCCAGTTCGTCGGCGAGGTGCTGGGGGAGTTGCGTGAGCTCGCCCGCGTCGGGGTGAACCTGCTGGAGCTGGAAGCCCATGTGCGCGAACGGATCAAGCAGCGTGGTGCAGTCTCGTGCTACTGGGATTACTCACCGTCGTTCGGTCGTGGCCCGTTCCGCAACACCGTCTGCCTCTCGGTCAACGACGCTGTCCTGCACGGACTTCCCTTCGACTACCCGCTCGCCGACGGTGACGTGCTGACCATGGACCTGGCCGTCGGCATCGACGGCTGGGTGGCGGACGCGGCGACCACCATCGTGGTCGGCACCGCGGCGGAAGAGGATCTGCGCCTGATCCGGGCCACCGAGGAGGCGCTCGCCGCCGCGATCGCGGTTTCGTTGCCCGGCAACCACATCGGCGACATCTCCGCCGCGATCTCGGCCGTCGCCCGCGACTACGGCTACCCGGTGAACAACGAGTTCGGCGGTCATGGACTGGGCCGTACGATGCACGAGGATCCGCACGTCTCCAACGTCGGCAGGCCGGGCCGCGGCTTCCGCCTTCGCCCCGGCCTGACCATTGCCATCGAGCCCTGGTTCGCCTGCACCACCGACCGCATCGTCACCGACCCCGACGGCTGGACCCTCCGCTCCGCCGACGGCTCCCGCACCGCCCACTCCGAACACACCATCGCCATCACCGCGGACGGCCCCGACGTCCTGACCTTGGCCCCGGTGAAAGTCCAAGTAACACACCCTCGTCCGTAACGACCCACCACCTGCGAACAGCCGCACCAACTCTCGGGATTCGCACCCATCCTGGGGAGCCGCACCCACACTCGGGATCCGCACTCGATATAACCCGCCCTATCCATGCGGATCCCGAAAAGGAGTGCGGCTGCTTGCGGTGATGGCGGGTTAGTCGGTTTCGGTCAGCCATTTCTCCAGGTCGGTGGCGATCTGGAGGTGGTTGTCGATCGCCGCGCGATCCTCCTCGGACAGGTCGAGGGCGGCGATCTCGGCGCGTAACTCGGTGACGCGTTGCGGTTCGTTGGTGGCGACCGCCAACTCGATGAGTTCGGCCAGCGCCCGTGCTTTGTCCACCGGAGCCGCCGTGTTGCCGAAGCGACGCAGCCCGGACTCCAGTGCCCTGCGGGCCGCCTTGTCGTCGAGCTTGGAGAACCGCAGGATCCGGGCATTGTCCAAAGTCCGTTGCAGCCCTTGAAGTTCGCGTGATCCGCCGTAATCCGGGTCGGGTTCGTGGCGCACGACGTAGACGACGGTGTTGCCGACCGGATCGAACACGGTGAATCTGGTCTGGCCAGGGCGGAACCTGGTGATGCGCGGTAGGCCGCTAGCGGGCACGCGCCCGAAGCGCTCACGCAACGCGGTAGTGAACCGTTGGTGCAGATCGGCGACTTCGTCGACGAAGACCACGCACGACACGTAGCACTCCTCTGCGGTGCCCCGGTCTTTCGGGGTGGGGCCGAAATGCAAGGAGTAGCCATTGCGGGCCACCGCGCCGTAGGTATAGGGCCGCGTCTGCTTCGCGGTCACCTCGTAGCCGAGCGTTTGGTAGAAGTCGAGCGTCTCGGACAGGTCGCCGCCCCACATCATCGGCACTGACACGTCGCCCATAAAAGCCTCCCATTACCAGCGGTAATCAATTTTGACTACCGAAGGTTAGGGCGGTCGCGCTGTAGAAGTCAAGTTTGACTACTATGGAAATTTCCTATCTGAGGGAGGTCCGTCGATGTCGGCTGTGCGCCTGTTGGTGCTGGGGGTGATGCGCTTGCGGCAGCCAACCTACGGCTACGCCGTGCGTCGCGAATTGCTGTCCTGGCGTGCCGAAACGTGGACAAACGTCAAGCCTGGCTCGATCTATCACGCGCTGAAGCAGCTGACCCAGGAAGGCAAGCTGACCGCCTACGGCACCGAGGGCAGCACCGAGGGGCCGGGCCGCACGTTGTTCAACCTCACCGAC
Organism: Nocardia sp. NPDC051321; assembly: GCF_044455225.1. NCBI lineage: Bacteria > Bacillati > Actinomycetota > Actinomycetes > Mycobacteriales > Nocardiaceae > Nocardia > Nocardia sp. NPDC051321. The sequence goes on along the minus strand of NZ_JBITEM010000005.1, from coordinate 381,208 downwards.
GAGGGCGAGGTCGAGTTCCGCAGGCTGATGGACGAGGCACTGGTCAGCGTCGACATGGAGGAACTCGGCGCGGGCATCGCGTTCATGGACGCGCTGCCCCGCGCGCACGTCATCGAGAAGTTGCGGGAACAGCGCCGCCGCAGCGACGAGGTCCGCGCCAGTCTGTTGGCGATGATCCCGGACTTCCCCGGCGGACGCGCCGAGCCGCCGCACACGACGGACCTCCTGGAACTATGGAGCAGCGTTTTCGGCACCCTGGCCGGCTGGACCGAGGGCCTGCTGGAACGACTGGAGGCAGGCGAGTACCGAATGCCCGAATAGCTGGCGCCCCGATACGCTGCCCTCATGACGAACACGCTGGGGGCCGTCGGTAAAGCCGATTACGTGCTGCTGACCACGTTCCGCAAGGACGGCACGCCCGTCGGCACCCCGGTGTGGGCGGTCGCCGACGCCGACAAGCTCTACGTATGGACGGTCGCGGACAGCTGGAAGGTGAAGCGCCTGCGCCGCAACACCGACGTCACCGTGCAGCCGTGCAGCGTGGCGGGCAAGCCGCGCGGCGACGTGGTCGCGGGTACCGGGCGCATCCTCGACCAAGACGGCACCGATCGGGTGCGCAAGCTGCTCATGCGCAAGTACTGGCTGATGGGCCCGATCACCATCCTCGGCAGCTATCTGCGCCGCGGCAAGAAGGGCACCCTCGCCGTCGAGATCACCTTTCACGCTTGACCGCCATCGAGGTGAGTCAAAGCGTCGCTGTTAGAGATCAACTAGCGACCATATGACTCACCTCGATGTGTCAGGTTGCTTGACTGACCGAGGACATGTGGAAGTCGGGAATGCGTAAGGGGGGCATGGCTGTTCGGGTGAACCAGTCCTTCCATTCGCGGGGTAGCGTGATTTCGGTGGCGCCTGCTTCGGTGACGCGGCGCAGGAGGTCCAGGGGGCTTTCGTTGAAGCGGAAGTTGTTGACTGCTGCGGTTACCTCGCCGTTTTCGATCAGGTAGACGCCGTCGCGGGTGAGGCCGGTGAGTAGCAGGCTGGCCGGGTCCACCTCGCGGATGTACCACAGGGTGGTGAGCAGTAGGCCGCGCTCGGTGCGGGCGATCATCTCGTCGAGCGAGGCGTCGGAGCCGCCGGTGAGCAGTAGGTTGCCGCCGGGAACCGTAGCGGCGGTGTCGAATTCGGCGGCGGTGGCGCGTGGGTAGACCAGCGATTCGATGACGCCGTCGCGTATCCAGTCGACTCGTTCGGCGGACAGGCCGTTGTCGAAGACCGACATCGCTTGCGAGGACGAGGATGTCGCGACGAACGGTCGATATTCGAGCCCAGCCGCGGTCGGGTCTGAGTAGAGCGTGAGCGGAATGTCGGTGAGCCGCTCGCCGATTCGAGTGCCGCCAGCGCGGGAGAACGCGGTGTGTCCCTCGTGCGCGCCGCGGCCCTCCATCTCCCAGTTCATGTAGATCATGAGGTCGGCGACCGTGGAGGGCGGCATCAGCGTTTCGTAGCGGCCCGCGGGCAGGTCGACCTTGCGCTTGGCCCAATCGAGCCGGCGGGACAGCTCGGTGAGCATGCCCGGCACGTCGACGTCGGCGAAATCGGCGGTGCCGACACCGACCCACGCGCTGGCGAGATCGGTTCCCTCGCCGCTCGGAGTGCTTGCGAGCCGCGAATGCGCGAGGCCACGCTTTCCGTTGATCTCCAGCGAACCGGTCGGCTGCACGAAGCGGCGGCGCAGTCCGGTGGAGGTGCCGAGCCAGGTGGTGTGCACGGTGTGGTGGGCGAACCCGTAGAGCCGGTCGCTGCCGTCGAAGCCGACGGACAGACCGTCGGCGAGATCGGTGAACACCTCGATGCCGGTGCTGCCCGGTGCGTCCGCCCAGTCGTCGGTGGTCCCGTCCGGTTCCAGCAATGGCATTGCGTCCCTTGCGGGCTCGGCGGTGCGCGCCGCCTCTTCGCTCTTGCGCACCACCGCTTCGATGTCGGCGGGATCGACGCTGGTGGAGCCGATGGTGCCGACGCGCGCGGACCGCGGTCCGTCGCGGAAGATCGACACGACGACCCAATCCCGCGACACCGACGACCCGTTGGTCGTCATCGAGTTCCCGGCCCAGCGTAGCGAGGCGTCGTGCGCGTCGGTGACGATCACCATCGCCTCGTCGGCGTTGGACAGCGCGAGCGCCCGTTCGACGACCTCGCCCGCGGCGATCACAGTCTGCGCGGTCATTGCCCCGCCTCCGTCCGGGTGTTGAGAATGTTGATGCCGCGCACCAGAACCGACGGGCAACCATGACTTACCGCCGCGACCTGACCGGGTTGCGCCTTGCCACAGTTGAACGCGCCGCCGAGCTGCCAGGTGGACTTCCCGCCGACCGCCTCCATGGCACCCCAGAAGTCGGTGGTGGTTGCCTGGTAGGCAACATCGCGCAGCTGGCCGTCCAGCTTCCCGTCGCGGATGCGGAAGAACCGCTGGCCGGTGAACTGGAAGTTGTAGCGCTGCATGTCGATCGACCAGGACTTGTCGCCGACGATGTAGATGCCGTTGTCGACCCGGGAGATGAGTTCCTCGGTGCTGGTGTCGCGCTCGGGGTCGGGTTGCAGCGAGACGTTCGCCATCCGCTGGATCGGCACGTGATGGGGGGAGTCCGCGTAGGAGCACCCGTTGGAGCGGTCCAGGCCGAGGCGCGGGGCGAAGACGCGGTCGAGCTGGTAGCCGACCAGGATGCCGTCGCGCACCAGATCCCAGCGTTGCCCGGCGACGCCCTCGTCGTCGTAGCCGACGCTGGCCAGGCCGTGTTCCTGGGTGCGGTCGCCGGTGACGTGCATGACCGGCGTGCCGTACTTCAGCGTGCCGAGCTTGTCGGGGGTGGCGAACGAGGTGCCCGCGTAGGCGGATTCGTAGCCGATGGCGCGGTCGTATTCGGTGGCGTGACCGATGGATTCGTGGATGGTCAGCCAAAGGTTGGTCGGATCGATCACGAGGTCGGTCGGGCCTGGGGTGACGGTGGGTGCCTTCACCTTCTCGGCGAGCCACTCGGGGATGCGCGCGAGTTCGCCCTGCCAGTCCCAGGTTTCGTCGGCGCCGGTGACGTACTCCCAGCCGCGGCCCACCGGCGGCGCCAGCGTGCGCATGGTCTCGAACACGCCCGCCGAGGAGTCGACCGTGGTCGCCTCGAATACCGGGTGCAGCCGGACCCGCTGCTGGGTGATGGACGAACCCGAGGTGTCGGCGTAGTAGGTCTGCTCCTTCACCTGCAGGACCGAGGCGGTGACGTGGTCGACGCCGTCGGAGCCGGACAGGCGTCCTGAATAGTCCTGCAGCAGTGCGACCTTGTCGGTGGTCGGCACCGTGAACGGGTCCAGGTCGTAGGCCGAGACCCAGTGCACGTTGTCGTAGCGGGGTTCGTCGGCGAGTACCACCCGCTCGCGGTTGAGCGCGCGCAAGGTGGTCGCCACCGTTACCGCGCGGCGGGCCACGTTCACCGCGGTCTCCGGCGTCAGCGCGGCGTGTGAGGCGAAGCCCCACGTGCCGTCGACGATCACCCGGACCGCGAAGCCGAGCTCCGCGTTGTCGGTGATCGACTCGACCCGCCCGTCGCGCAGCCGGATCGACTGGGTGACCAGCCGATGCACCCGCAGGTCGGCATGTTCGGCGCCCGCCGCCTTCGCCGCGGTCAACGCGGCCTCGGCGAGCGCGGCCAGTGGGAGGTCGAGGAACTCGGCGTCCACATCCTTGGAAGTCGCGATGCTCACCCGGTCCAACCTAGTCTGTTCCGTCCGAGAGCACTTGCGCCTGTCAGGAATACACGCGGTGCTTGTTTGCAGCGCGTGCAAACAAGCATGAAATGCACAGTGGCACACCAGGAAAGATAGGGTGTGAGCGGCGGGAACGGCACGCGCGAAACCGCCGCCTACCGCGTCTGCCTCGCGAAATGCCGTACTGTGCCCGCCGTGCCGCCATCCGCCCTTCGTGACCGCAAACGCGAACGTACCCGCCGAGCCCTGCTCCAGGCAGCCGTAGAGCTTTTCGAGACGAGAGGCTATGAAGAAACTACGGTGGCCGACATCGCCGCGGTGGCCGATGTCGGGACCCGCACCTTCTTCAACTACTTCGCCAGCAAGGAAGAACTGCTCTTTCCGGAGACCGACGAGCGGGTGCGAGCCGCGGTGGCCGCGATCGGCAGCCGGCGGCCGGGGGAGCGGCCGGTCGAGGTGTTGCTGCGGGCGTTACGCGCGGCCGGGGACAATCCCGGCGAGCATCTCGTCGACGATCTGAACGCGCGGATCGCCGCGTTGCGCGCGCAGGTGTCGCGCACCGTGCCGTCGGTGAGCGGCCGGGCCGCGCACGCGCAGTTGGTCGCGCAGCGGGAGATCGCCCGTCAGCTGCACATCGCGTTCCCGAACGAACTGGACGAGGTCGGCGCTGCTGCGCTGGTCGGTGCGGTCGTCGGTGCCGTGTCCGGCGCGCTCACCGTGCTGTTCCAGCAGCCGATCAGCGGCGCGGAGGACGGGGAGCGGTTGCACCGGCGCATCCACGAGACCACCTCGCGGGTGCTGAAGCCGTGGCTCGCCTCGCAGGTGGAAACCCGCGCCTGATCAACCGAACTGCTGCCAGCCCAACCGGATCACCATCCCGATCACCACCACGAGCAGCACGACCCGGACGAACTTCGCGCCATTGCGCAATGCCATGTGCGAGCCGACGATCGCACCCGCCACATTGCCCACGGCCATGGCCGCGCCGAGCGCCCAGATGATGTGACCGGTCGCGCCGAAGAAGATCAGCGCGCCGACGTTGGAGCCGCAGTTGATCACCTTCGCCATCGCGGCCGCGCGGACGAACTCCGTGCCGAGCAGGGTGGCGAAGGTGATGATGAGGAACGTTCCGGTGCCGGGGCCGAGCAGGCCGTCGTAGAGGCCGATGAGGCCCGCGGCCAGCGCGATCGTGAGGATGAACTTGCGCCGCGTCGGCGCGTGCGTGGCCAGGGTGACGCCGATCGACGGGCGCAGCGTGACGAACACCGCGACGGCGACGAGCACCACCATCACGATCGGGATGAACAGGTCGCGATCGATCAAAGACACGGCGGCAGCGCCGATTCCGGACGCCACCGCCGCGATCGCCGCCGCGGGCAGCAGCACCCGCCAGCGCAGCGGAACCTTCTTGGCGAAGGTCACCACCGAGGCGCTGGTGCCCGCGACCGCGGCCAGCTTGTTGGTGCCGAGCGCGGTCTGCGGTGCGATGGTCGGCGCGACGAGGAACAGGGTCGGCAGGATGATCAGTCCGCCGCCGCCGACTACCGCGTCCACCCAGCCCGCGGCGGTCGCCGCGGTCAACAACACCATCCAGTCACCGATCTGCACGTCGTCAGCCAACCAGATCCGCTGTCCAGGACCAGTGAGCGGTCCAGTGCGGCCGCACGCCTTCTGAACGCGTGCGGCTGTGTCGGCCATCTTCTCGACGCGCGCACTGGTCGGGCTCGTGGGTGGGTGCCGGGCGCTTTAGGGTGAAGCGATGCGTCGGTTCAGCTTGTGGCTTCGCGGGAAGCCCATCGTTGCGGATTCGATGCTGGCGTTTGTCCTGCTGGTGCTCGAGGTGCTCGGGGTCACCAATGCGGAGAACAAGGCCGCGGCGCTCGCGATCGGGTTGTTCTTGCCGCTGCCACTGGTGCTCCGGCGGGTGTATCCGCGGGCGATGGCGGTGGTGTCGCTGCTGCTGTCGTTCACGGTGACCGCGGTGCAATATGTGGTCGGCGACGAGAAGGTCGAGCACATCACGCTGTTCAGTCTCGGCATCATGCTGTACACGTTGGTCGCCTATGTCGGGCGGCGGGACGGACTGTGGTTCGCGGTCGGGCTGGTCGCCGACAGCGCGCTGTCGGCCTCGGCGGGCATCGTCGCGCCGAGCGATCTCATCTTCACCGCGATGTTCTTCGCATTGTGCTGGACCCTGGCGGAATTCATCGGCGCGCGCCACGCCTACGACACCGAGGTCGCGGCGCGGCTCGCGGTCGCCGACTACGACAAGGAGCGCCGCGCGCACGACGCGGTCTCCTCCGAGCGCACCCGCATCGCACGCGAACTGCACGACGTGGTCGCCCACGCGGTCAGCGTGATCATCGTGCAGGCCGATGGCGCGCGGTACGCGCTGCGCCGCGACCCCGACGCCGCCGAACAAGCCCTCGGCACCATCGCGGGCACCGGCCGTGAGGCGCTGCGCGAACTCCGCCGGACCGTCGCCTTGCTGCGCACCGAGCACGCCCCCGACCAACTGCCGCAACACGGCACCGCGGGCCTGGCGAAGGTGGTCGAGATGATGCGCGGCACCGGCCTCGCCGTCGAACTGGAACTGACCGGCGAACTCGACGACGTTGCCCCCGAGGTCAGCCTGGGCGTGCACCGCATCGTGCAGGAATCCCTCACCAACACCCTGCGTCACGCAGGCCCGCACCCGAAGGCCTGGGTCCAGGTCCGCCGCCGCGACACCGACGTCACCATCGACATCACCGACACCGGCGGCGTCCCGCTCGACGAGCCCGCCGTCCGGATCAAGGGCGGCGGCATGGGCCTGGTCGGCATGCGCGAGCGCATCGCCGTGCTCGGCGGCACGCTGGAAACCGGCCGGCACGCCGACGGGGCCTGGCGAGTCCGCGCCAGCATCCCCCTCGAACCCGGTTTCCCGGAGTAGCCGGTCCGCGGGTCCGGCACGTTAGATTAGGGGCGTGCCGATCACCGTTCTCGTTGTGGATGACCAGGAACTCATGCGTATGGGGCTGAAGATGGTGCTCGGTGCGCACCCGGACATCGAGGTGATCGGCGAGGCGGCGAATGGGGCGGCCGCGGTCAGCCGGGCGGCGGAAATGCGGCCCGATGTGGTGTTGATGGACGTGCGTATGCCCGTGGTGGACGGGGTGACCGCGACCGCGCGGATCGTCGAGGCCGGGCACGGCTGCCGGGTACTGGTGATGACCACCTTCGATCTCGATGAGCACGCACTCGGTGCGTTGCGCGCCGGAGCCAGTGGCTTCCTGTTGAAGGACACCCCGCCGGAGGATCTGATCTCCGCCATTCGCAGCGTCGCCGCGGGTGACGCGGTGGTCTCGCCGAAGGTGACCAAGCGCCTGCTGGACCGGCTCATCGCCGAGGATCCGGCGCGCATGCGCGATCCGGGCGTGCTCGACGTGCTCACCGCGCGCGAACGCGAGGTGCTGGAACAGATCGCCGCGGGTCGCTCGAATGCCGAAATCGCCGAGCAGCTCTTCCTTTCCGAGGCCACGGTGAAGACCCACGTCGGTCGCGTGCTGACGAAACTCGGTCTGCGCGACCGGGTTCAGGCTGTGGTGCTGGCCTACGAGACCGGGCTGGTCCGCCCCGGCGGCTGACGGACCGGAGCGAAAAGGCAGCACCTCGCCCGGTGCGGCTTTTACCGTTTGCGTGACTTTCACACGTCCTGAACTGGTGTTTTGGCATATCTACACTGAGCGAACTTGTTCGTAACGAACATGTTCGTTACGATGAAATCATGCCAACAGAGCCACACGGACCGCGAAGCCGCCGGGAGCGCCCGGCAAAACCCGCGCTGACTCGGCCCGGCATCATCGCGACCGCCGTCCGGCTGATGCGGGCCGAAGGTCTGGAGCGGGTCACCATGCGGCGTCTCGCGGCTGAATTGGACACCGGTCCGGCATCGCTGTACGTGTACCTCCGCAACACCGCGGAACTGCACGCGGCGGTGCTCGACGAGATGCTCGCCGCGGTCGACCGCACACCGGTCGACGCCTCGGGTGACTGGCAGAACCGGCTCGTGCGAGTGCTCACGTCGTACACGATGGTGCTCTACGACAACCCAGGCCTTGCGCAATCCGCACTCGTTGCCCGCCCGTCCGGCCCGGGCTACCTGAATCTCCTCGAAGCGATCCTCGCGCTGCTGAGCGAGGGCGGGGTCCCGGACGACCGCGCGGCCTGGCTCTGCGACGTCCTGTTGCTGTTCGCCACCGCGAACGCCGCCGAACATGCCACCCGAGATCGCGATACCGAGGAGCGGGATACCGACGCGCTCGTCGCGGCCATTCGCAACGCCTCGGCCGAAACCCACCCCAGGATCGCCACTTTGGGCGACGACCTGCTGTCCGGTCCCGGCTCCGACCGCCTCGACTGGGGCTTCCATCTGCTGATCAACGGTGCCGGGCACACCCCGCGCCCCGCCGGAAAGAACCCCTAGGAGAACGTCATGTCGGAACACCATCCCATCGCCGTGATCGGCGCGGGGCTCAGCGGCCTCGTGCTTGCCCGTGTCCTGCACACGCACGGAATACCAACGGCCATATACGAACTCGACGCCTCACCGACGGCGCGCAATCAAGGCGGCATGCTCGACATACACGTCGAATCGGGCCAGGCCGCACTGCGCGCGGCGGGCCTGTTCGAGGAGTTCCGCGCGCTCGTCCACCCGGGTGGCGAGGAAATGCGCATCATCGACAAGCACGGCAACGTCCGCATGCAAGAAGCGGGCGAGGACGGCGATCGACCCGAGATCGACCGCAACGACCTGCGGGGACTCCTGCTGAACTCGTTGCCCGACAACATCATTCGCTGGGGCGCCAAGGTAACCGAGGCGCGCGCCCTCGGCGACGGCAGGCATGAGGTGACCCTCGCCGATGGCGCCACCTTCACCACCGACCTGCTGATCGGCGCGGACGGTGCCTGGTCCAAGATCAGGCCGCTGCTGTCCACGGCCACCCCGGCCTACTCCGGCGTCTCCTTCGTCGAATGCGACCTGCCCGACGCCGCCACCCGGAACCCGGCCGCGGCCGAATTGGCCGGCGGCGGAATGATGTTCGCCCTAGCCGACGGCAAAGGCATGCTCGCCCACCGGGAAACCGACGGCTCCGTGCACACCTATGTCGCCTTCACCGTACCGGCGGAATGGCTGAGCGGCATCGACTTCACCGACACTCCGGCGGCGAAATCGGATGTCCTGCAACACTTCCCGGACTGGGACGACCGGCTTCGCGCCTTGGTCACCGACGCCGAAGGTCCGCTCGTCCCTCGCCTGATCCACGCGCTGCCGATCGGCCACCGCTGGGACCGCGCGCCCGGCGTGACCCTGCTCGGCGACGCCGCCCACCTCATGTCCCCGTTCGCGGGCGAAGGCGCCAACCTCGCCATGCTCGACGGCGCCGAACTCGCCGCCGCCCTCATCGCCCACCCCGACACCGAGCAAGCCCTGCACGCTTACGAACAAGCCCTCTTCCCACGCAGTGCGGAACTCGCCACCGAATCCGCCGACAACCAAGCCATGATGTTCGGCCAGGACGCGCTGGAGAAGCTGCTGGTCTGGATGAGTTCTTACGGCGAATCGGTCGCCTGACGCGGATCTCAGCGGGCTCTCAGGCTGATTCGGGAGAAAATTCGCGGCGCCGGACGTTGCAACAGGTAGATCGCCCGAAAGGATCGCCATGCCCGCCCTAGTATTCGTCCTCTACGTGATCACCGAGATCATCGCACTGGTCGCCGTCGGCCAGTGGCTCGGTGTGCTGCCCGCCATCCTGCTGCTGATCGCCGGATCCGCCGCGGGCATGCTGCTGATCGGTTCGCAGGGCCGGCGCGTGTTCGAGCAATTCCGGCGTGCCGGGCGCGGCGAGATCCCGCCGGGCACCGCGGTCGCCGACGGCGCGCTGGTCGCCGCGGGCGGGTTCCTGATGTTCGTGCCCGGCCTGGTCACGTCGCTGTTCGGGCTGCTTCTGCTGTTGCCGCCGACCAGGATGCTGGTGCGTCCGATGGTCACCGCGTTCGCCGCGCGCCGGTTCGGCAAGCTGGCCGCCGCGGTGCCGTATCGCGGCGTGGTGATCGACGGCGACGACGTGGTCGACGGGGTCGTGGTGCAGCAGTGGTACGACGACGGTCAAGGCAACGCGCGCCGCGCGATTACCAAGCCATAGTTTCGCTATTACCAACGGGTAGTAAAGGCGCGCGGGCGCGCTAGGGGATCCGCGCGAATGCGGGCTATGGTGGCGCGATGGCCACCGAGCAACTCACCATCACGGTGAGCGAGGAGCTAGCCGCAGCGGTCAAGAAAGCCGCGGCAGCTGCCGGACAGTCGATTTCTGGGTTCACCGCGGCGGCGCTGCGGCTGGAGCTCATCGCCGTCGAAGCGGGTTGCCGGTCCGGCTCGCACCTAGAGCCGTCCCGGTTCGCCGAGGTGATGACGGTGCTGGCGTGCCCCGAGGACACGGCCCCGCATCCCGTATTGAACGGCTGACCTGAAAGCCTGAATAGGGCATACGGCAGACTGGTCTCTCGTGAGTGAGCGCAGCGAGGGAACCATAGATACAGCGTGCGTGCACACGACGGAGCCGAGCGTCAGCGAGGCGCGGTCGTGAGTACGCGGTTGCTGATCGGCGGTCGTTTCTACAGTTCCAGTTCCCCCGACGCGACAGCGATGGCGGTGACCGACGGGACCGTGGTGTGGCTGGGTGCCGAGCAGCCGGGACGGGCGTTGCACCCTGATGCCGAGATCATCGATCTGGACGGTGCGTTCGTCGCGCCGGCCTTCGTCGATCCGCACGTGCACGTCACCGCGGTGGGGCTGAAGCTCACCGGACTCGACCTGTCCGTCGCTCGGTCGCTCGAACATTGCCTGACGCTGCTGAGTGACTTCGCCGCGGCCCGTCCCGAGGGCGCCATCCTCGGTGACGGCTGGGACGAGACCGCCTGGCCCGAAGGCCGCCCGCCCACCACCGCGGAGATCGACAAGGCCGCGGGCGCCAGGCACGTGTACCTGTCCAGGGTGGACGCGCATTCGGCCGTCGTGTCCTCGGCCCTGCTCGACACCCTGCCCCAGGTGAGCGCCGCCGACGGATTCACCCGTGGCGAACCGGTCCGCGCGACCGCCCACCACCTCGTCCGGACCGCCGTGCTCGCGGAACTCGATCGGGCACAACGGGATCGGGCCAGGACCGCCGCCCTCGACCATGCCGCCGCGCACGGCATCGTCGCGGTGCACGAATGCGCGGGCCCGGAAATCTCCGGCCGCGCCGACCTTCGCGAACTGCTCGACTTCCGGCACGGCGTCGAGGTGCGCGCCTACTGGGGTGCAGCGGTGCGCAGCGCGGACGAGGCTCGCGCGCTGCTCGATGAGCTCGGCGTGCACGCGCTCGGCGGCGACCTGTTCGTCGACGGCTCCATCGGCTCGCACACCGCCTGGTTGCGCGACCCGTACACCGACGCCCCCGGCACCGGCCGCGCTTACCTCGATGCCGACGCCATCGCCGCGCACGTCCGCGCCTGCACCGAGGCGGGCATCCAGGCAGGCTTCCACGTGATCGGCGATGCCGCCATGGACGCGATCATCGCCGGATTCGACCGTGTCGTCAGCGAATTCGGCGGCCCCGCCGTCGCCGCCCGCGGCCACCGCGTCGAACACGCCGAACTCCTCGACGCCGACCAGATCGCCCAACTAGCGTCCTGGGGCGTAATCGCCAGCGTCCAACCAGGATTCGACGCCGCATGGGGTGGACCCGACGGCATGTACGCGGCCCGCCTCGGCAATGAGCGCGCCGCCACCCTGAATCCCTTCGCCGCCATGGCGTCTGCGGGCATCTCCTTGGCGATCGGCTCCGACGCCCCCGTTACCCCTCTCGACCCTTGGTCGGCCGTCCGCGCCGCCGTCAACCACCGCACTCCGGGCCATTCCCTCTCGCCGCGTGCCGCTTTCGCCGCCGCCACTCGGGGGGCCTGGCGTGCGGGCGGGGTCCGCGACGGCATCGCGGGCACCCTGGTCCCCGGCGCCCCCGCCTCCTACGCCGTATGGGACGCCGACCAGCTCGTCGTCGCCGCGGCCGCCGACACCGTCCAGCGCTGGTCCACCGACCCGAGGTCCCGCGTCCCCGGATTGCCCCCGCTGACACCGGATTCCCCGCTGCCGAGCTGCCTGCGCACCGTGCACCGCGGAGTCACCATCTATGAAGCGTGACGGCGCTGCCGCGGTAGCGCGTCGGGACAGGCTGCGCGGCAATCTGATTCGCCGAGGTCAGCGGCTCGGCACGACATCTAGGCAGCGGGGAATCGCGGCATCGGCCGTATCGCATGGGAAGGCGACCACTCGTGGTGCGTGAACGACTGTCGGCTGTATCGACTCGCTACCCGGTGCTGTGGCGAGCGGTGGCGGCGATCGTGGCCGGGCTGTTGCTGTTCGGTAGTTTCCCGCCGCGGCCGTGGTGGTTCCTCGCGCCGCTCGGCATTACGGTCCTGACGCTGGTCGTGCGTGGGAGCGGTCGGCTGCGCGCGGGGTTCGGGTATGGATTCCTGGCCGGGCTCGCGTTTTTCGTTCCGCTGTTGCCGTGGACCGGAATCTACGTCGGACCGCTGCCGTGGCTGGCGCTGTCCACGGTGTGCGCGGTGTACATCGGCTTGTTCGGGCTGATGGCGCGGCTGGTGGGACGACTGCCCGGGTGGCCGCTGTGGGTGGCGTTGGCCTGGGTGACCGCGGAGTGGGTGCGGTCCAGTTTTCCGTTCGGTGGATTTCCGTGGGGTCGTTTGGCATTCGGGCAGGCCGACGGATGGTTTCTGTCGCTGGCCTCGATCGGCGGCGCACCGCTGGTCAGCTTTGCGGTGGCGCTCACCGGAACTGGCGCCGCGGCACTGATTCTGGCCGCGCTGTCGATGGGCGCCGACCAGTTCGCGACCAGCTCGCGAATCGCATCGGTCACCGCCGCAGTGACTTTGGTCATCATGCCGATCGCGGGCCTGATCCTCGGCGCCACCCTGCCCGATCCGGATCAAGGCGACCGCACCATCACCGTCGCCGCCATCCAGGGCAGCGTGCCGCGCCTCGGCCTCGACTTCAACTCGCAACGTCGCGCGGTATTGGACAACCACGTCCGCCGCACCAAGGAACTCGCTCGTGCGGTCGAGGCGGGTCAGGCGAAGAAGCCGGATGTGGTGATCTGGCCGGAGAATTCGTCCGACATCGACCCGCTGCGCAATGCCGACGCCGCCGCGCTGATCACCGAGGCCTCCGCGCAGATCGGCGCGCCGATCCTGGTCGGCGCGGTGCTGGTGAACAGCGATCGCACCACCACCAACTCGGTGATCGTGTGGAACGGCGCCGCAGGCCCGGGGGAGCGGCACGACAAGAAGATCATCCAGCCGTTCGGTGAGTACTTGCCGATGCGCTCGTTCTTCCGGCTGTTCTCCGAATACGCCGACCGCGCCGGATATTTCGTGCCGGGCCACGGCGACGGCGTTGTCCATGCCGATGGCATCCCGATCGGCGTCGCGACCTGCTACGAGGTCGCCTTCGACCGCGCCTTCGAGGACGCGATGCGCGCGGGTGCCCAGCTGCTCACCGCGCCAACCAACAACGCCACCTTCGGCGACAGCGAGATGACCTATCAGCAGCTGGCCATGTCGCGGCTCAGGGCGGTCGAGCACGGCCGCGCGCTGGTTGTCGCGGCGACCTCCGGGGTCAGCGCGATCATCGGCGCGGATGGCAGTGTGCGGCAAGAGAGTCCGCAGTTCGTGCCTGCCGCGTTGGTCGCGGACCTTCCGCTACGCACTAGCAACACTGTAGCAACTCGAGTGGGACCCGCGCCAGAACGCGTTTTCGTCGCCCTGACCGTCGTCGCCATGGTGGCCGCGTTGCGTCGGGGAAGGTCCTCGGGAGGCGTAAACGAGACCGACCGGAAGGTATTAAAGGCCGAAATCGTCGGCTGAAGGTCTCGGGGAGATAACCTGTCTCCCGGTTTCTTCTGTGGTTGCTGTGAGTGACTCGTCATGTAACGAATCGTTCGCAAGAGTGCGTTTGGGCGGCCGTAAGTGCTTGTCAGCGCACAAATATCCTGGCACTTCCGCTGTGCCATCTGGGCGGTTTGTGTAGTTAGCCAAAAGTTTGCTAGCCAAACACGGCTGCCGCCGTTAGCGTGCGATGTGAAACAAATCCGCCACGTTGGCAATCCGGCCGATCAGACGCTCCGAATCATAGGGCGTGGATCACGTTCCACGGTCGGCCTTGCGTGCCTGCTGTGGGGCGAGGCTCGGGGAGTTGCGTCAAACAGCGGCAGAACGGAGTGATTGATGAGTTCATTGGCCACGGACAGCGTCGACCAATGTTCATCGGGCGAATCTTCGGCACAACCATTCGTCTTGTCGCCGGCCCAAACGGCTCTGTGGTACGCGCAGCGGATACGTCCGGACGTGCCATTGACGATCGCCCAGTATGTGGAGATCCGCGGTGACCTGGACGTCGGCCGGCTGCTCTACGCGATCGAGCGCTTCGGCGCCGAGACCCAGGTCGGCCAGGTGCGGCTGCGGGAGATCGACGGAATCCCGCATCAGGTGGTGGATTCCACCCGTCGGCCGGGCTGGGCCCGGGTCGATCTGCGCGCGGAATCCGACCCGCACGCGGCGGCGATGCGCTGGATGCACGAGCACGCCAGCGCGCCGATCGATCTCGAACGCGACCCGCTCAGCACGAATGTGATACTGCGGACCGGGGATTCGGACTACATCTGGTACGCCCGCGCACATCACATCGTGATCGACGGCTACGGTGCGATGAACGCGCTCACCCGCACCGCGGAGATCTACACCGCGCTGGACAACCAGACCGAGCCGGTGGTGTCCAGGGCGACCCCGCTGGCCGAGATCTACGCCGACGAGGTGCGTTACCGCGACACCAGCCGGTTCCGCGCCGACCGCGACTACTGGCTCGAGCAGCTCGCCGGTGCAGGCGAGCCGATGAGCCTCGGCGGTGCCACCGTCACCGCGGCCAGCCACGACGTGGGCAGGCGCACCGCAACCGCGGTGCTCGACGACCGCTGCCAGGCCGCGGTGGACGCGGCGGTCACCGCCTTCGGCACCGCCAACTCCGCGCTGTTCGTCGCGGCGCTCGGCGCGTACGTGCGCAAGGTGACCGGCAATCCGGATGTGGTGCTCAGCCTGCCGGTGTCCGCGCGCACCACGGTCTCGCTGCGCCGCTCCGCGGGCGTGATCTCCAACGTGGTGCCGATCCGGTTGAAGTTCACCCCCGACACCACCGTCGCCGACGTGGTCAAGGCCACCGAGCTGCAGATCACCGGCGCGCTGCGCCATCAGCGCTACCGGCACGACGACATCCGCCGCGACTGCGGCTACTCCCGCGACGCGCGCGGCTTCTTCGGCCCGATGGTCAACATCATGTTGTTCCACAACGAGCTGAAGTTCGGCAACTTGGTCGGCTCGCTCAACGTGCTGGCCACCGGGCCCGTCGAGGACCTGTCGGTCAACCTGTACAACGGCGTCGGCAATCGCATCCACGTCGACTTCGAAGCCAACCCCCGGCTCTACAGCGAGACCGAGGTGACCACCCACCACGACCGCTACCTCGATTTCCTCACCCGCTTCCTCACCGCCGCGCCGGACACCCTCGCCGAGTCGCTCACCGCGATCACCGCGGCCGAACGCGACCGGGTGCTGCACGACTGGAATGCCACCGAGACCCCACCGCATACCGGCACTCTCGCCAGCCTGTTCGCCGAGCGCGCCGCGAGCTGCCCCGACACCGTCGCCCTCGAATTCGGCGACGAAATCCTGGCCCTCCCGTCGCCCGACCACCGCCCCTCGATGAGTCCCGCCGGGACGCTGACATATCGCGAACTGGACGACCGCGCCAACCGGCTCGCCCGGCTGCTCATCGCCCGTGGTGCGGGACCCGAGCGGGCCGTCGCCCTGTGCCTGCGCCGCAGTCTCGATCTCGTCGTCGGCATGTACGCGATCGTGAAGTCCGGCGCGGCATACCTGCCGTTGGACCCGGAGCATCCGGCCGAGCGCATCGAACAGATCGTGCGTCAGGCGGCACCGGTCTGCGTGCTGACCGCCGAGCGCGACGAGCTCATCCTGCCTGTGGACCGCCTCGACATCGACGTCGCCGACCTGTCCGGTTTCGACGGCGCCCCGATCACCGACGCCGACCGCACGGCCGCGCTGCGCCCCGACCACCTCGCCTACGTCATCTTCACCTCCGGCTCGACCGGAAAGCCCAAGGGCGTCGGCGTCACGCACGCCGCGATCGTCAACCGGCTGCGGTGGATGCAGCACGAATATCCACTCGACCAGACCGACGCGGTCCTGCAGAAGACCCCGGCCACCTTCGACGTCTCGGTGTGGGAGTTCTTCTGGCCCTTGCAGATCGGCGCGCGACTCGTCATCGCCGAGCACGACGGCCACCGCGACCCCGGCTATCTCGCCCGCCTGATCACCGAAAAGAAGATCACCACAGCGCATTTCGTGCCGTCCATGCTGTCGGTCTTCGTCACCGACACCGACGTGCGCGGCTGCACCGCCCTGCGTCAGGTGTTCTGCAGCGGCGAGGCGCTGCCCGCCGCGACCGTCCGCGACTTCCATGCCGCGTTGCATCATCCCGCGTTGCACAACCTCTACGGCCCGACCGAGGCCGCGGTCGATGTCACCTACTGGCCGTGCACGTCCGATCCGGCGAGCGTGCCGATCGGCTCGCCGGTCTGGAATACCCAGACCTACGTGCTGGATTCGCGCCTGCGACCGGTCCCGCCCGGCGTGGTCGGCGAGCTGTATCTGGCCGGCGTGCAGCTGGCCCGCGGGTACCTCGGCCAGCCCCGGCTCACCGCCGATCGCTTCGTGGCCAACCCGTTCACCCCTGGTGCCCGGATGTACCGCACCGGCGACCTGGCCCGCTGGCAGCTCTCGACCGGTCGCCCCGGCGTCCTGGAATACATGGGCCGCAGCGACTTCCAGGTCAAGATCCGCGGCCTGCGCATCGAACTCGGCGAGATCGAGGCGGCGCTGCTGGCCGACGACCGGGTGGCCAGGGCGGTCTGCGTGGCACACGCAGGCCGCAACGGCGACGAACTGGTCGCCTACGTGGTCGCGGCGCTGGACGCCGAGGAGTATCGGCCCGCGGTGCCGAGCAGCGGCCCGCCGCATCCGGTGTCCCGGCTCGACACGGCCGCCCTGCTCACCGCACTGCGTCGCAGGCTGCCCGCGTACATGGTGCCGTCCGTGGTGCTGGAGCTCGACGAGTTGCCACTCAGCGCCAACGGCAAGATCGACCGCAAGGCGCTGCCCGCGCCCGCGCTTGGTGCCCGCTCGGCCAACCGATCGATCGCCGAGCCGCGCACCGAGGTGGAGCGCGTGCTCGCAGGCATCTTCGCCGAGGTGCTGGACACCGACGACATCGGTGTCGAGGACAGCTTCTTCGACCTCGGCGGCAACTCGCTGATCGCCGCCCGCGCGGTGGCCAGGATCAATGCCGCCCTCGGCACCGGGCTGACCATCCGCGACCTGTTCGAGGCGTCCACCATCGCCGCGCTCACCCAGTGCTTCGCCACCCACACCACCGACGTCGCCTCGCCGAAACTCGTTGCGGGCGAGCGGCCGGAGCGGATCCCGCTGTCGCTGGCCCAGCAGCGGCTGTGGATTCTGAACCGGTTCGCCGAACACGCCGCGGCCTACAACATGCCCCTTGCCGTCCGGATCGAGGGCGCGCTCGACGTCGAGGCCCTGCGCGCCGGACTGGTCGACGTGATCGAACGGCACGAGAGCCTGCGCACCACGTTCCCGGAGTCCACGGATGGTCCATGCCAGCTGATCCATCCGGCCGCCGAGATCCCGCTCACCCTCGACCCGATCGACGCCACCGGCGCCGACGTCGCGGCACTGGCCACCGAGTTCGCCGGGTACGGTTTCGATCTGCGCATCCAGGCCCCGGTGCGGGTCGCGCTGTACAGCACCGGGCCCGACAGCTGGGTGTTCCTGCTTGTGCTGCACCACATCTGCGGTGACGGCTGGTCGATCGCGCCGCTGGCCAGGGATCTGATGGCCGCGGTATCGGCGAGAGCCGAAGGTGGCGTCCCCCAGTGGACACCGCTGCCCGTGCAGTACGCCGATTTCGCGCTGTGGCAGCGCGAACTGCTCGGTAACGAAGCCGATCCGGCCAGCGCGCTGAGTGGTCAACTGGCGCACTGGCGTTCGGCATTGGCCGGGCTGCCGGACCAGCTCGACCTGCCGCTCGACCGCCCGCGCCCGCTGCGCCGGTCCACCACTGGCGGCCGGGTCGAATTCACCATCGCGCCCGAAATCCGCCGCGCCGCAGGCGAACTGGCGGCCACCCGGGGCGTGAGCATGTTCATGGTGCTGCACGCCGCGCTGGCCACCCTGCTCTCGCGGCTGTGCGCGAGCACCGACATCGCCATCGGCACGCCCATCGCGGGCCGTTCCGACCCGGCGCTGGACGAGCTGGTCGGCATGTTCGTCAACACGCTGGTGCTGCGCACCGAGGTCGACCCCGCCGCAGGCTTCGACCGCATGCTCGACGTGGTGCGCGAGACCGACCTCAACGCCTTCGCCAACGCCGACGTGCCGTTCGAGCGGCTGGTCGAGGTGGTCAACCCGGAACGCTCCGCCGCCAGGCACCCGCTGTTCCAGGTGATGCTGTCCTACGACCGCGCGCCGGATCTGCGCGTGCGGCTGTCCGGCGTGCGGGCCGAGGTGCTGCCGATCGTCTCCGACATCGCCAAATTCGACCTGCAGCTCGTGGTGCACGACGACATCTCCGACGGGCCGCTGACCGCCGAATTCGGCTACGCCACCGATATTTTCGACGCCTCCACGGTCGAGTCGTTCGCCCGCCGCTTCGTCGCCGTGCTCAACGCGGTGGTCGCCGCGCCGAGCATGCCGATCGGTGACCTGACCATCCTGGACCGCCGCGAACTCGCCAACCTGGTGCCGATCGCGAGCTCACCCGCCGAGCCGTTCAGCACCCTGGCGCGGCTGCTCACCGACACCGCCGAACGGCTGCCCGACGCGGTCGCGGTGCGCTACCTCGGCATCGACACCACCTATCGCGAGCTCGACGAGACGTCGAACAAGCTGGCCCGCGCGCTGATCGAGCACGGCGCGGGCCCCGAGATGGTCGTCGCGATCGCGCTGCCGCGCGGCCTGGACGCCATCACCGCCGTGTGGGCCGTCGCGAAAACCGGTGCGGCCTATGTGCCGATCGATCCGGGTTACCCGGGCGAGCGGATCGCGCACATGATCGCCGACTCCGGCGCGCTGGTCGGCCTGACCGACGCCGAATGCCTTGCGGCCATGCCGGAATGGCCCGCGCCGCGCGGCAAGCACCGCAAGACCTATCTCGACTGGCTGGTGCTCGGCTCCGACGAGCTGGCCGCCGAATCCGTGGGCTACTCAACAGATCCCATCACCGACGCCGACCGGCACCACCCGCTGTGCACGGTGCATCCGGCCTACCTCATCTACACCTCCGGCTCGACCGGAACCCCGAAGGCCGTGATCATCACCCACGCGGGGTTGGCTTCCCTCGCGAACGAGCAGATGCACCTGTTCGGCGTCTCGGATTCGGCACGGACACTGCACTTCTCGTCGCCGAGCTTCGACGCGTCGGTGCTCGAGCTGCTGCTCGGTTTCGCGGCGGGCGCGACCATCGTGGTGGCGCCCGCGGGCCTGTACGGCGGCACCGAGCTCGCCGCGTTCCTGCGCGAGGAACGGGTCACCCATGCCTTCATCACCCCCGCCGCGCTGGCCACCGTGCCGACCGAGGGGCTCGACGAGCTCGAGGCGGTGATCGTCGGCGGTGAGGCCTGCTCGGAGGAGCTCGTCGAAACCTGGTCGGTCGAGCACCGCATGCACAACATGTACGGGCCGTCCGAGGCGACCGTCGCGGCCACCGCGACCGGCCCGATGGTGCCGGGGCGGCCGGTGCCGCTCGGCAGGCCGATTCGCGGCATGCGATTGTTCGTGCTGGACGGACGGCTGCACCCGGTGCCGCCGGGCACGCCGGGCGAGCTGTACCTGTCCGGACCCGGACTGGCGCGCGGCTATCACGGCCGTTACGGCCTTACCGCGCAACGGTTCCCGGCCAACCCGCACGGCAGGCGCGGCGAGCGCATGTACCGCACCGGCGATCTGGTGGTCGTCGAATCGACCGGGGGACCGCAGTCGGCGGAGCCCGCGGGGCGGGTAAGTACCGGCCAGCTGCGCTTCCTCGGCCGGGCCGACGATCAGATCAAGATCCGCGGATTCCGCATCGAGTTGCGCGAGATCGACCACGTGCTGCGCGGCCACCCCGGGGTGAGTTTCGCGCTCACCGTGGTGCACACCGACGAACAGGGGCAGCCGCGGCTCGCGTCATATGTCACCGCGGACGCGCCGGTGACGGCTGCGGAGCTGGTCGAGACTGCGCGTCAGCAGTTGCCCGGGTACATGGTGCCCGCGTCGGTCATCGTGCTGGACGAACTGCCGGTCACCCCGGCGGGCAAGCTGGATCGAAAGGCGTTCCCGGAACCCGTTTTCGCGGCCCTCGGTTCCTCGCGCGCGCCGAGCACCGACCTGGAGTTGCGGGTCGCGAACGTGTTCGGCGACATTCTCGGCCGCCCGATCACGGGAGCCGAGGACAGCTTCTTCGACGTCGGCGGCAACTCGCTGCTGGCCACCAGGCTCGCCGCGGCACTGCACGCGGAGTTCGGCGTGGACCTGCCGGTGCGGGTGATCTTCGAGGCGCCCACCGTCGCGGGTGTCGCCGAGCGGCTGACGGAAGCGCCCCGGACGCAGCGGTTGGCGCTGGCTGTGCAGACCACGCGTCCGGGACGCATTCCATTGTCGCTGCCGCAGCAGCGATTGTGGTTCCTCAACCGATTTTCGCCCGAATCGAGTGCTTATAACATCGCTTTCGTTATCCGGATCTCGGGCGATTTGGATGTGGCGGCATTGCGCGCGGCGCTCACCGACGTCGTCGAGCGGCACGAGGTGTTGCGCACGGTTTTCCCGGAGGACAACAACGGCGCACAGCAGTCGGTGCTGCCGACCTCGCGTGCGCTGCCGACGATCGACCCGATCGACATCGACGACGCGGGCGCCGCGGCAGCCCTGCGCACCCTCGCGCACACCGGTTTCGATCTGGTCCGCGACACACCGCTGCGAACGACGTTGCTGCGCACCGGATCCGAGCGCTACCTGCTCGGCATCGTGGTGCACCACATCGCCGCCGACGGCTGGTCGCTCGGCCCGCTGACCAGGGACCTGGCCGCCGCGTATGTGGCAAGGCACGAGGGCGCCACGCCCGCGTGGGCGCCACTTCCGGTGCAGTACGCGGACTTCGGGCTGTGGCAGCGCGCCTGCCTCGGCGACGAGAACGACAAGGACAGCCTCGCGGGCAACCAGTTGGCGTACTGGCGGGCCGCGCTGGCCGACCTGCCCGACGAGCTGCCCCTGCCCTACGACCGGCCGCGGCCAGCGGAACCGACGCAGCGGGCGGGCGCGGTGAAGTTCACGGTGCCCGAGCCGGTGCAGCGGGCCCTCGCCGACCTGGGCAAGGAACAGGGCGTCAGCATGTTCATGGTGCTGCGCTCGGCGCTTGCGGTGCTGCTCCGCGCGGTGACCGGCGGTCGCGACATCGTGATCGGCACCCCGGTCGCGGGTCGCACCGACACCAAGCTCGACGAGCTGGTCGGCATGTTCGTCAACACGCTGGTGCTGCGTTCCGATGTCGATCCCGACCGCAGCTTCGCGGGGCTGCTGCGCGCCGATCGGGACACCGAGCTGGCCGCGATGGCGCACGCGGACATACCGTTCGAGCGCATCGTGGAGGAACTGGGCCGCGACGCACGCGCGTCCGGCGGTGGCTATGCGAACTCCGCGACGCGCGGGCGGCATCCGCTGTTCCAAGTGGCGTTGAGCGTGCAGGACGGACCCGTCCCGGTGCTGGAGCTGCCGGGTCTGGCATTGCGTGCCGAGGAACTCGACGTCGCGCTGGCCAAGTTCGACCTGGAGCTGCGGGTCGCCCACATCGGCTGCGACGCCGGGCCGGGCGAACCCGGGCAGGCCTTCGAATTCGTCTACGCCGCCGAGCTTTTCGACGAGTCGACGATCCACACGCTGGCCGACCGGTTCCTGCGGGTGCTGGCCGCGGTCACCGCCGATCCGCGAGTGCTGGTGCGCGACATCGACGCTCGCACCGAGCGGGAGCGACGCCTGTTCGCGCCCGCCACCGGCGGGGCGACGATGCCGCAGTGCACGTTGTCCGCGTACTTCACCGCCACCGCGCACATGCACCCGCAGCGCATCGCCCTGCAGTCGGGCAGCACCACGCTGACCTACGCCGAGGTGGATCGCCGCTCGAATCGGCTGGCACGCGCGCTGCTCGCCCGGGACATCGGGATCGGGGACCGGGTCGCGCTCGGGCTCACCCGATCGGTCGAATCCATCGTCACCCAGCTCGCCGTCGTCAAGTCCGGCGCCGCGTTCGTGCCGGTCGACCCGAACTACCCGGCCGACCGGATCCGGCACATGCTCACCGACGCGGGCTGCTGGGTCGGCGTCACCGTCGCCGAGCACGCCGACCGGCTGCACGCGGTCGACGGTCCGGCGACCGAATGGCTGCTGCTCGACGATCCCGTCTTCGTGACCGAACTGGACGGCTACGACGACGCACTGGTCGACGACCTCGACCGGCTGTGCACCATCGAGGCGTCCGATCTCGCGTACCTGATCTACACCTCCGGCTCCACCGGAAAACCCAAGGGCGTCGCGGTCACCCACGCCGGACTGTCCAACTTCGCCGACGAGCTGCGCGACCGCATGCGCGTCGACCGCGACTCGCGCACGCTGCACTTCTCCTCGCCGAGCTTCGACGCGGCGATGCTGGACCTGCTGCTCGCGGTGGGTTCCGGTGCGGCCATGGTGATCTGCCCGCCGGAGGTCTACGGCGGCGACGAGCTCGCGGCTTTGCTGGAACGCGAGCGGATCACGCACACCTTCATGACCCCGGCCGCGCTGTCCACCATCGATCACCAACGCTGGCCGCTGCCGCACCTGCGGTCGCTGATGGTTGGCGGCGAGGCGTGCGGGCCGGATCTGGTGGCTCGCTGGGCGCCGGGACGAGCCATGTTCAACGGGTACGGGCCGACCGAGACGACCGTCGTCGTGTCCATCGCGACGCTCACCGCCGACCGGCCGGTCACCATCGGCACGCTGGTCCGCGGCGCGCGGGCGCTGGTGCTTGACGAGCGGCTGCGTCCGGTGCCGGTCGGCGTGCCAGGCGATCTGTACCTCGGCGGGTACGGCGTGGCACGCGGGTACTTCGACCGATTCGGGCTCACCGCACTGCGTTTCGTGGCCGATCCGTGCGGCCCCGCCGGTGCGCGGCTCTACCGCACCGGCGACGTGGTGCGCTGGAACGGCGCGGGCGAGCTGTGCTACCTCGGCCGCAGCGACCACCAGGTGAAGGTGCGTGGCTTCCGCATCGAGCTCGGCGAGATCACCGCCGCGCTCGGCGATCACCCCGGCGTGCGGTTCGCGCACACCGAGGTTCGCCAGATCGCGGGTGCGGATCGGATCGTTTCCTTTGTGCAGGCCGCCGACGAGCACGCGGGTGTGGATGTGGAGGCGGTGCGCGCCCATCTGGGCGCGCAGTTGCCGACGCACATGGTGCCCACGAGTATCACTGTGCTGGAACATATTCCGTTGACGCCGGTGGGCAAGCTGGATACCGCCGCGCTGCCCGAACCGCAGCTCGTCGCCGACGTCGCGGCGCGTGCCCCGGAGACCGAATCGGAGCTGCTGGTCGCCAGGGTGATGGCGGAGCTGGTCGGCGTCGACGCGGTGCGCGCCGACGACAGCTTCTTCGAGATCGGCGGAAACTCGCTGCTGGCAACCCAACTCGTCGCCCGGCTCGCGGCGGCGACGAACATCCGGCTGGAGGTGCGCACCGTGTTCGCCGCGCCGCGGGTGGCCGCGCTTGCCGCACTGCTCGACGCGGGCCCGGCGGGCTCGGACGCGCGCCCGGCGTTGACGCGACGCCACCGTCCCGACCGGATTCCGCTGTCGGCCGCGCAGCGTCGGCTCTGGTTCCTCAACCGGTTCAACGGATCCGGCGACACGGCCGACCACACGGCGGCCGCCTACAACGTGCCGGTCGTGCTGCGGATGAACGGCAGGCTCGACGTCGACGCGCTGGTGATGGCGCTGCACGCGGTGCAGGCCAGGCACGAGACCTTGCGGACCGTGTTCCCCGAGACCAATGGTGAACCGGCGCAGCAGATCCTCGATCTGGCCGCCGCCGCGCTCACGCTGTTCGTCGCGACGGTTACCCCGGCGGAGGTCGACGACGCGGTACGGCGTTTCGCCGCACCGGGATTCGACCTCGCGGGCATGGTGCCGATCCGGGCCGCGCTGATCTCGGTCTCGCCCGATGGCGACACCGGCGTGCAGAACCCGGCCGAGGTGTCCGACGAACACGTGCTTGTGCTGGTGGTGCACCACATCGCCATGGACGGCTGGTCGCTCGAGCCGATGGCGCTCGACGTGGCCACCGCCTACCGGGCGGCCTGTGCGGGACAGACGCCGCAGTGGACCGACCTCAGCGTCCAGTACGCGGATTACACCCTGTGGCAACAGGACACGCTCGGCGCCGAGAACGACCCCGACTCGGTGTTGAGCAGGCAGCTCGCCTACTGGCGGCGCACCCTCGACGGCAGCCCCGAGCTGCTCACCGTGCCCGCGGACCGCCGGCGTCCGCCGGTGCCGTCCTACCGGGGCGGGCTGGTCGAATGCACCGTCGACGCCTTCACCCATCGCGAACTGCGCACGGTCGCGACCAGCAACAACGTCAGCATGTTCATGGTGCTGCACGCCGCGCTCGCGGTGCTGCTGCACCGGATGAGCGCGACCGACGACATCACCGTCGGCACGCCCATCGCCGGACGCGGCCACCCCGCACTGGACCGGCTGATCGGCATGTTCGTCAACACCCTTGTGCTGCGCACCAAGATCGATCCGGACGCCAGGTTCACCGACCTGCTGCACACCGTCCGCGACACCGACCTCGACGCGTTCGCGCACGCCGACGTGCCGTTCGAGCGGCTCGTCGAGGTGCTCAATCCGGCACGGTCGCAAGCACATCACCCGATGTTCCAGGTGATGCTCTCGGTGCAGAACCAGCCGGTGCGCGGGCTGCACCTGCCCGAGCTGCGGATCGAGGCGGCCGACGTCGACACCGGCATCGCCAAGTTCGATCTGCAGTTCACGCTCACCGAATCGCAGACGCCCGAACGGGATCCGGCGGGCATCACGCTGTCGGTGAACTACGCGAGCGATCTGTTCGACGAGCAGACCGCGTTGCGGTTGGGCAAGCGGCTGGTCCGGCTGCTCGCCGCCGTCGCCGCGAATCCGACTACCGCCGTGGGTGATCTGGAGCTGCTCGATCCGGCCGAATGGTCCGGCCTCGCGCCGGTTCGCGGTGCGGAGGCGGACCGGCCGGTCACCTTCCCCGAGGTGTTCGAGGCGGCGGCGAATGTCGATCGCAAGGCGGTCGCGTTGCGGGCGGAGGACACCCAGGTCAGCTACGACGCGCTCGATCGGTGGACGAACCGGTTGGCGCGGGTGCTGATCCGCCGCGGGGTCGGTCCGGAAACGCTGGTGGCGCTGGGTATTCCGCGGTCGGTCGAATCGGTGGCCACGGTGCTCGCGGTGGCAAAGGCCGGTGCCGCGTTCGTGCCCGTCGACCCGCTGTATCCGGCCAACCGGATCGCGCACATGCTCTCGGATTCCGGTGCGGCGCTCGGTATCACGCTCGGCGACTATCGAGGCGAGTTGCCCGGCGGGGTGGAGTGGATCGTGCTGGACGACGCGCACTTCCGCGGGCTCGTGCTCGACGCGTCCGACGCGCCGATCACCGCCGCGGAGCGCACCGCGCCGCTGCGGATGGACAACCCGGCGTACGTGATCTACACCTCCGGCTCGACCGGTACGCCGAAGGGTGTGGTGGTCACGCACGGCGGTCTGTCCAACTTCGCCGCCGAGACCGCGCAGCGGTTCGACGTCCGACCCGGTTGCCGCGTACTGCATTTCGCGACACCGAGCTTCGACGCGGCGATGCTCGACCTGCTGCTCGCCCTCGGCGGCGCGGCCACCCTGGTGATCACGCCGCCCGGCGTGGTCGGTGGCGAAGACCTGGCCAGGGTGTTCATCGACGAGGCGATCACGCACGCGTTCATCACCACCTCGGCGCTCGGCACGGTCGACCCGGCCGGCGTCACCGAGTTGCGGCACGTGCTGGTCGGCGGCGAGGCGCTGCCGCCGGACCTGGTCACCCGATGGGCGCCGAACCGCAACCTGTACAACGTGTACGGGCCCACCGAGACGACCATCGTCACGGTGATCGGCCAGCCGTTGACGCCGGGCGGTCCGATCACCATCGGCGGGCCGATCCGCGGCGTCAGCGCGACCATCCTTGACACGCGCCTGCACCCGGCACCGGTGGGCGTCACCGGCGAATTGCATTTGTCCGGTGCCGCATTGGCGCGGGGTTACCTCAATCGGCCCGGTCTCACGGCGCAGCGATTCATCGCCAATCCGTATGGCAAGCCGGGCGAGCGGATGTATCGGACCGGCGATCTGGTGCGCTGGTGGTCCGGGCCGGGTTCGCTGGCGGCGGGCCGCAGCACCGGCGCCGGCCGGGAGATCGAATACGTCGGTCGCACCGATCATCAGGTCAAGATCCGTGGCTTCCGTATCGAACTCGGCGAGATCGACGCGGCGCTGGCGCGGCACGGTGCGGTGGAGTTCGCCACCACCATCGGGTATCGCACGCCTGCGGGGACGACCGCGCTGGTGTCCTATGTGAAGGCGCGCAACGGTTCCGAGGTGTCGGCGGGTGAGCTCACCGATCACGTCGCCGAGCTGGTGCCGAATTACATGGTGCCGCAATCGATCATGCTGCTCGGCGAGGTGCCGCTCAGCCCGGTCGGCAAGCTGGACCGAAAAGCGTTGCCGGAACCGGTGTTCACCGCCGCCCAGGGCTATCGGGCACCGTCGACACCGTCGGAGGCGGCGCTGTGCGCGGCCTTCGCCACGGTGCTCGGCATGGAATCGGTCGGCGCCGACGACGGATTCTTCGAACTCGGCGGCAACTCGCTGCTGGCCACGAAGGTTGTCGCGCAGGTGCGGGCCAACGGTCTCGACCTGCCGGTGCAGTTGATGTTCGGCGAGGCGACCCCGGCGGCCATCGCCGCCCGCCTCGACGGGTCGGGCGCAGGCATCGCGGCGGCGTTGGGGCCGGTGCTGCCGATCCGGCCGAATGGTGCTGAGCCACCGCTGTTCTGCGTCCATCCCGCGATCGGTCTGGCCTGGTGCTACTCGGGGCTGCTCACGCATCTCGCGCCGGACCGTCCGGTGTACGGGCTGCAGGCACCGCACGTCGCGGGCGAGGACGGCTTCGCCTCGATCGCCGAGGCCGCCGGACAGTATGTGGCGCATATCAAGTCGATCCAGCCGACCGGGCCTTACCATCTGCTCGGTTGGTCGCTCGGCGGCCTGATCGCGCACGAGGTGGCGGTGCGGTTGCAGGAGTCCGGCGACGAGGTCGCGCTGCTGTCGATGATGGACAGCTACCGGCTCTCCGATGCCTGGCTCGAACACGCGATCCCGAGCGTGGCCGAGATCATCGAGGAATTCGGCAGCGACCAGCTCGACACGCCGATCGATCCGGCCATGAACCTGCGCGACGCGGCAGAGTTGCTGCGCGCGCGGCCGGGGCCGTTCGCGGCGCTCACCGTCGAGCATCTCGAACGGCTCTACGCCGGATACACCAACGGCACCCTGCTCGCGCACAGCTTCCGGCCCCGCGTCTTCGACGGCGACCTGCTGTTCTTCACCGCCGCCGCGGACGAGATCAACCGGGCCGATCCGGAGCGCCGCGCGGCCGCGTGGCAGCCGTTCGTCACCGGCGCCGTCCATGACCACGAACTGCCGTGCAGGCACTCGGCGATGACCGCGCCCGAATCGCTCGCCGCGATCGGCCCGGTGCTGCGCAGACAGCTCGACGGTGCGCCCGCACAACCGCCGGCCAACGGGTCGCGCAGATCCGAGCGGCCTGCCATCGGGATCAGAAAGAAGGAGAAGCAAAGGTGAGTGGGCGAGAAGCGCAGGGGCCCGCCGACAGATCAGCCGCGCAGGCGGGGGAGTCACTCGTGGAG
The DNA here is from genome assembly GCF_044455225.1 of Nocardia sp. NPDC051321. Classification (NCBI taxonomy): domain Bacteria; kingdom Bacillati; phylum Actinomycetota; class Actinomycetes; order Mycobacteriales; family Nocardiaceae; genus Nocardia; species Nocardia sp. NPDC051321. The sequence continues at coordinate 353,201 of NZ_JBITEM010000005.1, read as the reverse complement.
GTAAACCAGTGAGCGAGCGTCAGCGAGCGAGCCGAGGACACAGCGTGCCCGAGCGTGCGACGGAACCGGGCGCTAGCGAGGTGGAGTCGTGAGTGAGCGTCAGCGAGTGAACCAAAGACACAGCGTGCCCGAGCGTGCGACGGAACCGGGCGCTAGCGAGGTGGAGTCGTGAGTGAGCGTCAGCGAGTGAACCAAAGACACAGCGCGCACGAGCGTGCGACGGAACCGAGCGCTAGCGAGGTGGAGTCGTGAGCTTGGCAGTGGAAGTCCTCGGACTGGTCAAGAGCTACGGCAAGATCCGGGTGCTCGACAACATCGACCTGCAGATCCCGACCGGCACCGTGATGGGTCTGCTCGGGCCCAACGGCGCGGGCAAGACGACGACGGTCCGCATCGTCACCACGCTGCTCAGTCCGGACGCCGGGTCGGTCCGGGTGGCCGGGGTGGATGTGTTGCGCAATCCCGGTGCGGCACGACGGCGGATCGGGCTGTCCGGGCAGTACGCCGCGGTCGACGCGAACCTGTCCGGGTTCGAGAACCTGCGAATGGTGGCCCGGCTGTACGGGATGTCGCCGAGGGAGTCCACGGCACGGGCGGCCGAGCTGCTCAGCTCGTTCGGGTTGGAGCACGCGGCCGACCGCAGGGCGGGCACCTACTCCGGCGGCATGGCGCGGCGGCTCGACCTGGCCGGGGCGCTGGTCGCCCGGCCCGCGGTGGTGGTGCTGGACGAGCCGACCACCGGACTCGATCCGCGCGGCAGGCTCGACATGTGGCGTGTCATCGGCGATCTCGTCGACGACGGCACCACCGTGCTGCTCACCACCCAGTATCTGGAAGAAGCCGACCAGCTCGCGGACCGGATCACCGTCATCGACCGCGGCCGGGTGATCGCGCGCGGCTCCGCGGACGAGCTGAAGCTGTCCATCGGCGGCGACCGGCTCACCGTCACCCTCGCCGCCGGGCAGGACGCCACACCCGCGCTGCGGGTGCTGTCGCAGGTCGGTGTCGGCGAGCCGAGCCACGAGGAGGGCACCGACCTGGTGTCGATCGTGGTCGGTGACGGCTCGCGCACCATGGTCGAGGCGTTGCGCAGGCTCGATGACGCGGGCGTGTGCGTGGTGGACGCCGACGTCCATCGCCCCAGCCTCGACGACGTATTCCTTTCGCTCACCGGCACCGCGGCCCGTGATTCGGCCGAGCGCCAGCCAGAAACCGATGACGTACAAGAGGAGATCCTGTCGTGACCGCTGTTGTCGAGGTTCCGAAAATGCAAGTGGTCCAGTTCGATTCGGGGCCGCGGCTGCGGATCTTCCGGGACAGCGCGATCGTCGCGCACCGCAACCTGCTGACCATCCTGCGAGTGCCGACGTTATTGGTGACCGCGACAATTCAGCCGCTGATGTTCGTGTTCCTGTTCGCCTACATCTTCGGCGCGTCGCTGGGCGGCGGCCAGTACCGCGAATTCCTGCTGGCCGGAATCTTCACGCAGACAGTCGCTTTCAACGCGGCGTTCACCACCGTCGGCCTGGCCAGCGACCTGCAGAAGGGCATCATCGACCGGATGCGCACGCTGCCGATGTCGCGGCTCGCGGTGCTGATGGGCCGCACCCTGTCCGACCTGGTCGTCAACGTGCTCAGCCTGACCGTCATGGTCGGCTGCGGTTACGTCGTCGGCTGGCGGATCAACGGCGGAATCGCCGACGCCGCACTCGCTTTCGGCGTCATCCTGCTCTTCGCCTTCGCCATGTCCTGGGTCGGCGCACTCACCGGGCTGCTGGCACCGAACGTCGAAGTAGCCCAAAGCGCGGGCCTGATCTGGCTGTTCCCCCTGTCCTTCATCTCCTCGGCCTTCATCCCCGGCCAAACCCTGCCCGGCCCACTGCGCACCATCGCCGAATGGAACCCGATCACCGCCGTAGCAGGCGCGGGCCGCAAACTCTTCGACAACGACGCCCCACCCACCTTCGCCCCTGCCACCGGCTGGCCCGCCGACCACTGCGTCGGCTACGCCACCGCCTGCTCTCTGGCAATCCTCGCCATAGCCGTCCCCCTCGCCCTCCTCCAATACCGAAAGGTAGCCAGCCACTAGCCCGACCAGCCCAACGCCTGCACACCTTCTGTCAAGAGTTGCTGAGGACCTCTCCAGAGGTGAACAGTCCGGTGAGCTGAAGACTGGGCCTCGCGGGCTGGTTCCGATCAGCGCCGCTTCACGGGTACTGCCGGAAATCCGCACTCGCACTCGGGATTTGCACTGAAAATAGGGCCCTAAAGTCGGTGCGGGGCCCGAGTTGGGGAGCGGATTTTGCTGGGGGGTGTGATCTTAGGTATGCGGAAGGCCGCCTGCATCGGGGGATGTAGGCGGCCTTTCGGCTGGGTGCGTTTTAGACGCGGCGGCGGGTTTTGAGGAGGTCGAGGCGCTCCTTGAGGAGTTCCTCGAGCTCTTCCTTGCTGCGGCGTTCCAGGAGCATGTCCCAGTGGGTGCGCGGGGGCTTGACCTTTTTGGTCTCGACGGTGGTGCCCTCGATCAGCATGCCTTCCTGACCGTTGCGGCAAAGCCACGTCGGGGGGATTTCGGCGTCGTCAGCGAACGGGACGTCGAACTCTTCCCCGTTGTCGGTGCGGTACCGGGCGATCCGACGCGGAGCCAGGTCGTGGTCGCGATCGGTCTCGTAGCTCACCGCTCCGAGCCGACTGCCCCGGAGTACGCGATCTGCCATGGTGTGCCTCTCCCTGTGTGCTCGAGTCTTGTTGCTGCGACCGTACGAGCGTGTGGTGCTCGCTGGACCTTATGTGCAACGAACGGGCCTGCGCCGATAGTTCCCGACGGGCCGCGGAACCGTTCCAGTGTAGTGCCAACGGCGCGCCGACCTCGCCGCGCCCGCCGTCCGGCGGTTCTCGGGGGTCGCTGAGCGGGTTCGCGCCGTCTAGCGATTAAGGTTCTGCGTCATGTCGCGCCGCTCGCTGTCCCGCTAGGGGGTGTGTTCCATCTCTGATCGTCGTCATTCTCGCCAACTGTCCTGCCTGTGGTGTGGGCGGGAAATCGTGGAGTCCGAGGCCGGGCGTCGCCGCCGGTACTGCCGTCAGTCCTGCCGCCAACGCGCCTACGAAAACCGCAACAGTCTCAAAGGCACCGGCATCCCCGACGACTCCGTCGTCCTGAGCGCCCAAGAGGCCGCCGACCTAGCCGACCGCTGGTTCGCCGCCCGCTGCGCCGCCGAAGACGTAGCCACCGCCATCGAAGAAAACGCCACCTCCGAAGAACTCTCCACCCTAGGCAAAACCCTCCTCGAACTAACCCGAGAAGCCGAACGCCTCCGCTAACCCGCCCCCACCAAAACCCCTGCCCGACAACTGACTTGACGTAGGAAACGTTGTCTTGACGCATGTTGCGGCATCAGCCAAGAGGACGTTTCCTACGTCAAGTGTGGGGCTAGAGGTTGGCGGGGGACGAGGTGGTCGCTGCGCGGAGGGCGTGATTTGGCCGTTCGGGGTTTGGGGTGGTGCGGGCTCGCCAGTAGATGAGGGCGAGCAATAGGGCGGCGCCTGCGGTGAGCCCGGCTAGGGCGGTCAGGGTGGTGGTATCGGGGTGGATGAGGGACTGGGCGCGCATTGCTTGGGTGAAGACGATGGCGAGGAAGCCGGTGTAGGCGAGGGATAGGACGGTGATTATTGCGGCGCGGGTGCGGTCGGGGCGTAGCCAGTGGTAGCGGGGGGCCAGCCGGGAGAGGATGACGACGGCTAGTAGTAGGAATTGGATGGCGTGTAGGCCGAGGAAGTGGGGGACGCGGAGGTCGCCGCCGATGGTGCTCCAGTGGGTGATCGGCATGCCTGGCGCGGCGTCACGTGGTGATAGGTCGCGGTGGGCGGGGTCTAGGACGGTGTGGCCGGCGACCAACTCGACGACGTTGCCGTCGGCGTCACGGACTAGTTGTTTGCCGGTGAAACCCATCAGGTAGCCGAGCATCATGCCGACGACGGCCAGGAACAGGCCGGCGTGGATCGCCCGCGCGGTCGGCCGATCCACCAGGCGCTGCCAGGACAGGATCAGCACGATGATCAGGTTCGCCAGGAACAGCCCGGGCACACCGGACTGGAACACCTGCTGGCCGATCTGGTTCACCGCGTCGGTTTCGGTGTTGAAATGGCTGAAGGTGCCGCGGGCGGCCTGCACCGCGATGAAGCCGACATCGACGAAGCCGGTCACCGCGAACACCGTGCCCAGCCACCAAGTCGCGCGACTTCCCTTGTGCGGCAACGACAGCAGCCACGCGAGCGTGAGCCCGTAGAGTGCGAACGCGAGCCCGAACTTCATCGGCTTCAGCCAGACCGACTCGCCGAGCAGCATCCGGTCGTCTACGACCATCGCGACGAGACTGACGACGACCAGCCCGGTCATCGTGAGCGTCATCCAGGTCAGCGGCCGATGCAGCCGACCGGCGGCGTCGGCGAGTACGCCGCCGCGGCGATGCCGCGCCGACGACCGATGGTCGAGCGCGGCGGCGAAATGTGTTGTTGGCATGAACCGACGGTAGGAATCGGACCACGCGGAACACGTCCCGCCGCAGTGCTATTCGCGTCTAATACCGGGGTACTGACGCATCGACGATCGTGGCCGATGACCAGATGGCGCTAGCGCCGCGGTACTACATTCACCTCGGTGGCGAGCTCCGAGTCCGCACTAGTTCTTCATCCCAGCCGCGGAATGATTCGGCGATCTGATCGGCCCTCCGCCGAGGACGATCGGCCATCCTGTCCGCCGGTCCATTCGCAGATGTCCGCGCCTACGTTCAGTCGCCGCCGCGGATGGGTTCGGCGGCCGGGTCGGCACTGCCGCGGATGGGGTCGGCGCTACCGCCGTGGAGTGACCCGGCACTCGACCCGTCGACGATCAGATGGCGGGCAAGCTGGCGTCCGGGAACGAGTGGTGTTCGTGCGACACGACCCACCGCCCGTTTTCCTTACGCAGGCCGAGGGTGAGGCGCAGGCGCCGCCCCGGGTCCTTGGCGAAGTCCTCGGCGGTGCCGCACAGCAGGAGGGCGTGGGCGAAGGCGACGTCGGTGCCTGCCGTGACGTCCAGCGAGACGATCTCGAACGTCGCGCCCTGGGCCTGCCATTCGAAGAAGCCGGGCCAGGCGGACTGGTAGGCGTCGATGCCGCGCAGGCCCTCGTCCGGCGGCGGCACATCGAACATGACGATGTCGGGTGCGTGATCGGCGAGGACGGCGGCCAGGTCGCCCGCGTGCACGGCGGCAGCCCACCGCTCGATCAGAACCCGGATCGTCTTCTCGTCGTCCGACATCAATCATCGTCCCTTCATACGGCGCCTCACCAGTACGTTCGGCATCTAGTGAGCCTGCCGAAAACACGCATGGGGCGCAATGGATTCCACATCATGTGTGATATATCCCGATGCCTTCTCGTCGTCCGGGGCTCGCGTCACGACAGAACTCGCACGTCGCGACCCGTTCGCCGGGAAGGCTGGGGGATCAGGCGTCCACGGCGGACGGGGCGAGGGTGGAGCGCTTACGTCCGTACCCGAGGTAGACGACGACGCCGACGACCACCCACACGGCGAACCGCACCCAGGTCAACCCGTCCAACGTCGTCGCGAGCAACACGCACCCGATCAGCGCGAGCACCGGAACCACCGGCACGAATGGCGTCCGGAACGGCCGCTCCCGCTCCGGCTCGGCCCGGCGCAGCACCAGCACGCCGACGCACACCACCGCGAACGCCGACAGCGCCCCGATATTCACCAGCTCCACCACGATGTCGATCGGCAGCAGCCCGGCGATCGTGGCACACACCGCCCCGAGCAGCAGCGTCAGCCGGACGGGGGTGGACCGCTTACCGGTCTGCGCGAAACCATAGGGCAGCAATCGATCTCGGCACATCGCGAAGCCAAGCCGCACCTGTGCGTAGACGATCATGAGCAGTCCCTTGGTCAGCGCGATGATCGAGGCGATCACGATGACATTGCCGATCCAGCCGATCTTCAACCCGCCGAACGCCGTGGCGATCGGCGCCCCGTTGTTCAGTGACGCGAACGGCGCGATCCCGGTGAGCACGGCACTGACCAGCGCGTAGAGCACGGTCGCGACGAGCACCGTTGCGATGATCGCGAACGGCACGTCCTTGCGCGGGTTGCGTGCCTCCTCCGCCGAGGCCGCGACGACGTCGAAGCCGAGGAACGCGAAGAACGCGATCGCCGCGCCGCCGACGATGCCACCGAAACCGAAGGGCGCGAACGGAGTCCAGTTGTTTACGTCGATGTGCGGCGCACCGACCGCGACCACGAGCACCAGCACGCCGATCGTCACCCCGACCAGCACCTTGGTGATCCGGGCGGTCAGCGACACCTCGCCGACCAGCACCGCGACGATCACCGCAATGATCAGCACCGCGGGCAGATTCACGATCCCGCCCTCGCTTGGACCCGCCGCGATGGCCTTGGGCACAGTGATCCCGAAGATCGAATCCAGCGCCGACACCGTGGTTCCGGACCAGCCGATCGCGACCGCGGCCCCCGCGATCACGAACTCCAGCAACAGATTCCACCCGACCAGGAACGCGGGCCCCTCGCCGAGCGTGGCATAGGTATAGGTGTAGGCACTGCCGGAAACCGGCACCATCGCCGCCAGCTCGCTGTAGCACAGCGCGACCAGTACGCACACGGTCCCGGCCAGCAGGAACGACAGCACGATCGACGGCCCGGCCTTTTCCGCCGCGGCTACACCGGTGATGACGAAGATGCCCGCGCCGACAATCGTGCCGACCCCCATCGCCGTGAGGTCGATGCGTCCGAGTCTGCGCGCCAGCGTTGGCGCTCCGTCGGTGGTCGCGGTGTCGGGCAGGCGGCGACGCCATCGCTGGGCGGCTGGGGTGGTCATGACTCCCTTATGAGCTCGTCTAGAGGTCCAGCCTCGGGGCCGGACCGATAGATCATTCTCGTTGAAGTGAGTCAGTCACCGTTAACTGGGTGCAACTGGGTAACGCGCGCCGCTCGCGTTCGCACGTCCGAAACCACAGGTAAAACGGGTGCGCGACGATCAGCTGCTGGACGACGACGCGAAGGGTGTCGACACCGGCGCGGTGACCGGCCTGGACGGATGACTCCACAGCCCCTTGCGCTCCAGGATCGGCAGCACGCCCTCGCCGAACCAGTACGCCTCCTCCAGGTGCGGATACCCGGACAGGATGAAGTGGCTGATGCCAAGCTTCGAGTACTCGATCAGCCGCTCGGCGACTTCGGCGTGCGAGCCGACCAGCGCGGTACCCGCGCCGCCGCGGACGAGGCCGACCCCGGCCCACAGATTGGGCGCGATCTCCAGCCGATCGGTGCTGCCGCCGTGCAACTCGGACATCCGCCGCTGCCCCTCCGATTCGCTGCGCGCCAAACTCGCCTGCACCCGCTCGACATCGGCCGGATCGATGCCCTGCAGCAGCCGATCCGCCTCCGCCCACGCCTCTTCGGAGCTGTCGCGGCTGATCACGTGGATGCGCAGCCCGTAGTCGAGGACACGGCCCTGGTCTACGGCCAGTCGCCGGATCCACTCCAGCTTCCTGCTCACCGCGAGCAACGGTTCACCCCAGGTGAGATAGGTGTCGGCGTAGCGGGCCGCGATCGGTCCGGCCGGTGCCGAGGAACCGCCGAAGAACACGGGCGGAATCGGATCGGGCCGGTTGCTCAGCAGCGCGTCGCGGACGTGAATGTGCTCGCCCTCGAAGGTGATCGGCTCGTGTGAGTGCCACAGCTCCCGCACCACGTGCAGGAATTCGCCGGTGCGCGCGTAGCGCTGCTCCTTGTCCAGGAAGTCGCCGTAGGCCTGCTGCTCGTGCGGCTCGCCGCCGGTCACCACGTTGAGCAGCAGCCTGCCCTGCGAATGCCGCTGGAAGGTGCCCGCCATCTGCGCGGCAAGGGTCGGGCTGACCAGTCCGGGCCGCAGCGCGACGAGGAACTTCAGCGTCTGGGTGGTGTCGACCATCATCGCCGTGGTGAGCCACGCGTCCTCGCACCACGCGCCGGTCGGGGTGAGCACGGCCTCGAAGCCGTTGTCCTCGGCGGCCGCGCCGATCTGGTTCAGGTAGCGCAGCGTCGCGGGACGGTCACCGGACATGAAGGTGCCGTGCCCGCCCGCGACCAGGCCGCGCGAATCACCATAGGTGGGCAGGAACCAATGGAAAGACAAAGTCATGAGCCAACTCCTTAGGCCGGGGGAAGCAGGTCGTTGAAGCGGGTGTCGGTGTAGTCGGAGATGGTGACCTTGCGGGGGATGAGCCCGGCGTCGGCGAACGCGTCCGCGACACCCTGTTCGGCGGCGATGGTGGCGGTGTCGAGCGGATGGTCTTGGTACGGGCCACGTTTGACGACGGTGAGGATGACGTCATAGGGGAGTCCGGTCAGCTCGGCGTAGGTCTTGGCCCACTGTTCGGGATGATCGTTGACCCAGGCATGGGCCCTGGCGGTGCGGGCGAGCAGGTCGCGCAGGGCGGCGGTGGTCGCCTTGTTGCCCAGTGCCTTGTCACCGGCGACGTAGAACGCGTCGCCGGGTATGTAACCCTTGCCGTCCACCAGGATTCGCGCGTTCGCCTGCTGCTCCGCCTGCGCGGTGTACGGATCCCAGATGGCCCACGCGTCCACCCGTCCGGTGGTCAGCGCGGCCAGCGCGTCCGGCGGTTGCAGGTATTGCGGTTCGATCTGATCCCATTTGATGCCCGCCTTGTTCAGCACGGCGAGCAGGTGCTGGTGCGCCGAGCTGCCCTTGGTGACGGCGATCTTCTTGCCGCGCAAGTCTTCCGGGGTGCGCAATGGCGAATCCTTGGGCACCACGATGCCCTGCCCCTCCTTGCCCGACTGGTAGCCTGCGACGATCTTGATGGCAGACTTGGCCGCCGCCGCGAAGATCGGCGGGCTGTTGCCGACACCGCCGAAATCGACCGCGCCGGAGTTGATCGCCTCCAACATCGGCGGGCCCGCTTGATACTGTGACCAGGTGATCTTGTACGGCGTCTTGTCCAGTTCGCCCGCGGCGGTGAGCAGCGCCTGCAGCCCGGTGCCCTTCTGATCACCGACCCGCAACGTCACCTGGGACAGGTCGATCGAACCGTCGGGGCGGACCGCCGCGTCCTCGGCTTTGTCGGACCCGCAGGCTGAGCCGACCGCCACGACCAATGCGAGAGTCGTTGCGAGCAGCAGCCTTCTGGCTTTCATTCGGTTCCTTCCGGGGCAACGCCGAGTGCGGCGAGCAGGGTTTCGCGCAGGGAGAGCAGGCGCGGATGGTCGCCGCGACGCGGACGCGGCAGGTCGATGCGGGATTCGTAGGCGATGCGGCCGTCGCCGAGCACCAGCACCCGGTCGGCCAGCCGCAGCGCCTCGTCGACGTCGTGGGTGACCAGCAGGACACCGGGTCGGCGGCGCTGCCACAGGTCGATGACGAGGCGGTGGATGGTGATCCGGGTCAACGCGTCGAGGGCACTGAAGGGCTCGTCGAGCAGCAGCAGATCCGGCTCGCGGACCAGCGCGCGGGCCAGGCTGGCCCGTTGCGCTTCGCCACCGGACAGGGTGAGCGGCCAGGCATTCGCGCGCTCGCCGAGGCCGACCTCGGCCAGTGCGGCACGGGCGGCGGCCTTCGGGTCGTGGTGGCGCAGTCCGAGAAATACGTTGGCCAGCACTCGTTTCCACGGCACGAGACGGGGTTCCTGGAAGGCGACGGCGATGGTGCCCTGCGTGCTGAGCTCGCCTTGCACGTCGGGATCGAGACCCGCGAGTGCGCGCAGCAGGGTGGACTTGCCAGAGCCGCTGCGACCGAGCAACGCGACGAATTCGCCTGGCGCGATGTCGAGATCGAGTCCGTCCAGGACCCGGCGTCCGTCGAAATCGCGGATCAGGCCGCGTACCCGGGCAACCGGTGTCTCATCAGGAGTCGTTGTGGCCGAACGGACTTCGGGAGCATTGCGAACCGAAGTCGAGCCGTTTGCCGTTATCGTTTCCGCGCGCGTGTCGTCGATCAGATCTTCGGTGATCACTGTCCCAGGAATCCGCGTCGCCATGCCAGCGCCTTCCGCTCGATCAATCGGACGAACGCGTCGGTCAGCAGACCGAGCACGCAGTACACCAGCAGCCCGACGACGATCACGTCGGTACGCAGGAATTCGCGGGCGTCGTTGATCAGAAAGCCCAGTCCCGCATCGGCATTGACCTGCTCGGCGACGATCAACGCCAGCCACGCGACGCCAAGCGACTGGCGCAGCCCGACCAGGGTCTGCGGCAGTGCTCCCGGCAGCACGATGTGCCCGATCAGCGCGAGCCTGCCGAGCTGCTGCACCTGGGCGAGCTCGACCAGTTTGGCGTCCACGCCGCGGATTCCGGCGAAGGTGTTGAGGTACAACGGAATCGCCGCGCCGAACGCGACAAGCACCACCTTCGGCAGCTCACCGATGCCGAACCACAGAATGAGCAGCGGAATGAGCCCGTAGAACGGCACCGTGCGCAGCATCTGCATCGGCGGATCGACGACGTACTCGCCGACCGTGCTCGATCCGGCCAGAATGGCCAGTCCGATGCCGAGCACGGCACCGATCACGAATCCGGTCGCCGCCCGGCCGAGCGATACCGTGATCGCCTCCTGCAACGTGCCGTCCCGCAGCAGTTCCCCGGTGGTCCGCACGATCGCCACCGGCGAGGCCAGCAGTCGTTCCGGCAGTACGCCGCTGACGCTGGCCAGCTGCCACGCCAGCACGATGACCAGCGGGCTGACCACCCGCAACCAGGTCTTGCGCGGCCGCCACCGAGCCGCCGACCGAACCCGAATCGGTGTCGGCTCCAAGACAATTGATGACACGCGACACCTCGGGTAGGGGACAAGATCTCCGGCGCGCCGCTGGGCGCCCCGCAGTCATCCATGCTGTGCGCGCGGCGCGGCGGAGTCACCGGTTGAAACCAGCGAGGTTTTAATTGGGCGCCGTCGCGAGCATGTTTTCAGCTACCGCTACTAGACGTAACCTCAAATAACACGTAACCTCGACCGGAAACCTCGGTCGCGGATGATCGAGGCGTGAGCAGACGAAACGAGTTCCTCAATGACGCGGCATGTCGACGTACTGATCATCGGCGCCGGCCTCTCCGGTATCGGCATGGCCTGCCACCTCACCCGTGAGCACACCGGCCGCAGCTACGCCATCCTCGAGCGCCGCACGGCGATCGGCGGCACCTGGGACCTGTTCCGGTACCCGGGCATCCGTTCCGACTCGGACATGTTCACCTTCGGCTACGGCTTCCGCCCCTGGACCGGCACAAAGGTGCTCGCCGACGGCCCGCACATCCGCCAGTACGTCGAGGACACGGCCGTCGAGTACGGCGTCAAGGAACACATCCACTTCGGCCGTAAGGTCACCACCGCCCGCTGGTCGAGCGAGTCGGGCACCTGGACCGTCGAGGCACTCGACGAGCAGACCGGCGTCACCGAGACCTTCACCAGCAACTTCCTCGTCGGCTGCACCGGCTACTACGACTACGACAACGGCTACCGCCCGGAATTCCCCGGCGAGGCGGACTTCGGCGGGCAGATCGTGCACCCGCAGCACTGGCCCGAGGATCTCGACTACCGCGGCAAGCGCGTTGTCGTGATCGGCAGCGGCGCCACCGCGATCACCCTGATCCCCGCGATGAGCGACGACGCCGCGCACGTCACCATGCTGCAGCGCTCGCCGACCTACATCACCGCGCTGCCCGCCGACGACCCGGTCGCCGTCGGCATGAAGATGGCGCGCGTGCCGGCCAAGGCGGCTTATCGCGTCGGGCGCGCACGTAATATCGCGTTGCAGCGCGCCAGTTTTCAGCTGTCCCGCACCAATCCCGGCGCGTCCCGCAAGGTGCTGCTCAGCGCGGTGCGGATGTGGCTCGGCCCGAACATCGACATGCGCCACTTCACGCCGTCCTACAACCCGTGGGACCAGCGACTGTGCGTGGTGCCCAACGGTGATCTGTTCAAGGTGCTGCGCAGCGGCAAGGCATCCATCGTCACCGACCGCATCGAGTCCTTCACCGAGACCGGCATTCGCCTCGCCTCGGGCGAGGAACTGCCCGCCGACATCGTGATCAGCGCGACCGGCCTGCGGGTGCAGATGCTCGGCGGCGCCACCCTGGAACTGGACGGCGAGCCGGTGGTCACCCGCGACCGGGTCGTCTACAAGGGCGCGATGCTCGACGGCGTCCCCAACGCGATGATGATCCTCGGCTACACCAACGCTTCGTGGACGCTCAAGGCCGACCTCGCCGCCGAGTACTTCTGCCGCGTGCTCAACCACATGAAGTCGCACGGCTTCACGAAAGTGGTTGCGGTGGCCGAAGAGGGCGACCGTTCCACCGACTCGGTCATGGGCGGCGCCCTCACCTCCGGCTACATCGCGCGCGGCGACGCGGTGATGCCCCGGCAGGGCACGCGCGGCCCCTGGCAGGTCATCAACAACTACTTCCGTGACCGCAAGATGCTGCGCAAGGGCCCGATCGAGGACGGCGTCCTCACCTTCACCCGCGCCGCGGACGAAGCCGAGGACCGTCCGCTGGCGGCGGTCCGCACCGCCTGAGACGCACTGTTCCTGATTTCCCGCACCTGGAATCGCATGCGAATTCCGGTGCCGGAAATCAGGAACCGTGCGTGTGGACGTTCAGGTAGCGATCGAGCTGGGCGGCGGCGTTGAGCATCGCCAGGCCTTGCGCGGTGAGCTTTCGCTGCCAATCGGCCAGGGTGGCAGCCAATGCGTCTGTGCCGCCCGCTGTTCGGATCTGCTGGATCACGGTGCGGATGGGGTCCAGCGGGTAGCCGCCGCGGCGAAGCAGGTCGGCGAGGTGGGCGTCGCGGATATCGCTCGCGTCGTAGCGGCGGTAGCCGGTGGCCGGGTCGCGCGCTGGGGCGAGGATGCCCGCGTTCTCCCAGTTGCGCAGGGTCGCCGGGGTCACCCGGAGTTGGTGTGCCAGTTCGCCGATGGTGCGGGTTTCCCCGGATGTGACTGCGCCGGTGCCGGATTCGCTGGTCAGGTGCGCTACGGCTTTCCGTACGGCATCGAGAGTGTCTCTGTCGCGCAGTAATTGGCTGTGGCCGCGATCGATGGTCACCAGCACGCCCTCGACTCCGTCGTGGTGGAGTGCGTTCATGATCTGGCCGCTGGCCGCGTGCCCGTAGGCTGGGATGAGCGCGAGATAAGTGCGCAGCGCGGCCGCGTGCACCTCGGTGTAGATCCGGTAGCCGCTCGGTGTGCGCTCGGCGGGTGGGATGCACCCGTCCTGCTCGTAATTGCGGATGGCTTGGGTCGAGAGGCCGTGCTCGCGGGCTAGGTCGGCTGGTCGCAGGGTGATCACCGGTTTGAGACTTTACCGCATGTCTGATCGGTCAGCGCTCGTGAAAGTCTCAACCGTTCTTTCAATGATACGATTTAGACACATGAGTCAGAACATTCGAGACTTCGTCCCTACCCCCTGTGACCTGGTAGCGCTCGGCGAGCCGACCCATCAGGAACCGGCCTTCCGGCTGGTCCGCAACCGACTGTTCGCGCAACTGGTCGACCTCGGCTTCCGGTCGATCGCCCTCGAAACCGATCGGGTGGCAGCGCTCACCGTCGATGACTTCGTCCGCGAGGGCATCGGTTCCCTCGACACCGCGATGAGCACAGGCTTCACCCACAACTTCGGAAACCTGGACGGCAACAGGCAACTGGTGAGCTGGCTGCGTGAATACAACCAGCATCGACCGCCGGAAGAGCGAATCGCCTTCTACGGCTTCGACACTCAAACTGAAAACACCACCGCCCCCAGCCCGCGCCGCTACCTCGAATACGCCAGGGACTACCTGCGACTCGACCTCGACCTCGCGAGTCTCCTCGGCGACGACGAACGGTGGAATCGAGAGGAGGCCATCCTGGACGCGACCAAGTCGATCGGCGCAACGGCGGCGGCCGAGCGGCTGCGGGTAGTCGCCAATGACATGCTCATCGCGCTGGAGGCACGCGCGCCAGCATTGTCCGCTACCACCTCGTACGCTGAATGGCGCAGGGCCAGAACATATCTCACCGCCGGTATCGGTCTGCTCCGCTACCACAAGCAAGCGGCGCGACAGCTCGAACTCGACGTCCGGATATCCCTGCTTTCGTCCACCCGGGATGCGCTCATGGCGCAGAACCTCATCGATATCCGCGCGATCGAGGCCGGTCGCGGCGCGACGCTGGTCCACGCGCACAACCTGCACCTGCGGCGGCATCCCGGCACCATGCGCGTGGCGGGCATGGTGCTCGACTGGGTGGGCGTCGGCGCCATCATCGGGGCGCTATGGGGTGAGCAGTACACCTTCATCGCGGGCACTTTGGGCCGCAGCGACGGTCTCGGGATTCCGGAGCCGAAAGCGGGCACGTACGAGGGTCTACTGCAAAGCCGTATCGGCACTTGGGGTTTGGCCGACGCCGCTACCGTCGCCACTGGTCGAACGCGCGCTGCCACCCCGCCGGAGAAGGGCTACTTCCCGCTCGATCAGGCAACCCTCGATACCGCCGACGCGGTCCTGCACATCGGCGACGCCGCAGCCGTCGCACCGGCTAGCCGGACTGCGGGTTGACCTGAAGCCCGTCGACGATGAGGTCGAGGATGCGGGCGGCCCGCTCGGCGCCGCCGTTGCCGGGATTGATCCGCCACAGCACGCTCAGCTGGAGCAGTACATCCTCGGGGTCGAGGTCGGGCTTGAGCGCGCCCGCCGCGATGCCGCGTTCGAGGAGCAGGGCGATCGCCTCGACGAAGGGCCGGTAGTGCTCGTCGTCGAGGCCGCCGTTGGTCGCCGCGTGAATGACCTCGGCGACACCGTATTTCAGCTGTCCGTAGCGAGCGACCTCGTCGAACCATAGTCGCAGCGCGGTCAGGGGTGGATGTGCGGCGAGCAGCGTCGGTGCGAGGTCGATCAGTTCCTGGATGTCGTGGCGATAAAGCGCGACGATCAGCGATTCCCTATTCGGGAAGTGCCGGTACAGCGTGCCGATGCCGACGCCCGCCTGCTTGGCGATCGTCGTCAGTGACGTGCCACCGGACCCGGTGAACGCGTCCCTGGCGGCGACGAGCACGCGTTCACGATTCGTTCGGGCATCGGCTCTGGCCTGCTTCGGCGTGTCCACCAATGTCGGCGCTCCATCCATACACACTGTGCCGTACACACACTTTTGCTAAACGGAGGACCCTCCGGTACGCTCACGGCCATTAACGGAGGGGCCTCCGTTTCATTCTCGCACAGGCGTTCCGAACACATTGGAGGACGACGATGGGTGAGTTGGTTCTGGTAACCGGGGGGAGTGGTTATGTCGCCGGATGGTGCGTCGTCGAGCTGCTCGAACGCGGCTACGACGTGCGCACCACCGTGCGCGGCAGCGATAAAGAGGCTGCGGTCATCGCGGCCGTGTCCACCGCGGTCGACCCGGCCGGGCGGCTGAGTTTCGCGGTTGCCGACCTCACCGCCGACGAGGGCTGGGACGCCGCGGTGAAGGACGTCGACTACGTGCTGCACGTCGCCTCGCCGCTCGGCCGCAACTCCGACGACCCGGACGCGCTGATCGACGCGGCCCGCGGCGGCGCGCTGCGGGTGCTGCGCGCGGCCACCGCCGCCGGGGTGAAACGCGTGGTGCTGACCTCCGCGGCGAATGCCGCGAGCCCCGCGTCCTATGCGACCGACGGCATCACCGACGAGACGTTGTGGACCGATCCCGACGATCCCACCCTCATCCCGTACCGCCGATCCAAGACCCTCGCCGAGCGCGCGGCTTGGGACTTCATGGCCGACTACGACGGTCCCACCGAGCTCACCACCATCCTGCCCGGCGCGGTCTTCGGACCCGTCCTCACCACAGGCACCACCGGATCGGTCGACATCGTCGCCCGCATGGTCTCCGGCAAACTGCCCGGCGTCCCGCGTATCGGACTCGAAATCGTCGACGTCCGCGACCTCGCCGACATCCACATCAAGGCCATGACCGAACCCGCCGCCGCGGGCGAACGCTTCCTCGCCACCGGCGAATTCATGTGGATGCGCGACATGGCCCGCACCCTGCACGACGGCCTCGGCGCGCGCGGCAAGCAGGTCTCGACCCGTCAGCTGCCCGACTTCGCGGTCAAGCTCGCCGCCCGCCTCAGCGACGCGTCGCTCGGCGAGGTCATCCCCGCCCTCGGCCGCCGCAACCGGCACAGCACCGACAAGGCCAAGCGCCTCCTCGGCTGGGCACCTCGACCCGCGAGCCGGGCCGTCCTCGACTGCGCCAACAGCTTGATCGAGCACGACGCAGCCTGATCACCGACCCGCTCACCTCGTAGCCGCCCGCTACCTGACATCGCCTGCAGTGTTGACAGTTTCGGGCGGCTCGTGTGGAGCGTTGATGCGTTGATACAGGAGACTGGCGGCATGCGCGTGGTGGTGGTCAACCGGGGTGAGGTGGCGGTTCGGGTTTTGCGGACCGCTCGGGAGCGTGGGTACGCGACGTTGGCGGTGTATACCGCCGAGGAACGCGACGCTCTGCATGTTCGGTTGGCGGATGACGCCGTGCAACTGCCCGGGGCAGGAGCCGCTGCCTATCTGGATGTGCGTGCCGTGGTGGCGGCGGCCCGTAAGGCAGGCCCGGCTGCCGTGGTGCATCCGGGATACGGATTCCTCAGCGAGAGTGCCGATCTCGCTTCCGCCTGCGCGGCGGCCGAGCTTGTTTTCGTGGGTCCGGCGCCGGAGGTGTTGCGGACGTTCGGTGACAAAGTGGCCGCCAGGGCCGCGGCGGAGCGGGCCGGGGTGCCGGTGCTGGCGGCGACGTCGGCGGGTGCGGGGGTCGGCGAGATGGCCGCGCTGCTCGCCGCGCATCCGACGGGGGTGATGGTGAAGGCCGCGGCGGGGGGCGGCGGGCGTGGGATGCGCGTGGTGCGGGAGTTGGCCTCGCTGGGGGAGGCGTATGAGCGGTGCCGGGCGGAGGCGTTGGCGGGTTTCGGGGACGCCGCGGTCTACGCGGAAGCCCTGGTGGCCGACGCGCGGCATATCGAGGTGCAGGTGGTGGCGGACGGCGTGCGTGCGGTTGCCCTCGGCGACCGGGATTGCAGTGTGCAGCGGCGGCATCAGAAGCTGATCGAAGTGGCTCCAGCGCCGAATCTCGCTGCGGCACTGCGGGAACGGCTGCACGGTGACGCGGTGCGCCTCGCGGAATCGGTGGCTTGTCGCGGGGTGATCACCGTCGAATTCCTCGTGCGGGGTGATGATGCGTGGTTCCTCGAGGTGAACCCGCGACTGCAAGTCGAGCACACCGTCACCGAGGAGGTGACGGGTGTGGATCTCGTGGCGATCCAGCTGGATCTGGCGCAAGGACGCACCCTCGCGGACCTCGAATTGCCCGGTGGTGCACCGCGCGGCTACGCCGTGCAGGCCCGGGTGAATGCCGAAATCGTCACCGCGGGTGGAGATGTGCTGCCGAGCACCGGCACCTTGGCACAGTTCGCCGCGCCGACCGGCGTCGGTGTGCGCGTCGACACGGCGGCCTACGCCGGTATACGGCAAGGGGCACAGTTCGATTCGCTGCTGGCCAAGGTGATCGCCCGCGGTCCGTCGTATCCGGCCGCGCTGCGCCGGTGTTCGGACGCGCTGGCCGAAACCGTGGTGGTCGGCGTCGATACGAACGCGGCACTCTTGCGCGCGGTACTCGATCAGCTGTCCGGCGGAGTTACGGTATCGACCGAGTGGTTCGAACGGAACCTGCCCGAACTCATCGCCCGGGCAAGCGATTACGCACCCGCGCCGCACGCCGCATCGACCGCCGCCGTCGAGGATGTTGTCCTGCATGACGACGAACAGACCTTGCGCTCGCCCATGGGCGGCACCGTGGTCAGCCTCGTCGAACCGGGCACCGTCGTCGCGGCCGGTGCCGAGGTCGCCGTCCTGGAAGCGATGAAGATGCAGCACGTGCTGCGCGCCGAACAATCGCTGCGCATCCGGCGGCACCTGGCGGCGCCGGGCGCGACAGTGGATCCGCATGCGCCGCTGCTGATCTGGACCGAGGCCGAGCACGACGGGACCGTCGCGGATATCGCGGCGATCGACCTCGACGCGGTCCGCCCCGATCTCGCCGAAGTCCGCGAACGCCACCGCATCGGCCTCGACGCGGGCCGCCCCGCCGCCGTCGCCAAACGGCACCGGCTCGGTAGGCGCACCGCCCGCGAGAACATCACCGACCTCGTCGACGACGGTAGCTTCGTCGAATACGGCGCACTGGCGGTCGCCGCCCAGCGACTGCGCCGCAGTCCGGAAGACCTGATCGCGAACACCCCCGCCGACGGCCTGATCGGGGGCGTCGCCACCATCAACGCGGACCGCTTCGGCGCCGACCGCACCAAGGTGGTCGTCATGTCCTACGACTACACCGTTCTGGCGGGCACCCAGGGCTACCGCGGTCACGCCAAAACCGACCGCCTGCTCGAAATGGCAGGCGCCCAACGCCTTCCGGTGGTCTTCTGGACCGAAGGCGGCGGTGGTCGCCCCGGCGACACCGACACCGGCGGCGTCTCGGGCCTGGACTTCACCACCTTCCACACCATGGGCGCGCTGTCCGGCCGAGTTCCGTTGATCGGCCTCGTGTCCGGCCGCTGCTTCGCGGGCAACGCCGCCCTGCTCGGCATGTGCGACGTCGTGATCGCCACCCCCGACGCGAACATCGGCATGGGCGGTCCAGCCATGATCGAAGGCGGCGGACTCGGCGTCTACGCCCCCGAGGACATCGGCCCGATCGAGGTGCAGCGCCGCAACGGCGTCGTGCACCTCGTCGCCGCCGACGAAGCCGACGCGGTGCGCATCGCCAAGCGCTACCTCGCCTATTTCCAAGGGCCAGTGGATGATTGGACCGCACCGGACCCGCGCCTGGCCCGCCATGTGGTCCCGGAGAACCGGCTGCACGCCTTCGACATCCGCGCCGCGATCGAAGCCGTCGCCGACGTCGATTCCGTCCTCGAACTACGCCGCGACTGGGCTGTCGGCGTCGTCACGGCGCTGATCCGCGTCGAGGGCCACCCTTATGGCCTCATCGCCAACAACTGTCACCACCTCGGCGGCGCCATCGACGCGCCCGCCGCCGACAAGCTCAGCGCTTTCCTGCGCCTGTGCGGGGCGCACGGCCTCTCGATCGTCTCCCTCTGCGACACACCGGGTTTCATGGTCGGCCCGGACGCCGAAAAAGAGGCCACCGTCACCAGATTCAGCCGCCTCTTCATCGATGCGGCCGCCATGTCCGTCCCCTGGGGCACAGTCATCCTGCGCAAGGGCTACGGCCTCGGCGCCCAAGCCATGGCCGCGGGCTCCTTTCTCGCGCCCCGCTTCGTTATCGCCTGGCCCACCGGCGAAATCGGCGGAATGGGCCTGGAAGGCGCTGTGCGCCTTGGCTTCGCGAAGGAACTCGCCGCCATCGAAGACCCAACCAAACGCCAGGAAGCCTTCGACAACCTCGTCGGCATCGCCTACGCCAGCGGCAAAGCCCTGACCGCCGCCACTCTCCTGGAACTGGACGACGTCATCGACCCCGCCGACACCCGCCGCTGGATCCGCACCCTGCGCTGAGCCGCCGCGCACGCCTCGCCGACGCCGCGCACGTTCTGTCGCCGCGCGCAAGCCGTTGTGCGCGAGACAATTCCGTGCGCGGAGTGCGATGGTTGTGCGCGGCAATGTTATCCGAGCGCGGTCTCCAGGGCGTCGACGAGGTTGCGGGCGCGTAGGTCTACGGCGCCTTCGATGATGTAGTTCGTGACGTAGGCGAAGGCGATGCCTCGGCCCGGATCGGCGTAACCCAGTGATCCGCCGCGTCCAGGGTGGCCGAACGAATTCGGGCCGCCGAGGGTGAGATCGGCAATGGGCAGCATGAAGCCGGTGGCGTAGCGGTCCGGCAGCATGATGACTCGGTCGATGCCGCTGGTCTGCTCGCGGAGAGCGGCATCAAGGGTCGCCGGGCTGAGTAACCGGTTGCCGTCGACCTCGCCGACCAGCGACGCATACAGCCGGGCCAGCCCACGGGCGGTGCCGATGCCGTTGCTCGCGGGTATTTCCGCGGCGTGCACCGCTGGGGAGTTGAAGTCGATGTCGGGCGGGTCGGTGATCTGGAAGGCCCGGTTCGCCAGCGACTCCGGATCACGCATCGCCGCCACCATCGGCCGGAGCTGCTCGGGGATCAGCTCGTCGGGCACCGAATCCAGATCCGGCTTCGGCGCGAACACCAGCTGGCTGACCCGATCCCGTTGGGCGGCAGGCAAACCGATGAAGAAGTCGATGCCGTACGGCCCGGCGATCTCCTCGGCCAGGAACTGCCCGACGGTGCGCCCGGTGATGCGCCGGATCACCTCGCCGACCAGCCAGCCGAAGGTGCGCCCGTGGTAGCCGTGATCGGTGCCCGGCGTCCAGTTCGGCGCCTGCGCGGCAAGCGCGTCGACCATCGGCGTCCACGCCAGCGCGTCGGCCAGCGGCACCGGCTTGTCGATCGCCGCGAGCCCGGCCTGATGAGTCAGCAGCCAGCGCACCGGAATCTCGGCTTTGCCCGCCGCCGCGAACTCCGGCCAATACTGTGCGACCGGCGCATCGAGGTCGAGCAGACCGCGCTGCACCAGCAGGTGGGTCGCCGCGGCAACCACCCCTTTGGTCGCCGAGTAGACCAGCTGAAGGGTGTCGCGCTCCCACACCCGCCCGCTGTCGGGGTCGGCGAGCCCACCCCACAGATCGACCACCGGCCGCCCGTCGAGGTACACGCACACGGCCGCCCCGATATCGCCCTGGTCGTCGAAATTCGCGGCGAATGCCGCCCGGACCGCCTCGAACCCGGGCGCCACCGTTCCGTCAATACTCATGCGGCCAAGCATGTCACGCGCCGGGGAGGCCTGCCGGTGACCGGGTCGCAGGCAGCGGATCGGCCTGCTTCGAGATTCT
The DNA here is from genome assembly GCF_044455225.1 of Nocardia sp. NPDC051321. Classification (NCBI taxonomy): domain Bacteria; kingdom Bacillati; phylum Actinomycetota; class Actinomycetes; order Mycobacteriales; family Nocardiaceae; genus Nocardia; species Nocardia sp. NPDC051321. Next base: position 332,250 of record NZ_JBITEM010000005.1, on the reverse strand, counting down.
TTCGGTTCGGATGTCCGAGAATGGTCAGCGGCTCCGACGTTCCTGACGAGCGGCGCCACCGCGGTGCCGACTACCAAGAGGAGTTGCCGTGAAATACATGATCCTGAGCTACGGCTCGCAGCAGGACTACGACGGCTTGGCAGGCAAAGACACCGGCAAGCCCGCCTGGACGGCCGCGGAGGTGGCGGCGATGGTCCAGTTCATGACCGACTTCAATGCCGGGCTCGAGGAGTCCGGCGAGCTGGTGGAGACCCGCGGGCTGGCCGACCCCGTGCACACCCGGCGGATCGGCGGCAAGGACGGCGCCTTCGTCACCGACGGACCGTACGCGGAGACCCAGGAGGTGCTCGCGGGCTACTGGATCGTCGACTGCGAAAGCTTCGACCGCGCCACCGAAATCGCGGCCCGCCTGGGCAAGTGCCCCGCGCCGGCACACATCGCCGACACGGCCTACGCGGATGTGCGGCCGATCGCCGAGGCGCCGCCCGAGTTCGGCTGACATGTCGGCTGATCAGGTGGCTGGCCTGCTGCGCCAGTCGGCGCCGCAGGTCCTCGCCGCGCTGGTGCGCCGCTACGGCCATTTCGATTCCGCCGAGGACGCGGTGCAGGAAGCGCTGCTCGCCGCGGCGACGCAATGGCCGGTGCACGGCGTTCCCGATAATCCGCGTGCCTGGCTGATCACGGTCGCGTCCCGCCGGCTGACCGATCTGCTGCGCAGCGAGCAGGCCCGCAAGCAGCGCGAGGAGACGGTGGCGCGGAGGGCGCTGCCGCAGGATTGGCTGACCCCGGCCGCCGATCGGCAGCCGACGGATTCCGACGACACCTTGATCCTGCTGTTCCTGTGCTGCCACCCGTCGCTCTCGCCACCGTCGCAGGTCGCGCTCACCTTGCGGGCGGTCGGCGGCCTGACCACCGCCGAGATCGCCCGCGCCTTCCTGGTCCCCGAGCCGACGATGACCAAGCGCATCGGCCGAGCCAAGAAGACGATCAAGGACAGCGGCGTGCCCTTCGCGCCCCCGGGCCCCGGCGACCGCGACGCGCGCCTCGCCGCGGTGCTGCGCGTGCTCTACCTGATCTTCACCGAGGGTTATGCGGCCACCGCCGGTGCGCGCCTGCATCGCGTCGAATTGTCTACCGAGGCAATCAGACTCACCCGCCTGGTGCATCGGCTGCTGCCCGACGATGCCGAGGTGGCCGGTCTGCTCGCGCTGCTTTTGCTCACCGACGCCCGCCGGGAGTCGCGCACCGGGCCCGGCGGCGAACTCGTCCCGATGCAAGAGCAGGACCGCGGCCGCTGGCACGCCGAGTTCATCGCCGAGGGCATCGCGCTGCTCACCGCGGCCCTGCCGCGCGGTGTCCCAGGGCCGTATCAACTCCAGGCCGCGATCGCCGCGCTGCACGACGAGGCGCCGAGCTACCCGGACACCGACTGGCCGCAGATCATGCTGCTCTACGAACGCCTGCTCGCCCTCGTCGACAACCCGATGATCGCGCTCAACCACGCCGTCGCGGTCGCCATGGCCCGAGGTCCGCAGGCGGGCCTGAAACTGGTCGACGGCCTCGAAGCCGACGCCCGCATCGCCGACGACCACCGCCTGCACGCCGTCCGCGCCCACCTGCTGGAGACCACCGGCGACGTCGCGGCCGCCCGCGCCGCGTATCTCCTTGCCGCACAAAAGACTATGAGCCTCCCGCAGCAGCGCTACTTGAACACCCGTGCCGCCCGCCTCGGCGATCTACCGACCTCGGGATGAACCTGTCGGTACCGACCGGAATACTCGACCGCTGTCGCACCACGAACCGTCACCAGGAGGATCCCGCATGCCCAGCGAGCTCGAAGACCTGCCCTACGCGCGCCATCTCGCGGCACTGGAGGGCGACCTCGAGCCGGAAGGCGACTACGACTGCGTGCATCTGGACGGCGGTGAGCTCGACGAGGTCGACGTGCAGAACGCCCGGTTCAGCGAGTCCGCCTTCACCTCGATGGCCTTCACCAGGGGCAGCATGCGGCACACCAGATTCGCCGACGTCTGGCTGCGCAACGTCCGCTGGATCGGCACCGAACTCGCCGACACCGGCTGGATCGACAGCGAAGTCATCGCGGGCGCCATGTCCGGCGTCGACCTGGCGGGTTCCCGCCTGCGCCGGGTGCGCTTCGAGGGATGCAAGTTCGACTCCGTCAACTTCCGCACCGCACAACTACGCGATGTCACCTTCGTCGAATGTGTCTTGCGCGACTGCGATTTCGGCGACGCCACGCTCACCGACGTGACCTTCCCCGGCTCGATCCTGGAAAACATGGTGCTGAACCGGGTCAAGCTGACCAAGGTCGACCTGCGCGGCGCCCGCGCCCTCGACATCACCGACGGCCTGGACTCGCTCCGCGGTGCGACCATCGACAGCGGCCAATTGATGGAGCTGGCACCGGCTTTCGCCCGCCACCTCGGCATCGTGGTCCGAAACTCCTGATTAAGCACCAGGTTCGACGGGAGTGCGGGTTAACCGCCTGAACCGGTGCGGGCGATCGTCGCGGCAACGCCGTCGAGCACGACCTCGAGTCCGAACTCGAAATCGTCCTGGGCGGGGTCGGGGGTCGACGGTGGTGGGGCCGATTCGAACAGGCCGGAGTCGAAGAGTGCGGCCGCGTCGGGGAAGCGTTGCGGATCGACCAGTCGGGCCATCTGCCGGGCGTAGTGGCGATTGGTCTCGGACTCGTCGAGACCGGTTGCGCGCCTGCCCTGTTCGAGTTGCTGGGCGAGCAGGTCGGCCTGGCGGACGTAGCCGCTGACGACCATCACCACGCCGACCTTCGCGCCGATATCGAGACCGGCGGGTCGCAGGGCGCGCAAGCCCGCGTCCATCCAGCCGATGGTGCCGGGCCCGCTGGGTGGGCCCGCGATCGGCAATTGGGTCAGCCAGGGGCGCTGCCGGTGCACAGACCAGAGGCTGACGGCCCACTCACGCAGTGCTGAGCGCCAATCCGCTACTGGCGCAGGAAAGGCCGGGGGCGGACCGGTGGCGGCGTCGCTCATGAGGACGAGTAACTCTTCCTTGGATCCGATGTGGCGATAGAGCGACATCGGTGTGACGCCGAGGGTTTCGGCGATCTTCGGCAAGGTGGCCCCCGGCAATCCGTCGCGATCGGCCAGTCGCACGGCGGTACGGACGACCAGTTCGACGTCGAGCCCGGCCGGGCGGCCGAGTCGCTGACCGACGGGCAGGCGCCAGAGGCGGACCAGCTCGTTCGGCGTGGTGTCGTCGACCATCGTGCGTTCGCCTCCTCAGCGCTTCTGCTCGAACGGCCGGAACATTAGCATGCGACTTATAGTATAAGAGATATACCGCTGCGCGCACCCTGACCAGTTGGTCGTTTTGCCCCACTGACCGGCCGGGCATTGATAGATTTCGCCAAGCCGTCTGGCGCGGCGAATTCGATGAGGGAATGCGAGTACATGTACGACCGGAATTTTCGCCGTAGCACTTCCAGTGTTCGCGTGCTGATCACGCTCGCCGAGGAACGCGGAATGTCCAGTGCGGACTGCCTATCCGGCACCATGTTGTCGCCGAACGATATCGAGTGCACCGCTACTCAGGAACTGCTGGCCGTGCGTAATCTGCTCGAACGATTCGGCGCCGAACCAGGTCTCGGCGCGGAAGCGGGTAGCAGCGCCGATATTCCGCTGTCCGGCCCGTGGGGGCTCGCGCTGCTCAGCAGCCGCACAATGGGCGACGCGGTCGATGTCATGGTGCGCTATCTCGATCGATTCTCGGTGTCCGGGCGACTCTTGGCCGAGGAATCCGGCGGTGTGACTCGGGTGCGGTTCGACGATGCCGAAGGCCCGCCGGACCTGCGTGTTTTTCTCGCCGAGCGAATCATCGCCGGTATCAAGACAATCGGTAGCGGGGTTTTCGAATCCGGAATTCCGGCTACCCGAGTCGAATTCCGGCACCCGGCTCCCGCGAGCACCGGCAGGTATCGCGAGATATACGGACTGGAGCCCCTTTTCGGCGCCGAGACCGACGCGGTGTCATTCGACGGTCGCGTCCTCGATCTTCCGGTGCCGGCAACCGGCGAACGGGCGCGCGGCGCCTGCGTGCAGTTCTGCCGGGACCTGCTGGACCGGCATCGCACCCGCTCCGGCGTCGCGGGCGCGGTCCGCGATCTGCTCGTCCGCACCCCCGGCACCATTCCCGATCAGATCGCGGTCGCCAACGAGTTGTTCATGAGCCCGCGCACCCTGTCGCGGCGGCTCAACGAGGAGGACACCTCCTTTCGCGGCTTGCTCGACGAGGTCAGGCAGCTGATGTCGGAGCAGCTGCTGGCCTATACCGATCTGAGCACCGAGCAGGTCGCCGCCCGCCTCGGTTACGCGGAAGCCGCGTCGTTCATTCGCGCCTTCCGGCGCTGGAAAGGGTGCCCCCCGCAGGAATTCCGGCTGCATGGCGGCCGATCGCCCGCGCCGACCAGGGCGCCGGTGCCCGCGGGCGCCCATTAGATCGTTCACACGGAGTTCCAACCGGAACCAGTCGCACCACACGGTGTGTTGGGCGCCGAAGACGGTCCAGATGCTGCAAGTATGCTGGCATGTCGATCAGCGCCCCTGTCGCGCCGAGTGTCCCGAAGACGATCCGGCAGGCCACGGTATTGGCCGTCTGCTGCACCGCCGTGGTGATGACGAATGTGGACACCACCGCGGTCAACGTCGCGCTACCGGTGATCGGCCGTGGGCTGGACGGTTCGGTGGCGGGAGCGCAGTGGGTGGTCGCCGCCTACACGTTGACCCTGGCCTGTCTGCTGACGCTGTCCGGCTCGCTGGCCGACCGGATTGGTCGCCGGACCATCTTCCAGATCGGCCTTGCCATATTCGCCGTGGGTTCGCTGGCATGTAGTCTCGCGTCCTCGGTCGGCTGGCTCATCGCGTTCCGGGTGTTGCAGGCGGTCGGCGGGTCGATGCTCACTCCGGTAGCGATGGCGATCATTTCGGCGGTATTCACCGAACCGGGGCAGCGGATCAGGGCCATCGGCATCTGGAGCGGGTCGATCGGGATCGGCATGGCGGCCGGGCCGGTGGTCGGCGGATTCCTGGTCGACGCGATCGGCTGGGAGGCGGTGTTCTGGATCAATGTACCGATCGCGGTCATCGCGCTCGCACTGACCTTCGTTGTTGTTCCGCAGTCGAAGTCGGATCGGCCGCACGCGCTCGATCCGCTGGGGCAGCTGCTGGTGATCGGCCTGCTCGGGCTGCTGGTATTCGCGATTATCGAAGGGCCGCATCGGGGTTGGCTCGCGCCGCTGACGGTCGGCTGCTTCGCCGGGTCGGCGGCCTGCCTCGGCGCGATACTGCGGTACGCGCCGCGGCACCCGCACCCGCTGATCGATCTGCGGGTGTTCCGGTCGATCCCGTTCACCGGCGCGTTCGTGATCGCGATCCTCGCGTTCGCCGCGATGGGCGGGTTCCTGTTCCTGAATACGTTCTACCTGCAGGAGATTCGGCGGGACTCGCCGCTGACGGCCGGGCTCGCGCTGGTGCCGATGGCGGTCGCCATGTTCGTGTTCGGGCCGATGTCGGGCCGGATCGTCGCGCGCCGCGGCGCCCGCACCGCGCTGAGCGTCGGTGCGGTGGTGGCCACCGCCGCGGCGGCGGTGCTGACGGCCACCTTCGACGGCAGCGGAAACCTATTGCTGCTCATCGGTTACGCGATGTTCGGTGCGGGCATCGGGCTGATCTACACGCCCATCACGGCGACGGCGGTGGCCGGACTGCCCGCCGCGCAGTCCGGGGTCGCGGCCAGCCTGGCGACCACGTCGCGCCAGATCGGCCAGTCGCTCGGCGTCGCGGTGATCGGGTCACTGATCGCCAGCCATCCCGACGCCCTGACCTCGGCCGCGGCCTTCCGGCCACCGGCCCATCTCGGCTGGCTGACCATCACCGGCCTGTGTGCCGCAGCCTTGATCGTCGCCCGAATCAGCACCGCTCCCAAGCTGGTTCGCGCCGGCATCTGAAACCGTGATTGTCCACTACCTGGGCAATCGGTCGGCACACGTAATCCTGCTCCCGTACTATCGCGATCGAATACACCGGCCGGGGAGATGTTAGGAGGACGGTGTGGGACCTCGCATCCGCAACGGGACCCTGTGGTTGCGACGCTTCGCCGGAACGACGCCGGGGGTGATCGCCGTTGTTGTCGTCGTTTCCGTCCTGCTGTGCCTGCTCGCCGGTTTCGCCTGCGCGAACCAGATGAGCGACAAGAGCGCGCGTCGTGACGTCGCGCTCGACCGGACCGAGCCGCTCGCGTTCGCCGCACAGGGGTTGTACGTGGCGCTTTCGGCCGCCGACGCCGCTGCGGCCGCCGAGTTCCTGTCCCCGGGCAACGAGGCAGCCGCACCGCGCCAGCGGTACCAGCAAGCACTGGCCGACGCCGCCGCCGCGCTCGCGGCGGCCACCGCGGGCGCGTCCGACGAGCAGACCAGGCAGATCGTGGCCCGTGTCGCCGCGGACCTGCCCGCCTATACCGGCCTGGTCGAGACGGCGCGGGCGAACAATCGGCAGGGTTTCCCGGTGGGCTCGTCCTATCTGAGTGAGGCGTCGGAGGTGATGCAGAAGTCCTTGCTGCCCAACGCCGAACGGCTCACCGCCGACCGATTCGCCGCGGTGCGCACCGACCAGCGGGCCATCGCCGCGACGCCGATCGTGAGCGTCGCGCTGGTCGTCCTGGTGCTGATCAGCTGTGCGGTGGGATCGTGGATCCTGGTGCGCCGCACCAACCGGCTGGCCAACCTCGGCATGGCGGGTGCGGCGGCCGCGGCGGTGCTCGCGCTGCTGTGGCTGGTCGTCGCGACGGGTGTGGCGGCAAACGCGCTCGACACCGGCGCGTCCGGCGCGAGTAACCGGTTCGAGTCGCTGGCGAAGGCGCGCATCGCGGCGCAGCAGGCCCGTACCCAGGAAACGCTGGAACTGATCACCCGCGGCGATATCGCGGCCGGTGAGGACATGTACAACAAGCACGCCGCCGACCTGCGCGACCGGCTCGGCACCGATTCCGTTGCCGGGCAAGAGCTCACCAAATGGTCGGCCGGGCACCAGGCACAGGTTGCGGCGTATCAGGCGGCGAACTATCCGGCGGCGGTCGCGCAGGCCATCGGCACCGAGCCAACCTCGTCGGCCACCCAGTTCGCCGCGCTGGACCGCTCGTTGAACGACAACCTGGTCCAGGCCCGCCGCGATCTCCGGGACGGTCTGCGGACGGCGGGCACGGCGTTGCTCCTCAGCCCGTCCGGCACGCTGGTCCTGCTGGTTGTCGCGGCGGCCGCCGTGGTCGCCGGGGTGTGGCCGCGGCTGAAGGAGTTCCTGTGAACACACGCCTGGTGCTTGCCGCGCTGCTGGTGACCGCGGCGGCCGCGCTGACCGGCTGCGGCTCGGGCGAGCTGCCCGCGCCGAACACCATGGCGGCGGTGAACCCGGAACCCGCGGGTGCCGGCGAGATCACCGAGCCGCCGCCGATCGAGAGTTCCTGTGACACGGAGGCAAGCCTGCGGCCCGGCCCGCTGCCGAGACCCGGTGCGATGCCGCAGGGTTCGGCGATGGCGGCGATCGTCGCCAACGGCAAGCTGAAGGTCGGCGTCGATCAGAACACCTATCTGTTCGGCTTCCGCAACCCCGGCACCGGCGAGCTCGAGGGCTTCGACATCGACATCGCGCACGAGATCGCCAACGCGCTGTTCGGCGACCCGAACAAGATCGAACTGCGCTCGGTGACCGCCGCCGAACGGCTGCCCGCGCTGCGGGACAAGAAGGTCGACATGATCGTGCGCACCTTCTCGGCGACCTGCGAACGACGCAAGGAAGTCGACTTCTCCTCCGTCTATTACGGTGCGGCACAACGCATCCTGGCGCAACGCGACTCGGGCATCAACTCCGGCGCCGACCTGACGGGTAAGCGGGTGTGCGTCGCCCGCGGCACCACGGCGTCCACGCCGCTGTTCGCGATGGCCAACCGCCCCACCGTCATCGGCGTCACCAACTGGACCGATTGCCTTGTCGCGCTGCAGCAGCGGCTGGTCGACGCGATCAGCGGCGACGCGCCGATTCTGTTCGGCCTGGTCGAGCAGGACCGCAACCTCCAGGTGGTCGGGGACCCCATCGGTGTCGGCGGTTACGCGGTCGGCCTGCCGAAGGGCAGCGACGATCTGGTGCGCTTCGTCAACGGCGTGCTCGAGCGGATGCGCTCCGACGGCACCTGGGAGCGGATCTACGCGACCCGACTGAGCGCACTCGGCCCCTCGCCGGGCCAGCCCGCGCCGCGGTATGTGGGATGAGCCAGACCATCATGGAGCCGCTCACCCTCATCGAGATCGATCGCGAAATATCCCGGCGCGCAAGCGAAGCCGATTCGATCGTGGCCACCCTGCTCGAGCTCGACCAACATCCCGGGCTCAATCTGGTACGTAGCTATCCGCCGTCCGGGGTCACCGAGGCGCGCTGGCTGCCGGTCCGGGACGCGCTCGCGCTGATGTGGGAGGACTTCGGCCGGATGCGCGCGATCCTGGATTCGGCGCGTGCGGTGCGCGGCAACCGCGCCAGGCTGGACGACGGCCAGCGCGCGCAGCTGACCGAGTTGCTGCGCGGCAGGCCCCATGAGGTCTCGCGCACGCCGATCCCGCTGGCCGAGCGTTCGCTGACCGGTCCGAGCGAATACGTGCTGTTCGTCGGGCTCGCCGATACGCTTGATCGCATGCGGGCGACCTTCCCGGTGATCGCCGAATTCCTCGACGCGGTGGACAAGGTGAACACCCGCGTGATGGCCGGCCTCGCGCCGCTACAGGACCAACTCGACAAGGCCGGGGGAGCGACCCCTGAGCTGCGCGCCATCAGCGCGGGCATCGCCGAACTGCTGCGGCGCTCGGCGACCGATCCGCTCGCGCTGACCGCCGCCGAGATCGATGCCCGCCTCGCCGAACTCAGCGGTGCGGTGCGCAGGGAGGCGGCCGTGCTCGCCGAACATGCCGCGGTCGTGGCGGATTGGCCCGCCGCGCTCGCCGGTGTGCGCGGGCGATTGGACGCACTGCGGGAAACGCGGGAGCGGGCAGCGCAGGCGCGGGTGAAAGTCGAGCGCACCATCCTGTCCGGTCCGCTGCCGATACCCGCGGACGATATCGACGAACTGCGCGCGCAACTGGACGCCGTCCCGGCCGAGCCGGGTGCGGCGGCGGTGCTCCTGGAACTCGGCCGCCGCATCGACGCGGCCACCGCCGCCGCGGCCACCGCGGAAAACCTGGCGCAGGGCCTGCTCGACCGTCGCGGTGAACTGCGCGGCAGGCTGGCCGCCTACCAGGCCAAGGCGGCGCGCCTCGGCGTCGGCGAGGACCGGGACCTGCTCGCCTCGCATCAGATCGCCACCGGGCTGCTCGCCCGCACGCCGTGTGATCTGGCGGCGGTCACCCGGGCGGTCGCCGACTATCAGCAACTCATCGCGGAGAAATCGGGGAGGCGACCGTGACGACATGCACCGAACCCGGCTGCACGGGCACCATCGAAGACGGCTACTGCGCGGTGTGCGGGACCGCGCCTGCCGAGGCGACGACCGTGCATTCGACTGCCGCCCAGGCCAAGAAGGCGGCAGCGGCGAGCACCGAGGTGACCACGGCCGAGTCCGCGCATCGGGAATGCGCCGAACCCGGTTGCGGTGGAACGGTTATCGACGGCTACTGCGAGGTGTGCGGCACCGCGCCCGCCCAGGAGACCGTCGCGACGGTGTCCGGCAGCACCCGCAGTGCCCGAAGTGGCTCGCGTTCGGTGCGCACCGGTCGATCCTCGTCCAAGTCGAGCAGGCGCGGCCGGCTCGGTGCGGGCATGGTCGAGGTGCCCCGCGTGCCGCGCATCGATCCGAGCACCGCGATCATGACCGACCCGCAGGTGCCGGAGAACAAGCGGTTCTGTGGCAAATGCGAGAAGCCGGTCGGCCGGGGCCGCGACGGAAAGCCCGGCCGCAGTGCGGGTTTCTGTGCCAACTGCGGCACTCCATTCTCTTTCGCGCCCAAGCTGGCCAAGGGCGATCTGGTCGCCGGTCAGTACGAGGTCGCCGGGTGCCTCGCGCACGGTGGGCTCGGCTGGATCTACCTGGCGATCGACCGCAATGTCAGCGACCGCTGGGTGGTGCTGAAGGGCCTGCTCAACTCGGGCGACGCCGACGCGATGCTGGCCGCGGTGGCGGAGAAGCGCTTCCTCGCCGAGGTGGAGCATCCGAGCATCGTCAAGATCCACAACTTCGTCGAGCACGCCGGGGCGGACGGGGTCGCGGTCGGCTACATCGTGATGGAGTACGTCGGCGGCACCTCGCTCAAGCAGATCCTGCGCGCCCACCGCGACGCGGGCGGCGGATTCCTGCCGCCGGCCCAGGCGATCGCCTATGTGCTGGAGATGCTGCCCGCGCTCGGCTATCTGCATTCGCTCGGCCTGGCCTACTGTGACTTCAAGCCCGACAACGTGATGCAGACCGACGAGCAGCTCAAGCTCATCGACCTGGGCGCGGTGATCGCCATGGACGACCAGGACAGTCCCATTTACGGCACCATCGGCTACCAGGCACCCGAGATCGCCGAGACCGGGCCGACCGTGACCACCGAGGTCTATACGGTCGGGCGCACGCTGGCCGTGCTGCTCATGGACGTACCGCAGCGGGGTGGCCATTTCGCCGAGCTGCCAGGGCCGGACACCGAACCGCTGCTGGTCACCTACGACTCGCTCTACCGATTCCTGCTGCGGGCCACCGACGACGACCCGGATGTGCGGTTCGCCTCGATGGAGGAGATGACCGACCAGCTCACCGGGGTGCTGCGCGAGGTGCTGTCGACCGAGGACGGCGTGCCGCGGCCGGGGATGTCGACCTACTTCGGGCCGCCCCGTGGTGTATTCGGCGTGGACGCGCCCGTGGATGCGACGAATATCGTTGCCGCCCTGCCTGTTCCGCTGGTCGATCCGACCGACAGCGCGGCCGCGTTGCTCGCCACGACGAGCGGCACCACGCCCGCGGAACTGGAGCAGGCGTTCGAGGCCGGACTGCGCTCGGTCGTCACCGGGCGCAGCGCGTCGACCGAGATTCCGTTGCGGCTCATCCGGGCCGCGCTGGAGACCGGCGATACCGCCGAGGCGGATCGGCGGCTGGCCGAGGTCGCCGCGACGCTGCCCGGCGATTGGCGACTCGCCTGGTATCGCGGCGAAAGTCGGCTGCTCGCCGGCGATTTCCCGGCGGCGGCCGCCGAATTCGACGCGGTGTATGCCGCGCTGCCTGGCGAAGGGGCGCCCAAACTCGCGCTGGCCGCCGTCGCTGAGCTGTCCGGTGCCGCGGCACCCGATTCCGAAGGCTTCCAGGCCGCAGAGGAGAAGCGCAGGGCCGCTAGCTATTACGAGACGGTGTGGCGCACCGATCGGACGTATCTCAGCGCGGTGTTCGGGCTGGCCAGGTTGCGTGCGTCCGTCGGCGATCGCGACGGCGCGGTAGCCGCACTCGATCAGGTCGACGCGGGTTCTTCGCTGTTCACCGAGGCCAGGATCGCGGCGGTCGAGACGAAACTGAACGGGCGGTCACCGGCCGAGTTCACCGAGCTGATCGTGCGCGACGCGGGCGAGCGGGTCGGCCGGTTGCGACTGGATTCCAAACGCCGTGGCGCACAGGTGCGTTTGCGAGTGCTGACCGCCGCGTTGGACTGGCTACGGGCGGGCGGAGTCGCCAGCGCACTCGATCCGCTGCTCGGCGCGAGGCTGGATCAAGACGGTGTCCGCACCGGATTGGAGCGTTGTTATCGGGACTTGGCCCGGGAAACCGACGACATGTGGGAGCGATTCGCATTGGTAGAGCAGGCGAACACCGTCCGGCCAAGGACTAGATTATGAGTACCGGGGTCGGGTTGCACTGTCCCGGTTGCGATGCGGAGGTGCACCAGCAGGATCGCTTCTGCGAGAACTGCGGCCAGGAATTGGGCGGCAAGCGAATCGCGTTGCCGAACAACGAGCCAGGGCCGCCCGGCGCCTGCGACGGGTGCGGTGGGCTGCGGTACGACGGCGATGGTTACTGCGTCGGGTGCGGGCAGTTGCGCGGGGCACCTGACCGATTCGCCGCCGACCTCGGCGCCGTCGCGGTGGCCACCGATCGCGGAATCTCGCACGCGCGCAACGAGGATGCCGTCGCCGCGGCGGTACTGGACGGTCTGGGCGGCGCGACGGTGATCGTGGTCGCCGACGGGGTGTCCTCCTCGGAAGATCCGCAGGTGGCCTCGGGGACGGCGGCCAGGACGGGTGTCGATGCCTGCCGCACGGCGCTGCTCGACGGACTGCCCGCGGCCGAAGCCGCGATGGCGGGCCTCGCGGCGGCGGCACAGGCGGTCCGCGATATCGCGGTGGCCGACGGTCACGCGCCGTCGTGCACCTACGTGTCGGCCGTGGTGCGCACCGACGCCGACGGCACCGAGATCACCATCGCGAATGTCGGCGACAGCAGGGCGTATTGGCTGCACGCCGACGCACCCGACGACCCGGGCAACCCGCCGTCGCAGCGGCTCACCTCGGACGACTCCTGGGCGCAGGCCCTGGTCGACGCGGGCGCGATGGACGAGCAGGCCGCGATGAACGACCCGAGGGCGCACACCCTGATCCGCTGGCTCGGCGCGGACGGACCGGCAAAACCGTGGTCGGACAGCTGCATTCGGACGCTGCGCACCACCGGGCCCGGCGTGCTGCTGCTGTGCAGCGACGGTCTCTGGAACTACCTGTCCGACGCGACCGCGCTCGCCGAGGTGGCCACCGCGACCGCCCCCGCCGTCGCCGCGCGCGAACTCGTCGAGTTCGCGCTGCGTTGCGGCGGCAGCGACAACATCACCGTCGCGATCGTTCCCGTTCCACAGCCAGGAGAAGTGCAGTGAGTTCCGTTGCAGGCAATGGCATTTCGGTAGCCATCGATCAGAACGAGTATCTGGCCGACGGCGTCGGCACGGTGGACGCGGTGGTCACCGTCGAGACCGCCGCCGATCTGGTGGTGGCGACCGCGCCGCAGGAGCGGCTGGAAATCCTCATCCTGGACTGCTCCGGATCGATGGCCACCGGCCGCAAGTTCCCCGGTGCGCGCCAGGCCGCGCTGGCCGCGCTCGATGTCATGGCCGACGGCACGAAATTCGCGATCATCGAGGGAACGGCGATGGCGCGGTTGGCTTTTCCGTCGAACGTGCCGTCCATGGTGGTGAATCGGGAATCCCGCGCGGCCGCGCGGCGCGCACTCGACAAGCTGACGCCCGGCGGCGGTACCGCGATGGGCACCTGGCTCGGCCTGACCAGGCAGCTGGCCAAGAAGCATCCCGGCGCCATGGTGCACGCCATCCTGCTCACCGACGGCAAGAACGAGCACGAGGAGCCCGCCGCGCTCGCCGCGGAGATCAAACAGTCCGAGGGCGTGTTCACCTGTGACTGTCGCGGCGTCGGAACCGATTGGCGGGTCGACGAATTGCGCACCATCGCCTCGGCGCTGCACGGCACCGTCGACATCGTCGCCGACCCGGCCAAGCTGGCCGACGACTTCGCCACGATGATCCGGGGCTCGATGGCGAAGGCGATTCCGGAACTGACGCTGCGGATCTGGACCCCGGCGGGTGCCAAGGTGCGGTTCGTCAAACAGGTCGCCCCGGCCATCGAGGATCTCACCGGGCGGCGGGTGGAGTCCGCGGCGCAGGTCGGGGAGTACCCGCTCGGCGCGTGGGGTGCGGAGGACCGCGACTATCACGTGCAGGTCGAGGTGGAACCCGCCGCGCCAGGTCGGGAGAAGCTGGCCGCGCGGGTGAGCGTGGTGAGTGGCGACGAGGTGCTCGGGCAGGGTCTGGTGAAGGCGGTGTGGACCACCGATACCGAGCTGTCGACCCGAATCAGCAGGCGGGTGGCGCATTACACCGGTCAGGCGGAATTGGCGCAGGTGGTGCAGGAGGGCCTGGCAGCGCGCAAGAGCGGCGATACCGACACCGCGACGGCCAAACTGCGGCGCGCGGTCGAGCTCGCGGCGGAGTCGGGGAACGAGAGCACGGCGAAGCTGCTGCGCGGTGTGGTCGAGGTCGACGAGCGCAACGGGACGGTGCGATTGCGGGCCAGCGTCGCGGCCGCCGACGAGATGGCCTTGGACGCTCGCTCGACCAAGACCGCCAGGGTCCGGAAGGAGGGATAGTGGGCATTACCTGTCCCGAGGGGCATCAGTCGAGCGCGACCGACTACTGCGACGTGTGCGGAGCGCCGATCGGAACGGCGCAGGCGACGGTTGCCGCGGCACCGGTCGCGCTGTGCCCGTCCTGCGGTGCACCGAGCAGCGGGCGCTTTTGTGAAGTGTGCGGGCATGATTCGGCGTTGCCGACGCCGGTCGTCCGGCCCGATCTGCTGATCGCGGAGGCCTCGAGCGCGGTGTCCGCCCCCTCGGCCGCCTGGGTGGCTACCATCACCGCGGATCGTGCGTTCTACGATCGGGTGATCGCCCGCAAGGGCCCCGATGCCGACCAGGTCGGTTTTCCCGCATTCTATCCGGAACGTCGAATCATCTTGCGTGGCAACGACATCCTGATCGGTAAGCGCAGCGTCTCGCAGGGATTGACGCCCGATATCGATCTCGGCATCGCGCCCGCCGACGTGGGTGTGTCCCGGGCGCACGCGATGATCCACCTCGACGGCGCGGAGTTGACCGTCACCGATCTCGGCTCGACGAACGGCACCAGCGTCAACGGCAGTGACGAGCTCATCCCCGCGAAGGTGCCGGTTCCGTTGCGCAGCGGCGATCGGATCCATCTCGGTGGCTGGACAACCATCGTGTTCGCCCTCGATCCGGCCGAGAGTGAACCCGCTTGAGCGCCAGCCCTTTTGCGTCTGGGACAGCATCGGGCGTTTTGTAGACAACAATGTTCATTTGCGCCTATCGTCGTGAGTCATGACCACGTTCGGCGGCAAGAGCTGCTTGATCACCGGTGCGGCCGGCGGTCTCGGCCGCAGTACCGCCCTCGCCGTCGCGGCCAAGGGCGCCTCGCTGATCCTGACCGATATCGATGCGCAGGGTCTGCAGCAGACCGCGACGCTGGCGCGAGCGGCGGGCGCGAATGTGCACCTCGCGGCGACCGCGGATGTCAGCGACCATGATCAGGTGGTCGCGTTGGCGGCCAGGGCGCACGACGAGGTGGACAGCGTCGACATCATCATGAACGTGGCCGGAATCGCGACCTGGGGCACCGTCGACCGGCTGACCCACACGCAGTGGCGGCGCACCATCGACGTCGATCTGATGGGCCCGATCCATGTCATCGAGGAATTCCTGCCGCCGATGATCGCGGCGGGCCGCGGTGGGCACCTGGTGAACGTGTCCTCCGCCGCCGGACTGTTCGGGCTGCCGTGGCACGCGCCCTACAGCGCGGGCAAATTCGGCCTGCGCGGGGTGTCGGAGGTGCTGCGGTTCGATCTGCGCAGGCACCGGATCGGGGTCAGCCTCGTGTGTCCCGGCGCGATGGCGACGCCGATGGTCGACCGGGTCGACATCGCGGGCATCGATCGCAACGCCGACGTCGTGCAGCGCGCGCTGGCACTGTTCCTGAAGGGCGCGGTGACGCCGGAGGCCGCGGCGCGCTCGATCGTGCGTGGGGTCGAGCGCGATACCTATCTGGTCTACACCTCCAACGACATTCGCATCGGGCACTGGGCGCAACGGTATTTCCCGCCGTCCTACCACCTCGCCATGCGCGGCCTGAACTGGGCGATGAGCCGCTATATCGATCAACCGGCCACGACGACCACCGTGCGCTGACGCCGAGAGGACCCCACCATGGCCCAGCCGCTGACCACCACCGCGGCGACGGTGTCGCCGCATCATCGATTCGATATCGGGCCGGTCCGGTACCCGAAGTTGTTCGGCGCCACCACCGTTCCCATCGCGATGTCCGATGGCGCGATCCTGACCGCCGACATCCTGCGCCCCGGGGACGGAGCCGGGCCCGCCCGCGAACCGTTGCCCGCGATCATCAATTTCACCCCGTACAACAAGATGTTCAGCCGTCAGGGCATGCGCTGGCACCACACGTTGCGCGGGCTGGCCGCGCGGGTCGGCTCCTCGGATCGGCGACGGTTCACCGCGCGCGACGTGCTGCACACGCCCGCGGGCGGGATCCTGGAACCGTTCGTGATCAACCGCACCGCGGTGCGCCGCGGCTACGTCGGGCTGATGATCGACGTGCGCGGCACCGGAACCGCCACCGGGAGTTGGGATTTCTTCCAGTCGCGCGAGCAGCAGGACTATCTGGAGGCGATCGCGTGGGTGCGCGAACAGCCTTGGTGCAACGGCGATTTCGCGGTGACCGGGGTGTCCTACGGGGCGATCTCCGCGCTGATCACCGCCGGCCTGCGGCCGGCGGGCTTGCGCGCCGTGTTCGCCATCGAGGCGGGCGAGGACCCGATGCGCGAACTCGGCCTGACCGGCGGGGTGCCGACGCCGGGGATGCTGCTGTGGATCCTGGCCGTCACCGGCTCCAAATGGTTACCGTCGGTGCCCGGTCTGCTGCGCGCCGGGATCACCAGGCAGTTCCTGCGCGATCGGATCGCCGACCCGGCGGGCTGGGTGCGGCACGCGATCGAGATCGGGCTCACCGAGAACCATCCCGACAGCTTCCTCAACCCGATGTGGGCGAGCAAGCTGGCGCGCTTCGAGGACATCACCGCGCCGACCTGGATTCACGGCGGGTGGCACGATGTCTACAACCGCTCCAACTTCCGGATGTTCGATCGAATCCCGTTGTCCGGCGGCGCGAAACAGGTGCTGGTCGATGATTCCTACCACCTCACCGTCGGGTCGGGTCTCGGCGCTCCGGACAGCCCGCAGGCGATCGACGAGCTGCAATGCGCCTGGTTCGATCGGTGGGTCAAGGACATCGACAACGGCATCGACCGCTACGGTCCGATCACCGTCCGCCGGCAAGGCGACGGACAGTGGTTGCGGCACAATGAGTTCCCGGATCCGGCGGCCACGCTGCAACGGCTCTACCTGAACTCCGAAATCACCGGTGCCGCACCGCATGCCGGGACCGACGCCGGGTTGTCAGCCGAGGCCAGCGAGATCGAGTCCCGACTACCGTTGCCCACTGGGCGAATCCGGATGGCTTCCAACAACACCGGGGTGATGAGCATGGGGGTGACCCTGCTCTTCGGTCGTCGGTTCGGTACCGATGACCGGCATGCGGAGGCCGGGGCGGTCACGTTCACCACCGAGCCCTTTGCCGAAGACATCGTGGTGTCCGGCCCGATGAACCTGCACCTGAACGTGGAAGCCGAAGGGACGGACGCGTTCTGGTCGGTGACGGTGTGCGATGTGGAGCCCGGCGGTGCCTCCGTGCCGCTCACCCGCGGTGCGTTGCTGTCCAGTCTGCGGGCGATCGATACCGCGGGTAGTGACTACGTCGACGGTGAGCTGCTGTTCCCCCTGCACACCCTCACCGCCGAATCCGTGCTCCCGGTGATCCCCGGTGAGCCGTTCGTCATCGACATCGAAATAAACCCCACCGAGGCGGTGCTGCGCGCCGGTCACCGATTGCGAGTAGCGGTGAGCCGCACCAGCTTTCCGCGTCATCTGATTCCACCGTGGAAGCAGCGCGAGATGACCGGCCAGACCATCGTCCTCGACCCCGACCAGCCGAGCTACCTCACCTTGCGGACGGGGCGTGCCGACCAGGGCTAGTCGTAGGCGTGCCTGCGACGACTCCCGCTGGATCACCTGGTCCTACCTCGACGCCGGCGGTGGAACCCTGCTCTGAGCTGTCAGTTCTTGGCGCCGAGCGACGCGTGCTCTGGCCAGCCGTACAGCCCGAAATGCTGGTTGCGCCGGAACATGTCGATGCCGGCGCGGGTGCTGAGAATCGTCTCTTCCGGGATGTCGTCGAAGGCGAACCAGCGCAGGTCCGAACAGCGGTCGGGTTCGAGGTTGCGCGGTTCGCCGGACCAGGTGTCGGTATGGAAGATGAACACGATCAGCGCCTGTCCCGGCGGCGATTGGATGTGCATCGACGCCACCATCCGCACGTCCTCGCGATCGACCCGCACCCCGATCTCTTCCTCGGCCTCGCGAATGACCGCGGTGAGCACATCCTCCCCGTCATCGAGCCTGCCGCCGGGTGCATTCCACTCCCCGTCCCCGAAACTGGTGTTCCGCCGGCGCGCAAGCAACACACGTTCGCCCCGGCTCATCAACAGCTGCACACCGACCACACTGCGGAACGTCAACTGGTCTCCTGATCAGATTCGGGCAAACGGCCGCCGCGCAAGGCCAGGACCGCGATATCGGCTCGATCGTAGCCACCAAAGACCGGTACGTCGTCCCGGCCGTCGGGGGATTTTCACGCCAATCGGATGTTGTGGACACATCGGACGCGGGCGCACGATTAACGCAACGCTCTCCTTCGCGCCGCAACGATGCCCCCGATGACCGGACCGAGCACGACCACCGAACGGAGCAAGGCATGCAGGAATTCCTCGTCGAAATCGCCACCACCATCCCCGACGACGCCGACCCGGCCGACGTCGACGCCCGCCGCGCCGCCGAAGCGGTCCGAGCCAAAGAGCTAGCCGCCACCGGCAACCTGGGCCGCCTCTGGCGTCCCGTAGGCGAACTCCGCAGCATCGGCCTCTGGCGCGCCACCGACGAAGCCGACCTCCGCACCAACATCCTCGACTCCCTCCCCCTACGAGCCTGGATGACCTTCACCATCACCCCCCTGCAACCCCACCCCAACGACCCGGGCCGCTAACCGATCCCACAGACCCCCCACGCCTTCCGCCAGGCCCCTGCGGAAGGTGTGCAGACTCTGTGACTCCGTCCGTATGCCAGTCGTGATGGGCGTTTTGCTGCACGCATACTGGAACGTGTTCTAGTTTGGAGATCGCGGATTATCACTGTGGATGGGGTACATCATGGGACACGTTTTGGATCGGGTCGAGCAGCATGCGGAGGAGATCCGGGCGGCTGGTGCTGAGGGGGACAAGCTGATGCGGTTGGCGGAGGGGACGGCGGATCGGCTGCGGGCCAGCGGAGCGATCCGGATGTTGCAGCCGAAGCAGTATGGGGGGCTCGAGGTGCATCCGCGGGAGTTCGCGGAGACCACGATGGCGATCGGGGCGATGGACGGTGCCGCCGGGTGGGTTACCGGGATCGTTGGCGTGCATCCGTGGGAGCTGGCGTTTTTCGACACCAAGGCGCAGGACGAGGTGTGGGGGCGGGATCCGGATACGTGGATGGCGTCGCCGTACGCGCCGATGGGGGTCGCGCGGCCGGTGGACGGCGGGTATCTGCTCAGTGGGCGCTGGTCGTTCTCGTCCGGCACGGATCATTGCCAGTGGGTGATGATCGGCGCGGCCGTCGGCGACGAGCGGGGGAAGCGGTTGATGCCACCGCAGACGATGCATGTGTTGGTGCCGCGCAGCGACTATGAGATCGATCAGGAAAGCTGGGACGTCGTCGGGCTGCGCGGCACCGGGAGCAAGGATCTGATCGTCAAGGACGCGTTCGTTCCGGCGTACCGCACCATCGACGCCGCGAAGGTGTTCGACGGCACCGCGCCGAAGGACGCGGGGCGCACCGAGACGCTCTACAACTTCCCGTTCTCGTGCATCTTCCCGCTCGGCATCACCTCGTCGCTGATCGGAATTGCCGAGGGCGCGTTGGCATGTCACATCGCCGCGCAAAAATCGCGAGTGGCGATCACCGGCGTCGCGATCAAAGAAGATCCGTACGTGCTGTACGCGATCGGTGACGCTGCCGCCGAGATCGCGGCGTCGCGGGCCGCGATCCTCGAAACGGTGGACCGGTTCTGGGACATGGTCGAGCGAGGACACGACGTCACCTTCGAAATGCGCGCGATCGGTCGCCGCACCCAAACCGCCGCCGCATGGCGGGTAGTCCGCGCCGTCGACGAAATCTTCGCCCGCTCGGGCGGCGGCGCGCTGCAAATGAAGACGCCGCTGCAACGGTTCTGGCGCGACGCACACGCGGGACTGTCCCACGCCATCCACGTCCCGGGCTCGATCTTCCATTCCTCGGCACTGACCCAACTCGGCGGTGAGCCACAGGGAATCCACCGCTCGATGATCTGATCGATCGCACGGCACGCGCTCACCCGGACCTAGACTTCCGACATGGCAGACACCTCTGGCCCATCCATGACAGAAGCAGAGATTCGCCAGTTCTTCGTTCTGCTGCAACGATATTGCGACACCGAACTCGACCAGTTCGAGCACCTGATCATCCCCACTCCATGGGGTGATGTATACCTCGATCTGACTCGCAGATGCCCACCCGACGATTTACTGCAGGTGTACAACCGGCTGCCCGAAGCAGGCCCGTAACACTCCGATTGAACTCGGTTCACCCCGAGCCTCAACGTTCGGACCGTCGATGCACGCAGCCGAGTGATTATCGCTTCGATAGCAACGTGTCCAGCGCCGAGGTTGTTGACGCATTGCTCAGGTGGCGGATTGCGGTGATCCCCACGGACTCGGCCCCGGCCACCGCTACCTCCGCGTCGTCTACGAAAACGGTCTCGCAAGGGGCGACGTCCAGGCGCGCGCACGCTAGGAGGTAGATCCGTGGGTCGGGTTTGGCCATGCCGACCTCGTGGGAGTAAACGATGTCGTCGACGAGGTGCTCGAAACCGTAGGCGGCTCTTTCGCGTTCGCGTGCGCCGACGAAGCTGTTGCTCACCAGACCGGTTCGGTACCGCGGACGTAACCCGCCGAGATACTCGATCAGTTCTGTGTTGGCGATCCCGAGATACTGTGTCCACATGTCGGCGATTACCGCGTCGGCGACCGTCTGATCGATGACCAGACCGATCCGGATCGCCTCGCTCACCTGTGCTTCGGTGACCCTGCCGAGCTCGCCGGCCGCCCAGATGTCGAACAACGACGGCCCGATCTCATTGGCCGACAACCCGAGTCGACGCAGCCAATCGGCGAGAAAGGTCAGGGGCGGCGTGACTTCGAGGACCCCGCCGATGTCGAAAAGTACCGCGCGTACCCCCATACCGCTCCACTGTAGAGGCCGAGTGGCCGACCTAACTATTGGATCACTTCGGCGATGCCGAGCATGTTGCCCTCGCTGTCGCGGAACCAGGCGGCGCGCTCGCCGCGGCCCTTGCTGGGATAGTTGCCCTCGATGTCCATGATGCCGTTCACGGCACCGGCGTACTCCTCGAAGACCACACCGCGGCTACGCAGGTCGGCGACGGTGGACTCGATATCGTCTACGTAGAAACCCATTTGGGTGAACGAGCCGTCGGACGCACCGGCGGAGGTGAACAGGCAGAAGACGCCCGACGCCCCCTCGTAGCGGAGTCCGCCGTCGCGTTCCTCGGCCGGTTCGAGGCCGAGCTTCTCGGCGTACCAGCGCCGCGCTCGCGCCAGGTCCTGGGTGGGTATGCGTGCTTCGATCCGCCAATTGGTCCGCATCGTCGCCATATTAGGGATAGTCGCGCGTATTCGGGGGAACGGCGGCCGTTTTGGATGTCGGCGGGCACTTGGTTGCCGCTAGTGCAATCATGATCGCCATGACACCTTCGGTCTACCTCATCTCCGGCATTCAGGCGGCTGGGAAGTCGACGGTGGCGCAGGCGCTGGCCGAGCGGTTGCCTCGGTCGGCGCATGTGCGGGGCGATACGTTTCGGCGGTTTGTCGTCGGGGGCAGGGAGGAGATGAGTCAGGAGCCGTCGCAGGAGGCGCTGCGGCAGCTGTGCCTGCGACATCGGCTGGCCGCGCAGGCCGCCGATGCCTATGCGGCGGAGGGGTTTACGGCGGTCGTGCAGGACACGGTGCTCGGCGAGTTGTTGCAGTACACCATCGATCAGATCGAGACGCGACCGCTGTTCGTGGTGGTGCTCGCGCCGCGGCCGGACATTGTCGCCGCGCGGGAGGCGGGGCGGGGCAAGCATGCCTATGGGGCGTTCAGCGTCGCGGAGCTGGACGCGGCGCTGTGGCAGAGCACGCCGCGGATCGGACTGTGGCTGGACACTTCGTATCTCACCGTTCAGCAGACGGTCGATGAAATATTGGCCCGCGCGCAGCCGCTGACGTAGCGACCCGCGCGCGGTTCAGCGGCGGGAATTCGCTAAGCCAGGTCGTGCGTCCGCGGCGGGCTCAGCGGGGTGAGTGGTTTGGTGGCAGGCCCTTCGAGCAGCGTGCCGTCGGGCGCGAAGCGGGAACCGTGCAGCGGGCAATCCCACGAGCGTTCGGCGTCGTTCCAGCGGACGATGCCGTAGAGATGCGGGCACACGGCAGACAGTTCGGTGGTGGTGCCGTTGACCGTGCAGGTAGCGGTGGGGCGCACACCGTGTCGTTCGACTGTGCCACACCCTTCCGCGGGCGGCTGTTCGGAGGTGTGGGTGGCCATGCGCAACCATCCGGCCGTGAGTTGCTGGGCCACCGCGGTATTCGTGCGGGTGGCCGACGGCAGCGCCTTGAGTTCGCCCGGCCGCCAACTGGCCAGCGCGCCGCTCCAACTCGGCGGCTTACCGGTGATGCGCCCGGCCAGCGCCAAGGCTGCGGCAACACCGTTGGTAAGGCCCCATTTCGCGTAACCCGTGCCGACCAGAATTTTGTCCTGTCCAGGCAGCAGCGGACCGACATAGGGCAGTTCGCCGACCGGCGAATAGTCCTGAGCCGACCACTGCTGCATGAGTTCCGCTGTGGGAAACCAGGTTTGCGTCCATCGCAGCAGCTCGTCGGCCTGCTCGCGTTCCGACCTGGTGCGTCCGACGACGTGCCCGTTCCCGCCGACGAGCAGCACGTCGCCGTCCGGCGTCGGCGCGTAACGCAGTGAGCGAGTGGGTTGTCCCGCACTGAGGTACATATCCCGCGGAAACGGCTCGTCGACGCGGAAGGCCGCAAGGTAGGAGCGCTGCGCCGTCAGTCGTGCGAAGAAGCCGCCGCGATCGAGTATCGGTGTGCCCGTGGCCAACACGACGGTCCCCGCACCGAGATCACCATGCTCGGTCTCCACCGTGAGGTCTCCGTTCACCCCAGCGCGCACCCCGTGCACCATCGTCGACTCATAGATCGGCGCGGCATGCGATTCTACCTCGGCGGCGAGCGCGGCCAGCACGGCCATCGGATCGACCTGAGCCTGATCGTCGAGCCGCACCGCGCCGTACGACGGGAACGGCATGTCTGACTTGGCCACCAGCTCGGTCGACAGCCCCGCCTCCTTCGTCGCCTCGAATTCCGCACGCACCTTGCCGATTTCGGCCTCCGACTGCGCATAGGTGAACGCGGCGGCATGCTGCACCGGCACCCCGTGTTCCGCACAGAACCGCAACAACCATTGCTGCCCAGCACGATTCGCCTCGACATAGTCGCGCACCGTGCCCGCGGTATGTCGCCGGCGAATCTGCTGGGCCCGAGTTCCCTGCAGCAGGCTGATCTTTCCGGTGGTGGCGCCGGTGGTGCCCGCGCCGACCCGTCGGCCTTCGACCACCGCCACCTCGACGCCGTTCTGCGCCAACAGCAGCGCGGTGCTCAGGCCGGTGAGGCCGCCGCCGATCACGACGGTGTCGAAGCGCGATCCTGGCGTTAATCGCAGACGTGCCGGGACCTCTGCGTCGTTCAACCAAAGTGACGTCATAACCACGGCATAGCCAGTGTGCGGATCGGCAAACCCGCCGGTTGTTGTACGGAAATCGAGTATCTGAACCGTAGAAGTTTCCGAGCGGAAGACCGTTTCCTTGCCTAAGATCATCCCATGAATGTGCGCGCAAGGGAGTATGGGCTGCAATTCCCTGGGGCCACGGGCGAATTGAACGCGATTACCGACGTTCCCGGTGTCGAAGTCGGCTACACCACCCTTATCCGGGGCGAGGACGTGCGCACCGGCGTGACGGCGATCCTGCCGCGCGGCCGCGATCGGGTATTCACTCCCTGTGCGGCAGGCTGGTATTCGCTCAACGGCAACGGTGAGATGACCGGAACCACCTGGCTCACCGAAACGGGTTCGCTGGCATTGCCGATCCTGATCACCAACACCCATGCGGTCGGCACCTGCCATCGCGGGATCATCGACTGGCTGATCGGCGCGTTTCCCGAATTGCCCGACGACTGGTCACTTCCGGTAGTCGCCGAGACCTGGGACGGCTATCTCAACGACATCAACGGCACCCATGTCACCTCCGCCGACGCGGTGGCCGCGATCGATGCCGCGGCGGGCGGCCCGATCGCCGAGGGCAGCGTCGGCGGCGGCACCGGCATGAACTGTTACGGCTTCAAGGGCGGCAGCGGAACCGCTTCTCGCCGAGTCGGTTACGGCAGGGACACCTATACGGTCGGCGCGTTCGTGCAGGCGAATTTCGGCTCTCGCAAAGAACTGACGATCCGCGGCGTCCCGCTCGGTCCGCTACTGGCCGAGGACAATCCGCTGGAGGAGTGGAGTCCGCCGTCGGGCGCCGGCTCGGTCATCGTCGTCATCGCGACGGACGCGCCGCTGCTGCCCGGTCAGCTGACCGCGTTGACCCGCCGGGTGCCACTCGGCTTGGCCCGCACCGGAACCAGCGGCTCGCACTTCTCCGGCGACATCTTCCTCGCCTTCTCCACCGCCAACGAGGGCGCGCTGACCAGCACCTTCCCGAACGCCGAAACCCCTTACGAACAACTGACATTCATCCCATGGGGTCAGCTCAACCCGTTCTACGACGCGGTCGTGCAGGTCGTCGAGGAAGCCGTGGTCAACGTGCTGTTCGCCGGTGAGACGATGATCGGCCGCTGCGGTCATCGCTCACCGGCGCTGCCGGTGGATCAGGTGCTGCGGCTGCTCACCGCTAGTTGACGGTGTCCGCCATCAATTCCGCCTCGGTGGCCTCGTGCACGGCGAGCCAGCGCGCCAGCTCCTCGAACGACTCCCTGCGGTCGGGTCCCGCCGTCGACTGCAGGTCGTCGAGTAGCTCACGCATCCGATTGTGTTGCAGAACAAGGAGTTCCACGACGTTTCTGTAGTGACGCGATGTCATGTTCGCCCTCGTTCGACTGCGATTTACTTCGGGACCAGGATGCCGGTCAGATCGGCCTTGTTGATCGGGGTGTCCGGGTTCGCCTGTGCCGCGCACATCAGCTTGATCGAGGCGATGGCCGCGTCGGTGGTCCCGTCGTTGGTGGCCGGCGCGTCATTGTTGCGTTCCTGTTCCAGGAACTTGGTGACGGTGATCCGTTGCTTGTCGGGATCCTGCGCCGTGAACTCGCTGCACGGCGTGCTACCGCCCTTGTTGACGATCTTCTTCGGCTCATCCCCACAGCCGCCGACGAAGAACGCCGCGATGAGCACGAACGCGAAGAACTTGATGGTCTTGATCATGGTCAGCCTCCGAATCCGACAAGTGCACTGGCAAGGTCAGCGGTGTCGAGCGCCTCGAGTGCCTGCTGCCGCACATCGGGACAGTTCTGCTTTGTGATCTGGTCGACGACGCCACGGTCCTTGATCACCGTGTCGTTGAGGCCGCCGTTGCGGGCGGCCCAGTTCTGCACGGTGCCGTTGAAGGCGACTCGGCCGAGGGCCGCGCCTTCGGTGTGCCACTTGTCGATGTCCGGGCGCATCATGTCGCACAACTGTTTGGCCGCCGCGCCGGAAATCTGCTTGTCGGGATCGGGCACCTGAGCCGTGGTCGATGGCATCGAGAAGACGATGGTGCTGTTCGTCGCGGTGGCCGGGGCCGCCGGGTCCTTGTCGTTGCTCGAACACGCGGCGACCAGCGGGGCGGCGGCGAGGACGCCGGCGATCAGCAGTGCACGCAGCATCGGCCGATGGTGATCTCGGGTCATCTCAATGACCTGCCTGATCGGTGAGGTCCAAGCCCTCACGCTGCTTCAGCCGACGATGTTCGAGGACCACCAGCAAAATACCGAGCGCGATGCACACCACGGTCGCGATGGCGCCGATGATGACCCAGCCTTCGAACCCGTAGCCGGCCGCCGTGAGCGTCAGACCCAGGCCGACCAGGCCGAGCGCGACCAGAATGATGCCGGGCCAGTTGCGCGCGTCCTCGATGGATTCCCCGACGTGGGCGCGTGAGGTCCGGGTGTAATCCGGGAAATTGTCATCCGGGCGTCCGTGGTGCTCGGCACCGCCGTGTCCCGCGGTCGTCTCGTCCGGTCCGGGAAGCATGGGGATCCTTTCTGGTCCTACCACCGAAGAGGGGGCATTCGACCGCATACCCGGCCAGCCGGGGATCAATCGCCGGCGCGCAGCACCTGCTCGGTGGCGGAGACGATCGCGTTGTCCGGAATGGCGTCGAGGCCGTAGCGCCCGCACGGTGTGCGCTGATCGCCGAGCACGATGGTCGGTACGCCGTAGGGCGCCCAGTGCCGGGCGGGGACGACCGGTGCGAACAGCGACACCACCGGTGTCGCCACCGCCGCGGCCAGCGGGGCGGCGCCGGTGTTCGGGGCGACCACCGCGTCGGCGTCGCGCAGCACGGCGGCAAAGCAGGCCAGGTCGGTGGCCCCGCCCAGATCGCGGGCGTGACCGCCGGCGACGGCGTCGGTGAGTGCCCGCTCGGCCGCGCTGCCGGTCACCACTACCCGGTGCCCCGCCTCGGCCAGTGCCGCGGCCACCTGCCTGCTGCGCGGTGCCGACATCCGGCGGGCGGGCTCGGTGGCACCGGGGTGCAGCACGACATAGCCTGGGCCGCCGGTCAATTCGGTGACCTCGGGCAGATCGTCGCGCACCCGCAGCCGGTGACCGCCGGGCGGATAGCCGGCCGCGACGGCCAACGACAGCGCCCGAATCTGTTCCGGCATATCGTCGTTCACGCGATGACGGACATCGAGCAGCGATCCGGCGTGGTCGGTGGTGATCGCGCTGATGCGCGGCACACCTGCCATCCGCAGGAGCATCGCGAGCGGCAACGGAGACTGATGCGCCGAGGTGCTGATCAGCGCCTCGTCCGGCGCCAGCATGCGCACGCATTCGACAAGGGCGCGCACGGCCGCGTCGGTCAGCGCCGGTGGCTCGGCTTCGACCCAGGCGGCCTCGAATTGCAGCACCCGGTCGACGCCGGGTAGCAGCGCGGCGGCCGAGCTACCGCGCGGACCGGCGAGAAAGGTGACCGTATCGGCTCGGCGCGCGACGGCGCGCACGGCAGGCCCCGCGAGGAGCACATCACCGGCGCTGTCCAGTCGCGCCACCAGGACGTGCCCGGTCATCGGGTCGGCAACGCTCGGAGCGCGGCGGTCAGGGGTGGATTCGTATCAGTCGTCGGCGCATCCATAGGGCACGGGTGCCCGGGTCGGCACATCCGAAACGCACGCCCAACTCTCTCCGTCTTCAATGGGCTGGACGCCTACATCCGGGCGCGCATTGCGGTGGCGCCCGGCAGATACCTGGTTAATCGCGGTGTCAGCGGGTATTCGCTGCTGTGCGCAACGGCCTGTGCCGGAAAGGGCGGTGGGAGATGACTCAGGACCGACTCGTCTCGATCGAGGAGACGGGGACCGCTCGTGCCCCGCAGTGACGAAGCCTGGAACCAGGATGCGCGTGGCGAGACCGAAACCGAACGGCTGGACCGCAATTGGAGCACGCTCATCCAGGAGCTGCGGGTGGTGCAGACCGGGGTGCAGTTCCTCATCTCGGCACTGCTGATCGTGCCGTTCCAGGCGTCGTTCGGGACGCTGTCGCACCCGCTTCGGGTGCTCTACCTGGTCACCCTCTGCGCCGCCATCGGAGCGACCGTGTTCCTGGTCGCGCCGGTGTCCTGGCATCGAATCCTGTTCCGGCGGCATCGTCTCGGCAACGTGGTCGCCGCGGCGCACCGGTGTGCGATCGCCGGTGTCAGCCTGCTCGGTGTCGCACTGACCGGGTCCCTGGTATTGGTGGTGACCATGGTCACCGGGACGATAGGCGGAGTGATCGCCGGTGTGACGATCGCGGCGCTGTTCCTGGTGGCGTGGCTGTTCGCGCCATTGTTCTGGCGTGGGCCGAGCCAGCCCGACGATAGGTGACGGTACGTCGTCAGCGGGCCGAGACGACCTCCGCCGCGTGCGCGGGTGCGGCCCGGTGGTAGGCGGTCAGCGTCTCGAGGGCGACCTGATCCCAGGCGTAGCGGCTCGCGGCGCGTTGATATCCGGCCGCACCCCAGGTGTCGCGCAGGGTCTTGTCTTCGAGCAGCTGACGGACGGCCCTGGCGACGGTGAGCGGCTCCGGCGGCGCGACGAGCCTGCCGGTGACCCCGTCGACGACGGTGTCGAGCAGGCCGCCGACCGCGGCGGCCACCACCGGTTTCCGGCAGGCCATCGCTTCCAGCGCGACCATGCCGAACGGCTCGTACCACGGAGTGCTGAGCACCACGTCGGCCGATCGATACCAGCGCGGCAACTCCGCCCGGCGGACCGGTCCCAGCATCCGAAGCCGTTCCTGCACACCGTATTCCATCGCGAGCCTGCGCAGTCGCCGACCTTCGCTGTCGTCCTCGATATCGTCGCCGACCGGCCCGCCCGCGATCACCAGTTCGGTTTCGGGCAGTTCTTGCAGCGCCTTGATAGCGACGTCGAATCCCTTGCGCGGCACCAACCTTCCGACGGAGAGCACGCGGTGCAGGCGGTGTCGCTGGTTGCGATCGGCGGCCGGACCCTCCGGGGTGAAGACGGACAGGTCGACCCCGCTCGGCACGACCGAGATGCGGAACCGGGGGACGCCCATTCTGGTCAGCTCCATCACCTCGTCCGAGCTGGTCGCCACGATATGCGCCGCGCGACCGGCGATCAACCGCTCGAAACGGATGCGTGAGCGGGGGCTGGTGTCGGCCAGACCCTGATGGCGGCGGCGCACGGTGCCGAGTGCGTGGAAGGTGACCACCACCGGAATCCCGTGTGCGCGTGCGGCCAATTCCGCGGCGAGCCCGGACATCCAGAAGTGCGCGTGCACGATGTCGGGGGTGTCGAGGCCCCACTGGCGCTGCAGATAAGTGCCGAAATCGCCTAGGTACGGCAGACTTTGGTCGCGCGGCAGCGGTTCGACCGGACCGGCGGTCACGTGCACAACGCGGTAGCCCGCGTCGGTGACCACCTCCGCGGGCAGCTTCGAATTCTCGCGACGGGTGTACACGGTGACGTCGTGTCCGCGCCGTACATACGCCGCCGCCAACTCCGCGACGTGGATGTGCTGGCCGGTCGCGGTGGTTCCGCCGAGCCCGGTCAGCGGGCTGGCATGTTCGGAAACCATGGCAATCTTCACGATGTGCTCCGTTCTCACCACGGGTGACGGGCACACGGCGCTGCGGCAGGGCCCGCGACCAGGCATCGCGTGACATGTGTTGAATTCGGATATGTCCCAGTTATGCCCGTGCGCACGAGAACGAAACCCCTGATCCCGCTACGTAATACGGAACGGGGTCAGAACATCGACACGATGATGCCGACCGCGACCGCGGTAAAGACGACCACGAGCAGCACCGTAGCGATCATCGCGGCGACGCCGGTGCCGGGGAAGTGGTGGCTGGTCGATGGCTCCGGCGCGGATAGGCCCGAGGTCTGCGAAGTCTCCGGCGGGGTCGAGCCGGGCGGCACACCACCGCCGGCCTCCAGGTCGGGGGTGCTCACCGGGTCGGGGTCCATGGTGTTGATCGGGTCGGAATCCATGGATATGGCGTACCCGACGGCGGAAGCGGCAATCCGGCGTCGGTTTGCCGTCCGCATGGCGGGGATTCGACATCCGCGCTCACTGAACAGCGCCTGGTATCCGCGGGTCGCCCGCGACTTTGTGACATCGGCGACGGTCCGTGCAACACTATAGGGAGGTTGAGACTACAGCCGACCCCGGTTCGACGCAGGCGCACCACACCCGCCGAAAACCGGTCGATGGAACCGTAGCGGCAAACCATTCGCACAGTTGCGACAGTTGTTCGCTCCCCTATCTCCCATCGGCCGAACCTGTCGCGTAGAACTGGAATCCCCCCTAATACGGGAGGCTCAGTTATGTCCGTTAGTTCCGCTCTGCATGAGCACGCCGAAGGCGTGCACCAGAACGGCTCAGGGCCCCACGCCAGCCATGCCTGGGCCCAACGCGTAGACCGCCGCCACGAATGTGTCGTGGTCCGCGTCGAAGGCGAATTGGACGCGGCCGCGTCGCCGCAATTCCTTGCCACTGTCGAACGGGCGGTCCGTTCGAACTGCCGGGCGGTGGTGATTGATCTGCGCGCGGCGCGATTCCTCAGTCTCCGAACGGCCGACGCGCTCGGCTCGGTCAAACAGCGCGCCGAGGGCGACGGCACTGATGTGCGCATCGTCGCCGGTCGGCAGGCGATCGAGCGGTCGCTCGAGGTCTCCGGCGTGCGGCCGCTGTTCAGCAGCTATCCGTCGATGCAAGCGGCACTGGACGCGTAAGGAGCAGCCGATTTCACCGGGTCGCCGATTCCGGCGTGGCGAGTGCTGATCTGGTCGCGTGGCGCTGGTTTACGACGGATACTTGCGCTGTGACTGAAATGGGGCCGATCCAGCCCGAGGATTCCCTCGCGCTGGACCGGGTGATCGGATTAGGGACACCACAGAGTGTCGGTAGTTTTCGTTTCTGGTTCGCCGATCAGCGTTGGGAATGGTCGGACGAGGTCTCGACGATGCACGGCTATTCGCCGGGTACGGTCACACCGACCACCGATCTGCTGCTGACGCACAAGCACCCCGACGATCGTGCCCAGGTGGCCAACGCACTGGCCAAGTCCATCGATGAGGGCGCACCGTTCTCCAGCAGGCACCGGATCATCGATACCTCGGGCGGTATCCACCACGTCATCGTCGTCGCCGACCACCTGTTCGACCACGAGGGCGAGGTTGCGGGCACCGCCGGCTATTACATCGACGTGACCGACACCCTCGAACACCATCGGCAGGAAGCCCTGGACGACGCGTTGCCCGAACTGTGGGCCTCCCGTGCGGTGATCGAGCAGGCCAAAGGCGCGGTGATGCTGGTCTACGGCGTCAGTGCGGAACAGGCGTTCCGGGTGCTCAGCTGGCGCTCGCAGGAGACCAACATCAAGCTGCGCACCCTGGCTTCGCGCCTCGTCGCCGACCTCGGTTCGCTGACCGGTTCGACCGTGGGATTACGTACGCAGTTCGACCACCTGCTGCTCACCGCGCACCAGCGCATCGACGCCTGCTGATCTCGCGCACCCGTTTCGCGCGCACGTTTCGGGTGCGGCGCGGCGGGTACGCCGGTACCGATGAGGAGCGCTGCGACCTCGGAGTTCTGGCCTGTCGCGGCGCTGGGCACCGGGCGGCCCGGAAGAACTCGGATCGACGAGTAACGACGTCTCCGAAGTTGGCTGCGAGAGCAAGGTGGTGATGGGCATGGGGGAATGGACTTCCCGATCCTCAACGGAAACAACAACTATCGGCGTCCGAATCCCCGCGCAGCTGGAACAGTTGACGATGCTGCGCGCGCTCGCCGAGACCGTCGCCCTCATCGCCGATTTCGCGCTGGATGAGGTCACCGACATCCGTCTCGCGTTGGACGAGGTCGCCACCTCGTTGATCTTGGACGCGGTGCCAGGCTCCACCCTCGACTGCGAATTCACCTATGACAGCAACCAGATGTTCGTCCATGTCGCGTCGGTGACCACTACGGAGTCGATAGTGGGGCAGGCCGGGTTCGGCTGGCATATCGTGCGCACGCTTACCCATTCGATCGCCGCCGCGCAGGCCCCGTTCGATGGCGTCATTTCCGGGTATCCGACTGTCGTCGACTTCAGTTGGATACGAGGGGCTTCGGATGGCGGGTGAATCGAGATCACGCGGCGACAGCTACGACAATATCGAGCCACTCTTCGAGAAAATCACCGCGCTGACCGAGGACGATCCACGGCGCGAGCCGATGCGCGAGGAACTGATCCGGCGCTGTCTGCCGCTCGCCGAGCACATCGCGCGTAAATTCGCCGGGCGCGGTGAGAATTTCGATGATCTGCTGCAGGTCGCCCGGCTCGGTCTGGTGCAGGCGACGGACCGGTTCGACGTCACCCGCGGCTCGTCGTTTCTGGCATTCGCGGTGCCGACCATCATGGGCGAGGTGCGCAGGCACTTCCGGGACAACACCTGGTCGGTGCGCGTGCCGCGCCGCACCAAGGAGATTCAGCTCAGCATCGGCGCGACCGTGGAGGCGCTGTCGCAACGGCTCGGCCGGATACCGCGGGCCAGGGAGATCGCCGCGGAATTGGACGTCGACCTGGTCGAGGTCACCCAGGCGCTGATCGCGGGCAATGCCTATCAGTCGTCGTCCATCGACGCGGTGGCCGGCGACGACATCGAGAACGCGCCGCTGCCGCTGCTGGAAAGCCTTGGGGCAGAGGAGCCCTCCTACCATCTGGTGGAGGACTACCTCGCCGTTCGGCCGCTGATCGAAGAGCTGCCCGAGCGTGAGCGTCAGGTGCTGATCATGCGGTTCTTCGAGAACAAGACGCAGACTCAGATCGCGGACGTGCTCGGCGTCTCGCAGATGCACGTCTCGCGGATTCTGTCGCGCACCCTGAATCAGCTGCGCGAGCAGGCCTTACGGGACTGAGCGCCCGGAACGCCTTGGTTCACAGCGGATTGGGTGGCGTCGGCTGTGTCGGCGGAAACGGCCCGCCGGGTTCCGGCACCGGCGGCAGTGGGCTCGGATCGCCGGGGCTCGGCGGGGCCGGTGCCGGATCGGGACCGGGAATCGGTGGTACCGGGTCCGGCGGAGCGGGCGCCGGATCGGGCCCCGGTACCGGCGGCACCGGATCGGGATTCGGATTCGGCGCAGGGGGGACCGGATTCGGCGGCGGCGGGATCGGGCTCGGATCGGGTGACACTGGAGTGGTCATCGTTTTCCTCCTCGGCGGGGGAGTTACCCACCCGCGTGCGCCTGAATCGGCCGCGGTCGCCGCCTCGCCGCGAGTGATTCGGCGCACAGACGTACTGCCGGTCAGGGCTTTTCGCCGGACTTTGCCCCGATTCGACAGTCGAGTGACCTGCAGCCGGTTTGCCCGAAGTTCACGTCGGGTACGTGAAAGGGAACCGGACATACGATGCCGATGGCTCAGGAGCTCGTTGATGAACGATCACCGACTAGGCACCCGGAATCCGTACGCCGGATCGGGGAGCACGAGGTCGCCGAAATACTCGCAAGAAATTCAGTCCCAGCAGCGGTTGGACCGGCTGCGCGCCGCGAATGTGGAGCGCACCAGGGTTACCAGGAACCATGACATCATCCGGCAGTGGGCGGAGCGGCGTGGTGCCCGCCCCGCGACCATGCCGGGCAGCGAATACGACGGACAACTCCGGGTGCTGCGCTTCGATTTTCCGGGCTACGGCGGCGCGGTGCTGCGGCCGGTGGACTGGGACGACTGGTTCGCCACCTTCGACGCGAAGCATATGCATTTTCGCTACCAGGATCGGCGCGCGGACGGGACACCGAGCAACTTCAATCGCCTGGAACGGCCGTCTCCCGAGGACCGCTGAGTTCGGCTGGCTCTGCTCGATAATCGCCCGCTGAAGCAGCCCCGATACACCATCGCGGCGAGGCGGATGAACAGCTGGTGGCCCCAATGTGTCAGGCGTCACGTAACGGTTGCGTAACGGGCGCGATCGGGGCAAGAGTGGAGAGTAGCCAGAGCTCAACGGCTATTGATCGGGCGTCCAGTCGACGTTTACCGAACAGTCTGTTCGGGTAATCGTGGCTTCGGCAAGGTGCTCGAACAGCGGAATGTCGTGTCGGTATGGGGATGCGAAATTCCGTACCGGCGACGTGCGTCCCGCGCGTCTGCAAAGGATAGGTATTTGAGCGAGCGCAGCGAGCGACTAAAGGGCACAGCCGCCCTCGCGGTCATGGTGGAACCGAGCGCCAGCGAGGTGGAGGCATGAGCGCGAACCTAATGATCGTTGAAGACGACGATAGGGTCCGTGGTGCGCTGCGGCTGGCCATGGAAGACGAAGGCTATGACGTCGAGGAGGCGGAAGAGGCCGAGGACGCGCTCACCCATCTGCGCAGCAACGGTGTTCCCGATGTGATGATCGTCGATCTGATGCTCGGCGGCATGGATGGTTTCGACTGCATTCGCGAGATCCGTCGCGAGCACGACGTGCCGATCATTGTGGTCAGTGCCCGCGACGATACCCACGATGTGGTGGCCGCGCTGGAAGCCGGCGCGGACGATTTCGTGACGAAGCCGTTCGAGATCAAGGAGATCACCGCGCGGATGCGTGCGGTGCGCCGCCGCGCCCGGTCTACCGCCGAGCGCGACGCGCCGCAGGAGATGGTGCTCGACGCCGACCCGGACAGCCCGCTGGTGCTCGCGCAGGACGGCGGCGTTGTCCGTCGCGGCGACGAGGAGATCCGCCTGACGCTCACCGAGTTCCGCCTGCTGTGTGAGCTGGCCGAGGCGCCGGGCCGGGTCCTCAGTCGCACCGTGCTGCTCGAACGCGTATGGGACCAAGGGTTTTTCGGTGACGAGCGGATCGTCGACGTGCACATGCGCAGGCTGCGCACCAAGATCGAACGGGATCCGTCCGATCCACACATTGTGGTCACTGTGCGTGGGCTCGGCTATCGCCTCGATGTTCAGCGCTGAGCGCTGGTTCGATCCGAAACGCTGGAGTCTGCGCGGCCGGGTGACGGCCATGTTCGCGGCGATCGCCGCGCTCATGTCGCTGGTGCTCGTGGTGTCGGTGTTCACCATCAGCCGCAGCTATCTTGAACACGCGCAGGCCGGCGGCACCGACCTGCAGTCGAATCTGAATCTGCTGCGCAATGTGCTGATCGGCTGTGCCGTGGTGGTGACGCTGATCGGCGCCGCCGTCGGCTGGTGGGCGAGCAGGCGGGTGCTGACGCCGCTGCATCAGCTGGCCGGTGCGGCGGCTCAGATCGCCTCCGGTGACCTGGATCTGCGCCTGGCCGCCACCCGCGATCAGGATCTGGCCACCACGGTGGAGTCGTTCAACAGCATGGTCGACTCGCTACAGCGCCGGATCGAGCGCGAGCACCGGTTGTTCGGCGATGTCAGTCACGAATTGCGTACGCCACTAACCACTTTGATGGCCAGCGTGGACGTGCTCAATCGGCACAGCGCGGATCTACCGGAACGTTCCCAGCGGGCGCTCGGACTGGTCACCGTCGAGGTGGACCATCTGCGGCGGCTGCTCGACGATCTGCTGGCCTTGGCGCGGGTCGAGGCGGGCATGCATCGCGGCGACATGGAACCGCTGTCGGTGCGCGATCTGCTGACGCACACCCTCGCCGAGCGGCGGTATCCGCCGGGCCTGCTGACCATCGCCGACGACGTGGTGGTGCGCGGCCGCAAGCTCGAGCTGGAGCGCGCGGTGGGCAACCTGCTGCGCAATGCCGATCTGCACGGCGGCGGCGTCGTCGCGGTCACCGCGGACCGGCGCGGCCGCGACGCGGTGATCGTGGTGGACGACACGGGGCCGGGCGTGCCGCCGCTGGACCGCGTCCGCATCTTCGAGCGTTTCGCGACCGCACGCAGCGGGCGGCGCTCCGCGACGGGCACCGGCATCGGCCTCGCGCTGGTGTCCGAGACCGTCGCCAAGCACGGTGGCCAGGTCGAATGCGCCGATCGCCCGGGCGGCGGCGCCCGGTTTGTCGTCATCCTGCCAGGACTCGACGCAATCGAGTCGTAACACGACCGTAATGAAGTCGACCAGGCCACCTCAAAGTTGATTCGTAAGCCTGGATAAGTACTACCGAGAGGGAGTTGTATGCCACTGCCAACGTTGAACACCGCGGAGATCGAACGATCCCGTGTTGTCCAGGCCGCAGCCGCACTTGGCTCCACCCAGGCTCGCACCCAGGCCGGACCCGCCTTGGTCCTGCGTACGCCGCGCATCGGCGACGGCGCCGAGCTGTGGCGGATCGCGAAGGACTCGGCCGTGCTCGACACCAATTCGAGCTACGCCTACGTGCTCTGGTGTCGCGACTTCGCGGCCACCTCGGTGGTCGCCGAGCTGGCCGGCCGCGTGGTCGGCTACGTGATCGGCTTCGTCCGGCCGCAGGCGCCGGACACCGTGTTCGTCTGGCAGGTGGCCGTCAACCGGGCGCACAAGGGCAAGGGAATCGGTGCGCAGCTGCTGCACGCCTTGCTCAACAATGTTGCCGCCCAAGGCGTTTCCAAGCTGGAGACCACGATTTCGCCGGACAACGCCGCATCGATCGCCTTGTTCAGCTCGGTGGCACGGCGTCGCGACGCCGAAATCACCAAGCGCCCCTTGTTCGACGCGGGCGTCTTCCCGGACAGCCACGCGCCCGAGGATCTGTATCTCATCGCACCGACCGCTCGCACAACGCAGGAGGACCACCGATGATCAACGCTGATACGAGCATTTTCGAAAGTCTGGAATCGAATGTCCGCGGCTACTGCCGCAATTGGCCGACCGTGTTCACCAAGGCCAAGGGCAGCTGGTTACGTGACGAAGCAGGCAACGACTATCTCGACTTCTTCGCGGGCGCGGGCGCGCTGAACTACGGCCACAACAACGACGTGCTCAAGCAGCCGCTGCTCGACTACATCGCGGGCGACGGCATCACGCACGGCCTCGACATGTCCACCACCGCCAAGCGTGAGCTGCTGACCACCTTGCGCGACACCCTGTTCGCGCCCCGCGGCCTGGACTACAAGGTCCAGTTCCCCGGCCCGACCGGCGCCAACGCCGTCGAGGCCGCGCTCAAGCTTGCCCGCAAGATCACCGGGCGCGAGACGATCGTCAGCTTCACCAACGCCTTCCACGGCATGACGCTCGGCGCGCTGTCGGTCACCGGCAACGCCGCCAAGCGGGCCGGCGCGGGGGTGCCGCTGGTGCACGCCGCGCACATGCCCTACGACGGCTACTTCGACGGCACCACGGCCGACTTCCAGTGGATGGAAAAGGTTTTGGACGACACGTCGTCGGGTTTCGACCGTCCCGCCGCGGTGATCGTCGAGACGGTGCAGGGCGAGGGCGGCGTCAATGTCGCTCGCGCCGAATGGCTTCGGCATCTGGCCGGGCTGTGCGAGGCCAGGGAGATCCTGCTGATCGTCGACGACGTCCAAATGGGTTGCGGCCGTACGGGTCCGTTCTTCTCGTTCGAGCTGGCCGGGATCACCCCGGACATCGTCACGCTGTCCAAGTCGATCGGCGGCTACGGCCTGCCGATGGCGCTGGTGCTGTTCAAGTCCGAGCTCGACCAGTGGTCGCCGGGCGAGCACAACGGCACCTTCCGCGGCAACAACCCCGCGTTCGTCACCGCGTCGGTCGCGTTGCGGCACTACTGGTCCGACGGTGCGCTGCAGGACTCGACGCTGGCCAAGGGTGAGCGCGTCGCGCGGACGCTGGGCGAGCTCGCCGACAATATCCCCGGCCTCTCGACCCGCGGTCGCGGGCTGGTGCAGGGCGTGGTGTTCGACGACGCCTCACAGGCGGGCAAGGTCTGCCAGGTCGCCTTCGAACGCGGCCTGCTGGTGGAGACCTCCGGCTCCACCGACGAAGTGGTGAAGTTGTTGCCGCCGTTGACCGTTACCGATCAGGAACTCGACCACGGCCTCGGCATCCTCACCGGCGCCATCGACACCGTCTGCAGTGGAATGGGGGCGATCGCATGATCGTGCGTAGCACCGAAGAGATCACCGGTACCGAACGTGATGTGGCGGGCGAGGGTTGGCGCAGCAAGCGCATCATCCTCGGCGGCGACGGCGTCGGCTTCTCGTTCCACGAGACGACCATCGACGCGGGCACCACCCACGAGTTTCATTATCGTTATCATGTAGAAGCGGTATGGCTGATCGAGGGAACGGGCAGCCTCACCGATCTCGACAACAACGTCACCTACGTGCTCGAGCCCGGTTCGATGTATCTGCTGGACGAACACGAACGGCACCGTCTGGAAGCCCGCACCAAGATGCGGATGATGTGCGTGTTCAATCCGCCGGTCACCGGGCAGGAGGTCCACGACAGCAGCGGCGCGTACCCATTGGTCGCCGCGACGATCGGGGGATAGAGGTAGTAATGGTTTTGCTGCACACCGAAACTCGACCCGAGACCGGCCCGGTGGATCGTTACCCGACCCGGCTCAGCACGCCGAGCACCCATCTGGATCGCAAGGATCCGACGGTGTGGGGGCGGGTCGAGTCCCCGGCGCTGGCGAGCTTCGAGACCGACGGTTTCGCCAGCGTCGACGACCTGCTCACGCCCACCGAGGTCGCCGACTTCAGCGCCGAAATCGGCCGTCTCGCAGGCGATCCGTCGCTGCGCGACGACGAGCGGGTGATCGTGGAGAAGTCCTCGAAGCGGGTGCGGTCGGTCTTCGAGGTGCACCGGCTCAGCGCCGCGATCGCCGAACTGACCCGGGAATCCCGGGTCGCCGGGTTGGCCAGGCAGATCCTCGGTTCCGAGGTCTACATCCACCAGAGCCGGGTGAACTACATGCCCGGGTTCCGCGGCACCGGCTTCTACTGGCACTCGGATTTCGAGACCTGGCACGCCGAGGACGGCATGCCCGCGCCGCGAGCGGTCAGCCTGTCCATCGCGCTGACCGACAACTATCCGATCAACGGCAGCCTGATGGTGATGCCAGGCTCGCATCGGACATTCGTGCCCTGCCTGGGCAGCACGCCCGCCGAGCACTATCGGGAGTCGTTGCAGGAGCAGGAAATCGGCGTGCCGACCCAGGATGACATCACCACCCTGGCGAACACCTACGGCATCCGCCAGTTCACCGGCCGAGCCGGCTCTGCGCTGCTGTTCGACTCGAACCTGATGCACGGCTCGTCGAACAACATCACCCCATTCCCGCGCTCGAACATCTTCCTGGTATTCAACAGCGTGGAAAACACCCTGGCAGAACCGTTCGCGGCCCCCGCCCCCCGCCCGGGCTACATCGCCAGCCGCGACTTCACGCCCCTGTCGCCATAGATCCGCCGACCGAAGGCGACCTGCAGTCCGTCTGACGGGCTGAAGGGCGCCTTCGGTCGGGTGGAAGTGGGGGTGTGCTCGCCGCGCGCGGCGGGGGGATCGGCGGTACGATCCTGTCGGCCATCCGCTGTTGCCGCCCCACACGGCTGGATTCGTGCCCAGTTCCGGTTCTCCCGTCAAAAGTTCTTCTGGCGTGCGCAATGTTCTGGACAACATGAGAGGGTTGGCGTTCGCCACAAGATGACTCATCGCCCCGGTGCCGCGTGATCGCGACCGCGTGCCGATCCGGTTACTGACCGACGGTGTGCGCGTGGTCTTCTCGATCCGATACCCGATCACGGCTGGCCCGGCGACGTTTTCGAACGAATTGTGCAAAGTGCTGTCAGCTGCCAGCATCGTGCACAAACATGGGCGTTTGACCAATTAATTGGCAAATCATCGGCAACGGGCCAAGCCCTTGACCTAATTGTTACCGGTGGGTACAACTACGTAACCATGCCGACGCATACCGCTCGGTCGGCCCATGAAGAAATGCACGCAGTTGGTAACGGACGTCATCACTATCGATGCGGAGTTCGCAGCCGCACGCAAAGCGTTGTGGGACTTTTTCATGGACCCACAGACCTACACCCGGATGTTCCTCGGAATCGGAGATTGTGATCGCGCGGAAACCTCGGATACGCACCCCGTTCTCCTGATCCGGGCGCGGCACGCCGGCCATGAGCTGACCGTGCCCGCGCTCCGGCTCGTTGTCGGCAAGGAGCTGGAAACCTTCGAGCTACAGTGCCCTGGGCTGGGCAGTTTCGCCGCGATCCGACTACGCGGCGAAGAGGAACAGACCCGGGTCACCATCACCTATTTCGGCGCGGCGCGGATCCATCCGTGGATCGCCGAGCAGGACAACGCCGACGTGATCGACTGGACCATGGCCGGGCTGGACCGGATCGTCGACGCCATCATCGGCGCGCCGACCTCGGTGCTGGTCAACGGCGAGGAATCGGGCACGAAACAGCAGGTCGGCACGCTGAAACAGATGGTGTCGACCGGTGTCGTGCGTACCTTCCGGCCCGATCGCGCGCTCAAGCAGATGGGCGGACTGGCCAAGTGGGGATTTACCCTGGCCGGTGGTTACGCGGCCGCCGCGGGGCACTCGCCGCATCGTTTGGCCGTGGTGGACGAGGTGTCCGCCTACACGTTCGGTCAAATGCATGATCGCACACATAAACTCGCGTCGGCGCTGACCTTGCTCGGCATCGGCGCGCGCGACAAAGTAGGGCTACTGTCACGCAATCGCGTCGCAATGGTCGAATGCATGGTCGCCACCGGCAAACTCGGCGTGGATACCGTGCTGCTGAACACCGGGCTTTCGGCCAGGCAGATCGAGGACGTCGCCGATCGGCACGGGCTGTCCGCGCTCTTCCTCGACGACGAATACGACGCGCAGACCAAGTATGTCGGGTCCGGGGTGCCGCGCTTCGCGACCGGGCGTGAGTCGGTGTTCGAGCGCAACACCGTCGACGATCTGATCGCGCTGGACGCGCCGACGTTCGCCCGGCCGTCGCATCCCGGCCGGCTCATCGTGCTCACCTCCGGCACCAGCGGCACGCCCAAGAGCGCACAACGCCCGCAGCCCAAGGGATTCGGCACCGTCGCCGCGCTGCTGTCCCGGATTCCGCTGCGGATGGACGAGACCATGCTCATCCCCGCGCCGCTGTTCCACACCTGGGGGCTGGCGGCCTTGCAGATCAGCACCCCGATCCGGGCCAGTGTCGTACTGCCGGAACGGTTCGACGCCGAGGACTGCCTGCGGCTGATCGAGGAACACGCCGTCACCTCGCTGATCGTGGTGCCGGTGATGGTGAACCGGATCCTGGATCTGCCCGCGCACGTCCGGGATCGCTACGACACGTCGAGCCTGCGGGTGGTCGCGAGTTGCGGTGCGCCCCTTGCCGGTCCGACGGTGCTCAAGTTCATGGACAGCTTCGGCGATGTGCTCTACAACGTGTACGGCTCGACCGAGGTGTCCTGGGCCACCATCGCCGATCCGGCCGACCTGCGCGCGGCACCCACCACCGCGGGCCGGCCGCCACTCGGCACGAAACTCGCTGTGCTGGATAAGGATCTGCGTCCGGTGCCGCGCGGTGTCACCGGACGTATCTTCGTGCTGAACCACATGCTGTTCGACGGCTACACCGACGCCAAGCCGCCCACCGAGTCGGGCGGCATGCTCGACACCGGCGATCTGGGCTATCTCGACGCCGACGGGCTGTTGTTCGTGGCGGGCCGGGACGACGAGATGATCATCTCCGGCGGCGAGAACGTCTTCCCGCGACCGGTGGAGGAGGCGTTGTCGCACCTGCCGCAGGTGAGCGAGGTCGCCGTGGTCGGCGTGCCGGACAAGGAGTACGGCCAGCGGCTCGCGGCGTTCGTGGTGACACGGGAGGGCTTCGGGCTCGATCGCGACATGGTGCGCAACTACATCCGCCACCGGCTCAGCCGGTTCTCGGTGCCGCGCGACGTGACCTTCCTGGAGGCGTTGCCGCGCAACGCGACCGGAAAGATCCTGAAGCGCACGCTGATTCAGCCGAGCTGAGCGCGGGCTCAGCTCGGCTGACGGGTCAGTTCGACCGGCGGATGGTTTCCGGGGTCAGGTCGGCGATCGTCGGATAGCCGTCAACGGCCATCAGCAGATCCGCCTCGGCGAGCAGCGTGCGCAGCACGTGCACGATGCCGTCGGCACCGCCGAGCGCCAGGCCGTAGGAGTACGGGCGACCGATGCCGACGGCGGTCGCGCCCAGCGCCAGTGCCTTGACAATGTCTGCGCCGGAACGGATTCCGGAGTCGAACAGCACGGGCAGCCCGTCCGCGGCCGCGACCACGTCGGGCAGGTGCTCGATCGCCGGGATGCCGCCGTTGGCCTGTCTACCGCCGTGATTGGAACAGTAGATGCCGTCCACGCCAGCGTCTTTGGCACGGCGGGCGTCGTCCGGATGGCAGATTCCCTTGAGTACCAACGGCAGCTCGGTCAGCGAGCGAAGCCAGGACAGGTCGTCCCAGGTGACCGCATTACCGAACTGCGAAACCCAGGTCAAGATGGCGGTTTTCGGGTCTTCCTCGGGGCTCTTCGCGAGC
This sequence comes from Nocardia sp. NPDC051321, assembly GCF_044455225.1. Classification (NCBI taxonomy): domain Bacteria; kingdom Bacillati; phylum Actinomycetota; class Actinomycetes; order Mycobacteriales; family Nocardiaceae; genus Nocardia; species Nocardia sp. NPDC051321. The sequence continues at coordinate 290,194 of NZ_JBITEM010000005.1, read as the reverse complement.
ATCGCGCGGAATACCGGGTCGCTGAAGTAGTTCGCCAGGCAGTGGCCGCGCAGCTGTGGAAAGTTCGAGGTGCTCAGGTCGCGGGGACGCCAGCCGGGGACCCACGTATCCAGCGTCACCACAATGGCTTTGAAGCCCGCGGCCTCGGCACGGCTCACCAGGCTCTGCGCGAAGTCACGGTCGGTCGGCGTGTACAGCTGGAATATCCCTGGGGTGTCGCCGAATTCGGCGGCTACGTCCTCGAGCGGGTCGACCATCAGCGTGGACGCCATCATGGGCACGCCGGTGCGCGCGGCGGCCTTGGCGGTCGCGAGGTCGCCGTGGCCGTCCTGCGCGCACAGCCCGATCACGCCGATCGGGGCCATGAAGATCGGCGACGGCAGCTTCATGCCGAAGAGATCGACGGTGAGATCGCGCTCCTTCGTGGCGCGCAGCATCCGCGGGACCAGGCCGAGCCTCTCGAAGGCCGTCGCGTTGATGCGCTGGGTGAGCTCGTCACCGGCACCGCCCGCCACGTAGGACCAGATGCCCGGCGGCAGCGCGGCCTGCGCCCGCGCCTCCAGGTCGGCGAAGGTCATCGGCAGGTTGGGCTGGACACCGCCGAGGCCCTGGAAGTAGATCTCGTACTGGTAGTCACCGAAGTTGCCGGTCACGACGCTCCCTTCCTCGTTTGATACATGAATGTATCCGATACATTTGTGTAGCGGTGTGAGTTGGCGTCTGTTCGCAGCGCGCCGTAGAGGGTCAGCCAGCGGTTCGGATCGATCAGTCCGACCGGTTCGTCGAGCGCGATTTCCGCGGCGGCGCAGGCGGCCCGCACGGTGCGCGCCGGAAACTCCCGCCGCAACGAGCTCGCCAGCGAACCGCCCACCCCGGAGAAGCCGAGTTCCACCACCCGCCGGTAGTCGGCCAGCGCTGAGCCGGCCAGGAGCGGCCGAGGACGGCGGCGCAGATGCAGGATCGCGGTGTCGACCCGCGGCACCGGATCGAAGCTGTGCCGCCCGATGCGCGCGCCCAATTCCATTGCGACAGTAGGCCAATGAGCCACGGTGAGCTTTGTCCATCGGTCATAGTCGCCGGAATGCTTACGCGCGAACTCGTATTGGGTGAGCAGGGTGGCCGAGGTGAGCTGCCGGGCGGCCAGGCACCAGCGCACCAGGTCGGTGGTGACGGCGAAGGGCACATTGGCCACCACCGCGAACGGCTCATCCGGTTCGCGCACCGACCGGAAATCCTTGTGGTACAGCCGTATTCGGTCGTTGCCAAGATATCGCCTGCGCAGGCGGTCGGCATAGACGGCGTCTTTCTCATAGGCGCGTACCCGGCCTGCCGAGCTCAGCAGTTGTCTGGTCAGCATGCCGTCGCCGGGACCGATCTCGAGCACCAAATCGTCGGCCGTGACGCCCGACGAGCGCACGATCAACCGGGCGGCACCGACATCGGTGAGAAAGTTCTGGGACAGGCGCTTACGGGCGCGCGGCAGCGAACGATTGCGGGACATGGGTGTCCTCCGAACGGAGTGGTCGAATCAGAACAAGTGATTCGCCCGGACCCATGCCAGGGCACAGAAAATCCGACGGTCAACGACCGCAGGCGCAGTTCCCGATCAGAACGGTCGGGACACCGGAGCGTGACGGTGCACTGGCAGAGCCCAGGCCTCCGCGCGCAGCCGCAGGTAGTACACGCTGGCCGCGCACGCTCCGTTCATCTCCAAAGTGCCCATGTCCGCAAGATAACGCATCGCCAACGTGCCCCGCGACCGATTATTCACCGACGGATTGAGCCGGTTCGAGCAGATTCCGGCGCAGCGCGGCGATCAAGTCGGCGTCGACGCCGAGCAGATCCGTCGTATATCCGTGCACAGAGCCATGTTCGGCCGTCAAGGCGTCCAGGAACAACCGCATTACCTCGGCGGGTGCCCGCCCGTACCCTGGCCACGTCAGCTCCTTGCCGGGATACGCGGCCCGCCAGTCCGCGACGAGGCGTTCGGTGGCCAGTTCGGTCAGCGTGAAGTCCTCGATGATTCGTTCTTCGGAGACGCCGAGCAGGGTCAGCACGAGTGCGGCGAGCAGCCCGGTTCGGTCCTTTCCGGACGCGCAGTGGAAGACCGTCGGGCCGTCGGCTTCGGCGATAACCTCGAGGGCTCGGCGGATTTCGGCGACGCCGTCATTGGCGACCTCCACGAAACGCTCGGCAAGATAGGGCCCCGTCTCGATTTCCGGACCGAGCGCCGCCTGATCGTACGGGCGATGCTCGATGCTGAGGTTGTGGTAGGCGAGCGACGGGTGGTGGCGGACCTGGCCTGCCCGGTCGATCTCCCAGGGGTAGCGCAAATCGATGACGGTCGTGACTCCCAGGTTCAGAAAGCTTGTCCAGTCCTCGTCGCGCAGCTTGCTCAGGGAGTCGGAGCGAAACAGACGCTGCCATCGCACTACCTGTCCGTCCTCGGTCGGGTAGCCGCCCAGATCGCGGAAATTGTGTAGTCGTTCGAAGTGGATGTGTCTGTTCACCACACGAACCCTATGTCGGCCGCCCACAACGGCGTTCACGGATATTCGGGCGGCATCGCCAACACACCATAGGGCACACTATGATCATGAACCTGCGTTCGGTAGCCGAGCTGGTCAGGGTGACAGCGGCGGGTGAGAAGGTGGACTATCTGCTGTTCTGGGGGCATCAGCCGGAGCGGAGCGGACGGATCGGGGCCAGCTGCCTGAGTCAGTGGTGGCCCGCGTTGTTCGTCGTCGACGGGACGGAGTTCGCGTCGGCCGAGCACTACATGATGTGGGGCAAGGCCCAGTTGTTCGGGGACGCGGAGAATGCCGAGCGGGTATTGGCGGCGCCGACACCGAAGGACGCGAAGCGGCTCGGGCGGGAAGTCCGTGGCTTCGACGGCAACCTGTGGAGCGAGCATCGATACGACGTGGTGGTGCGTGGGAACGTCGCGAAGTTCGGACAGCACGCGCAGTTGCGGGAGTATCTGCTCGGCACCGGCGATCGGGTACTGGTGGAAGCCAGTCCGGCAGACCGGATCTGGGGGATCGGGCTGGCCGCCGACAGTCCGAAGGCCGAGGATCCCGCACGGTGGCCGGGGCTGAACCTGCTCGGCTTCGCGCTGATGGACGCGCGCGCGGAACTACGTGGCGGTCAGCCGACCGACTGATCGGCGTTCGTGACGCGCTCCTCGTCGGCACACGCGCGCCAGACGCGAGCCTCGGCGTAATTGCCTTGGCGGTCAAGGAGTTCGGCGAGCCCGGCCATCGCGCGCGGCTCGCGGCGTTCCGCCGCGGTCCGCCACCAGCGTTCGGCGTCGGCCAGATCGCCGCGGCGGAAGCGAACGACGCCCAGGTCGTAAGCCGCGCCGGGATGGCCCGCGTCGGCGGCCTGTGTCCACAGTCCGCACGCCTGGTCTTCCTCGCCGCGGCCGTACATGGCGACGCCCAGGTCGTAGAGGGCGGTCCGGTAGCTGGTGTCCTGCGCGGGCTCCGCCTCGGCGGGTCTCGTCTGCATGGGACGGGTCGGCGCGGACTGCACGCCGGGGCCGTACTTGGCGTCGGAGCCGAGGTGCGGCGTCGGGCCGGGTTGTGCTCCGCTGGGTGGGTTCGGTTCCGGCTGTGGGTTCGGTGCGGGCTGTGCGCTTGGGCCGGGCTGTTGGCTCGGTGCCTCATGTGGGTTGGGTGCGGGCTGTTGGCTCGCACCGTTATGCGGATTCGGTGCCTTGTGCTGATTCGATGCGGGTTGGGGGTTCGCAGCGGGCACCGGGTTCGGCACCGGCGGTGGATTCGATGCAGCCTGCGGTGCGCTGGCATTCGGGCTCGGGCCGCCGGGTTTGGTCTGTGCCGACTGCATGGTCGGGTGGTGCGAGTTGTGCTGTGTCGTCGACGGATAAGCGCCGGTCGGATTTGTCGGCAGGTTCGGCATCGAGCGCAGCGGGTGAGTGTGCTGGGCATCCGGCACGGGTTGCGGTTCCGCCTGTGCGGCCGCCGGAGTGGCCTGCACCTCGACGACGAGGTTGGCGAAGTTGGCGGGGCCCTCGCCGATGCTGCACCACAGGACGATTCGGCCATCCGGTGTGTTCTCGATGACGATGCCGTAATTGCCGATCCAGGACTTCTGCTCGCCGAAGCCGTCGACCCAGACGGGCGTCAGCGTCACCAGGGTGCCGGGGGCGGTGCCGATGATGTCGAAGCTGATGCCGCCGACCAGGGCGTCGGACCACACGTCGACGCCGGCCAGGCGGCGACCGTTCAGGGCGACGTAGCCGTCGACGACCGACAGGCCCATGCCGAGCCCGCGCAGCCCGGCCGGGGGAGCGGCGGACAGCAGCGTCACCGTAAGGGTGGTCGGCTCGGGCCCGACCTGCTCGGTGTACATCGGATAGACCTTGCTGCCACGCAAGACGATGGGTTCGGCGCTCTGATAGCGAGCGGAAAGCGGCCGGTCGTCGGGCGAATTCCGAGCCACCCATGACGAATAGGGCTCGTTCATCGATGCCCGCCTTTCCGCCGAATGCGTCGTGCCGTCCTTGCGCTGTGCGGCGGGGTATACCGTACCTGCCGTAGCCGGGAAAGGCGCAGCGATCCGACGGCCCCCAATGTTAGGGTGGCGTTCCTGCCAAGGCCAGGGTTCGCGCCGTAGAAATTATTCGCCCAGTGGCAAAAACGTTGTTTGTCCGAATTGGCGTGCTGTCGCATCAGCGTCAGGCACAGCGTGTCCGGTGATCACACCGAGCGGGCGACGATGCGTTCCAACGCGGCCAGGTCCTGCTCCAACATGCGGAACAGCCAATACGCCCCGACGAACGCGAGCGCGCTACCCACACACAGCACCCGCACCGCCACGATAACCGCCGGAATGTCCTCGGGCGGAATGAACGTCGCGCCCGCGACACCGAGCAGCGGAACGGCGGCGGCGATCGCCAGGAAATAGGTGCTGCGGCGATCGAGCTGGCGCAGTCGGCGCGCGTCCGGTGCGCCGAGCCCGCCGTGCCGCAGAAACATCGGATACAGCGAGCGCACCGCGTAAAAGTTGACCATGAAATACGGGTACGCCATGGCGATGGCACCGCACACGATCTGCGTGATGAAGAAGTGCAGGTACGACGCCGAGGTGATCTGGTTACCGGATGCCCGCACCGAAACCGGGACTACCACGCCCGCGATAACCCACAGTGCGAAGCAGGTCAGCACATTTCGCTTGCCGAGCTGCAGAGTGTCGCTGCGCGCGCGGGCGAGAATGGCCGCGTCGTAGGACTTTCCCTTGCGCAGCCCGCGCGAAATCGACCACAGGTTCGCGAGGAGCACATTGGTGACCACAAAGCCGATCAGGAAGCACAACCCGTAAGTGGTGACGGCGATCTGGTCGAACCGGTGCTGCGCCGGCGCGTCGAGCTTGTTGATGATCAGTGTCCGATTGTGGTTGTAGCTGTACCAGATCGCCAGCGCGTTCGGCACCGCGATGGCGAGCGCCATGATCGGGTGCATGAGCTGGCGCGCCCGCAGCCGGCAGCTGGTCGGTGGCGGGTCGACCAGGTCGCGGGCGCGTGCGTCGAGGCAGACCTCCAGTTGCTGGGCCATGTCCGCGCCGCGCGGCCAGCGGTTGCCGGGTTCCGGGTCGAGCGCGCGAACCAACGCGCGTTCCAGCGCCGCCGGACAGTCCGCCGGAAGGTCTTGATACGGCAGTGCTTTCGGGCTGCCGGAGCGGCGCTCCAGCATGCCGTCCAGCGCCGTGCGGTCGCCGCCGGTCACCGAGTCGTCGTCGAAAGGCTTGCGGCCGGTGAGTAATTCCCACAGCACCACCGCGAGCGCGTAGAGGTCGCTTCGGGTGTCGAGATCCGCGGCCGTGCCCGTGCGATCCGGATGCACCGCAGCCAGCTGCTCGGGCGACATATAGGCCAGCGACCCGCCGAAATAGGCAACCGGGCTGTCGCCAGAGACATTGCCGCTGAAGCTGATATTGAAGTCGGCGAGCTTGGGAATGCCGTCCGCGGTGAGCAAAACATTCGCCGGTTTGATATCGCGGTGCAGCACACCGACATTGCCCGCGTAATCGAGCGCCTCGGCCAGCCTGCGGCCGAGCCAGGCAATGGTTTCCGGCCAGGACAGTTGGGCCAGTTCCGCGCGCAGCGGTGATTCGCTCGGCCTGATCTCGCCCTTGTCGGCCAGCACCGTGTCGATCACGTCGAGCAGCAACGTGCCGTCGCGCTGTTCTTGCGGTGTCACCCGAACCCGTTCGAGCACGGTGAACAACGTTCCGCCCGGCACGTACTGCATGTACAGCAGCCGCAGCCCGCGGCTCTCCAGCACGCGCTGATCGAAGACTCGAACGATGTAGTCGTGATCCAGCTGTGCCAATGTCTGCGGCTCGGTGCTTTTGTCGCGGGAGATCTTCACCGCGACCAGCCGCTGCATCGACCGTTGCCGCGCCAGGAACACCCGCGCGAACGCGCCGCGCCCGAGCCCGGTCATCAGATCGAAGTCGTCGATCTTCTGCCCGACCTCGATATCGTCGAGATTCACCGGCTCGGCGGCCGAGAGCATCGTGCTGTGATAGTCGTCGGTCGCCAGCATCTCCGAAAGGTGTTCGGCCTGTTCGGGATACGCCGCGGTGTACTCAGCGACCCGCACCGACGTGCCCGCCCGCCGCCGGACGTGGAACTCCTCGTAGATGAGATCCGGCGGCAACGGCCAGGTCCGCAATTCGGGCAGCTCCGCCACATACTCCGCGAGCCGTTTCGGCGCCGCGCCGCGTCCCCAGCGATGGGCAAGATCGACCTTGATCAACTCGATCAACGAGACCCGTCGAATGCCGGGCGAGTCCGGCAGATAAGCCAGCAGATCCGGCGGCTCAGCACCCTCGCGCCACGCCTCGGCAAACCGTTCGACCACCTCGGCGACACCACCCCCGCGCGATAGGCCGGGCGAACGATCCGATGCGACCGTCGCCCCCGAAACCGCCGGGGCAGGGTGCGCCATCTGCGCATCGTAGCCCCGCCGCCCGCCGGAAACCCGATGTTTGCCCTACTCGGTAATCCGCCGGACGGCGAATAGCGATTTACCCGTCGCCATGGGCTTTGGGGAAGGCCCAGCGGGCGTAGGTGTTTTCGGGGCGCACGGTGATGACGTCGCAGGATTTGACGAGGGGGTCCGCGGCGCCGTCGAGATGGTCGAGCGTCGGTGTTATTACCGCCTCGGCCTGGTTTATCTGGACCGCGGTCTCCAGTTGGTCGAGGCGGTATTCGGTGTCCGCGTCGAAGACAATGGTTTTGCGCAGATCGTAACCGAGTCGCTTTGCGAGGCTTCGGATCTGGGTTTCATCCCAGGCCTGCTGCGCGCCAGAGATATCGCGCCGCAGGTAACCGAGCGCGGTCGCCCTTTCTGTCATCATCACCACCCCTTCTCGCAGTACGAAGTTGACCTGACGCGCATCACACCACCCTGTAGCCCGCCCCCGAGCCTCCTAAACCTAACTCGCTATTGCCATGGAGAGCACCGGTTTCGGGTACCGGAACCCTCGACTGGGGAACGCCTCTACCGGAAGGGTGCTGGATGGGTAATTCCGGGTGTGCGATTGGCTGCTGTGATGTGTTGTGCGGCAGTCGATTACGGGGGTTTATCGGCTGGTCAAGCCTGCCCGGTGTCGAAGCGTGCGACCTGCCCGCCGTCCACGGTGAAGCGCCACTTGCGCTGGTGTAGGTCTTCGGCACTGCCGTCGTCGGACATGGTGGCGTCCGGGGTGCGGGTGCCGTGCAACGCGCTGGGGTCGTCGCTGTTGACGGCGGTCGCGAAGGCGCGCACGGCAGGGTCGGTCAGCTGATCCGTGGGAATCATCAACCCAGTCTCCCACCCGTGCCTGCGGGACAGTGGCCGAAACTGGTAACCGTACGGCTACCGATCGCACCTGCGGGAGTTATCTGTAACCGACGGTTACAGATAACTTTGGGAGGATTGCGGGAGGGATTTCAGTCGCGGATCAATCACGCGGCCCCCCGAGATGTAGCTAGCGTACCCGCTGCGTCGGACGGCCGCTACCGTGCCCCGGGCTTTGCGATAACTCCGTGAAACCGACCAAGCGCTTGCTACGCTCGCCGCATGATCTCCACGACGGTGTGGGGCACCGGCAATGTCGGCCGGGCGGCCATTCGAGCCGTCGAGGCACATCCGGCGCTGCAACTCACCAGTGTGCTCGTGCACAACCCGGACAAGGTCGGGCGCGACGCCGGGGAGTTGAGCGGTCTCGACTACCGGGTCGGCGTCGCGGCCGTCGCCGACATCGACGCGGTGCTCGCGACGAAACCGCGCGCGATCGTCTACGCGGCATCCGGCGATATCCGCCCCGACGACGCGCTCGCCGACATCGTCCGTGCCCTGCGCGCGGGCGCGATAGTCGTCACGCCCGCGCTGTACGCGCTCTACGACCCGCGCAACGCACCGGCGGAGATCCGCGACCCGGTGCTCGCCGCGATCGCCGAAGGCGGCGGCTCGCTGTTCGTCTCCGGCGTCGACCCCGGCTGGGGCAACGACGTGCTGCCGCTGCTGATCAGCGGACTCGGCGGCACCGTCGACGTGATCCGCTGCCAGGAGATCTTCGACTACGCCACCTACGACCAGCCGGACTCGGTCCGCTACCTGGTCGGCATGGGTCAGCCGATGGACTATCAACCACCCATGCTCGCGCCGACGGTGCCGACCATGGTGTGGGGCGGCCAGATTCGGCTGATGGCGCGGGCGCTCGGCGTCGAACTGGACGAGATCCGCGAAACGCTGGAGCGGCGCCACCTCGACACCACGATCACCACCCCGTCGATGGGGGAGTTCGCGGCGGGCACCCAGGGCGCGGTGCGGTTCGAGGTGCAGGGCATCGTCGCGGGCGAGCCGCGCATCATCGTCGAACACATCACCCGCATCCACGCGTCCTGCGCGCCGGACTGGCCCGCGCCGGCCGACGGCGACGGCGCGCACCGGGTGATCATCGAGGGTCGCCCGCGCATCGAGGTCACCATCGAGGCGTCGGACGAGAACGGCAATCGCGCCGCGGGCGGAAACGCCACTGCCGTAGGCCGTTTGGTGAGCGCCATCGATTGGCTCGCCGACGCCGAACCCGGACTCTATGACGCGCTCGATATTCCGCTGCGTCCGGCAGTCGGCAAACTCGGAAGGAAGAATCCATGATCATCGATATCCCCGAGGGCAAGGACCCGATCGGTTACGTCTGGGGCGAAATGGTGCCCGGTATCGGCGTTGCCGCGGCACAGTTCTCGATGTCGGTGTATTCGCACAGCACCCTCGGGCTGCGCGAATTCGAGGCGGCTCGGCTGCGCATCGCGCAAATCAACGGCTGTATCTTCTGTCAGGACTGGCGCACCGAACGCGACGGCAAGAAGGTGGAGCCGGAGTTCGCCGACGCCGTCACCGACTGGCGCCTGACCGAAGCTTTCGACGAACGCACCAGGCTCGCCGCCGAATACGCCGAGCGCTATGCCCTCGATCATCACGGCATCGATGACGAGTTCTTGACTCGGATGCTCACCGAGTACTCCCAGGTCGAACTCGTGGAACTCAGCATGAGTATCGGTTCCTGGCTGGCCTTCGGCCGATTGAATCGCGTGCTCGGCCTCGACACCGTTTGTGTGCTGCCCGGCCATTCGGCCGCCTGACAAACGATTAGCGCTGTCCGGTCGTTCGCTTCGGCACCCAGGCGGGTTGGCCGTCTACCAGCCCGGTCTCGAACAACTCGGGCGCGTCGACGACAGCCTGGAGATGGTCGTGTGCCTCCTCGAGGGAAAGGCTGGCCGGGTATCGGATGTATTCGAGTGACGCGGCGATGCGGGCCTCGAATTCATGGCGAAAGTCATTGTCGCCGACGTAGGTCAGCGCGATGCGTCCCCGCCAGGCGATGGCGTGGGTGCCGTCGGGGCGGCGGGTGAAAACGACCTCCTGGTCGGCCACCGAATCGTGGCCGAGCAGGTAGATGTTGAAGGCGAGATATTCGAGCTGATCGAGCTCGATGAGCGGCAGCGGATCGGCCGTCAACCGTTGTGGCGTCAACTTTTTCAGCTGGAATGGATTACCGGGCGTGGCGGCGAGCAATCCGGTGCCGTCGTCCTCGCCCCAGTAGGTGGACGACAACGTGCAACTGCGGTAGTTCTGCCACACCTCAGGCGACGACCAATCCCCGGCCCCCATGCCACTTTCCGGCTCTCCCGCGGCCACATACTCCGCCGACCGCAGGTGCAGGTCGAACCATAAATTGCCGTTCTCGTCGATCCGCCCGGTCCACGCGAACTCCTCGATCGCATGTCCGTCCGGCCACGGGTTTCCCGGAAAAACAATCCAACCGATGGTCGGATTGTCTTCCAGGTCGATCCTTTCCATGTGACGAACCTAGCGACCGGCACCGACACACCGCGAACCAGTAGTCGTTAGTTGCCGTCCACTCAGGCGTTGACCACCGTTTCGTCACCGGCGTCGGGGGCCTGCTCGACCGTGCGCTTCGGCCCGGTGAACCAGGTGCGCGCCGATACCAGCCACCAGATGCCGATCGCGCCGACCACGCCGACCAGCGCGATCGGCGCGTAGTTGACCGTGTTCCAGGTGAACTCGCTGTTCCATGGATAACCGCGGTCGTCGGTGGGCAGGATGAACAGGACGCTGATCAGGACGATCCAGATCAGCGCAACGATGCCGATCGGGCGATACCAGCGGCCGAGTTGCCAAGGGCCGGTGCGGAATCGGGTCCCGTGCAGCTGCCGAAGCAGGATGGGTATCCCGTAGGCGATGTAGAGACCGATGGTCGCCACCGAGGTGGCGGCCGCGTAGGCGGTCGGCGCGTTCTCGGCGGGCACCAGCATCGACGGAATCAACAGCACGAACGCGAAGACCGAGATGAACAACACCGCGTTCACCGGCACCCGCTTGGCCGAAAGTTTCGACCAGAGCGCCGATCCCGGTACCGCGCCGTCGCGGGCGAACGCGAACAGCATGCGCGAGGCCGAGGTGACCGAGGCATATCCGCAGAACAACTGCGCGATCGCGGCGATGACCAGCAGCAGCCCGGACCAGAACGACGTGAGCGAGTTCTCCAGGATGTAGATCACCGGATAGCCGCTGTTCTTCGTCGGATCGAGGGTGTCGTCGAGATTCGGAATCGCGAAGGTCACCGCCATGATGAGCAGATATCCGGCGATCGCCGACACCACGATGGTGTTGATGATGCCTTTCGCCGCCATCCGCGAGGCGTCGTGGGTTTCCTCGGACATGTGCGCGGACGCGTCGTAGCCGGTGAAGGTGTATTGCGCGTGCAGCAGGCCGAGCAGGAAGCTGAAGGCGACGCCGCCGAACCCGACCCCGGCGTTGTCGACGGTTTTGGTGAACACGAACTCGACGCTCTGATGATGATTCGCGCCGAACGCGAGCACCAGCACGAATATCGCCACCCCGCCGACGTGCCACCACGCGGAAATGTTGTTGATCACCGCGGACAGATGCGGCCCGATCGCGTTCAGCACCGCGTGCAGCACCAGGATCACCAGGAAAACCAGGAAGATCGCGGTGCGGTCGGTGCCGATATCGATGCCGATCACATTCAAGACCACGGTGGTGAAGATCGCGGCCCCGTAATCGATGGCCGCGGTGACCGCGATCTGGCCGATCAGGTTGAACCACCCGGTGAACCAGCCCCAGACCGGCCCGCCGAGCTGCGACGCCCACCAATACAGGCCGCCGGAGGTGGGATAGGCGGACGCCAATTCCGCCATCGCCATGCCGATGAACAGCACCATGATCGAGACAAGCGGCCAGCCCCAGGCCATGGTGATCGGGCCGCCATTGGCCAAACCGATTCCGTAACTGGCCAATCCGCCGGTCAGGATGGAGACGATGGTGAAACTGATGGCGAAGTTCGAGAATCCGGACCAGGATCGGGCCAATTCTTGCTTGTAGCCGAGTTCGGCGAGCCGGCGTTCATCGTCGGACGGAGACGGGGTATCACTCATATACAGCTCCCGGGTGTAAACGCTGCCCTCACACAGCGTTTGCCAGAAGATCAGTCTGCGGTAAACCCGGGTCGACCGCACGGCAACCAGGAATACCGCGGCAAATCGCGCCGACCCCCTGCCAGGGCCCGTCGGCCGTCGGCCGTAGCGTGAGACGTATGGAGCGACTGGTGGTCATCGGTGGTGACGCGGCAGGCATGTCGGCGGCCTCGCAGGCACGCAGGCTGCGGGGCGCGAGCGAGCTGGAGATCGTGGTGTTCGAACGCGGCCGGTTCACCTCGTTCTCCGCGTGCGGCATCCCGTACTGGGTTGGCGGCGCGGTGCTCGAACGGGACGCGCTGATCGCCCGCACGCCAGAGGAGCATCGATCCCGCGACATCGACCTTCGGCTGCGCACCGAGGCGACCGAGATCGACGTCACCGGCCGCCGGGTACGCGCCCGTGACCTCGAGTCCGGCACCGAATCATGGACGGACTACGACAAACTCGTCATCGCCACCGGTGCCCGCCCGATCCGTCCGCCGCTGCCCGGCATCGACGCACCTGGCGTGCACGGCGTGCAGACACTCGACGACGGGCAAGCGCTGATCGACACCCTCGAACGCACCGAGGGCAAGCGCGCGGTAGTGGTCGGCGCGGGCTACATCGGGGTCGAGATGGCGGAGGCGCTGATTCAGCGCGGCTACGACGTCACGATGGTGCACCGCGGCCCTGAGCCGATGTCGACGATGGACCCGGATATGGGTGCGCTGGTCCGAGATGCCATGTGCGGCATGGGGATCAAGGTGGTCGGCAATGCCGAGGTGAGCGAGATTCGCACCGACGCACAGGGTCTGGTCCGCGCGGTGGTCGCCGACGGTGCCGAATACGGCGCGGATGTCGTGGTGCTCGGGATCGGCGTGCGCCCGGACACGGAACTGGCCCGCGCGGCGGGCCTGCCGCTGGGGGAGCACGGCGGACTGCTCACCGATCTGGCGATGCGCGTGCGTGGCCACGAAAACATTTGGGCGGGTGGCGATTGCGTCGAGGTGCTCGACCTGGTGTCCGGGCGTGAACGCCATATCGCCCTTGGCACCCACGCCAACAAGCACGGGCAGATCATCGGCACCGGTGCCGGTGGAGGTTACGCGACCTTCCCTGGCGTCGTCGGCACCGCGGTCAGCAAGGTCTGCGACCTCGAGGTAGCGCGAACCGGCCTGCGCGAGAAGGACGCCCAGGCCGCGGGGCTGCAGTTCGTCACCGTCACCATCGAATCCACCAGCCGCGCGGGCTATTACCCCGACGCCGCGACGATGACGGTGAAGTTGCTCGCCGAGCGCCGCACCGGTCGCCTGCTCGGCGCGCAGATCGTCGGCCGCGAGGGCGCGGGCAAACGCGTCGACATCGCCGCCGTCGCGCTCACCGCGCGGATGACGGTCGAGCAGATGATCGCCCTCGATCTCGGCTACGCGCCGCCGTTCTCCCCGGTGTGGGATCCCGTCCTGGTGGCCGCGCGCAAGGCGGTCACCGCGGTGCGCGAGCGCGAGTAGCGCTCAGTAGTCGGCCATCAGCTCCAGCAGCTCCGCCTTGCCGAACATGACGGCGGCCTCGCGGGCCGACGGGGTGCCCCCGTCCGGGTCGGCCCCCGATTCGATGAGCAGCCGGGCGATCTCGTTCTCGCCCTTGAAAACCGCACCGGCCAACGGGGTTTGGCCCTTGTCGTTGGCCCGGTTCGGGTCCGCGTCCCGATCGAGCAGCGCCGCGACGGCATCGCGATGGCCGTGGTATGCGGCCAGCATGAGCAGTGTGTCACCCGATTCGTTGGTCAGGTCTGGGGAGACCCCGGCGTCCACGTAGCTGGCCAGCGAGGCGGCGTCCCCCTGCTGCGCGAAGCCGAACAGCTTGGTGGCCAGTTCGATGATCTCCGGATCCATGTCAGCGCCCATTGGCCCATTCCTACCATGCCCCGATGACACTCAGCCCGAGGTCGTGCGCTTGCTCATTTCGGCGCGCACCTTCTTCAGGTCGGCGACGAAGGCGGCATAGGCCTCCGCCCGATCGGGCGCGCGCAGCACCGCCGACGGATGCACCGTGGCGATCGCCCGGTAGTCCGGCATCGAAACGACGTGTCCGCGTTGCTTACTCACCTTGAAGGCCGGGTCGATCACCGCCTGCGCCGCGATCGCGCCGAGGCAGACGACCAGCTCGGGCCGAATCAGTGCCAATTCGGCGGTGATCCAGGCCGAGCAGGCGACGATCTCGGTGCGGCCCGGTGCCTTGTGGATCCGCCGCTTGCCGCGCTCGACGAACTTGAAGTGCTTGACGGCGTTGGTCAGATAGAGGGTCTCGCGATCGAGTCCGGCGTCGGCCAGCGCACGGTCGAGCAGGTGCCCGGCGGGTCCGACGAAGGGGTGCCCCTGCTGATCCTCCTGATCGCCGGGCTGCTCACCGACCAGCACGACAGCCGCGTCCGCCGGACCCTCCCCGAAGACGGTTTGCGTCGCGTGCCGGTACAGGTCGCAGCCCCGGCAGCCGCAGGACGCGGTGCGCAGCGTCGCCAGATCGGGGGTGTCGGGGACGAACTCGTCCGCGCCCGGGGCCTTCATCACGCCTCCTGGGTTTCCCGCGCGTAGGCCGGATAGACCTCGGCGCGCAGCAACCCGGCCAGGTGCGCGGCATTGCGGGCCACCGCCGCGGTGGCCTGCTGGACGGCGTCGGGGACCTGGTACAGATCCTTGTAGTCGACCGAACCCATCGCCTGCCCGTTCCAGTAGGTGCCGCCCTGCGCGGGGACGGTGAACCCGATGTCGTTGAGCGCCTGGAACAGATCCGCGACGATCTTGTGTGCGCCGTCCTCGTTGCCGACCACCGCGGCGATCGCGACCTTGCCGACCATGCTCGGCCTGCCCTCGTCGTCGGTCTCCGATAGTTCCGCGTCCAGCCGTTCGAGCACGCGCTGCGCCACCGACGACATATGCCCGACCCAGGTTGGTGTCGCGATGAGGACGATATCGGCGCTCGCGATCATCTCGCGCAGCATCGGCCAGGCATCCCCGTCGCCCTCGTCGGCGCTCACCCCGGGCCGCACGTCGTAGTCGACCACCCGGACCACCCGGCCGTCCACGCCGTGGCGTTCGAGCTCGTCGAGCACCTGCCCGGCCAGCAGTTCACTGCTCGACGGTTCGGGCGACTTCTTCAAACTGCACACCAGCGCAACAGCCGTCAACGCGGTCATCGGGTCGACCTCCTTCGGGTGGGAGCGTGCTGGCGAGGTACCCGTTTTGCGAGGGATCACTCGGCAGGCCGCCGAAGGGCCCTCCCACCTGGTGTACCGGACGGGATAGGTCGGTATAGTCGCCGCGGATGAGTAGTGTGACCACCCGCGTTGAGCCGGAAGCCAAGAACCGTCGACTCGGCGTCGCTGGGTGGCTGGCACCGGTCCTCTGTATCGCGTTCGCCGCGTTCTGCTTGCTGCTGCCGACCTGGCCCTTCCACAAGATCACCGGTGGGTTCATCGACCTGCAGGTGTATCGCCTCGGTGTGGACGCGCTACGGCATGGCCACGACATGTACGGACAGCTGCCGCAGACCACCATCGGCGCCGGGCTGCCGTTCATCTATCCACCGTTCGCCGCGCTGGCGCTGAGCCCGTTCGCGCTGCTGCCCTGGCACGCGGCCGCGTTCACCTTCTTCGTGTCCTCGGTGCTCGCGCTGGCCCTCACCATGTACCTGGTCGCCCGGCGGGTGTGGCCCGGCGAGGATCAGCGCAGGCTGGCCCTGGTGGCGACCGCGTGCGCGACACCGCTGGCGCTGCTACTCGAGCCGGTGCACTCGACGCTGGACTTCGGTCAGGTGAACCTGCTGCTGATGGCGCTGGTGGTGGCCGACTGCCTGGCGATAAAACCGCGCTGGCGGCGCGGCATGCTGATCGGCGTCGCCGCGGCCATCAAGCTGACGCCCGCGGCGTTCGTGCTGTATTTCCTGGTGCGTCGCGACTACAAGTCGGCGGCAACGGCGGCGGCGACCGGCGCGGCGGCCACCGCGCTCGGCTTCGCCGTGCTGCCGCACGAGTCCGCGAAGTACTGGTTCGGCGGCATGGGCAATGTGTCCGGCTTGAGCGGATCGGCGTTCCACACGAACCAGTCGATCCAGGCGGTGCTGTCCCGGTTGCAGGTGCCCAAGCCGCTGTTCACCATCGTGTGGCTGGTTCTCGGTGCCGCGCTGCTGGTGCTCGTGGTCGCGGCCATGCGGCGGGCCGCCGACTTCCCGCCGCTCGCGCTCGCCATCAACGCGGTCTTCACCCTGCTGCTGTCCCCGATTTCCTGGTCGCACCACTGGGTCTGGATCGCCCCGGCGCTGGCAGGCGCGGTCGGCTACGCCACGCTGTTGCCGCGCAGGCAGGCCATCGGCTGGTGGATCACCATCGCTGTCATGACCGCGGTCTTCGTGTACGGCCCGCAGAACTGGCTGCCCGACGGCGAACATCGCGAAACCCAGTGGACGCCATGGCAACACATCATCGGCAACACCTATGTCTGGTTCAGCGTGCTGCTCGTCGCGCTGTACTTCGTCGCGGGTCGCCGCGCGGCACGGGTGCCGGAACCCGTCCCCGCGCTCGTCCCGCAGCACTAATTCTGACCACCTAGTGTTTGCTGCCGGAATCCCCGGGTAGGGCCGTCAGTGACGGCACCCTGCCGTCGCCGACAGAATTACTCGAGGCAAGGAGGGATTCATGGCCGCCCGACGTGGCTTTGCCGCCATGGACGCGGAGCAGCAGCGCAAGATCGCCAGCCAGGGTGGCAAGGCGAGTAGCGGCAGCTTCGACAACGACCCGAAACGCGCGAGCGAGGCAGGCAAAAAGGGCGCGGCGGCGCAACCGACCGCGGCCAAGCGCCTCGGCGGCGAACGCAGCCACCTGAACCGATAGTCGAAAACAGCCGATGGGCGGGGCACTTGCCCCGCCCATCGCCCGTCCCGGAAGGGATAACAGTTCGATGCGCTTGCGCCGCAGTACGGTGTACGGCCCCGGCTTGACCCGGGTCAGACGTGGCCGCGGGTTTTCCTACGCGACCACCGACGGTGACGCGGTGTCCGACGACGAAACCCTGGACCGCATCAAGGCTTTGGTTATCCCGCCCGCGTGGCGCAAGGTGTGGATCTGCCCGCACCCCAACGGCCATGTGCAGGCGGTCGGTGTGGACGCGGCCGGCCGGCGGCAGTACCTGTATCACGAGCAGTGGCGCCGGGAACGGGACGAGGAGAAGTTCGACCGTGTGCTCGAACTCGCCGCCCGGCTGCCCGAGGTGCGGCGGCAGGTCAGGGCCGATCTTTCGGAACAGCGGCTCAGCAAGCGACGTGCCGAGGCGGTGGCGATCGAACTGCTGGATCGCGGCGTCTTCCGGGTCGGCGGTGAGGAATACGCCGAGGAGCACGGGACTCGCGGGGTCGCAACGCTATTGCGCGAGCAAGTCCGATTGTCGGGCGACGAAATGCTGTTCGACTATCCGGCCAAGGGCGGTATCCGGCGGCGGGTGTCCATTCGGGAACCTTTGGTGGCCAAGACTATTCGGGCGCTGCGGCGCTGCAAGTCCGGCTCGGAGCGGTTGCTCGTTTACCGTGCTGGCGCCGGTTATCGGGAACTGCACGCCGACGACATCAATCTCCGGTTCAAGGAACTGGCGTGCTGCGAGTGCAGCGCCAAGGACCTGCGTACCTGGCAGGCAACGGTTTTGGCGGCGGCGGACTTCGCCTCGACCGAACGCCCGGCGTCGAAGACCGGGCGCAAGGCAGTGGTGAAGAAGGTCATGGAAGACGTCGCGACGGCACTGGGCAATACGCCGACCGTCGCGCGTAACTCGTATGTTGATCCGCGCGTGGTGACGGCTTTCGAGAACGGGTCGACCATCGCGTCCGCGCTGCGCCGCGCGCGCCGGGCCGATTCCGACGATGCCCGCCGAGAGCTGGTCGATCAGGCGGTCATCCGGCTGCTTCGCAAAGTGAAGTAGATCCGCCGCGCGAGACGTCGCGCAAGGGCGGTGCAAGGGTGCCGCAATCGGCCGACGGCACAATCGGATTCATGAACGAGACATGTGATGTAGTAGTAGCCGGGGCCGGTCCAGTGGGGCTGATGCTGGCTTGCGAATTGCGGCTCGCCGGGGTGGATGTGCTCGTGGTCGAGCGGCTCGACGAGATCGATCCGACACTCAAGGCGGCGGGGGTCAATGTGCAGACCGCGCAAGCGCTCTACCGGCGTGGGCTGCTGCCGGAACTGATCGCCGATCAGGAGCAGGCGCGCAAGCGGATGGGGCTGTTCGTGCGGTCCCGCGGCGAATCGACCGGTGCCGAGCAGCCCAAGCTGCAGTTCGCCGGGCACTTCGCGGGCATCATGCTCGACATAGACCTCATCGACACCGACAATTCCGCTTTCGCGGACGTGGGCCCCGCCGGCGAGGTGTTCTTTGTGCCGCAGCAGAACATCGAGGCCACCCTCGGGCGGTACGCCGCCGAGCTGGGCGTAACCGTGCGACGCGGCGTCGAGCTCACCGATTTCACCGAAGACGGCGACGGCGTCACGATCCGGCTCGGCGACAGCGCTATTCGGGCAGGCTGGCTGGTCGGTTGCGACGGTGGCCGCAGCATCGTGCGCAAGCTGTCCGGCTTCGACTTTCCCGGCCTCGACCCGGAACTGACAGGTCATCAAGCGCTGGTGGAGATGAACGGAGCCGAAGGGCTGACGCCCGGCTGGACGACGACCGACACCGGCATGTACGTCTATAACCCGACGATGGGCCGCATCCTCACGGTGGAGCTCGACGGACCGCCCGCCGACCGCACCGCGCCGATCACCGCCGCGGACCTGCAGGCGAGTTTGCGTGCCGTGTCGGGTGTTCCGGTAGAGGTCACCGCCGTGCACTCGGCCACCCGGTTCACCGACAACACCCGTCAGGTCACCGAGTATCGCAAGGGCCGGGTCCTGCTGGCAGGCGATGCGGCACACGTACATTCGCCGTTCGGTGGGCAGGGACTCAACCTCGGCGTCGGTGACGCGGTGAACCTCGGCTGGAAGCTGGCCGCGGTGGTGCGGGGCCGGGCGCGGGAAGACCTGCTCGACACCTACACCACCGAGCGGCATCCGATCGGCGCCTGGGTGTTGGACTGGACCAGGGCGCAGGTCGCCCTGATGCGAACGGACAAGCGCAGCAGGGAACTTCGCGCGGTGATGGCCGAACTGCTGGCCACCCGCGACGCCGCGACCATGGTGCTCCGGAAGATATCCGGCGTGCTGCACCGCTACGACCTCGGCGGCGGTCACGACCGCGTCGGTGCCGCGGTGCCGGACTTCGAGCTGTCGGACGGAACCAGGCTCGGTGAGCACTTCGTCGACGGCGGCGCGGTACTGTTCGACCTGGCCGATTCCGCGGGATTGCGTGCGGCGGCGGCACCTTGGGCGTCGTCGGTCCGGGTGGTCACCGCAAAGGCTGCTCGACCGAGGAAGCTGTCGGCGATGCTCGTTCGGCCCGACGGGTTCGTGGCGTGGGCCGCGGACTCGGGTAGCCGAGATGGCCTGGAGGCGGCCTTGATTCGCTGGTTCGGTGCTGCGGCGTAGTTCATGCGAGCTCCAGCCGTGGGCCGAGGTGGATCGCGAGATACACCTGATTGCGCAGTGCGTTGGCTTCCTCGTCGGTGAGGGTGCGGGTCAGCGGCCGAAGAATCAGTCGCACAACGGCATTCGTCTGGCCGGGGACGATACCGAGCCGGTACCTGGCCTTTTCGGAGAGCTCGGCCCACGGCGTCCGTGCCGTGACGAGTACCGACTCGATGTCGTCGACCCGATCGTGCAGCACCTTTCGCACCGTGTCGCCGAGGGTTTCGTCGTCGGTGTCGTCGGCGATCACCACCGACAGGTCGCGGCGGATCGGCGGCAGCATCGAAACCGGCCGCCACGGTGACAGATCCCGCAGCTGATCGGCGATGCGCGGATTGGTGGACCGCAGATAACGGATATCGGGAATTCCCTTGCGCAGCATCAGCGCTCGGTCCAAGCCCATGCCGAGCGCGGTGCCGGACCAATGCGAGGGATCGAGCCCGGCCCCCGCGAGGACATGGTCGGCGATGAGACCGCATTCGGCGAGTTCCAGCCACTCGTCGCCGAGTCGCACATCTACTTGCCGTCCGAGGGCGGTGTAGGGGTGCCGGGCGGGCGTCGTGCGCCACTCGGCGCCTGGAAGCACCGCCTCGACCAGGTGGGCGACCATCTCCCGCACATCGCCGTCGCCGGTATCCGGGCGTGACCGCAGCCGCCACAGGTCGACCTGATGTGGTTCGCCCACGTGGATTCGATCGACGACGTCCCTGCGGTAGACCAGGCCCGGGATGACGATGAGGTCGTCGACCTCGGTGGTCACCCCGGTATAGCAACGCAGGGTTTCGGGGATGTCGGCGCTGGTGTGGCTGCGCAACATGGTGGTCGGGCTGACGTAGCGGGTGTAGCGCGTATCGCGGGTGACGTCGGCCGGGTCGTAACCCAGCTTGTCGTAGTTGTCCACGACGGCGACGAGCGGCGAATTGCGCACCACGCGCGCCGTCGACGCCCACGCGCGGATCAGTGCGTCGACGGTCCCGTCGAGCAGTGCCTGCATGGCGTGCGGGCCCTGCGCGGCGTCGCTCAGGTCGCGCACGGTCAGCGCGCGCGACAGATCCAGCGGAGTGAGATAGGTAGGCATGCGTAATTCCTTTGGTAGCCAGTCGGATTCGGTGAAACCCCCGAACCGGCGACGGCCACAGGAACTACGTGTTCAGGCGCACGCAGCGAACCCCGCGGCCGACTGACGGCCCGGGGTGCGGAAATCGCGTGCGCGTGTTCATGAACAAAAGCGTAAGGGATCGACGCCTGGTGCGGTAGTCGGCTCCAGGAGTTCGCGGTGTCGCAACGGGTTCCGGGGTCAACGCCCGTGGCCCGCCGACAGGCGCTGAGCGACGTCGGGGAGCCGGCCGACCATCGAGATGGTGAATTCGACCAGTAGATCGATGAGACCGTCACGGTCGACATCGAGGCCGCCGTCGAGCCAGACCAGGACCAGTTCCGCGGCGCCGCCGGTGATCAGCTGCGAGGTCGCGGCGACGGCGGTGTCGTGGCCCGCGGGGAGGTCGAGCACCAGGCGGGTCTGCTCGATGATGACGTCGGCGACCCGGCGCATGCCGTCGAAGCGGCTGCGCATCAAGACTTCGCTGCCGTAGGCCTGGGCGAACACGACCTGCGCCCGCCGAGGGTCGTCGGTGAGTTCGACGATGAGGGCGGCGACCCCGGCGCGGATCTTGTCCGGCGGCGCGCCATCGGTGCCTGCGACGGCCGCGCGTGCGGTGTCGAGCGCGGCGTCCTGGATCTCCAGCAGTAGCTCCGAGGCGAGCGTGTCCAGATCGGGGAACGCCTCGTAGAAGAAACGGGGCCCGACCTTGGCCTGTTCGCAGAGCCCGCGCACGGTGAGCGCGGAAAGGCCCTGGGTGCCGACGATGTCGAGTGCGGTGTCCAGTAGCCGCCTGCGCCGATCTTCCCGGCGTTCGGCGGTCGAGGTGCCGCGGTAGGTGCCGCTGAATGCTCGGGTCACCCGAGCAGCCTTGCACAAGAGAAGTCGGGAAACAAATGTTTACGGAAACGCGTGTTTCCGATATGGTCTGAAGGGATCGCAGCGTCGCGAAGGGACGGCCGTCATGAGTCTTCTGGTTCCCCCGAAAGTCACCGATGTCCAAGGGGATGTCCGTCGCTTACGTGCGCGAGTCGCCAAACGTGCGCAAACGTGGGGCGCTCGCGTCGCCGGTCAGTACCCGTCCGCCGCGCTCGCGCTGGCCGATCCGCCGCCGGGCAGTGGATTGCGGCCGGTGCCCGGCGATTTCGGTGCGCCGGGAATCGGCTACACTCTGCACGCGCTGAGCGATCCGATCGCCCTGACACGCAAGCGCTTTCAGCGCTACGGGCCGGTGAACTGGATGGGTATCCTCGGCCGTAAGACGGTCGGCGTCGGCAGTCCCGTGGCCATCGAGGCCGTGCTCATGGATCGTGACAAGGTCTTCTCGGCGCAACGCGGCTGGGAGTTCTTGATCGGCCCGTTCTTTCGCGGCGGATTGCTGCTGCGGGATTTCGACGAGCATCTGTTTCATCGCCGGATCATGCAGCAGGCATTCACCCGGCCCCGGCTGGTCGGCTACCTGGACCTGACGACCCCGCGGATCACCCGCGACGTCGCCGGGTGGCGGCCGAGCGAGCATTTCCCGGTCTTCGACGCGATCAAGCAGATTCTGCTCGCGCAGGCCACCGAGGTGTTCGCCGGTGCCGAACTAGGTCCCGAAAGTGTGGTGCTGGAACGGGCTTTCGAGGACGCGGTGCACGGCGCGACCGCGCTCATCCGCACCAACGTGCCCGGCGGGGCGTGGTCGCGCGGCAGGCGCGGACGGCGGATTCTCGGCGACTACTTCCGCCGCGAGCTGCCAGCCAAGCGTGCGGGCGCGGGCACCGACCTGTTCAGCGTGCTGTGTCATGCCGAAACCGAAGAGGGACATGCCTTCTCGGACGCGGAGGTGATCGAGCACATGATCTTCGTGATGATGGCCGCGCACGACACCAGCACCATCGCCGCGTCCATGCTCGTCTACGAACTCGCTCGCCATCCGGAATGGCAGGATCGGCTGCGCGCGGAATCCCGCGCCCTCGGCAAGCCCGCCCTCGACTACGGCGACCTCGATCAGCTGCCCGGCCTGGACCTGGCATTCAAAGAGACGCTGCGCCTGTACTCGCCGGTGGCGCAGCAGGTGCGCGAAACCACCCGGGACACCGCCATTCTCGGCTACTACGTGCCGGCGGGCACGCTGGTCATGATCGGCGCGTACCCGATGATGCGCACCGAGGATTACTGGCACCACGCCGACGTCTTCGATCCGGAGCGATTCGCCGCCGACCGACGGGAGGACAAATCCCACCGACTCGCCTGGGCGCCGTTCGGCGGCGGCGCGCACAAGTGCATCGGCCTGTACTTCGGCGGCATGACCGTCAAAGCCCTTCTGCACCAGATGTTGTTGCAATACAGCTGGTCCATCCGGCCGGGCTACGAGGTCCCGCTGGTATCGGGCACCGGCCCCATGCCCGCCGACGGCCTGCCCATCCGCCTGGAACGGCTGCCCGCATGAGGATCACCGCCGACCGCACCCGCTGCGAAGGCCACGGTATGTGTGAAGCCTTGGCGCCCAACCTGTTCCGTGTCGGCGACGACGGCATCGTCGAGCCGCCCACCGACACCGTCGGCGACAACGACCTCCTTCAGCTCGTCGTGGACAGCTGCCCGGTCGAGGCCCTGCGCCTGACCTGAGTGCCGAGCCGCAGTTGGCTTCGTATTTGCGGAGATCCAGGCGAGATCAAGAGTTTGGAACCTTGGCGGCGAGGCATTCCCTGTCCGAATACGACAGGCTCGGCAAGGAGGTACAGATGTCGTCTGGAGTGTTGATCATTGTGATCGTTCTGGTCGTCGTCGCGGCGTTGTTCGTCGCGTTATTGGTGTGGCCCATGGTGCGCAGGCAGCGGCTGCGCGGCAAGTTCGGACCCGAGTACGACCGGACGGTCGAGGAACACGACGACCGCCGGGCGGCCGAACGTGAACTGGCCGAACGGGAAAAGCGCCACGCCGAACTGGAACTGCGTGCGCTGACCCCGGAGCAGAAGCAGCTGTACACCGCGGAGTGGGTCGAGGTGCAGGAGCGGTTCATCGACGATCCGGCCGAGGCGCTGCAGGCCGCCGATCGGCTACTGACGACGGTGATGGGCCAACGCGGTTATCCCACCGAGAATTTCGACCAGCAGGTCGCCGATCTCTCCGTGGAACACGCGGCGCCGCTCGGCCACTATCGCGCCGCCCACGAGATCGCGACCAGGGCGACCGGCACCGAGGTATCCACCGAGGACCGGCGCACCGCCATCGTGCACTACCGAGAGCTGTTCCAGGACTTGCTCAATGGCGCGGGCGACGACAAGAAGACAGCTGACAAGAAGTCCGAGCACGACAAGAAAGCACTGTCATGAGTACCGAATACGAGCGCACCGTGCATTCCGATAAATCCACCGAAGGTATCCCGCTGAGCGAGCAGGAGGCGAGTTCGTCGTCCTGGCAGGGCGACACCGAGAGCGACCGGGTGGCAAGCGAATCGGAGACCGACGCGAGCACGACAGCGGCGGACACCGAATCCCAGCATGCGAGCACTACGGATTCGGATGTCGAACCGGAGGGTGCGAGCGCGACGGAGTACGGCGCGGAGGCGGAGCGCGCGACCACGGCGAACGCGGGCGGGGAGGGGGCCACCAAGGCGGACTTCGACGCGCAGCCCGCGGCGACGAGCACCGCTGACTACGACTACGACGCCCAACCGACCGCGGCCAGCGATGCCGACGACGGTGGTGTCTCCGCCGCGACCGAAGCGGACCAGAGCGCCGCGCCGGATCAGGTCACGCCCGCGACGCCGGAACGGTCGACCGCCACGGACAATGGTGCTGAGCGGCAACAGTCTTCGCTCGACGACGTCGGCGCCCCACTGTTCGCCGACACCGATCTCGACCAACTACGCACCAAATGGCGTGAGGTGCAGGGCACCTTCGTCGACAACCCCAGGGACGCGGTCACTCAGGCGGACCAGATCGTCACCGACATCATCTACCAGTTGACCACCGCCATCGCGGAGCGCAAGCGGGTGCTCGAGGAGCGGACTTCCGGTGTGCAGGACGCGGATACCGAGGAGCTGCGCCAGGCGCTACGCGGCTATCGGGGCTTCTTCCACCGGTTGCTGTCGATCGAGTCGTAAGCGGCCCTAGCGGAAGGCGTTGTCCATGAACTTGTTTCGATTGCCGACCGACCGGATCGACCAGCTGGCCGACTGGGTGTCCAAGCAGGTGAACGCGCGGGTCCCCGCGGCCGACCCGGCCGAACGGGATCCCGAATTCATCATCGACACCGTGGGTCCCGGCTGGTTGTTCGCGCGGCTGTACTTCCGCGCGGAGGTCAGGGGTCTCGACCGGATCCCGGCCGAGGGCCCGGTCCTGTTGGTCGGCAATCATTCCGGGGGCAACGTCTCACCGGAGGTCATGGTCGCCACGTTGGCCTTCGTGCGCCGGTTCGGTCCGCACCGCCCGTTCTTCCAGTTGGCGCACGACATGGTGATGGCCTATCCGGTCATCGGTACGTTGTTGCGCCGCTTCGGCACGGTCGGTGCGGACCCGGACAGCGCTCGTCAGGTACTCCGGGACGGGGCGGTGGTGCTGGTGTATCCCGGTGGTGACTGGGAGGTGCACCGCCCGACCTGGAAAGAGGACGAGATCGACTTCGCCGGGCGCACCGGATTTCTCCAATTGGCGTGGGACGAAAACGTTCCCATCGTGCCGATGGTCAACATGGGTGCCCAGCAGACCGCGTTGATGCTGTCGCGCGGGGACCGGCTGGCCCGGCTGCTGCGGTTGGATCAGATGTTGCGGCTCAAGGTGTTTCCCATCTCGCTCGCCTTGCCGTGGGGGCTCAATGTGGGCGATCTCGCCGGGCACATTCCGTTGCCGAGCAAGGTCACCGTCGAGTTCCTCGAGCCGATCGATCTGCGTGCCGAGCTGGGACCGGAGCTCGATCGGGAAGCGGCTTACGAGCACGTCACCGGCGTCATGCAGGAGGCACTGAGTGGCCTCGCGGACGAGCGTGGGCTGCCTATCGTCGGCTGATAAGCAGCGCAGGGCGGTGTTCAGCTCGTGCCGGGAAGGGCTTGTGCGACAAACATGTAGCTCTTCTCCTCGACCCGACGCGCGATCCGCCACTGGCCGTCGACGCGGGCGAACGTGTCCAGGTACCACAGCCCGCACAGCATCAGACTTGGCGGCCCGTCGCCGCCGGACAGCATCATCGGGTTGTGACACATCGTCCGTCCGGTGGCGGTGTCGCCGTCGATGGTGATCGAGGAATTGCTGATCAAGTGTTGGAACGCGGGGAAGTTCGGCAACATGGCGGCGAGGAATTTCTTCGTCGCCGCCACGTCGCCGGCCGAGCCGCCCATCGCGGTGTAATCGATGTGCGCGTCATCGGTGAAGATGTCGTCCAGCAGGTCCCACTGTCCGGTATCGACCGCGTGGGAATACCGGACCAGCAGGTCCTGGATCTCCAGGCGGTCCGAAATCTCCGGTAGGGACAGCATGTTTGCCTCCGAGTCGCGCCGATCTCCTCGGCGCTATGCCACCAGGCTCGAGCCCGGGAATCAATAGCCGAAGGCTCAGTGTCGCAGCGGTGGCGGAGGCGAGAGGGGGTTATGCCTTGTGCGGCAGGATGGTCAGTACGAGTGCGAGTCCGGCCGCGATGCTGGCGAACGCGAGGACCGTGGTGGTAGCAGACTGCGTAATAGCGGCGATGCCGATCGAAAAGGCAAGGCAGGTAGCGAATGCCAGTACCGCGGTCCCCGGCTCCACGCCGGCGATCCGGGCTGGTCGGTGATCCGTCGATGTCATACATCTCTCAATACCCACTCGGCGCCGTTACGAAACCGTGATTGTTGAATCGCAACGTCAGCGGCTTGTCCGTGCGCCGATCGTGGTTCACCACCTACCGGCGAAGCGCCCGCACGATCCAGATCGGCATCGGAATCCGCCCCTGAGCGTCGGCCACCGCGCCCGGGTACTGCGTCAAGAACTCGTGCGAGGACCCGGTCACCGCGAGCAGCTCTCCGGACGTCAGGTCGGTGACGTCCCAGCCGCCGGCGGCCAGCGTGTCACGAATGTTGCGCTCCGGCACGGGAAGCGGCGCAGGTACTCCACTGACCAACCCGTCGGAGAAACACAACATGCTCAACAACGCGCCGGGTTTCGTGGCGCGATGCAAGGCCGCGACGAACCGTACGCGCTGCTCATTGGTCAGACAGTGGTAGAGCGCGCAGTCCAGCACCGTGTCGAACCGGCCGTCGAACCCGTCGAGTCGAGTGGCATCGGCGACCGCGAACTCGACGTCAACCCCACCCGCCACCGCCCGCTTGCGGGCCAGCTCGACAGCACGCGCGGCGGCATCGATCGCAGTCACCCGGTAACCCCGTCGAGCCAGATAGATCGCGTTGTCCCCAAGGCCACAGCCCACATCGAGCACCGAACCGGATATCCTTCCCGCCTGCTCCAATGCGACAACAGCCGGTTGCGGCTCGCCGAGATCCCACGGCACGGTAGCGGTCGTATACAGGTCATCGAAGTCGAGAATCATGACCCCAGCTCACCGGACCGGCCGATCCGTCACCAGCTGGCTAGCTAGTCCTGGCTGATTCCGTCACCAACGGCAGCCAGATGATGGAATTCAGCGCCCTCAGAGCGGGAGGTTGGTGTTCAGGCGGATGGCGGCGATGAGGATCGCTGCGGATTGGATGGTGACCAGGCGGTGGATGGGAATGGGGTGGCCGGGGGCGTTGGTTTCGATGTCGGTGCACCACTTTTCGAAGATGGCGGCGAATTGGGCGCGCTCGGTGGCTATTTGGGTGGTGGCGTGCTGGCGGGCCGCTTCGTCCAACAGGCGTAGCAGCATGCCACCTGCCCGGAGCCGGGCGACGCCGACCCAGACGTAGTTTTCGATGAAGATTTCGCCGAGGGTCGCGGTGCGTGAGTCGGTGGCGGAGCGTTTGGCGGTGGCGTTTCCGCGTAGGGCTCGGACCGTGTCGATGAGTGCGCGTTCGAAGGGACTGCGGCCGGTCAGGCGATCGGCCAGTCGGTCGAGGACGCCGTGCACGATGTCGGCGATTTCCTCGTAAGCGGTTGCGGTGGAACACAAGACACTCGCCAGGGAGTGTCCGCTAGGGGTGTCGTCGGTAACCCGTGCGTCGACCCACATCGGCAATTCGCAGACCAGGAGGGCGGTTTCGTGGACGGCCGCGTAGTCGCGGATGCCCGCGCCGTACATCATCGCCAGTGGTTCGACGCCTTCGGCCGTCAGGGTTTCGGCTATCCGCTGGAACGTCGGAAGTTCGAAAACCCCTGGCGCCCAGGTTCTGGCGCCGGGCACGTCGGGTTCCCCTTCGTAGATCGGCACGCCCGCGGCAGTCAGCTCGTCGGTGAGTCCGGTCCAGTAGTCGCGATCGCCGCCGGTGGTGTAGAAGAAACCGCCGCCGAAATCGGCGTTGTGCAGCGACACGATCAGCGCCGGACGGGTGCGATCGATCAAGCCCATCAGTGCCCGAGTTTCTGGCAGGGGTGTGCCGACATCGTTGCCGCGCCAACGGGTCGGGAAGCACCACTCCGGCTGCTCGGCCGCGGGCGGACGATAGAAATTGCGCGCGACGCCGGTCCTGGTCCGCGCCTCGGCGAACCATCCCTCGTTGAGTCGCGTTCCGTCGGGATCGATACAGAGCACGAAATGCCAGGTGGCGCCCAAGCTTTGCGCGTCGTCCGCGGTCAGCCTGCCGAGCAGGTGGCGGATCGTCGCCATCCCGATGGGTTCGTTCGGATGCGGATTTCCGATAACAACCACCTGCCGTGTCCCCGACCCGACCCGCACCTCGCGAATCGGGTCGCCCCCGCGTGACCTGCCGATCTCGGCGACCGTCACCCGCTCCGGCACCGCCTCGGCCAACTTGTCGGCGAACTCACTCAATTCGTCCACCGTGGGAAACGAGTCGATCCGCTCGACAACACCGACGATCTTGTTCACATCATCCGCCACCGCAACCTTCATCCTCCGCCCTCATCAATAGTGGGCGCGGCGCGCGGGCTACGGGCCAGTTTGGGCCCAGCAGAAGGGATCCCGCAGGATTGGCATACCTCCTGACATCCGATGACCGAACCAATTATCCGCCGGGGTTCCTGGCTTGCGAGTTACAGCGTTACCACGACCTTGCCGTGGACATGGCGCCCGGCCTGAAGTGTCACAGCATCGCGGATCTGCTCGATCGGAAAGGTCGCGGCGATCGGCACGGTGATCCCGCCGGCCAGGATCGCGTCGGTGATGCCTTGGTGCGCATCAGGGCTCGCGTCGAAGCCGCCGGTCGCGCGCACTCCACCGGGCGGGTTGGGCCCGGCGGCGATCGTGCAGATCCGCTCGGGAGGTACGCCGAGCGCGAGCGCGGTCTCCGCCGTCTCGGTGCCGAACAGGTCGGTTGCCGCGGTCACGCCGCCGGGCGCCATGGTCCGTACGCGGTCCGCCAGTCCGGGGCCGTATGCCACGGGCTCGGCACCGAACTGCCGCAGGAACTCGAACGTGCTCGCCCCGGCGGTCCCGATCACCCTGGCGCCTGCGAGCTTCGCGAGCTGTACGACGAACACCCCAACGCCACCGGCGGCACCGCCGACCAGGACGGTGTCGCTGGGCCGCAGGTCGATCGCCGCCACCGCGGCGGCGGCGGTCATGCCTGCCACCGGAAGCGTGGCCGCCAGCTGGTCACTGATGCCCTCCGGCGTATGCCAGAGCGGCTCGGTCGCCCCGCCGGGCGCCTTGACCACCACGAAATCCGTGACGGCTCTGCCGAGCGCTCCGCCGTATACGCGGTCGCCCACCGCGAAACCCGTGACGCCGCCGTCGATCTCGTCCACCACGCCGGCGAAGTCGTAACCGAAGCCCGCGGGCAGGGCAATGCCGAATTGCGCCGCCAATTCGGGCCGTGCGGCAATACCCCAGTCCATGGGATTCAGCCCGGCGGCCGTCACGCGGACGCGGACCTCACCCGGGCCCGCGTGCGGTTCCGGCACCTCGCGCACCTCCAATACCTCGGGACCGCCGAACGTCTCGTAGATAACAGCTCTCATGGTGGCCTCCGATAAGTGATGGGACTTGGTCCTGTCACCATACACGGAGTGACGGGACCAAGTGCCGTACGCTGTTCGCATGGCCCGCTGGCAGCCCAACGCATCGGAGCGACTTGTTGTCGCCGCCCTCGAGCTGTTCGAGGAGCGCGGTTATGACGACACGACGGTCGTCGAGATCGCCGAGCGGGCCGGGCTCACCAAGAGCACCTTCTTCCGGCACTTCCCGGATAAGCGAGAGGTGCTCTTCGGCGGGGGCACGATGGACGGACTGGTCGTCGACGGGATAACCGCGGCGCCTGCTGCGGCAGGCCCGCTCGAAGCTGTGGCGCATGCACTGGACTTCATCGGGCGGGAAGCGTTCCCACTCGATCGTCGCGAGTTCAGCGCGCGGCGGTCGGCGGTGATCGCCGCCAGCCCGGAACTGCGGGAACGCGAGGCGCTGAAGGGGATTCGCCTCACCGCATTGATCATCGACGCGCTCGAACGCCGCGGTGTGCCCGCCCTGACCTCCCGCGTGGCCGCGGAGCTCGGCGCGCTCGCCTGGCAGATCGCCTTCGAGCGCTGGCGCGACCCGGCCAACGGCGACGAGTTCGGCGAACTCGCCCGGCGAGCACTCCGCGAAGTGCAAGCAGCCAGTACCTTGTGCTGACAGGTAATCAAGCCAGCAGGGCCAATTGGCGCCCGGAGTGCTAGCGGGGGACGCCGAACGAGGGTGGCGCGTCGGCTTCGGCGGTGCCGAACTCCAGGCCGGGCTGGGCACCCATGGTGAAGTCGAGGCGGCCGCCGGACAGCGCGAAGGATTCGGGCAGCCACGCCTTGGTGGTGTTCTCGCCGTTTACCTGCAACGACTGAATGTACGGGGCGGCATCGTCGAGCTCGGGGGCGCTGATGGTGAACTGCTCGCCGGACGAACGCCGGATCTCCGCCCTCGTGAATGCCGGGCTGTGCACGAAAAGCTCAGCGCGGCCGGGGATTACGGGGTAGATGCCGAGTGAAGCCCAGACATACCAGGCCGACATGGTGCCGAGATCGTCGTTGCCGACCAGACCGTTCGGCGTCGGGCCGAACAGTTCGGTGCGGGCGCGGCGGACCACGTCCTGGGTGCGGCCGGGCAGTCCCGCCCAGGCGTAGAGCCACGGCGTTTGCAGCGTCGGTTCGTTGCCGAGATAGGCGAAGGGCGCATGCGGGCCCGCGTTCAACTGGGTGAAGAAGGTGTCCAGCCGCCCGGCCGCCTTGGCCCGGCCGCCCATCAGGTCGAAGAGGCCGCGGACGTCCTGGAAGGTCATCCAATGGTATTGCGCGCCATTGCCTTCCACGTATCCGTCGGTTCCCGACGGGTCGTATAGGAGGGCGAAGAAGCCCTCGGCCGAGCGCGGTTGCAGCCAGCCGGTCAGCGGGTTGTACAGATGCTGCCAGCCGTGTGCGCTGCGCAGGAACTTATCGCTGACCGCGCGGTTACCGAGCCGCTGCGCCAACTGGGAGATACCGAAGTCGGCGATGTTGTACTCGAGCGTGTCGGACACCTGGCCGGGCACCCAGCCGAGGCGCTGATATTCGTCGTTGGCCGGTCGTTCGGTGTAGCCGGCCTTCTCACCGACGCGTTCGGCGCCCGCGACCATCGAATCGAGCGCGCCCTCGGCGTCGAAATCGTTGGCGCCGAACGCGTACGCGGTGGCCACGACCGAGTGGTACGGGTCGCCGTTCATCACCCCGGTGATGGTGTTCTGATGCGACCAGCGGTCCCACACGTCGCCGAGGACGTGCGCGTTGTCGTACATCGACTGGGCGATGTCGGAGGCCACGTCGGGTGCCAGCCAGGCGAGCAGCTGGGCCTCGCTGCGGTAGATGTCCCAGCCGGAGAAGGTGGCGTAATAGTGGTGTGCGGGTTGCCCGGGGGCCGCGGGACGCACCTGGTGGGTCTGGCCGTCGAAGCCGGTGTAGCGGCCGTCGACGTCGTCGAAGATGTACGGCTGCAGGAACACGTGGTAGAGCGCGGAATAGAAGGTGCGCAACCGATCCTGGTCGCCGCCGTTCACCTGGACCTGATCGAGCCTGCGCCGCCACGCGTCGCGCGCGTCCACCCGGACGGTGTCGAAATCTTTCGCGCCGATCTCGGCGGCGAGATTCCGGCAGGCGCCGTCGATGCTGACATAGGACAGGCCGGTGCGCATCTGTACCGGCTGCGCCGAGTCGAATTGCAAGAAGGCGCCGGTGCCGAGGCCGTTGCTCGCGATATCGCCGGAATTCGTGCGTCGCGTCGGTGCCGCGCCGCGGGTGGTGGTCGTGCCGGGCTTGATGACATCGTCCTTCCAGATGCCCGACGCCGTGATCGGGCGGTCGAAGGTGGCGTGGAAGTAGACGCGGTATCGGGTGCGCGCTCCACAGAATCCGCCGGTCAGCGCCCAGCCGGACACGGTGTTGCCGTCGATGGTGATCTCGGCGTCGTCGACCCCGTTCACCGAGCCGGTGACATCGAGCAGCAGCGTGCCCGGCTTGCTCTGCGGAAAGGTGAAGCGGGCGACGCCTGCCCTGGTCGACGTGGTCAGTTCGGTCTGCACGCCGGAGTCGGTGGTGACGCGGTAGTAGCCCGGGTTGGCCTGCTCGTTCGCGTGATCGAAGGTCTGCAGGTACCCCGCGCCGTCGACGGCCGGTGACCGGCCGATGATCCCGGATATCGGGAGCACCGGAAAGTCCTGTGCGCCAGTGCAACCGGGGCCGGAGATGTGCGTCATCGAGAACCCGTAGATCCGGTTGTCCTCGTATTTGTAACCACCACCCGCCGTGCGCACCGTATCCGGGCTCCACTGCATCATCCCGAATGGCGCGACCGCGCCGGGAAACGTCATCCCCGCCCCGCCGCCGTGCCCGAAATCGGGCCCACCGTCCTGCGTTCCGACGAACGGATTCACATACCTACTGGAATCGCCCACCGTCTCAGCGTGCGCCACAACGGGAATCAAGGGAAGCAACAATGGCACAACGATGCCGACAAGCCGGCGACGCGACATACCTCTCCTCGACGAGCGTGGCGACAACGTTGCCTCTGTGCCTGCCCATCCTGGCAGCCCTCGGCGTGCCTCGACCCTTCGACACGCCGCTGATCAGCACGTTTGTGGTTTCGTGCCGACGGAGATGGACGCAGATCGCTGCCTACGCCGGGTAGCCGACCAGCTTTCGGGGTTTCGAGATCGCGAGCGCGAGTCTGCACGCTCAGCGTGCATTGCGGTGGCCGTCTCCCGGTCGGTCGATCGGCCTGCCGTGTTTTGCGGCCGCGTGGCCGGTTATGCGGCAGGAGTACAAGATCGGGCCCGCGGGCTGGATCACGCCGGGCCGGATCGGAGGTATTGATGATGGGTACGGGGGAGTCACTGGCACTGGCTTCGGCGGTGTTCTTCGGTACGACGCACTTTCTCAGCGCACTGCTCGCTCGTCGTGCCGACGCCACCGCCGTGGCGTTATACGCGCAGGTCGGCGGCTGCGTGCTGATTCTGGCTGCCGCGCCGCTTGTTCCAGCGCACGACGTCACCGCGTCCGCGCTGGCATGGGGTGTGTTATCCGGCCTCGGGACCGGGCTCGGCGTCACCTTCTTGTACCGCGGGGTAAGCGGTGGCCGGTTGAGTGTGGTGGTTCCGCTGAGCGATGTCGGCGCGCTGATGTTGCCGGTGCTGGTCGGCGTCGTGCTGCTCGGCGAGCGGCCGTCACTGCTGAGCTGGGCGGGCATAGCCGTCGCCATGCCCGCGCTGTGGCTGGTCTCGCGGTCGCCCGGCGACGCGGACGGCGAGGGGCGTTTCGGCAACGGCAGCGTCGACGGCCTGATCGCGGGGGTCGGATTCGCCCTGCAATTCGTCGCACTGGCCAGGGTGGACTCGGCAGCGGGGCTCTGGCCGCTGGTCGCCAGCCGGTTCGCCTCGGTGGTCGCGATCATGCCGCTCGCGTTGGGTGCGCACGCGTCACTGCGGCTGCGTCCCAGACTATTGCTCGGTGCGTTCGGCACCGGTGCGCTCGGTACGGTGGCCATCGCGCTCTACACCTGGGCCACCTGGCAACAGTTGCTCGCGATCGCCGTGGTGTTGGCCGCGCTCTACCCTGCTATTCCAGTCGTGCTGGGGCTCACCGTGTTACGCGAACGCGTTTCGCGCGCTCAGGTGCTCGGGCTCGTTCTCGCGGCGGGTTCCATCGCGGGTATCGCGCTCGCTTGAGGATCACTGGCCGAGATTGATCTCGTTGTCGCGCAAGGTGTCTCGCAGGTCGTCGAGCCTGAGGATTTGATGGATCCAGGTCGGTCCGGTGGGTTGTCGCAGTATCGCCGCGCGCACAGCCGCCGCGGCGACTACGGCGGTTGCTTTGGACTGGCCGCGACCGGCGGCCCAGCGTGCCGAGCCGTTCGATGCGCGCGCGAGCACGACCCATTTATCGCTGCCCGGCATCCGTTTCGGTGCCAGTGCCCGCAGTGCGGGTGCTCTGGTGAGCATGCTGAGTCCGAGCGTGGCCAGGCGTGTGTCCATGCGGAGATACGTACGGACCGGGACACCGAAGTCGCGGGTGAGTCGGTGCTGGTCGGCGAAATCGGCGCGCACGGCCGAGGCCGATTGATAGCCGGAATCCTCCGGCACCTCGAAATGCCTTGGGCTGGTGAAGTTTCGGACGGAAGTGCCGTTGGGATCGGAAAAGTGTTTTCCCAGTAGGCCATAGGTCCACGCGGCCGCGGCGTCGCCGTGGCGTTCGCCGGATCCCAAGCCGATCATGATGTCGATCGGGCTGCGGTGACTGGACCAGGCGTCGACGGCAAGCAGGGTGGTCAGGCCAGGTGCCAGCCCGACGCCGAGCACAACCGGCCCAGCGACGTCTTCCAAACTTCGTACATATTCGCTGGTGGCGGAGATGTCGAGGAACGGGATCCCGCGCCCGGCGCACACCTCGGCCAGCCGAATGTCCTCGGCGCCCGCGCAATTGAGCACCGCGGCGACGCCGTCCAGCGCGGACTCGAAACCGGCTACGTCGGACAGGTCGAGCAGCGCGTCCGCGCGCGCCCTGTCCCGCCCGGCGGCCAGCACCGGCAGTCCGTCCGCCCGGAGCAATCGCACGGCGTGCCCGCCGACCGCTCCGTATCCTCCCAGCACCAGCACATTCATCGGGACCCCCTCCGGATATAGTTGCACCGCAAGGACATCCGCGTCCCGCGTGCGCACTGCCACCCTAGTGAAGCCCCGGCGGAAGTGGGGCCCTGTCTGCCCGTTTTCGTGGGCGCGATCGGGGGTAGCGCTATTGTATGGACCTTTCGGAATGTTTCGAATGGCAGGGTCGGCGGATCGCGTGGGGGAGCATCGGGCGGGGACCGGCGGTCGTGTTCTGCCACGGGACGCCGTTCTCGTCGGTGCTGTGGCACCCGTTCGCTGAGGCTTTGAGCGGCGATTTCACTGTTTATGTGTGGGACATGCCTGGATACGGCCGATCGTCCAAGCGGCCCGAGGATGCCGTCGACTTCGGTAGCCAGGCGGCGGCGTTCGCCGCGTTGCTCGAGCATTGGGGACTCGACCGTCCGCACGTCATCGCGCACGACTTCGGCGGGGCCGTGTCGTTGCGGACGCTTCTGGTCGAGGGCGTGCCGTATCGATCGCTGATGCTCATCGACGTCGTTGCCATCCCGCCGAGTGGATCACCATTCTTCCGGTTCGTGCAGGAACATCCCGAGCTGCTCGGGCAGCTGCCGGCTTACATTCACGCCGCGATCGTGCGGGCTTATATCCAGGCAGCGAGTCACCGCGGTCTGCGCTCGGACGATCTCGAGACACTGGTCGCCCCTTGGACAGGGGACGACGGCCAGCCCGCCTTCTACCGCCAGATAGCCGCCTACGACGAACGTTTCCTGCGGGAGAACGAGCAGCGACTCGGCCGGATAGACATCCCGGTCCGGGTGCTGTGGGGCAGCGAGGACACCTGGATCCCCGCTGCCCAAGCCCGCAGGCTGACCGATCTCATTCCCGGCGCGACGCTCCGGTTGGTCGGGGATTCGGGGCATCTGATGCATTACGACGCCCCGATTCCGCTGACCGATGAGATCAGGAACTGGCTCAGCCGAGACTGATCAGAGCAACCACGGGTTCATCGAGCAGACCGGCGCGGGATGGGTGGCCGGATTGAGCGCGCGCAGCGCCAGGGAGACCGCGCGAGGGGAGTAGAGCATCGAGTTGTGGTCGGAGATGTCCTGCACGCATCCGTCCTGCAGGAGGACATCGTCGACCGTCGCGCCGGGACCCGCCGCGAGGTAGGTGCGGGTGAACGGGCTGGACACCTCGTCGTAGCGGTCGGCGACGATGGTGTACTCGACGCCGGACATCGTGTCGCCGCCCTCGTTGAGCCGGGTGAGCACCGGCGATCCGATGAGCTGCTGGATGCCCGCGTGACCGATGAGCGCCTCGGTCGGGGTCGAAAGGTCAAGTCCTATCGTGTTTTTGAACACGTCGAGGAGATTGCCGAGGCCGCTGAGCGTGGTGCCGTGGTTGGTGGCGCCGTAAGTGATGAGCTTCTTCACCTTGTTCGCCGCGGGGTCGCCGGCGTTCGCGCCGCCCTCGAATTTCAGGTACTGGCGTGCCACTACGCCGCCCTGGGAGTGACCGATCATGTCGACCTGTCCGGTGCCGGTGGCCGCGAGGACTCGATCGACGAAGGTGGCAAGCTGCTTCGCGGAGTCCTCGATGTAGCCGGTGGCGCCGATGGTCGGCTGGTTGAGTCCGGCGCCCGCGACATTGGCGCGGCCGTAGTTGAAGGTGAAGACGCAGTAGCCCGCCTTGGCGAGTTGCGGGGACATGTACGAGTAGGCCCCGAAGGCACTGGCCCAGGTCCCGTGCACCAGCACGACCGGGCGCGGGTGCGCGTCATCGGGCTTGCACGCCCAGTCGTTGGACCCCTGCGGCGCGACGTCCGGATTGACGAGTCCATAGGCGAAGGCCGCGGCCTCGTCCGTCAGCACCGGACCATATCCGACGGTGTCGGCCGAATGCGTTTCCGAAACCGGACCCGGATCCCCAACGGCCACCGCGGCATTGAGCCCTAAACCGACAATCGCGGCTGCCATGATCGCCGCGACCGAGCGCGACGAACGGAGGATGCTTCTCATTTGCTGATTCCTAGGAAGATGGTGCTTTGGGCACAGGCGTGTGGAGGTGAATAGAAACTGGTCGTACGACCAGTTGGAGGAAGACTAAAGCAAATTCGCTAGAAATTAGCCGTGACCACTTTCACGCTGATTCGCTCGTCTTGAGCCGTCCGCAAACCACGGCCGGTCGACATGCGAATCACCACACATCGCCGAACTGGCCCTAACCCACAGTTCACCCAACGTTCCACCAGTTCAGCACTGTCGAACGCACCTCGTTGCGCACCCCCGCCCCGACCGCCCGCCACCGCCAAAGACCCGAACCCAACTCGGGATCCGCACTCGAAATACGGCCCTAAAGTGAGGATCCCGAGTTGGGGTGCGGATTCGGCCGCTAGCGGTGTGGTTGCGGGATTGTGAGCTGCTAGCCACGCCTGCCGGTCGCGGTTGATGCGGTGTCGGTGGTCGTGCCGCGGCTAGTGCCGAAGATCCGCATTGTCTCTCGGGATCTGCACTTGGAATAGGGCCCTGAAGTCGGGTCCCGAGTTAGGGTGCGGATTCTGCCCCGAGCGGGGCGAGGGGTCAGCTGGCGCGGTGGTGGATTGGGCGGACACCGGCGAGGGCGCGTAAGGCGTCGGCGCGGGAGATGGGTTGGTCGTCGGCTAGGGCGGCGAGTTCGACGGCGAGCCAGTCGCGGATGAGTTCGCTCATGGTGATGCCGCGGGATTGGGCTTCGGCTTTGATGGATTGATCCATGTCGAGGGGGATGCGCAGGGATCGCACCACCATGATGTCCTCGCCGGGCGCCATCGGGGGTGGTACGTCGGCCTCGCGCACCGGTGCGTCGTCGAAGACGAGGCTGTCCATCAACTCGTCCACACCTCGGGGGGTGGCGGGGAAGTCGTTGTCGCCCATCACTGGTTCTCCTGTTCCCACTTTTCGAACTCGGTTACCTGCTCCGGGCTCATCGTTCGGGCGGCGACGATCTGCCATTGCCAGGGTTCGGCCTGGCGCAGGCCGACGATCAGCGGGCGACCCGCGGCCGTGCGGCCCCAGATCGTCAGCATCTCCATGCCCGCAGTGCCGCGTCCACGCCGTGGCCATCGTCGCTGCTTGGTCAGCACCTGCATCACCTCGTTCGGAGAGATCCCGATGAGCATGTCCAACGCCCAATCAGGCCACTCGAAACCCACATCGGCCATAATACGCGTGTATTACGCCTGGTGGCTACAGGTGGCCCCCGGAAAACCCTGCTGCGTTCCGGTCGATCGCGCTGGTACAAGTGGATGCGTGATCTACGTCGACGTTCCGCTTACCGAGGATATTCGGGCTGCTGTCGCGGCTGAATGGGGATACCAGGGCGACGGTGTGCGCCTGTATGGCGGTGAGGAGTCCGCCGCGTATCGGCTCGGCGAGGTGGTCGTGCGGATCGGGGCGGTGCGTCGCGACCCGGCGGAAGTGGAGTGGTGCAACGGGATTGCCGTTGCCGCTGCCAGTACGGTGCCGGAGGCCGTTGCGCCGCTGCCGCGCGCGAATGGGGCGACGGTCGAGGTGGTGGCGGGTCGTCCGATCACCGTGTGGCCGCTGATCGAGGGGCAGTGGGCAAGTAGTGCGGATCCGGTGCAGGTTGCCGAGGCGGCCGGGCTGCTGGCGCGGGTACACCGTGCGTTGGCCGACTATCGGCCGTCCCCGCGACCCAAGAAGTCGTTCCTGGAGATCGGGCTCGACGGTACGCCGTCGGCGGAATTGCCCGACCCCGACTTGGACCGTTGGCTGGCCGAGTTCAGCAAGTCCGTGCGCGCACAACCGCTGCACGGTGACTACTACGAGGGCAATCTGCTGGCCAGGGACGGACACGTCACCGCCGTGCTCGACTGGGACGAGGCGCTGATCGGCCCGCCGGAGGTCGAACTGGCCTCCGCCGCATTGGAATTCGCCGACGTGCTGGGGCGTGATCTGACCGGCGCGCGCCAGTTCACCGACGCCTATCACGCCGAAGGCGGCACGGCCGGGTGCCTGGACGACACCGCGCTCGCGCAGCTGATGCGGCACCGGTTGCGCAGGGAGGCAGTGTATTTCGGCATCGCA
Organism: Nocardia sp. NPDC051321; assembly: GCF_044455225.1. Classification (NCBI taxonomy): domain Bacteria; kingdom Bacillati; phylum Actinomycetota; class Actinomycetes; order Mycobacteriales; family Nocardiaceae; genus Nocardia; species Nocardia sp. NPDC051321. Next base: position 251,263 of record NZ_JBITEM010000005.1, on the reverse strand, counting down.
GTCGGCCGTGGCGTTCAACACGACGCGGACGACCTGGCGTACCATCGACAGCGAATGGACACCTTCCGCCTGCTCCGGCCGTAAACGCATCGCGGAGCAGTCAAAACTCCAACATTCAACGGTTATCGACGTATCCGGAGAACCGACCGCCAATTATGTAGGGGCGGTAAGAGTTCCGGATTTTCCCCACTTCTGCTGGGGAGCTTCGAGTGGGTATAGACGTCTTACAGTGAGATCTGTCCGATCCGCCCATTGTGAGGCATCCCATGTACAAGAAATTAGCCACTTTCGGTGCTGCCCTATTCGCGCTTGCTATTCCGATGGCCGGCTCGCCGGCATCTGGAGTGCCGTTGCCCGATTGGAACGGCCCCGTTCCGCCGGACAAGATTGTCATCGACGTCGCGACCGTCAATGGCACCGGTTGTCCGGCGGGAACCGCGGCCGTCGCGGTCTCACCCGACAACACGGCCTTCACGGTCACCTACAGCCAGTACACCGCGAAGGTGGGAATCGGAGCCGGCCCGACCGACTTCCGGATGAACTGCCAGCTCAACCTGAAAGTGCATGTCCCACAGGGCTTCACCTATGGCATCGCGTCGGCGGATTACCGTGGATTCGCCTCCCTGGCGAAGGGTGCGACTTCACTGGAGCGGGCCAGGTACTACTTCCAGGGCAATTCACCGACCGACTTCGCCGATCACACGCTCAAGGGCCCATTCGGCGACGATTGGCAGAATACCGACTCCACCGAGGTCGGGGCGATCGTTTACCAGCCGTGCGGCGAGTCCCGCAATTTCAACATCAATACTCAATTGCGCGTCGACGCAGGCACGTCCGACCCGAAAAAGACCACCAGCTTCATCACGATGGACTCCACGGACGGAAGTATCACCACCACTTATCACTTCGCATGGAAGTCGTGCCCTTAGTGAAATACGCCTGAGAGTGTCAATTCCTGAATCAGCATGGTGATCGGTGGGCGATCAGCATGCCGACGCGAATTCGACCGCTATCCGCAGAGGCATCTCCGGATAGCGGTCTCCGCTGCCCGTTCCAGCGCCGGGTGGCATGGTGGCCCGTCGGCGCGCAAGGATGGGCGGTATGCGTGATCGGATGGAGTTGATCGGCGGCATCGAGAAGCGGGAGATCCGCCTTGTCGGTTACTGCCCTGCCTGGCCGGAGCGGTTCGAGGAGGAGCGTGGCCGCATCGGTGCCGCGCTCGGCGATGTCGCCCGTCGCATCGACCACATCGGCTCGACGGCTGTGCCGGGTCTTGTGGCAAAGCCGATCATCGATATCGACCTCAGCGTGCCCGATGTCGAAGATGAGGGTGCTTACCTCGAACCGCTACTAACCGCGGGCTATCGACTTCGCGTGCGTGAGCCGGGGCATCGAATGGTGCGAACGCCGGAACGGGATGTGCACGTGCACATTTGCACGGTCGGCAGCGATTGGGAACGTCGCCACCTGCTGTTCCGCGACTGGCTTCGACACGACGCCCGGGACCGAGCGGCCTATGGGCGGCTGAAACAGCAACTAGCGCAGCGAGACTGGCCTGATACGAACGCTTACGCAGATGCCAAGGGGCCGTTGATCATCGAGATCACCGGACGGGCAGAAGCGTGGGCCCAGGCGGCCGGCTGGACACCGGGTGATTGAATCGCGATATGGACAAGGTTGACGCTGTCCTAGTGCGCTCCCTCTTGATCGAGCAGCACCCGGACTTGGCCGAGCTCGACCTGCGACCGGTAGCCGGCGGGTGGGATAATCAAATGTGGCGTCTCGGTGCGGAATTGGCGGTTCGGCTGCCTCGTACCGAGCGGGCGCCGGGCTTGCTGGACAAGGAACGGCGATGGCTGCCGATGCTGGCCGAGCGCCTTCCGCTGCCGATCCCGACACCGTTGCGGTTCGGCGAAGCGTCGGACCACTTTCCACGGCCGTGGACCATTGCGCGATGGGTTCCCGGAGAGCCGAGTGACCGGGCGACGATCAGGCGCGGCGACCACGCGGCGGACGCTTTGGCAGGCTTCCTCGGTGTGCTGCACCAGGAGGCGCCTGCCGATGCGCCGGTGAATCCGAGTCGGGGGGTTGCGCTCGAGACGTGCGATGTCGGCGCGCAGTTCGACGCCGCCATCCCGGACAGAATCGCCGACGACGTCCAACGGGTATGGGACGCAGCCGTTTCGGCTCCCCAGTGGGACGGGCCGCCGGTGTGGCTGCACGGTGACCTGCATCCGGCGAACGTCGTGGTCTCGAACGGCACGCTCGCGGGCGTGATCGACTTCGGTGAGCTCTGCGCAGGCGACCCGGCCACCGATCTCTCGGCCGCATGGCTGGTGCTGCCCGCGGGCGCGGCCGAGCGATTCTTCGACACTTACGCGAACGCCGACGCCGCGACGATCCAGCGCGCGCGAGGGTGGGCGGTCCTGCGTGCCGCTGGGCTGATGAGCATCGGCCTGGCCTGGCAACGCGGGCTTCCCGGTGGTCAGCCGACTTGGGGAAAAGCGGGTCGGGCGGCACTTGACCGCGTGCTGGCTGATCGTTAGGACCCTGACGTCATTGGCAATTGGTTCGGGCGGTGTGCGGTCGGTGGGACGTCGGGTCGGGTTTGCCAGGGATGTGGGCCGTCGAGTGGGCGGTATTCGACGCCGAGGGCGTCCAGACGGGGGAGATGGTGGTCGCGTAGGCGGGGGAGGAACTCGGCGTAGTCGCGATCGGCTGGGCTCCAGGCGAGTTCGGCGATGGCGCACAGGCGGGGGAAGGCGGCGTAGTCGACTCGGCGCACCGAATCCAGGTGCTCGCTCCAGAGTTGGGCTTGGAGACCGATGACTCGTGGACCGTCACAGGTGGGCTCGTAGCTGTACACGTCTTCGAGGGTGCGCAGGTAGCCGACGGGGATCGGTTCGTCGGGATGATCGGATTGGCGGTGGTCGAGGTAGAAGTGGTCTTCCGGGCACAGCACCACGTCGTGGCCTGCCGCCGCCGCTCGGCCGGCGGCGGTCGCTTCGCGCCACGCGGCGATCACCATGGGCGGTAGCGGGCCCGCGTCGAGCACCTCGTCCCAACCGAACGCTCGGCGTCCCCGGGTGGCGAGATATGCGGCGAGGTCGGCGACGAGACGGCCGTGTTCTGGTGTCGCGCCGGGAACTTCGTCGCCGCCGATGCCGATGACCTCCGACGGGAAGACGGCCAGCACATGGTCGAAGACTCGGCGCAAGAAGTCGAGTGTGTCGGGTGTGGGATTCAGCAGTGAGGTGCTGATGCCCCAGGACGTCCATACGTCCCAGGGGTTTTCGGACTCGGGGCCGAGTTCGGGGTAGGCCGCGATCGCGGCGCGCGCATGGCCGGGGACATCGATCTCCGGTACCACGGTGATAGAACGATCGCCCGCGTACGCGACGATCTCCCGAAGGTCGTCGGTGGTGTAGAAGCCGCCGTGCGGTCGGCCGTCGCGTTCGGGGCCGTCGTGCCGCCCGACCATCGATCCGGTGCGCCACGAAGCGATTTCGGTCAGCTTCGGGAAGTCGGGGACTTCGATGCGCCAGCCCTGGTCGTCGGTCAGGTGCAGGTGCAGCACGTTGAGTTTGTGCGCCGACAGCAGGTCGATGAACCGCAGCACCTCCGCTTTGGTGCGAAAGTTCCGCGCCACGTCGAGCAGGCAACCGCGCCAACGGAATCGGGGGCTGTCCTCGATCACACCACACGGCACGACAACCTGGTGAGTGTCGATGATCGCGGCGCGCAACGCGTTCGGGCCGGCGAGTTGGCGCAGCGTCTGCTGCGCGTGGGTCTGCCCGGCCCGATCCGCCGCGGTGAGCGTGATCCCGTTCGGTGTGATCTCCAGCCGGTAGCCCTCGGGCGGCAGGTCCGGGTCGATGCGGACGTCGAGTTCGGTGGGCCATGCGCAAACGCCGGGCGCCGGGGTCGCCGAAACGGGCCGGGGGAGCAGAGTATCGAAACCTGGCATGTCAGCCTTTCACCGCTCCACCGAGGCCGGAGACGAGCTTGCGTTGCACGAGCACGAACAGCACGAGCGCCGGAATGGTCATCAGCGTCGAGGCCGCCATCACCGCGCCCCAATCGGTGTCTTCTGGTTTGAAGAACACCAGGATCGCCTGCGGCAGTGTCTGATTCTCGGTCTTGGAGATGATGAACGTCTTCGCGAACAGGAAGTCGTTCCAGGCGTGGATGAACGACAGCACACTGACCGACACCAGCCCCGGCGCCACCAGTGGCAGCAGGATCTGCCACGCGAACCGAAGTCGGCTCGCCCCATCGAGTTTCGCCGCCTCTTCCAACTCGAGTGGCACCGCCGCGACGAACCCGCGCAGTAGCCAGATAGCCAGTGGCAGGCTGAACACCAGATCTACCAGCATGATCGAACCGAGTTCGTTGAGCCCCAACGCCGGAACGGTGCCGCCGATCGAGCGCATCAGGAAGAACAGCGGAATCGTCAGCGCTTCAACGGGAACCATCTGCGCCACCAGGATCATCACCAGCAGCACGGTCCGGCCACGGAACCGGAAGCGGGCCAACGCCACCGCGGACAGGAAAGAGAGCAGCAGCGAAAACAGCACGACCACAACAGCGATCAGCAGGCTGTTGAGAAAGAACCGGCCGAAACCGTTCATCGAAAGCACCCGGGTGAAACTGTCCAGACTGGGCGCCAAGGTCCACAGTTTCGGTTCGGCCGACTGAATCTCGCCCGCCGGCTTGAGCGCCGAGAGCACCATCCAGTACAGCGGGAACGCCACGAATCCGGCGATCACCACCGTCACCGCCTCGGCGAGCAGCCTGCCGGGCTTGCGTGGGGCGCGCAGCATCGGTTTCACTGCCATGGGGTGCTCCTGCGCTGGGACCGGACATAGAGTCCGGTGATCGACAACAGCAACAGCGTCATCAGGACTCCGATCGCTGAGCCGAGCCCGTATTCCTGCCCGGCGAAGGCCTTTTGGTAGGCGTAGACATTGAGCACCAGGTTGCGCCCGGCGACGCCGCCACCATTGGTCATGACGTAGATCTGGGTGAACACCTTGAAGTCCCAGATGATCGACTGGATCGTCGCGATCAGCAGCAGCGGCCGCAACATCGGCAGGATCACCGAGCGGGCCGACCGCCACACCGAGGCGCCGTCCAGCGCGGCGGCCTCGAGCACCTCTTCGGGGATCGCCTTGATACCCGCGTACATGGTCACCATGACGAACGGGAACGAACACCAGATCACCTCGGCGGCAACCAGTCCGAACGCGCTGAGGGTGCCGAAGGTCCACGAGTGCCCGTCCATCGAACGGAACCCGAGGCCCGAGAGCGCCTCGTTCACCACACCGAAGTCGGTGTCGAACAGGAAAAGCCAGACGTACGAACCCGCCATGGCTGGTGTCGCCCATGCGCCGAGTGCGGCGAGGAACAACAACATTCGGGGGAGTGCGCGGACTCGGGTGGCGAGCACGGCCAGCGCCGTGCCGACCACCAGCCCGCCAACCACGCAGACCGCGCCGAATACGAAGGTGTTTGCGAGTACCGTCCAGAACTGGCTGTCCGACAGGAGTTCTCGATAGTTACCCAGGCCGATGAACGCCAACGGCGCCGCGCCGGTGGCCTGCGGCTGGCCGTAGTCGTAGAACGAGATCAGCACGATCTGATAGATCGGATAGATCAGCACGGCGGCCAGCAGGATCCCCGCCGGGGCCAGGTACAGCCACGCGGTGATCGTGTCTCGGCTGAGGCGCCGCGGTTTCGGCGACGGCCGCGGGGCCGCGGTGGTGACCGGTAGTTCTCGAATTGCCATGCCTGCCTACCTGAATGCCTTGTTCATGGCGGCGGCCGCCGCGTTCAACGCCACCGAGGGCTCCTTGGCGCCGGTGGCGATCTGCTGCACCGCCGTCGGCAGCAGATTCTGGCTGTCGATCTTCGACCACGCCGGTGTGCTCGGCACGAACTTCGTACCGGCCCTGAGCGACTCGACGAACGGCGTCAGGAACGCGTCGTTCGCCGCGAGCTTGTGCTGCACGCTCGACAGCGTCGGCAGGTTCCCCATCGCCACGTACATCTTTTCCTGATACTTTGCGCTGCCGAGCAATTCGACGAAGTCGACGGAAAGGCCGCGCCGCTGGCTCGCGCGGAAGACGCCGAGCAGGTTGCCGCCCGCGAAGGCCGGTGCGATGGAGCCTGTTTCGGTGCCGGGCAGCGGGATCACCGCGTATTTGCCCTTCGAAGCACCCTGGTCCATGGCCTTGCGGCTGAAGTCGCCACCGATCGTCATCGCGGCCTTGCCGCCCGCGAAGGCCTGCACGCTCTGGGTTCCGGTGAAGTCGGCGCACTGCGCGGGCGGGCAGATGTCGTCGTGGATCAGCTCCGCGTAGCGGGTGATCCCCGCCTTCGCCCGGTCCGAGTTGACCGTGGCGTTCCACATCGTGCCGTCGTTCTCGGCCAGCTCGCCGCCGTGGGCCCACAGGAACGGCAGCATCGCGTAGGTGTATTTGCCGCCGACCGAAATCCCGTACAGGTCCGGCTTTTTCGCGTGGATGCGGCGGGCTGTGTCGGTGAGTTCGGCCAGGGTGGCCGGTGGCCGCAGGCCCAGTTCCGTGAAGACGTCGGTGCGGTAGTAGAGCGCGCGGATGCCCGTGTACCAGGGCAGCCCGTAGACCTTGCCGCCGGATTTCGCGGTTTCCAGGACCGACGGGTCGATATCCTTGCCCTCCGGCCAGGCCGCGAGGTCGGCCCCCATGTCGGCGAACGCGCCCGTGACGGCGTAACCGGCTAGGTCGGTGTTGCCGAACTCGGCAAGATCGGGTGCGCTGGCCGGATCGTTGAAGGCGCCCGCGAACTTCTCCGCTCTTGCGGCGACCGGCACCCACTGCACGTCGACGTCGACATTCGGCCGGGTCGCCTTGAACTCGGCGATCGCCTCGTTGATCACCGCTTCCTTCGGGGCGCGAGTCGCCTCGTCGAAAAGCCAGACCCGGATGGTGCCGGTCTTCTCGTCGCCACCCGAGCCGGCCGGACCGGACTGCACCGGCGCGCACCCGGCGAGCAGGAACAGTGCGGCTCCGAGCGTCAGTGCGCGTCGCACGGCCCCGCCCGGCCGGAATTCACGGTGCAGCATCAAAGTCCCATTCATTGCATATAATGCAACGTGTATTGCGTTGCGTGCCACAATGTTTAGCATCAAGCGGGGTCACATTCAATAGGCAAATGTGATGCGGGTCGCAGAAGCGTGTGGGTGCCCATGGCGGGCTCGATGAGATTGCGTGCTGGCGTCGGTTGCGGTGATGGCGGCGTCCGACTGTCGGTTCGGGTTGACCCGCAGCGTTGGCGTAGTCATCGAAACAGATTGTGTCGGAATGGTATTGGTGAAATGCAACACTCGCATCGCCGCCGACCCCACCGCTGCGCTGAGGGAGGCTTATGCGCGGTCGTAGGTAACGGATCGGGCATGGGATCCGATCACCTGCATGTGCGCGTTTACTGCCGACCGATTCTTGGCGGGTTGGCAGCTCTGCTGCTCATCATCATGGCCCTGCTCCTGATGCCCGAAAACGAGCCCCCGATGCCCGCGAACGACCAGCAGGTGCGGACGTTGCCGTACATCTCGACCCCCTCGACGACAACCGTCGACCAAATGCCTTCCGTCACAATCGATAAGCCCACACCCGGTCGGGAGTAAACGTTAGGTCGTCGCCGGGTGAACGCGACCCGCGCCGATCCGATCGATGCGCTCGCGCCCCCAGTCGCCGAGCGGTTCCAGTGCGCGGTTGAGGGCGGCGCCCGATGCGGTGAGCCGGTATTCGACGCGCGGCGGCACCTCGCGATAGACCTCGCGGGACACGATCCCGTCCTCCTCCAGCTCGCGCAGCTGCTGGATCAGCATCTTCTCCGAGACGCCGGGCAGGCCGCGGCGGAGTTCACCGAACCGGCGGACGCCGTGCGTCTCCAGCTCCCACAGGATCAGCGCCTTCCATTTGCCACCGACCACGTCCATCGCCGCGTCGATGCCGCAGAAGTATGGTCCGGATCTCTTCTCACCCATCGCCCGACCTCGCTACCTGTTCACACACCCATTGGTAAGTACCCGACCAAATAGTAGGTACTTGTCGTCATCGCGGGCAAAGAGCAGTGTTGGTTTCAGCGCGCTGACCACCCCGTTCACTGACTTTCCAAGGAGTTGACCCCGCAATGGCGGAAACCACGAACACCCCGGTGACGGTCCTCGGGCTTGGCGCGATGGGCCAAGCACTGGCCGCGACGCTGCGGAAGGGCGGCCACCCGACAACGGTGTGGAACCGCACCCCCGGCAAGGATGCCGACCTCGTCGCCGCCGGTGCGGTCGGTGTCGCGTCGGTTGGCAAGGCTATCCAAGCCGCCGGGCCGATCATCGTCGTCCTGTTCGATCACGCCTCCGTGCACGCCACCCTCGACCCAGTGGCCGGCCAACTGTCCGGCAGGCAGGTCATCAACCTGACCAGCACCGCCCCCAACGAGGCCCGCGAACTCGGCATGTGGGCCGCCCGGCACGGCATCGACTACCTCGACGGCGGCATCATGGCCGTCCCGCCGATGATCGGACAGCCCGGCGCGTCCATCCTGTACAGCGGTTCGGGCGCCGTCTTCGAAGAACACCGCGAAACCCTCGAATTGCTAGCGGCCGCAGAATATTTCGGCGACGACGCCGGCCTGGCCTCGACCTACGACTTCGCTTTGCTCGCCAACATGTACGCCATGTTCACCGGCTTCATGCACGGCGCGGCCATGATGCGCTCGGTAGGCGTCTCAGCCAGCGCCTTCGCCGAGCGCTCCACCCCATTTGTCACCGCCATGGCCCAAAGGCTCCCCGCCTACGGCCAGATCATCGACGGCGGCGACTACACCCAACCCATCCAATCCCTCGCCTTCCACAAAGCCGCCCTCGACGCCATCAACCGAGCCACCCGCGACGCAGGCGTCACCGTCGACTTCGTCGCCCCCATCAAAAACCTCATCGATCGTCAGGTGGCTGACGGCCACGGTTCCCAGGAGTTTGCTCGAACTATCGAAGAACTGGTCTGACAGACCGGATCTGAGCCCTCTCAAAAGCCGGACTCTCATGCATCACAGGGGAGTTCGGCTTTTTACTGGGTTCGAGAGAGCACTCGGATGCGTTTGTCTCGGGCAAATCCGGTTATGTGCTGACAAGACACCCGTGACCACTAGCAGGAGGTACCGCAATGAAGTCCGCGGTGAAACTTGCCGAGCTCGCCAAGCGTGACGGCCTGACGATCGCCGTCGCCGAATCGCTGACCGCCGGAAACCTCGCCGCGACGCTCGGCGCCGCGCCCGATTCGGCCCAGTGGTTCCGTGGGGGAGTTGTCGCCTATTCCGCGATGGTCAAGTATCGCGTGCTCGATGTTCCCGACGTACCCGTTGTCTCCGAGGTAGCGGCCAGGGCGATGGCCGAAAGCGTTCGGGCACTGATGGATACCGACATCGCCGTCGCCACCACCGGCGTCGGCGGTCCGGATCCGCAGGACGGCGAGCCGGCCGGCTCGGTCTGGTTCGCCGTGGCCACGCGTTCGCGCGTCGACGCGGAACATCAGCATTACGACGGTGAGCCGGAAGAGGTTCTCGCCCGGTCGGTACGTCATGCGGTCGGCATGTTGCTCGCTGCGGCGAAGTCGTTCAGGTAGTAGGTGCCTGCCTGTGGGTGGCGTTGATCGCCGGTTAACGGCGAAGTTGCGGTTCAGCGGCTGCGGTAGTGATTGTCGGCACGCTGCCGGCGCGCATACGTAATGGCCACGGTTAATCGCTAGGCCAATTCAGCCTGGTCCTGACGGGGTTCGTGTACAGGTTATTGCCTAGCAATGCGTTGAGTGATCGCGGTGCGTAGCCCTGATATCGCACCGCGAACCACCAGCCCCACTGCCACCACCGGCGCGAATACCAACCATGGCGACCGTCGGTGATAGTCGCAGTAGAACCGCAACGCGCTGCGGTGGTGGCAGCGGATCTTGCGAAACGGCGCCGACCGCATGCTGCCACCTTCGCGGTGGCGGATCTCGACATTCGGGTCCAGCACCACTCGCCAGCCGGCACGGTGCATATCCAACGCTGCTTTGGTCTCTTCAAAATACAGAAAGTACCGCGTATCGAACCCGCCGATCGCATCGAATGCACTGCGGCGGAATAACATACAGCAACCAGAGATCCAGTCGACAGCACTGACCGTGGTGACAGGTTCACCGAAGTACCTGCGCGTCGCAGGATTGCCCGGCCAGACCCCACCGAGCAGTGCGTGCGCGGTCCCCACCGTAAGCGACGGAAACCGGCGCCCGGTCGAGTACTGCGTCCCATCGAACCTGGCCACCCGCGGCCCGATCATCCCGATACCGTCATCGCTCATCGCCGTCTCAACCAGCCCAGCTATCGACCCCGGCGCGAGCCAGGTGTCGGGATTGGCGACCAAAATCCATTCCGCGTCGGTCGCCGCAGCACCCTGGTTGATCGCCGCAGCAAGACCAACATTCTCCCGGTTACGGATCACCCGACCACCGAACGCCTCGACCAGTTCCACGCTTCGATCAGCGGAAACGTTGTCGACACCGACCACATCCAGCGCGAACGGCGCCACCGCGGCCGGCAATGACTCCAGAAATGGCGGCAGATCCTCCGCGCTCTGATACGTCACCAGAATGAGGCCGACGCTCGTACCCTCGCCGCGAGACATGCGCGCGAACCTATCAGGTGAACCCCGCCGCCCCCACACCACCTAACTCTCCACAAAACACGTGGTCAACCGGCGATTTGGTCCACGCCGCGAGATCCTATAATCTTGCTGAGCACCACCGGTCCGGGTGGCGGAATGGCAGACGCGCTAGCTTGAGGTGCTAGTGCCCTTTAACGGGCGTGGGGGTTCAAGTCCCCCTCCGGACACCAGTGCTAAACCCAGGGAGGCTGGCACTGACAACAGCAAGCTGTTGTCGGTGCTGGTACCGGACCTGGATGTTCAGGGCTTCGTAGAGAAGTTGCTTATCTTCTGGGGCTCCAGCCGTGAGTACGGCGCGGATGTCTCCTGCTGATTCGATCAGCTTGTGCATCTCGGTTTCGGTCAGTCGGATCGGCTTCGGTATGGCGTCGAGTTCGGCCCGCGCTGCGGCTTTCTCTGCTTGTGCTGCGTTCATCGAAGTCACGAAGGCCGCCGGGTCTACGCCTGCTTCGATGGCCGCTAGGTGGCGCTGTAACTTCGTGTCCGCGTCGGTAATTCGGCGACGCAGCAGTGCGCGAACGGCATCTGTGTCGTCGGTTTCTTGGGATTCCAGGAGGGTCGCGATGGTCTGGTTTCGATGCTTGCGATCGAAAAGGGTTGAGAGCCAGCCGTTCAGCGGGTCCACGATTACTGACTCTCGCAGGTTGACCGTCTTCGGGTGATCGGTCAGCGCATCGCTGCCGGGCGCGAGAGTTCTTGCACGGCAACGGTAATAGACATTCTGGCCGACCAGTTCGGCTTGCATCTTGCGGTTGCAGGTATCGCAGCGGATGTGCCCGCGCAGCAGGTATGGACGTGGGATCAGGGTTCTGGTTCGCTCGAGTTTCGCGCGGTCTCGGTTGGTGACGCCGGCGCGGCCTCTGCGGATCAGATGTGCCTCGGTGAACTGTTCGACGGAGACGATATGCGGATGGGCAGGACGTCGGGAACGGACGATGCGATCCGCAGTCGCTCGCACGAACCGGATCGCGTAACCGGCGGCGACATCATCGGGATCGATCAGTTCTTCTCGCTTGGTCCATCGACCGAATACCGCGTAGCCGGTGTAGCGCGGGTTCTGCAGGATCGCCGCGACGGTGGGCGCCTGCCAGCCGTCGCCGGAGCGGTGGCGGTTCTGCTCGGGGCGATGGGCTGACGGACATGGGATGCCGTCGCGGTTGAGTCCTTCCGCGATCGCCTTATCGCCTCGGCCGCCGATGTATTCGCGGAAGATGCGCTGGACCACCGGAGCCGCGGCGACGTCGATCGAGAGGAGGCGAAGCTTCAGTCCGTCTGCTGCGCGGTGCGGGTTGGGGTGCGGCGGTCCGTCGACCACGACGTACCCGTAGGGCGCGCGCCCGCCCTGGTGGCGTCCCTCGTTGAGTACTTGGGCGTCCATGCTGGCGCGCGTGCGCTGCTGAACGTGCTGGCGCTCAGACTCGCTGAGCCCGCCCAGCATGCTCATCATCATGTTGTGGGTGGCGTTCTTGGCGTTGTACTTACCGCCCAGCTCCGGCACCCAGATATGGACCCCGTGAGCTTGGATCCGCGGGGCAACGAGACTGAACTGGTTGCCGAACCAGCAGCGTGTGCCCTCGCCGACGACGATCGCATTCCAGCCTCGATTGGGATTTTTGAGATCGGCGAGCAGCTTCGCGGCCTGCGTACGGCGATGCCACGGCACCGATCGCGACTGCCCAACGTCGAAGTACGAGGCGACAATTGAGCCAGGGGCAAACTTCTGCGCATTGCCCGACTGCCAGCCGTACGAGGTCTCGGGGTCCTGGTTGTCCTCGGTCGAGCAACGACCGTAGAACGCGAGCCGCTGACTCCCATCGGACTCCTGGTCCGCAACTTCGATGCCGAGCAGCCCATCAAGCACCGCCCACTCGTTGGTCTCGCTCGGCATCGCTTCCTCCTTGGCAGTCTGTTGGCGCGCGTATCCCATGATGCCCCCGGACATCATTCGCGATCACAGATGGAGGCCGCGACGCACAGGTGCGGCATCGCGACGGGACGCAAGGTCTGCGCGCTAGGAGCCCGCACGGTCGGCCCGTGTAGTCCGTCGTCGACGAGATCGTCGACGACCTGACCGCGGTGGTTTCTCAACGTTCTCGACCGCACGAGTTGGTGGACGAGAAGGGTCTCGGGAATCCGTCGATCGCTGGCGGGCACCCGGATTGGGAGCGTCCGTCGAAGGCGGTTTGCCCGCTCTATTGGTCTCGGGCGATGCGTTTGACCCACCGGGCTCGGCATCTCCTACGGCGCCGTGATGCTCGTCCACGGAGCGCAGGATGAGTCGTAGAAGTGCCATGGCCGCCGCCGGATTCAGCACAGGCGGGTCACCTGGACAGACCACGTTGACCTCTCTACGCCTGCCATGATCGGAACTGTCACGGCTGGAGCGATCGCGACGCGTCATACCGAGTCCCGACCGAGAGCGGGCTGGTGTGCTCGGCATCGGCGGTCGGGGACATTGCGATTCCTCTGAGCGTCCGCTGACTGGAAGAGGCGGGTTTCGTGCAGAGACATGGAGGACAGCTCCTCACCGTCCGCCTGATTCTCCCCTCACCATGAAACCTGATATTCAGCATTCGTGCCACATCTGAAGGCTGTACACACGGTACCTAGCCCCTCGTGGAGCCGGAGTGTCAAGCATCAGTCGAACCACGACAATTACGTGTACGAGTTGCTGCCGAATTCGGCCATACAGGATCAAGAGCGGCGCTGCGCGCCGCCCGCGCGGCTACCGCCGCGCCGCGCCGCGCGACCGCCGGCCTCCGCAAGCTGCGGCAGGCGGGCGCGTCGGCACGTCGGTAACCGCGCTTGCGCTCACAACGTCCACTCCACGACACTCTTGGTCGCTTTGGGCATATCCGAGTAAGTGTGGGCACGACGTGAGCCGTACCCGACCTACCTCCGCAGCGGATCACATCGTCCAGCACCTGACGGGGTGACTGGCTGTGGTCCCGGTCGCCGGAGGCCGGACGGGGAGCAATCCGCGGTGAGACGGTGGCCGATGGTCGCGTAGATCCCTGCCTCCTCATGCCGCAATTGTCTGACCTCACTCGGACGAGTCAAGGGAAAGAACGCCCTTGACACGCCCTCCCTCCGCTCAGGGATGGCCAGGACGAGGAAACAGGGGAAGGAAAAGTCACCAAACACGCAAAGCGGCGGATAAGCGACCTATCCGAAAAGAAAGTAACGAAGTGTCAGGCGGCTGTCCTAACCCTTGTGCCGACAGGCCTGAATTTGTCTCCGGAGCAAGAACGCCGCAGATCTAAACAAGCCCGCGTGGAGACGAAAGAGCGTCGGACTAGGCCTCGATGTTGTCGAAAAGCTCACTCCTAAAGCCCTCCTGAACTAATTCATTCGCGAGGGCCGCGAGGATAGCAAATGGTTGCATCAAGGGGTCACGGAATCGATACTGATAGTTCTTCGGCACCCCTCGCCGGACCAGAACCCGCCCTCGATCGTCCTCAAGGAAACTAGCCAAGTGTCGGGAAAAGTGAGGGATCTCAACCGTCTTCCCCAAAATCGATGACAGAGGCTTCGCCACTGACTTCGCGGTGAAGAACCCGAGCGGATCCTTCTTAGCGAGTGCACAAGCAGCTAGAACCTGTGCATACTTCGCTTCCGGACGACTGCTATGTGTGGCGGTGTGGTAGTCCGCAGTCATCGAATGCTGACTGGATACAACCTGCTTGGTCGACTGTTCGATGTCCACCAATGTCACGGTGTCCCGATCATCAGCGATCGCCCGCTCGCCAGACTTCAGAGAGAGAAGGTGTGCATATGTCGGCAGCCCCTCGGACAGTCGCACAATTCGATGCTCAGCCTCGGACGTAATCGTCAGCTCCGCAACTCCGAATCCACGGCGGACAAGCTGACTGACTTCGTTGCGGTCCATCCTCGGCATCTGCACTTCCTCAAGCGCGCGACGAACAGATTCATGCTCACCTATCAGCCCCTCAATCGAGTCTGACACGCCGACGAGCACCAACTTCGTCTTCACCAGATGGTCAGAGAGAGCCTTTATTGTGTCAGCCATCAGAGATAGCGCAGCGTCGTCGTCGATCCGGTCATATTCATCAATCACCAACACTCGCGGTGGCTGAAGCTCGCCCAGCATTCTACGGATATCATCAGGATTTGGATTGGTATGGCGCCACGAATCGGGTCGATCGACCCGAAGCTCGTCGAACACCTTTCCCCAAAGGACACCGTATGAGTCATCGACCGCGCAGTTGATACGGACCGCTGACATGCTTCTGCCTTCTTGTGGAGGCAAGATGTCAGACAATACATTCGCCAATGAGGTTTTCCCAACGCCCCTTTCCCCGTACAGGATTACATGCCGCCCTGGCTGCGCGACAGCCGAAGTCGTCTGCATGATCTGATTCAGGCGGCCAGTAAAGGCTTCCAGCGTCGAGACCGGCGCTGCAGGCGTGAACACCCCAGCCAGGCGAGCAGCCCTCTGCACCTTGTTGCGAACGTTATCGTCGGTCACGCACCCCACACTAGTGCCAACATCGGCGTCACATCTGCACATATCGTGCCCACTTCTGTATGTTGCGGGGGCGGCCAGCCCTCTCCGAAGCCGCATGTCGCGATAGCCGGAGGTCTCGATGCCGGGCCTTCGTAGGACAACCCCAGATACCTGCCGACGCCCATCAACAACGCGCATTCACCAGTTCGGCGACGACCAGCCGAGGACCCCCGGAAACCGGCCCGAGTCTGCCTCCGGAGCAGAAGCCCTACCACGGCAACGACGATTCGAACCACTCCCGCATTCGTCCCGCAGTTCGCCATGGATTCGCTGTCACCGCCGTGTCGCTGTCGGGGCGGAATCGCCTGGATGCCGGACCACACTGCCTCCCTGGAACGCCGGAACCCGGGAATCTCCGGAAACACCGAGTCCGCCTTAAACGCGCATCTGCATGGGCAGACGTTCGTTGGGTTTGAACGTCACACCAGGTAGAGGGGCGGGCGCATGTTGTCCGGCCGTTCGTGTTCGAGCATTTTGCGCAAAGCGTTTCCAGCGTCTGCACCTGTTGCGCCGGTCAGCTCGATGACCCGGCGAAGCGTCAGGGCGTTGACGCCGCGCCGCGAGGCGTTGTGCCTGTACCGGTCGATGTCGCCAATAGTTTCGGTGGTCGGGGCGCGTGGTTCTCGTCGCGTGGCATGGCGATTGCGTTCGGTATCGATGTCGCTGTAGCCACGGCGGGCTCGGGTACGCTGCTCGGCTTGTTCCAGGGAGAGGGCCTCGATCAGGTCGACTGCCAGGGAGCGCGCGGCTACTCCGGCGGCGTCGACTTCGTACACCCTCGTGGCGTCGTTGGTGATGTCGATGAGTGCATTGCGCTGGGTTTCGACCTTGCCACGCCACCCTGTGCAGCGACATAGAGCAGCCCGTTGGCCTCGGAGGGGTGCCAGTTCCACACCTCGGCGACTGTCGAGACATCGGTGGCGCTGAGTTCGGCGACCACTGTCGAGTTGTGACGGTCCAGCAGTGTGCTCAACTCGCGCGGTGTCAGCTCTCCGTCGAGTCCGACTCCGGCGATGAGAAGCTGCACCAACAGTCCTGTTTGCACGGCGGCCGCGAGCGTGAGCGAGTCGCCCAACGGGCTACGTAGTCCTGGCTCGTGTCCTTCGGCGAGGACGTCTCCGCCGACGTCTATGACGATCAGTGTGTCCGCATCGAAGACCTGAGATGCGGCGCGGAACTGGGCAGCAAGGCCAGCCGCTCCGCCGGCTGGATCCATCAGTAGTAGTGGGTGGGCCAGGTAGCGCACCAGTGGCGGCAGTGTCGACCAGCCAGGGCCGCGGAGCCGCGCCGACGCGGTCACCTCGGCGACGAATTCGTGATGAATGGTTAGACCGTCGAAATCGTTGTAGCTACGTGGCCCAGGGGTCGGGTCGACGATAAAGCGGTCCCAGGAATAGCTGGCGAGGGCCACGACGTCGAAGCGGTCCCGAAGTCGCTGCGAGTACCGACGCGGCGACGACATCGCCACCTCCGCCAGCGGCGATTGCAATAGCTCTACTGGTCACTGCTGGGCGAGGTGGCGCTCGACGGATTCGAGCTTGGTGGTCAGGGTGTTGTTGTAACCCGGGCGGATGTCGGCCTTGATGATGATGCTGCACCTGGCGGAGACGGCCATGACGGCGTCGGTTGCGGCCTTGATGACTGCCATCACCTCGTCCCAGTCGCCTTCGATTTCGGTGAAGCTGGCTGCGGTCCGGTTGGGGAGACCACTGTCGCGGATAACGCGGACGGCTGCGGCCACCTGCTCGCCGACACCTTCTCCAACTCCGACCGGGGTGATCGAGAACGCTGCGAGCATAGCTTGCTCCTCCTCTATCGATACGAAACCTGTTGTAGGACTGTAGAGTACGCAGCGAAGCGTGGGTGCTCGGGTGAAGTTCGGGCGTGCTGATGGATCTTGTCGTGGCACTGCCGCAGGTTCCGCATGAGGTAAACGGCTACTCGTCGTGGCGAGCCCGGCAGTAAGATTTGTCAAGTAGATTGTGCAGCAATCGATTTAGTTGTTCGCGAGCTGAGAACGAAGTGCGTGCCCTGACGTTACGTGGCGAACCGTCCCTACAACGCCTCCCATTGCCACGGTCGCGGCACCTGTCCGCGTAAGCACGCGATCCGGTGCTTGGCTTGTAGAGCGGCCTTGCCGTTGCCTGTCGATTGGGCAACGGCAAATGCGACCCACCGCAGCTCTTGGATGTCGGCGAGGGTTCGGAATCCTGGCCACTGGGTGACGTCATCGCCGCCGTAAGCTGTGACGAAGGACTGGTAGTCGTCGTGGGGTACGCGGCTGAAATCGGTGTAGTCCACGCCTAGTTGGGTGAGGTCCCATTCGCGTCGGCCGATTGACACCTTGTCGAGGTCGAGCACTGTCGGGATGCCTGAGGGCGGTACTACTAGGTTGCCTTGCCAGGCGTCACCGTGAATCACGCAGGGGGAGAGGTTATTTGGCAATTCATCATATTGGGCGCGTAGTCGTGTGTAGTGCTGGAGCAACCACGTCCGGTCGTCGTGGTCGAGCATGCCTGCAGAGTCGATGCGCTCGTCGAGTCCTGTGAAAGGGTCGTAGGCGGGGAGCTCGAATTCGGTTGGCGGTGGCAACGCGTGCAGTGCCCGCAGCATTGCGCCCAGCTCGCCCGGTGTCGACGGGCGGTGGTCGGGGATCAAGCGCCACCAGGTGACGGGACGATCGGCGACGATGATCGGTTGTGTCAGTGAGGTTACGGCCTCGACGGTCGGAATGCCGGAATCGTTGAGCCACTGGGAAATCCGGAGTTCGCGCTGGGCATCATCGCTGCTTCCTGGGTGTCCGATCCTGGCGACGATGTCGTCGGCCAATCGGTAGATGGCGTGTGAGCCGTCGCGAATCAGTTCGGCACTACGCAGATCGACACCGCTGATTTCCGCAGCCTTGGCCAGCACCTCGTCGGCCGAAGTGCGTGCGCTTGCCGGACTCATCGCACCGAACCTGTTGGTGCGCTGCTGGCGATGGCATACCGCAGTTCGGCGACCTCGGTCATGCGTCGCCGAGGCGCGGCGGCTGCGGCTAGGGTGCGGAGTTCGTTCTGGATGCGCTGCGAGCGAAAGGCGGTGGCCTGCTGGGTAGCTTGGAGGCCGATTGCGGCGGCCTCTCTCGGGTCGTCCAATTGCATTGTCAGGGTGGCTAATCGAGTGAGCGAGAAGGTTCGCGACCGCGGGTACTGCGTTCCTTGCAGCGCAACGGCTTCACGAATTCTTGGTGCTGCCAGGTCGATGCGCTGCCGTGCTTTTGCGACTGGAATCAATGCCTTTCCGGTGCTGCCGAGGTGTTCGGCGGTGTCGTAGTAGCACAGCCAAGGAGCATCGGTGTCGGGCGCGCGGTTAGCAAAATGCTCGTCGGACCTGGCGACTTCGTTGAGAGTCTCCTGGATCCGTCCTGCTGCGGCCAGGAACTGGGCGCGCAGCGCGCCGAGCATCGCGCGAGCAGTGGCAGACAGCCGGTCTGATCGGACTTGTGCAAGTTCGATCAACGACAGCGCGCCATCGGTGTTGCCGACGTAGGCCATCTTTCGGGCCATGTCCGCCAGCGTGCTGGCGCGTAGTTCCCAGGATCCGGCGTTGTCGGCACACCAGAGGGCTAGCCGGAAGCGGCGCTCGGCCACCGGGTAGTTGCCGATGTCGAAGGCGGCGTAACCGGCGACGCTGCTGAGGTTTCCGATCGCTTCAAGCAATGCACGGCGAGTGGTCAGTGTGGAGTGCCCATCGAGCAGTCGAACGAAGCGGCTGAGTTGAGTTCCCGCGGTGAGGCTGGCCGAGCCGCCGCCATGCAGATTCTCGGCTGATGCCGCCTCCTTCGTGGCGGACCGCACCTGATCGACGTCTGTCCAGCCAACGCGGCTGACTGGCTTGTCGTCCGGTGCGCTCAGCCCAAGATAGGTGGTCGGGACGGCGCCCGGATCGAACGGGCTGAACAGATTCACGGCCAGCGTCGCATCGGGGTACTGGGGGTCTTCTCGCCGCTGACGGGTGGGTATGAAGCCGAGTTCGCTGTCGGTTGCGCTCAGAACTGCGCGGAACGCTTCGCGGTAGCGCTCGTTCGGCCAGCGGACAACGCCGCGCTCGTACCGAGCGATGGTGCGGGCATCAAGGTCACAGCGCTGCCGGTGGGTACGCCACAGATAGTTGTTGATCGCTTCCGCAAGCTCGGCGCGGCCCATCGCACGCCCAGACTCAACCCGTGATGGTGTCGCCTCGCGTCGCCGCTGCAGATGCACGTTTGGTGGCATATGCCCCCTTGCCGAGTAACCGGTCGGCTCAGTTTATCCAGCCGCACTGACATGACGCGGCCGGACTGCTTTCTGCCCCGTAACTTGCCCTCTTCCCGGGCCTCGTCAGCGCCGACGCTAGAAGTCGACCATCACGAGCACTACCTCACAATTCTGGGGGATCCAATGAGATCGTGCGAATCGCTTCGAGGCATCATCGGCAGTGGACTAGCGCCCTGCGTTACTAGGCCAGAGATCGAACAATCCTGGCGGACAAGCAGACTCACGACTCGGAGTCGGCCAGCATTACGAGCCGGTGTCGTAGGCCTGGGCCGCCAGGCGGTGGATGACCATCTGCCGGGGTTGCTCGCGTGCAGTACAGCCGAGCTTGTTGCCGTCTGTGACGAGAATCCCGCGGTCGTTGCCGAACAGAGGCAGCGGTATCAGGTGTCGGGCTACACCGATTTCTGGGAGATGTTCAACGCCGAGCAGCTCGACTTCGTCATCGTCTGCGTGCCGCACGATATCGGGCGACGTGTGATCGAAGCCGCCGCGGAACATGGGGTTCACGTACTCAAGGAGAAGCCGTTCGCTACCAGCTTGGTTGAGGCCATTGAACTAGCCGAACTTTGTCAGCAGTCCGGCATCGAGTTGATGGTTACGTTGCAGCGCCGCTTCAACCCGATCTACGGCAGCTTTATCCAGCTTGCTGATCAGATCGGGACGCCGTTTCTGGTGGACGCTCGCTATACGGTGCACGTGGAGGACCCGTCCGACGGCTGGCGTGGCGTTACGGCCAAAGCCGGAGGTGGCTGCATCATCGATATGGGCTACCACCTGATCGACTTGATTCTGTGGTATTTCGGTCTGCCGGACAGCATCACAGCCGACGTGTCTGTCAGTGCGCGGCCGGATCGTAGCTACGATGCCGAAGATACTGCGCTCGTTCACTTCTCGTATGACGGTGGCTTGTACGGCTCATTGCTGTTATCCCGTTTTGTCGGTCCCAAAGCCGAGGAGATCCGGCTGATCGGCTCCGACGGCATCGTCCATCTGGAACGTGGTTGCATTCGTCGGCTGACCAACGGCGGTGAGGTCGTCGAGTCGCTGCGGCGCGAGCAGGCATGGCCATCGGCTGCGGCGTGTCAGATCGATTACTTCCACCGCGTCATCGATGGCACCCGACCGAACCTCAGTACCCCAGTTGACAACCTGGCCCACATGGCTTTTGTCGCGGCCTGTTACGAGGCAGCACGTGCCCGCACTTCTATCAACCCACAGGAGTTGCTGTGACTTCTTCATTGGCTCTTTTCGGCGGCACACCGGTCATTAGTGAAGCGGACCCGCACTTTTCGTGGCCACCGCTGACTGACGCCACCGCTGGTGCGGTGCTCGATCAACTGCGTGATGGCATCTCCATCTACAACCGCTCCGGCGTGATCGCCGAGCTAGAAGATGCCCTGCAGCGCTATTTCGGCGTGCAGTATGCCGTCCTCACCAGCTCGGGCACCGCCGCCCTGTACTCGATGTATGCCGCGTGCGGAATCGGGCCGGGCGACGAAGTGATCGTGCCTGCCTACACCTTCTTCGCCACGGTAACCCCGCTTTTGCATCTGGGTGCGACGCCGGTGCTGGCCGACTGTGACGCGAATGGCAATCTCGATCCGCACGACCTACCACGGCGGATCACCGACCGCACCAAAGCCATTGTGGTGACACACATGTGGGGAATGCCTGCTCAAATCCAGAGCCTGAAACAGCTCGTGGACACCTACGGTCTGCGACTGCTCGAGGACGCGTCCCACGCTCACGGGGCGAGCGTCGCTGGCAAGAAGGTCGGTACTTTCGGGCGCGCTGCCGCATTCAGCATGAACGGACCCAAGCCCTTGTCCGCCGGCGAAGGTGGCTTCGTGCTGACCGATGACGACGAGGTCTATCACCGAGTCCTGCTACACGGGCAGTACAACAAGCGTTGCCGTAGCGGGATCCCAGCCGACAGTGCACTGCACCGCTACGCCGTCACCGGGATGGGCCTTAAACACCGCATCCATCCGTTGGCCGCCGCGATTGCGCTGGAACAACTTTCGCGTCTGGATGACTACCTCGATGGGCGTCAGCGCATTGCCGAACATATCGCCGAAGAACTTGGCGAGTTGCCCGGCGTAACGATGCCAGGGCATGAACAAGGTGTTCGCTCGTCCTGGTACGGATTCACCATGCAGTACGACGGCGACTCCTTCGACGATGTGCCCGTCGAACGTTTCCACGCCGCACTGCTGGCCGAAGGTTGCGTTGAGCTCGATCGTCCTGGTTCTACTTGTCCGCTGAACCTGCTACCGCTGTTTCAGGAGCCGGGGCCGTTGTTTCCGGCATTCACCGGCAAACTGGCCTACGGGCCCGGCGACTACCCGCGGGCCGAGCAGATTCACCACGCCACGCTCAAACTGCCGGTCTGGCACCAGGAACAAGACCTGCCGATCGTTGATCGCTACATCGAAGCCATCCGCAAAGTCACCGAACATCACACCGAGTTGAAGGGATAAGAATTGATGATCGACACCACGCTGCTGGAGGCACTGACCAGCGACGCCGAACGCGACCAGGTTGAACAACTCGTCGTCGGCGCGGTCGTCGCTCACGACGGCAAAGTCCTGCTGCTGCAACGACCGGCCGACGATTTCATGGGCGGCATCTGGGAACTGCCCAGCGGCAAGGTCGATCCGGGCGAAACCCTCGACCAAGCCCTGATCCGTGAAGTGAAAGAGGAGACCGGACTCGACATCGCGAGCATCCGAAAGTACCTGGGCGAGTTCGACTATCAATCCGGAAGCGGCAAGAAGAGCCGACAGTTCAACTTCACCGTCGACGTGGTCGATCCCGAACCGGTCGAGCTGACCGAGCATGACGCCTACACCTGGACAAATCTGGCCGAAGAGCCGCCCGTCACCGACGCCGTTAAGGAAGTACTGCACCGGTATCGGACTGTCTGACCGCAATTTCGGGAACGGCCGCCAGCGCAGGCTACTCGTGAGCACCAACCCGGTTGAAGCCCGCCGAGGGCCGGATCGCCGAGCCATTCCGCACGAAGGGAACGAGAGATATGCCCGACAGCAAGCTGACGGTTGATCGGATAGCCAAGCGGCTCGAACGTGAAAAACAGTTCGCCCGTGACGTTGGTTGCCCGACCAGTGATTTGCCCGTCGCCGACTACCTACACGCCCCGGTGTGGTCGTGCTCGGCCGATCCGGGCGCGATGACCACCGCACAGGCGCACAAGGCGATGCAGGTGCACCTCGAATGTTCTGTGGACCGATGCCGTGTGCGCCGACGCGCTCGCAATACGTTGGTCGACAACGGCCGGATGGTTCTCGATGAACGGGCGGATGGCTAACAGCCATTCACGCCGGACTGCGTGCATATTCGATGGATCAAGTTGTCGCGCTGCGGGTTTGGAACTGGACGACAGGCCGTTCGAGATCAACGACCACGCGGTCATCGTCGACGGCTGAGCGAGCAGCTCCGCGCCGCCGACGGATCGGATTGGGGTTATAGACCTAAGTCGATGTCTCGTTGCCATGCGACGATCTGGTCATCGTCGGTATCGAATCCGAGCTCATCCGCGGTACTCCAACCGCACTGCTGCTGTAGGTCGGCAGCTTCCACTGCTGATTGATAGTGGGCGCCGTCGTCGCTGTCGGTGCTCTGTGTTTCGGCTGCCGGGCCGTGAAGGAGTTCGTCGTTGTCTACCAAGGCAGTACGTGGTTCTGGTTCCGTGAATATGGTGGTGTCGCGGCCCGCCGGGGTCTCAATCGCGGGGTTGGTCGTGTCCTCGCGGTTGGGTGCGTCGGCGGGTGAGGTGTCGAGTTCCAGCCGAGACCAGAGTGCGGCGGCGGGCATCTCATCGGGCAACGGCCGCGTTCGGGCGGCGTTGGTGAGGCGGGTTTCGATGTCGATTCCGGCGTGGTGAGCGGTCTCGATCTTGGAGGCGATGCTCGGCCACCACGGGTCGTTGACGACCCGTGGTGCGATGGTTTGCACGAGAGGTGCCCACTTGTTGGCCGGGAGGTGCGCGTCGCCGCGGACGTTGGTGACGCGGGTGTCGAGCAGTTGCTGGTGTTCTCGCTCGAGCACGGTGTGCCGGGGCGGTCCGGTTGGACGTAGGTCGCGGTCATCGACATGCAGCGAAGCGCGCCACACGGCGAGATCATGGACGAGTTGTCGATCGGTGTCGAGGAGGGGGTGGACCCACGGCGGTGCTGAGGCGGGTGTCCACGTTGCGGCGTCGGCCCGGATCTGGTCGGCAAGGTCAACGACGATACGTGCGCGGGCGGCGAGCTGTGTGGTGTCGCGCTCGGCGTCTAGGCGGGCGGGGATTCCGACAGCCCAAGGGAGTGGTCCGGGTCCGGTGGAGTGGGCGCCGGTTGGGTCGAGTCGCCAGTCGAGCACGGCGGCAATGTCGT
Source organism: Nocardia sp. NPDC051321 (assembly GCF_044455225.1). Taxonomy (NCBI): domain Bacteria; kingdom Bacillati; phylum Actinomycetota; class Actinomycetes; order Mycobacteriales; family Nocardiaceae; genus Nocardia; species Nocardia sp. NPDC051321. The sequence goes on along the minus strand of NZ_JBITEM010000005.1, from coordinate 227,302 downwards.
CGGCGGTGTCGAGTTCGCGTGCGTTCTTCGCTTTGCGTAACTCGGCGATCGGATCATGTCCGGACAGCGCGATGATGGCGAGATGTTGGCGCAGGACTGGGTAGGCGGGGCAGTCGGTGAGGTGTGCGAGGACCGCCTCAGCGTCGGCGTCGAGGCGATCCAAACCCTCGGGACCGAGTGCGTTTTCGGCGGCGACACCGATCGAGTCGAGGTAGATATCGAGCGCGCGGCTGATGCGTTGGTGTGGATCGAGCGCGTCTCGCAGCGTGGTGTGCGCGGATTTCTGTGCGCCATCATGGGCGAAAACGCGCAACAAAATCTCGACAGCGGTGCGCGGATTCGCTGCGGGTTCGGACCAGAACGACCCCTCCGAACCGTCCAAGGCGGTCGGGACGTAGACGTGGTTGGCGAAGATTCCGCGGGTGAGTGCGACGTAAAGTTGCGGCAGAGATTCACCTCCGGTGAGTGCGACGTGACAGGTTTCGGCGGTGATTCCTTGCGCGGAATCAATCGTTGTCGCGTACCCGAGGCGCACATGTTCGCCGACATAGTCGGCGGGCAGTCGCACACTGTGGACCGGTTTTCGGCCGGGGCTATGGTGGGTTGCTGTGAGACTTCCGTCGTCGTGGACTGCGGTAACGATCCATGTGTAGCCGTTGCGGACCCAGTCACGTTCGCCTAAACGCAGTCTCGGATTGTTGCGTCGGGTGCGGATGACGTCACCTACCGACGCCGCCAAGCCGTCGCAGAGCACCGATTGCACGCCCACCGGTCTACCAGCGCGGGCGAGGCGATCGGCGCGGGCACGCGCATTGAGCTCGGTCACCACAGAATGCGTCGCGGCCAACATGATGGTGTCGCGGCCTGCGAGATGATCCGCGGTCCAAGCGACGAACGCGTCATCGTGGACCGCACCTTCGTGTCCGCCGTGGATGCGGCCGTTGTCCAGATACCAGCCCAATGCGGCCGGATCTCCTTCGCGCAGCTGCAAACTCGCGATCGCTTCGCCGCTGGAGTTGAACCGGACGACGTGGGTCAGGGTCAGTGTGGCGTCGGGAGTCGTGGCGGCCATGTCCATGTCGGCTCCGCCGGCTTCGATCGATGCGAGCTGGCGCGGGTCACCGATACAGCGGATCGTCGCTCCGCGATCGGAGAGAAACCGCAGCAGGCGAAGGCGTTTGCGGTTCCCGATTTTGGTGTGCTCGTCGACGATCACCAACGTGTCAGGATCGATATCGAGGACCCATTGCGGCAACGACGGCGGATACTCTCGGTCGAGATACGGGTTCGTCGGTGTGGGGGTGTGCCGGTTGAGGACGTCGAGGACCTTGTCGACGGTCTCGACTCGTTGGTTGATCGACTCGCCGAGTACTGCCGCCGCAGCTGCGGTAGGGGCGAGTCCGAGGACTCGGCCGCCGCTGGCCGTCCACGCGTTTCCGAGCACCGCCATCGCCGTGGTCTTGCCCGAACCGGCGGGCGCGTTGGTGGTGCGGACCCGCAGATTCGACGCGCCGAAACCCTGGATCACGCTGACCTGCCCCGCATTCAGCGGCCGATCGGGATGCGCGGCGTTGTAGTCGTCGACTGCGGCGGCGATCGTTTCTGCAGGGAGCTGGCGAGCGCCGGGTTGGATCGACAGATCGATCAGCTGCTGTTCGACTGACAGAGTGCGCGCTGAGGTGTAGACCTGGCTGCCCGCCGAGGTGTACACGCTCGTGCCGTCTCGGCGCCGCAACACCACCGGGACCGTGCGGAGTTCGGGCTCGTCGGTCAGATCTGGATCGTATTGGGCGACGGCATGTGTTGGGGAAATGGTCTCGGCCAGCACTGCTTCTGCGACGTGTTCCCAGTCTTCGCCGCGCACCTTTCCCCGCAGTTGGCGTTCGATTTCGGCCCTCAAGTTGTTTGCCTGCCAGGTCGCTCGGTGCTCAGAAATGACCTCGATGACACGCTCGGCAGTGTGCGTGATCCACTGCTCGGTGATCGGTGGGCGGGTCGTCCGTCGTGGATTCAACGCCGTACTCACCATGCGAGCCAACGCTTCTCGGCCTCCAAGAAGTGTTGCGGCCTCTTCGCGCCAGGTGTTGCGTTGCTCGGCAAGGGAGCGCAGGAGGTGTTTGGCGGGGCGGGTTTCGAGGGTGGCGCGCTCGGCGAGGTCGAACATTTCTCCTGGTGTTGGTTCGCGCCCGTGGAGGGTTTGGAACTGTGCGGTGAGCTCGCCGAGTCGGGTGGTGATCGCGGTGTCGCGGCGCGACCAGGCGGTGATCAATGGTGTTGGGATGCCGACGATTTCCCGGATCGGGCGTTTGGCGGGGTCGTGGCCGGGGCGTTCGGTGAACTCGACCCCGGTCAATCGTTCGAGGTGATGTTCGAGGCGGGTGTTGTATATCTCCGAGGTTGTCACCGACGCGCGATAGATTTCGGAGCCGTCGAGGGTGCGCCACTTGCCGTCCAGGGTGCGTACGCGGTTGGCGATGAGCACGTGGGTGTGTAGGTCCGGGTCACCTGCGCGGCTGTCGCGGTGGGAGAAGACGGCCGCGACGATACCTTCGACCTCGGCCTGCCGGACTCCGTTGCGGCCCAACCTAGTGAAGATCGCGTGCTCCTCGAGCCAGCGCAGTGCGTCGGTGATGGCGGCATGGTGTGCGGCCTCGATCTGCTCGGACACCGTGCGCGGCGCAACCGCCCACAGCACCGAGACCGACTTGACCGGCGAGAAGGTGATGTCGAAACCGGCGACCGCGGTGGTGTGCGGGCGCGAGTTCTTGGCCACCCACCCCGACAATTCCCGCGCATCAACCGGTGGCCGGTCGTAGGTTCCGGTGAACATTTCGAACGCGACATGGGTACGAATCTGCGCCCGATCTGCATCGGAAATAGCATCGCCGGGAGGTAAATCGTGCGCGATATTGTATTGCTCGAATGCCTTTGCGCACCGTTTCCGGTACTCGGAAGTATCTGCATAAAGCCGGAATGGATGACCTAAACGGGTTGCCTTGTCGGCGGCTCGGGCGGCGTCCTTGTGCTTCGCGCCGAGTCGGATCTGCTCGTCGTAGACACGGTCTTCGATCACCTCGGCGTTCGGATGGCGCCCCAGTCCGAACAGGGATTTCATTTGTTCCTCGGTGACTTCCTCACCTGCATGGATGTCCAGGCCGGCCAACCCGGAGCCGCGCCAGCGGCCTGGTGTCTCTCCCCGCTCGGAGTAGTAGCCGGCGAGACTGGGGCGGCCTCGGGAGAAGACATCGTTCGCGGCGACATTGCGGAGATAATATTGATACCCATTGCCTGCCACGACTTTGTGGATCGTCGCGGTCATACCTCCAGCAAGCATTATTGCGGCCACAAAGTCCAGGGGTTGGACTTGCTTCTTTAGTATCAAATCCACCAAATCCCCTGGTGGTTATAGGATCGTTATCCTCGATGCAAGAGGTCTGCTTGCTGAGAATGTAGGGGAAGGTGGGGAGGGGTGCGAGTAGCAGTGGGGTAGGTGCGAGTTTGATTGAAGTGCTGAAGGTTTGGAGGCGTGGATGGTTGGTGCGGCTTGCAGTGGGGAGGAGAGGTGAATCGCGATCCGGTTTCTGCTGCGGGAGTGACGTGACGGCGGACCGACAACCGCGGCGCTTCGATCGCAGGGAGCGCGGAGCCGGCGTGCACCGGTCCCGGCGGATCGCGGGCGGGTGCCAACGGTGGTGAGGATGCCCTCGCGGAGGTTCACCGCGTCGGGATGCCGAGCTCGTGAGTAGATGCCGGACACGGGTTTCGATTTCTTCGCGGATCGGTCGGATGGTGTCGAGGTCTTGTCCGGCGGGGTCGTCGAGTGCCCATTCTTCGTAGCGGCGGCCCGGGTAGAGCGGGCAAGCGTCGCCACAGCCCATGGTGATGCCGATGACGTCGGCGGCTTGCAGGATTTCTTCGGTCCAGGGTTTGGGGAATTCGCCGGTGATGTCGATGCCGACTTCGCGCATGGCTTCGACTGCGGCGTGGTTGATTTCGTTATCGGGTTCGTTCGGATCCGCCAGTGCTTGTCGGGCGCAGTCGCTAGTATCACGCGGATGGACGCGGTGCAGGTACAGAAGAAGCTTGAGCTCTCTCCCGATGAGGACTTCGTCCTCACAGCGTGGCAGTACCAGATGATGCAGCGCGACATCGCCGCATCGAAGGGCAAGCACCTTCCGTCCAAGCGCGAAACCCGTAACTCCTTTCGCGACAACGCGGTTGCGGCCATCGTGCAACGCAACCAGGGCGACTGGTCGCCTGCTGTTGCAGAAGTCGTCCACCAGATCGCTGCGGATGGTGAGTCTCCGAATCTCGAGGCACTCGAATCCGCTGGGCCACAGATCTCCTCGGTCGTGGCGAGACGGTCACGGGCCCTGCTTCTGCTGATCGACCTGTATGGGTTCGAGCCGTGGGTGGAAGGCAAATGGGAGAAGGCTGTCCGCGCCGAAGCTCTCACCGCCGCCCATCGGTCGATGGATCAACTCCATCCCGAAGACCTCGCTGCTGTGGAAACCGCATACAAGGACGCGATCAAGAAGCTCTCGAAGGCAAGCAACTGGACCAAATACGCACTCCTCGCTGGTGCCGGGCTCGGACTCGGCGTCCTGACCGGCGGCCTCGCCGCGCCAGCAATTGCCGGAGCGTACGGGGCGCTTGTCCTCGGATATTCGGGCGCGGTGGCGACTTCGGCGGGCTTGGCCGCGATCGGCGGCGGTTCCATCGCTGCCGGTGGCCTCGGCATGGCCGGTGGTGCCGCGCTCATCACCGGCTTCAGCGGTGCTGCGGGAGTCGGGGCAGTCACGCTTGCGGGAAAGGCTGCCGGGTTCACGGCAGCTCGCATCGCAGCCGACGCCATCCGACTCCACGTCGTGACCCAACTCGTGCTGCGCGATGTCGACGGCAACGAAGAGGCAGCAAAGGCCGTCATTGTCAGTCTCCGCGAGCGCGTGACAAACCTGGGCAAGACCGTCGTGACTCTCGCCGAGCGAATCGAAATCCTTCGTGCGCAACTCGAGACAAAGCAGGCCGAGTTGAACGCGGAGCGGGATCAACGCCAGCTGGCCGAAGACCGCGTTGCCCGCTTCCGGAGCGTCGCTGACCGGCTCAAGGAGCGGGTCACAGGACCCGAGAATGAGGAACTCCAGGCCTTGCTAGCCGAACTCGAGGAAGTCGAGGGCCAGAAGAAGACCGTTGAGACCCTTGCCCAGGGGGTCTCTGTCCTCGCTGATGACCTCGAGGAAGCAGCGTGAGCGCCGCTGACGGTAACTCCAGTGACCGGGTCTCGCCGATCGATGACGACTATGTCGGCAACTTGGACGCACTCACGCGCGACCTCGAAGACATCGAAATGATCGCTGCGTCAGCGCTTTCGGACAAGCCGATCGACCACGCGGCGACACAGCGCATCGTGAGCACCTCGACTGGCCTCACCTATTCCGACCTAACGACCCACCATCAGCAGCGTCGCGAAGTCGAGGGATGGGGCGAGTCCGACATTGCCGACATCCTCGATCCGATCGCGCTGCGGCAGCGCGATGGGTGGCGGGCGGCCCAAAGGGTTCCGTGGGAACGTGGCGACCTGGTTGTCGTGGGTGTCTCCGGGCTTATCGGCGCACTCGGAAACCTCTACGACAGCCAGGTAGACGCAGCAGTGCTCAGCGGTCTGTCCTTATTGAAAAGACCGACCTGCTGCGCCGATGGGAGAGGGAGACCGCCCGACTCCCCATCGATTACACCGGCCCGAAATTCGGCGGTCCGGCACATCGCGTTCGGTCCGCCGGGCACGACATCGGCAGGTTCTTCAACGCCCTCAATCAGATCCGCACTGGGACCTTCGAAGGTACGTGGTGGGAAGACGGACAGCGGATGTTCGAAACGGTTGCGACAACTCGCTCCGGTCTACCGTTCGCGCAAGCGCCCGAGCGGCATCTCGCAGTCGCGCTTCTGTTGAAACACTGGGCGGCAGATTTTGTCACCCCGATGAACTTGCCGCTGCCGGGTTGGACACTTCTCTACGAGATGTCGAACCCTGACTTGCGGAAGTTTGCCAATGACGCTTACGCCGGAACGAACTCCGGCGACGGGTTGAATCTTCGCTCCGGAATGTTGACGCCGGGCCTAGGGATGCTCGCGACCGAGGTCGTCATCCGAACTCACACGCACCTCGGGGCATACCGTTCCACGGGCACTTCACGGCTGGCGACTCCCGCAGCGGCCAAACACGCGGAGATGCTGCTTGCCGCGCACGCCGCAGCCGGAGCGATCAGCTTGTCGAAGACCACTGCAGCGGCGATTGCTGGTGAAACCGTAGTCGCCGCTCGACACCTCAACGTTCCTGTTCTCATTCGGGTGGGCATGCTCGCGCTAAAAGTCCGCTGCGATGCCGCGGTCCGCGCAGAAGCCGGTGCACCATCGTGGGAAACGCTGCTCGCTGATGAAGCGGCGACTTGGACCCTGCCCGAAGCAATCACTATCGCGGACCTCTGGGACTGCCCCGAGCTCGGTTGACCCATCCAGCTACGCCGGCGGGGTCGACGACGTAGTGCCGCGCTGTACGAATTGGGAACTGTCGCGGCAGGCACTTGTTCAGAAGGTGCTCCTATGCCGTTGATCTGCAGTATCTTTCAGATAAGGGTGCCCGCGGCAGCGGTCTTTCTCTGGCTCGACGAGGCAGATCCGGCCGAGCGTCTCGGAGGAGGCCGTCCGCCGTGGTGCCGACGATGGGACTCATCGGGGGAGGAGTTTGCTATGGCCGGTTCGGCATGGCCTGCTGGCACATTGATGGCTCGGTTGACTGTCGAATCGGGCCGAGATCTGCTTGGGTTGGCACCCCCGCAGCGGGTTCCGGCGGGTACGGTTCTAATCAGCCAGGGTGATCTGCGAAGTCATGTCCTCCTGTTGCGTTCTCATGACCCGGCGCGTTCGGCATGTGTGAAGATCACGGCTGCCTCTCGTAATGGACAGCAAGGCCTGCTCGGCATCAGGGTCAGCGGCGATGTGGTCGGTGAACTCGCGGCATTGCGCGGCACGCCGCGGATGGCGACCGTGATTACCTGCACCGACACAGTGACACACACCATCGCGCACCGTGACTTCCTCAGTTTCCTCAACACCCGAGTCGACGCGTGGGAAGCGCTGTGCCGGATGATCGCGGATAGGCTGGACTGGGCGAACCGCCGCCGCCTCGACTTTGCTGGATACGAGGTACCGATCCGATTGGCCCGAGTGCTGCTTGAACTGGCAGAACGGCATGGTAGTGCACTCGCGGGCAGATACGGACTGGGAGTACGGCTTTCACAGACGGAGCTCGGCGCACTCATCGGGGCTCGCGAGGACACCATCAGTTCGGCCATGCGGCAGTTGCGCGCGCAAGGGCTAGTGACCACGGCCTACCGCACCGTCACTATCACTGACCTCGACGGTTTGCGCGTCTTCGCCGACGACTTCTGAGGTTTCAGCAGACTCCGGATTAATACGGAGTCTTGATATTTGATCGATGTCACGCTTGAAGTGCTTGTAGGAGTGTCGGTCGGGTGATTCATCCTTCGACACATCGGTCGACGGAGGGATGGCAGTCTTGGCCAGGAATACGGAATTCAGTCGGCGCCTGCTGTTATCGGTGGACGCGGTTGGCTACGGAGCCGGTGATGATCAACGCCATCGAGTGATCCAGACAGGTCTGCTTGCGGTCTTGGAACACGCTGCCGCACAGGTCGGCCTCGATCGGTCTGCCTGGGCCAAGCAGCCAGCGGGAGACGGGGAACTGGCGATTTTGCCACGTGATCAGTCCGATCGGGAACCGGTCATCGTCGATGACTTCGTTCGGGAGTTGAATGTAGCGCTCTCCGAACACAATGAAGAGCTGCAGGACAGGTCGCGACTGAGACTGCGACTAGCCATACATTTTGGCGCCGCGGCACCGGCGGACAATGGATTCGCAGGAAAGGGTGTCGTTATCGTTTCCAGGTTAGTCGAGTGTACTCAGATCAAAGGTGCACTACGTGCAGTGCACGCAGCCAACCTGGCGGTGATTCTCTCCGCACAGGTGTACCGCGACGTGGTCGTACCGCGATACACCTCACTTGCCAGAACATCATTTCGTGAAGTGCTGGTCCGGAACAAAGAGTATACCGAATCGGCGTATTTGTACCTGCCGGGACATGATATATCAGCCGTCGAGCTTCCGGCGTCCGAGGTAGATGACCACGTCAGTGCCACTGAACCGTCGGTCGAAATTGGTAATAGTGGTCCACAATCGGGACCGGACAGACGACAACCTAGTGTGTCGACGACGATTAACGGCGACGTCAACAACTCGAACGGTGTGATCGGAATGGTTTGGAATCAGTGATGGCCGAATACGATGACAGAGCTCCGGAATCTGCTCCTGGTCCAGCACGGAATGACGGTAAGCCTGCTGATCTCGAGAATTCGCAGCCTGTAAATTCGGCGAACAGCCAGGGCGCAGTCGAACAGCCATCCCAACCTGATACATCTGAATCGGCCGCAGCCACCGACTTGGCCGACAGTGTTGACGATCGATCTCTTGAGTACGATTCGGATCGAAGTTCGGGAAATCGGTCGGTGTACCTAAACCAGTACTTCACGGGGACGGTCAATGCCTCCGGTTCTCGGTTCGGCGTTTCAGACATTCCCAAAACTCCCGTGCCATTGACTGGAAAGCTGAATGCCTCTGATATCGAAGAGCTTGCGGTCGGATACGTCCGGCCTGCCGCGTTCGCTGCTGCTTTCGAGGCTTTGCAGAGAGTTCACGCCGTCGTGCTCGAGGGGGCATCGGGCACAGGAAGACGAGCAGGGGCGACGATGCTGCTCCATGAGCTGGCAACTGGTCCTTTGAAATCGCTGCCGCCTATGCCGGTGGAGGAGCTCGCAAAGTATGAGTACGAGGTGGGGCTGGGCTATCTGGTCGCTGACAGCGAGTTCGCCGGACCTCGAGTCAACTCAGAGCATGGGTGGCATACGGTCCGTGATCAGGTCTGTGATGCTGGCGCCTGGTTGGTGATCACTGGTCCGGCGACCAATGGACGAGGCTCTGAATTCGTTCCCAGTGTCAAGTGGCAGCAACCCGAGACTCATGCTGCTGTCAGGACATGGCTGGGGTTAACCGACATCGCAGACTCCGAGTTCGATGCGAAGCTAGCCGAGATCGAATCACACGTGCCGTCCGAGTTCGCGCTCTCCGAATTGCGGCAGGTCGTGACACTGGTCGGTAATGGAGTCGAAACGGCGGATGCGATCCAGGTGTTCAAGGAAGGGGCCCGACAGCGGGTAGGCGAATGGTTCGATGCTCACGACGAGCGCTCACGAAGAACCATGCTGACCGTCACTGCCGCTGCCTTTCTCGGCCGTTGCGGTCAGCGGCTATTCGAATCGTACCTGATCGAGTTGGAGCACCACTTCGTGGGTACTGAGTCGGCAGCGGATGGTGTGAACGAGACGCTCGTGATTCGCGGCGATCTTATTCCAGAACTTCGCAGCATCATGGTCGACGACAAAAGCTTACTACGTCTGAAGTCGGCCGAATCTAGTATCACGCCGAAGTCGGATGTCGCGTTTCGAGAGGACTCATATCGAGAGTATGTCATCGCAGAGTTGTGGCGGCGAATGGATGTCAATTTCTGGAACATAGTGCGTGATTGGTTGTGCGATATCCTCGCTGAGTCTTCCGATAATGAGGTCACGCATGAGCACGGGGTAGCGCAGGCGCTGCTGGAGCTGGCGAATATCGCCTTTGATGAAGTCGCCGAGGCCTACCTGGAGCCCTGGTCGCGAGGCGAGCGAGGATTGGCCTGCCGAGATATGGCGATTTTCGTGCTCTGGGATATGTGTGCGGGCAAAGTGCTGGCTCCCGTGGCATTGCAGATCGCAGCGCGTTGGGCGGAATCGGGTACTGCGCACCAGAAATGGACTGCCGCATACGCACTGAGCGGCGTAATCGGATTCAGCTACCCTGAGGAAGCGGCAGGAAAACTGTGGCGGTTGATTATTCGAAGCAGCAACCGCGACGCGGAGGAACGATGCGATGAACTGGCTGAACTGTTCGCGCGGTTAGCAACGAGGTCTCCGCAGGCGGATGCAGTGCTGACCTTCCTGGTTGCCAAGCACGGTGATGCGAGACTGGGCCGGAGGGGTCGATTATTGGTGGAATTTGCGATTACCCGGGTACTCGCGATCCGGGACAGTGTGACCGGACGATCCGCCATATTCAGTCACCTCGATGATTTTCCGAGCCAAGAAGATATTGTAGCGCAATTGTGGACAATCGCTTTGCGCCGCAATGATTTTCGTCGTCGAGTGCTCGATGCGCTGCTTGACGGCTTGCATGATCTAATTGAGATCTCTGCGGAACCGGAGCGGACAACTCGCACGCTCGCCAGTGCTTTCGCGCGGACTCTGCCGCCGCGACAATGTCGGGCGCTAGCACACAATCTGACGGCTCGACATCGGCAGCGCACCGTCGTGGCCTCGAAACGGCGGGCTATCCGGCGTTCGAAGGCATCCGAAAAGGCCGCGCAGCGCGAAAGTCGGGTGACGGATTTGGTGCGAATCCTGCTGGCGCCCTTGGTAATCAACCACACAGACTGAAGGAGATGCGATGCGATATCCGATTCTCGATCAGCGGTATCTCGACGTCGTTCCCCGGCGGTGGTTACACCGAAGGGTACGTGAAATGGACGAACTGCCGAGGCCCAGTGCGCACGAGGTACTGGTCTATCGGGTCAACGGTGAATTTGTTGTCGACACAGGAGGTTTCAGAGCAACGAACAGTCGGGTGGTGGAGGCATCGCACGTGAGCTTGGTCGACATAAGCCTGCGCGCCCCGGTAGTTGTCGAGATTGTAGTCCCGGCGGCTGGCGCAACGACGTTCACTGTTCAGGTGACGTTCGAGTGCACCGTCACGGACCCGGCACTGATAGTTCGGCACGGCCGAGCGGATGCACGCTCCTTCCTTGAGAGCTATCTCCGTGCGAGCCACCAGATCTTCGAGCTCGCCCACGTCCATACCCTTGCCGAGATCAGCACGGTCCGACGAAAACTCAACGAGTGGCTACTAGGCGACGCAGTGCAGAACCCGCCGGTCGAGCCGGGTATGGAGATCCGGGTGTCGAGCGTCGAAGTGCTGATGCCCGCCGAGTTGGCGGTTTTCGAGCGTCAGCGTCGGGAACTGTGGCAATCGACCGTCCTCGATTCCGAACGTGCCGACCTTACCCATTCACTGGCAAACAAACTCGGGGAGCAGCACCATGAGATGCGGGCGGTAAGCCAGCAGCGCGAGCAGAAGCTCTCCGCTGAACTGCGGCGCTTCCATCTGCACGAGGTTGAGAAGCATTTCGAGAAGATCGGCGCAGGCCCCCAGTTCGCGCTCTACCTGGCACTGATTCGCGGGGAACTCACCTCGGTCGAGTTTGCGAACCGCGTGCAAGGCGAGTCGGAGCGTGAAGACACTCGTCGCCAAGAAGCAGCGAAGCACGCGGTGACCGAATACGTCAGCGTGCTGAAGGAGTGGTTCAACCGAGGTGGGGCCGACTACGCGAATGTAGATCCCGACAAGCTTGACGGCTTGCTCAACCGGTTGGTCGATGACACGACAGCAGCGATTCATGAGCTGCCCCTTGGCGAGCTGCTTAAAGAGGTTCAGGCAGGGCCGTCGGATCACCACCATGGCGACGCGGACTGAAATCGATGTCGGGAAGAGGGGTAGGTCAGATGCGGCTATCAGTTTCCGAGCGGTTGCACACGGCGTTGCGGTGGATGGACGGAGGCCGAGATGGACTCGAAAATGCTTGGAAGACACTGGATCTTGTGATCGCACTGGTCAAGCATGCAGAGACGAAAGCGATTGCAACGCTAGCGGCAGCAGGAGTACTTGGCCAGGTACTTTTCACGCTGGTCCACCCTGGGTCAGGGAAGACGCGAGCCGAAGTGCTCGCTGTAGCGAGTTCCTGTGCCTTCTTTGTTACTGCGGCCGGTGTCTGTGCTGTATGCGTCCTTTGGCCGCGGCTGAAGTCCGGCGACCCGGCGCTCAACCTGCTATACCTCGGAGATGTTGCTGCAAACCGGGGTCTCACGCGTGACCGATACATCCTGGCGATATCAGAGTTGGGCCGGCGGCCCAACGACGTTGTCGAGCAGGTGGCGGCGCAGATATGGGCGAACGCGGAAGTGGCTCGTCGTAAATATCAGTTTGCCAACATTGCCACCGGGTGTCTGCTGGCTGCGGTGCTGACGTTGGCAGTGACTGTATTCATGTCCGTGATGCTGGCTCGGTCATAGACACAGCTTTGCGGTCAGCGTTTCCGCAGGTCGAGTTGTGTGTTTAGCACGTGTGTCCCCCTCCGGACACGTACAGTACGTCCACGGGTTGTGTTGGCTGAACTTCAGCTAGCACAACCCGTTTTTCGTGGTTGTAGGTCATCTTGAGGCCGAGTTGGCGATAGACCTCGAGCTTGGCTGTGCCGTCGACGCGCCGCAAGATCTGCACAAGGGCGCCCAGGGATTCGACGAGTTGGCGAATCTCATTGCGGCTCAACGTAGGGCGTACTTCCATTGCGGCCTGCGTGGAGGCGAGTTGTGCGGCGGCGACTTCTCGTTCGGATTGGACCTGTCTGGTCCAGGTCGCGATCAGTTGAGGGTCGGTGCCGGCTTCCAGCGCTGCTCTATGACGGACTGACGTTGATCACCAACGGATCGGTGCTGGTGACCAATTTCGGTGTTGCCGTCGTATCCGCGGTCATTCCTTATCTGCTGGACTGGGCTGCCTTGCGCCGCATCACTTCCCGTGTCTTCGGCATCCTTGGCAGTGGAACCCGCCGCCGGCGGGTTGGCTGCGTTCTTACTACTGGGCGAGGTGCTTACCATCGTCCAAATGGTCGCCGTCGGGTGTGTGGTTGTCGCGTCCACTGCCGCCTCGACGACCAGCCGTCCCGCCACACACTGAAGACAAACCCGAATTGTCACTGTCGAAGCCGAGCAGCCCTGGTAGACCCGTGAGGCTGTGCCGGTGCTCGACTACACGCTGTTGGTGGGATTGGTCAGCTCGCTACGACGGTGCGCGCACAGGAGGGGCGTCGTCTGCATCCCGCTCATCGTCGACGACCGCACCAATCACCGAGCCGCACAACGTATCCGCACCGAGATCGATGTCAGGCGATGATGAACGGCCGATCAGTCGTCGAGCCGAGTGGCGGCCAAGCCGAGGTAATGGTCTCGCCACTGGTCGATGACCGTCGTCTCGTCGGCGCCGAGGTCATAGGCGGGTGAGATCAGCGGCGCGGCGTGGTCGACGCGGATGTAGATCACTGCCCGGATCCGCTGCGGATCGGTGCCGCGTTCTCGGTGGAAGTAGTCGACGACGGCGGTGTAGGTGTCGCCGCTGGTCAGTACCTCGGCTCGTCCTTTGAATCGGTATCCCTTGCGGGCGAATGGATCTACGACGTTGATCTCGATGGCGGGATTGACTGTCAGGTTCGCCACCGTGGTCGGAGAATGCAGATGCAGGAACACCAGGTGCTCGTCGTCCCAGACGATCGTCGTGCCCTTCGGCGAAAGGTTGGGTGTGTTGTCGGGGCAGACTGTCGCCACGAAACCCAGACGCTGCTCGCTTACCACGCGCCGCATATCCTCGTCGATCCGCACGAAGCGTCCTTCCTACGATCGGCGCGCTACGCCGAATCCCGGTGCCGCTCTCACCAGAATGGAGCGTTTGTCTTTCGCATACAACTGCCGATCCATCTGAGCGGACCGTGGTGGTCGTTCGAAACGGCTGTTGCCACGTACGGCCCGAACATGGCGGTGCCACCGTGGCCCATGGCCGAGCCGATGTTGACGACCGCTCCGCCGCCTGCGCGTCGCAACGACGGCGCTGCGGCTCTGATGCCGAGGTAGGTGCCGGTGAGGTTGACCGCGAGCACCCGTTCCCAATTCTGTCGGTCGGTATCTTCCAAGGTCGCCGCAGGATTTTGGATGCCTGCGTCGTTGACCAGCACCGACACCGGCCCGAACGCGGTTCTGGGCAGCGAAATCCGGCGGCGCAGTTGGTTCCACAGTGGCCAGATTCACTGGGATTCAGGGCAATCCGTCGTCTCAGTGAATCTGGCCAAAACCCAGTTCATTCCGCCCAGTCCTGACCAGATCCATTGCGAAGGTGTGCGGTGAGGTCGTCGTAATCGGCTTTGTAGAGGTGTGGTGGGGGAGTCGAAACGGCCGGGCGCGGTGAGACCTAGGCGGTGGTTCTCACGTGCGTCTCAGCAATTTCTGCGATCCTCGCAGCATGTCGGTACCTTCCTCTGCTGATCGGCGACCAAACCGGTCGCGGTTATCGTTTCCAGTGCCGGGCGCGGTGCTGCGGATTCCGGTGCTCGCCGTGGCCGTGGTGGTGGCGCTGACCGCGTGGGTGAGCGAGCTCACCGACAATGTCATCGACCATGACGGGCTATCCAGCATCGACGCGGTGGGCCTGCAATGGGCTCTCGATCACCGCTCCGCCACACTCACCCCTGTTGCGAAGGTGATCAGTGATCTGGGTGGCACCGTCGTGATGGCCGCGGTCGCCGCGCTGGCCTGTGCGCTGCTGGCGTGGCGGCGGCAGTGGCCGCACGCGGTGCTGGTGGCAGCCGCGGCTGGGGGCGGGGCGGTCTTGGACGTGGTGGGCAAACAGGTCATCGGCCGGACACGCCCGCCGGAGGTCGATCATCTGGTCATCGAGACCAACCAGTCCTATCCGTCCGGGCACAGTCTGGGATCGGCCGTGGTCCTCGGTGTCCTGGCCGTCCTTGCTGTGCAGCATGCGCGGCGGCGCGGCCAGCGGGTCGCGGTCCTCGCGGCCGCGGTGTGCGCGGTCGCCGCGATCGGGTGGTCGCGGCTGTATCTGGGGGTGCACTGGCCGACCGACATCCTCGCGGGCTGGTCGGTCGGTGCCCTGTGGCTTGCGGTGTGCCTGATCGTTTATCGCTGGGTGGGTCGGTCACGGCCGCAACCGAGGCAGGCCATCGCTGGAGCCCGATCCTAGGATCTCGAGCGCGGTCGGGGCGCGGTCCACCTGAGGTCGCATCGCCTGTTCGTAGCGGCCGAACGCCCGGTCGAGGTTTCCGTCGCCGGTGGCCCATTCGGTGGCCAGGACGTCGGCGCCGATCATAGCCAGCGATGTTCCCTGGCCGGAGAAGAACGATGGTGCGAACGCCGAGTCACCGAGCAGCACCACCCGGCCGCTCGACCACCGGTCCATATGCACCTGGCTGGCCGAGTCGAAATAGAAGTCCTCGGACTTTTTGAGTGCGTCCAGCATCTCGGCAACCTTCCAGCCCCGCGCGGAGGAGTACTCGTCGAACACCAGCTGCCGTTGTTGCTCGACGTCGTGGTAGTCGTATGCGATTTTCGTCGTAATCGTGACGTATATCGCGACTGGGAAATTGGCTGCGGAGGGCGCGGCCGTGTCGGATAGGTGCTGGCTTTTTCTATCCGTCACAAACGTCATCGCGCAGATTCTTTTCGGCATCGGCGGGGCCACGCGCATATGGGGTACGCCAAACACGAACCCGGGTCGCATCACGACGTTCTTCGCCAAATTGTTTGCTACTGAGCAGTGGGGCCAAACTCCGGCGCCAACCGCAGGGGTGGAACCGCCTCGGCCAGCAAGCACTAGCGAGGGCGACGTCCTCTAATGCTGCATTCCAGTCGTTCAGACGAGGCGTGTCGGCAAGCTAACGGAGCGAGAATCGGTTCTACTTCTACATACCCGACGGTGGTTTCACGACTGGCAACGCAGTGGTCCCACGACGATGACAATCGACAACCGGAACCTGCATCAGGCTGAGGCGAATACCCGCGATGCGCCTGCAGGGTTCCTGTCATCAGCGTTGCGGGAATTTGCGAACCCCGCCCGTTTCTACGGGATACGGGTACGAGCCGGGTGAGAAGGTCCCCACCACCGAGTTGCTGTTGTCGCACAACCATCCCGACGATCGTGCCGTGGTCGCCGACGCGCTGGCGGCCGCGGTGCGTGATCATGGGGCACTCGGTAGCCGCCATCGCGTCATCGACACCGCGGGGGTTCATCATCAGGTGCTGGTCGTGGCCGACGGCATGTTCGACGCGACCGGAGCCGTCGTCGGCACCGAGAGTATTTCATCGACCTGACCGCCAGCATCAAAGCGAGTCGGCGCGAAGCTGTCGAGGAGACGGTGCCTGAGCTGATGTCCGCTCGCGCGGACATCGAGCAAGCCAAGGGAGTGCTCATTCTGGCCTACGGCCTCACCCCCGACCGGGCGTTCGCCACCCTGCGGTGGCGCTCGCAAGAGACCAACGTCAAACTCCGGACGCTGGCCGCGCGCCTGGTCGCCGCGGCGACCGCGTTGCGTGGCGGGCCGACGCAACTGCGGATCCAGATGGATCACATCGTGCTCCGTGGCCACCATTGTCCTTGTCCGCCACCAGGATCCGGCACCGGACGAAGCAATACCGGCCATAGCCTCGACGTCATAGCGCCATAAAACGCGGGATGCTCAGCTCGGAACGCGCCCAATGCCTTCGTGCCGGGGCCGCCTGATTCCAATGGGTGTAGCTCGTCTTCAGTGACTGTTGATCTATGGAAAGACAAACGTGAAGCCCGGGCCGATGGTGGGTGAGCCCGGGTGCTATACCAATGTTGAAGTAACTTTCGAGCGACCACATTAGAATATCGGAGAAAAGTTGAGCGACGACGAATTGCAAAGAATAATTAGAGAAGGCGCCCCTTTTTTGGAAGTTTTAGGCTATCTCTCGGGACGTGAGGGTCGTCCAATTACGCCCATGCGTTTCCTGTGGATTTTCCAGCACGAGCTCGGAATATCATTCGTCGAATCAAGAGAGATCCTCGACTGTTTCGATCCGGGCATGAATCCGCTCGTTGACGCCGACCAGATCAACGAGCGCGGGCTTCTGCTTTTGAACAAGGCTCGTCCCGATACGGATGGTGGTTTTTCGGAAACGTCGCGAGAATAAGTGGGGAATAAGCTTTAAAGGCAGATCTGGCCACCGGCGACGCACGCGTTACCTTCACCGGCCATGCCTCGGACGCATAGCTGGGAGCTATTTCGGCTGGTAGGAAGGGGCTAGCGCGTTTAAGAACGGCATCGAGTTGATCAAGAAGAACGCTCCCGTTGCTGAGGTCGTCGGAGGTGATGGTGGCGCGGTTGGCCGGGCAGTTGAAAGTCGATGCCGCACATATCCATTCGTATGGCAAGCGGCTCAGACCCGCCAATTCCGTGGTCACCGATCCCGGAACGACCGGACAACGCACCGGGCGTTGATGATCTTCCCGAAAGTTGTTGCGCCGCTGCGGCAATCCGCTGTTTACACCGGCATGGCGGCTCTAGTACCCTGACGTTCAGGGGAGGACCTGAGGGGGTTCGATGGAGCAGCAAGTTTTCGTCATATCCGGTGCGTTACGCGCGATCGGTGGCTATGCAGACAGCCAGGCTCAGGTTCTTCGTTCGGCGTTGAACTCAGTGGGCGAGGAAGTCGATGAACTGACCTCCAGCGGCTGGACCGGCGACGCCGCCAAATCATTCGCCAAGGGCTGGTCCGAGTGCCGGGACGCGGGTGCCGAGATCATCGCGACGCTGACCGAGCTGGCTACCGGACTCGACGCCGCCGCCACCGCCTACGTCGACCAAGACATGCGATCCGGCAGCGACATTCGAGGCGCGGGCCAGTGAGCGAGAACAGCTTCACGGTGGACTTGGGGCTCCTCGACGATATCGTGGCCCGCTTGGCGGCACTGGCCGGATTCTTAGATGACACGTTCGAGGAAATCGACCGGCAGATGAAGACACTGCATGGCGGTAGCTGGGATGGCATCGGGGCTCAGGCGCACGCCGCCGCGCATCGCAAATGGCTCGGCGAGGCACAGGAATTCGCGCAGGGTGTCACTGACGCGGCCGACGCCGCCAGAAGAGCACATGACCGCTACCACCATGCCGTGCAGGTGAACATCAGAATGGTCACGGGCTGATGGCGCCCGATCCAAGGCTGCGGGTCGATCCGACCGCATACGGTGCCGCTGCCAAGAAGTGTTACGACCTGGCAACCGCTCTCAGCACGACCATCGGCCCGCTTTATCTAGCCCTATACGACTCCGCCGGAATGGCCGGCGATTACGCGCAGGTCAGGGACTGGGCGAGCGCGTACGACAGCCACGTGCGCGAATTCGTCACCACGGCAACAACGCTCGCCAACGCGGTGCAGAACATGGGCGACCTGCTCGCCTACGCGGGCTATAACTACGCCCTCACCGAGCACCTGAATATCGATCCCACCACCGGTACGGCCACCGCTTCGCCCCCGGAGCAACCACCGATCAGCACACCGCTGTACGGGGCTGACGGCCCGGTTCTCATACCGGCAACGGTGATCGGCAATCCTGGCAGCGGAATCACCACGAACATTCCCGGCCTGCTTGACCATATATCGAGTCCGGTCCCGAACGGGGACACCTCGCTACTTACCAACGTTGCCGATGCCTGGCGGACATTTGCCAACCACGACACTGTCATGTCCACATCCGACACGCTGAAAAGCATCTCCGCAACTCTCACGGCCGATCTCCACGCACCCGACATCGAGCATTTCGCCGATCACTTCACCACTCTCGCCGCCAGCGCGAGCGATCTCCACAGTGCTGCTGCGGGCATCGCCCCGTTGGTCGCGTCACATCATGACAATCTCGACGCACTACGGACCAACATCCATTCCGATACCGACGGACTCGTCGTCAAACTCGCTGCCATCGCCGTCGCAGCAGCCGTTGTCATCATTCTCACGACGATCTTCACCGCCGGACTCAGCCTCGCCGGCGGAGACGAAGCCGAGGCCGGCGCGGCCACCGCTGCCGGGGCCGCCACGATCGCCACCGTCGGTGAGACAATCACCGGCGCGATCGCTGCGTTCGTCAGCGCCGTCCTCGAAGGAGCCACTGGCGCATTCGCCGCGGTCACCGCGCTGAGCGCCACCGAACTCGAGGCTATCGCAGCGCTGACTGTCGCATCGGTAGCCGGTGCCATGGTCGCCGAAATGGCCAAGGGGGGAAAGAAAAACGTCGGTGACACCGGTATCGAGAATGAGATGCGTGGTCTGCTCGAGAGTGGTGCCGCCGCTACCGCCTGTGAGGCGCTCGGTCAATTGTGGGACGCGGCAAGCAGCGATTCCAAGCGGCGTCAGAGAATCAAGGCGACGCAGAAGAAGTATGGCTGCAGGCACTCGAGCGGGGGCGGGGGACGATGAGTCCGGACAGGAACAGGAGGCGATACATGGCGGACGAGCACCTTTTCTGGGTGGATGAAAGCCGATCCGGCGATCCGGAACGGCAGGTTCGAGCGCTGATCGAGATCATTAAACTTGGCGACGGCACCCTGCTCCCGGACGTTTTCCGTCTGCTCGACTCGACGAACACAGCGGTCCGTGGTGAGGCGGTTCGCGCGATCGGATACCTGGGAGTGGAGCACGTATCCGAGGTCGGGCCGGTTCTGCTGAGGTTGTCGACAGACCCGGACGACATGGTGAGAGACGAGGCCGTCGAAGCGCTCGGTCTGGTGAGGTACGCCCCCGCGTCGAAGGCGCTCATCGCAATTCTCAGCAACGACGAGTCCTGGATAGTACGAGCTTCCGCCGCGGAGGCACTCGGCAGCTATCCCGGTCCGGAATCCGTCCGCGCGCTGGAACGTGTTGTGCGTGATGCCGACGAATACGACGAGGTAAAAGCTTATGCCGCAAATGCTTTGGGCCGATACGCCGATGAGAATCTACTTCGGTTACTGCATTCGCTGATGTCCGATGCCGACAATGATCCGTCGGTCGAATCGGCGTTGCATCTGGCCGCATACCGTTCGGGCGGCCAGGCGGATGTGAACTGGGTACTCGACCACCTGGCCCAGGCGGACGAAGAGGATACGGTCCGCCTGTTGAACTGGATCGAAGATCTCACCCGCCGACCGTTGCCTCCGACTCTCGCCATCGACGCTCCCCACATAGGCGCTGCTCTGACTGTGGCCGCCGATCGCTGGCCGCTTTACGCACGTCAAGTCGCCGCGATACTGGACAAGCTCCCACAGTGAAGTTTCCCGCTCGAGGCCGAGTTGCCGGTAGACCTCGAGCTTGTCGGCGGCACGCGGGATCTCGAGGAGGCCGCCGAATGACTTCACGAGGTCGCGAATCTCGTTGCGGCTCAGGTCGCGCGATGGGCACGTACGAGGGGCAGCAATGTCTGGTCGACGATCGAGCGGATGCGGTCGGTGTCGAGGGGTTCGAGGTCCATGAGCAGGTCGTGGCGCACGAGGTCGAACGGCACGGCGAGCACCGCGGGGGGAACGCGTTCGAGGTCGAGTTCGCCGCAGGCCGCGCCCTGCCGGTAGATGGTTCGGTTCTGTGGCGGTGCCTGATCGCCCATGGCTCCTTCGCGGATTTGGGCGGGCGACAGGCCGGTGGCGGCGAGCAGTCCCGAAAAGGCAAGCTGTACTGCATGGGGTCGGTGGCGAGGAACGATGTCTGAGGACAGTGCCGGGTGGTCGTTTGCCGCAGCGCGCGAGCCTGCCAGATTCGCGGCCGCGCTGAAGCGTGGTTCCGGTGGCGAACATGCGCGTGGATCCGGCCCGACCAGTTTGTGCGGTATCCCCGAAGCTGAGCTCACGGTGGTCAGACGCCTGTTCGCCGACAGTCTCAGCCCTGATCGGTGCTGTCCGCGCTGCTGGGAGCTGGCTGCGGCAGCACCCACCGTGCCCTGCGTGCAAGAGCGTCTGTATGACGAGGTCGTCACGGCACCGCCGGGCACCCTGCGTGCTCGGCTAGTCGATGCGCTACACGACGGAGCCGAAATCGTCATCTGGATCAATGGGCCAGCGCGCGACATTGCGAGTTATGCAGAGACCGAACGCATCACCGACGGAGCCGGCGCAGTGCATTGCGCGCTGGATTCGCCCGGCGAACAGCGTCGTTCGGGTCGGCGGCGCCGACGAAGTGGCGGCTGCGCCCGAACGGCATCGGCGCGGCGGGACACCATTGTCCGAATAGGCAGGCCACCACTCTCGCCATGGCAGGCTATCCAGTGGCCCAGGCGATGACCGGGGCTGCGTGCTCGGTGAGTACGACGACGAATTCACCGCCAGGTTGGCGGACGCGGGCAACGCTGGCGTGATCCGTCGCAGGCCAACGCCTGAAGCCTGGAGTCGGGCTTCACCCAGGTGGCCGCGTTCGATGCGATGACCGGCGGTTGGAGTTCGCCTGCGCCGATGAGCGTCGGTCGCTTCAACTTCGCCGCGGCCGCGGCAAATCCATCGGCGGGGGCCGCCGTGGTCGACGACGCCATGCTGTCCATGGCCTTGCACCGTGGTCATCCCGAAGGCACCGGTGTCCTTGGCAGATTCTCGGCCGTCGCAGCATCGATTAGTTATGTTAGGGTCCCCCCAGAATTAAGAGGTATGGCATAGCCCATATCTCGGTTGATGTGCATCAGGCAGGTCACGGAGGTTTCGATGCCCGAGGCAGAGTCGAAGAACACCGCGTGCGTGTTGTGTGAGTGCAACTGCGGCATCTCCGTCGAGCTCGAGGGTCGCCGGTTCGCGAAGATTCGCGGCGACAAGGCCCATCCAGCCTCGGCGGGCTATACCTGCGAGAAGGCCATGCGGCTGGACCTCTATCAGAACGGCCCGCATCGGCTCGTCTCTCCGCTCAAGCGGGCTGCCGATGGCACCTATGTCGAAATCGATTGGGACACAGCGCTCGACGAGATCGCCGCCAAACTTCTCGACATCAAGACTCGGCATGGTGGCGACAAGATCTTCTTCTACGGTGGTGGCGGTCAGGGCAATCACCTGGGGAACGCGAATCAACTCGCGCTGCGAGGTGCGCTGGGATCGGTGTACCAGTCCAATGCGCTCGCGCAGGAGAAGACCGGGGAGATGTGGGTCGACGGGCGACTCTACGGCGGTCATACCAAGGGCGACTTCGAACATGCCGAAGTGCTGGTCTTCGTCGGCAAGAACCCCTGGCAGTCGCACAGTTTCCCCCGCGCCCGGCCGGTCCTCAAGCAGGTCGCCGCCGACCCTGAGCGGTCCATCATCGTAGTGGATCCGCGGGTGAGCGAGACCGCGGCAATGGCCGATCACCACCTGCAGGTCACCCCGGGCGGCGACGCCTGGCTCATGGCGGCACTGGTTGCGGTTCTGGTGCAGGAGGGCCTCGTCGACCGAGGCTTCATCTCGTCGCATACCGAGGGATACGCCGAGGTTGCTGCCGCGTTCGCGGCCGTGGATATCGCGGCGTTCGCGCGCACCAGTGGTGTCCCGGAGCCGCAAATCCGTTCGGCGGCAAGAAGAATCGCTACCGCGGCGAGCGTGTGCGTGTATGAGGATCTAGGAATCCAACAGGCGCCCAACAGCACTCTGGTGTCCTATTTGAACAAATTGCTGTGGATCCTCACCGGCAATTTCGGCCGTCCCGGAACGATGTTCCTGCACTCCTCATTCGTCGCGCTCGCCACCGGTGGGACGGGGCAGGCTGCGGGCCCGCGCAAACCGCCGAATGCGTTCGCCAGGGCACGAACCAAGGCCGGGGCGCAGGCCTTGCGGACCGGCGCGACCGCCCTGAGCAGGGCATTGCCTGCGGCCGCGAGTATTGCTGCGGTGCGGCCCGTCGTGGCTGCGGGTACTCGACTGACGCTCGAAGCGTTGACCCCCTTCATGGGTGGTGCGGTCGGCGGAATGAACGGCGGCATGCGCGGTGACGGTGGCGGGCGGACCACTCCGGTCACCGGGGCGAAGATCATCGCCGGATTGGTCCCGTGCAATTCCATCGCCGACGAGGTCCTCACCGACCACCCTGATCGATTCCGGGCAATGTGGATCGACAGCTCCAATCCAGCGCATTCACTGGCAGATTCCAAACGGTTCCGCGCCGCGATGCGCACCCTGGAACTGTCGGTCGTGATCGATGTGGCGTTCACTGAAACCGCCCGCCAAGCCGACTACGTCTTGCCCGCGTCGAGCCAGTTCGAGAAACCGGAAGCCACCTTCTTCAATTTCGAGTTCCCGCGCAATGTGTTCCATCTACGCAAACCCGTTCTCGACCCACTGCCGGGGACGCTGTCCGAACCGGAGATCTACGCGCGGTTGCTACGCCGGATGGAAGCCGTCGATCAAGCCACTCTCGACCGGCTCCGGCGGGCCGCACGGGGTGGCCGCGATACCTTCGGCGCCAGTATGTTCGCCGCCGTGGCGGCTCGCCCCGCCCTCGCGAAACTACTGCCATACCTGCTCTATGAGACTCTCGGCGAAACGCTGCCCCCACGTATGCGCGGTGCTGCCGTGTTGTGGGGTGCCGCGCAGTTGTGCGCGATGGGGAATCCGAAGGCCGTTGCGCGGGCGGGGTTCGGTGGGCAGGGACTCGCGCCGGGCCACAAACTGTTCGACGCGATCCTCGACTCCGATACCGGCGTGGTGTTCACCGAGGACACCTGGGACGACGTCTGGCATTACGTCAAGGGGCGGGATCGCAGGTTCACCATCGCCATCGATCCCCTCCTCGAGCAGGTCCGCGGGTTGGATACCGCCCAATCGGTATGGACCAGCGATGAATTCCCGCTCGTGCTCGCCGCCGGTGAGCGCCGTTCGTTCACCGCCAACGCCATCTTCCGCAACCCTGATTGGCGACGCCGCGACCGCAACGGCCACCTACGCGTCAACGGCGAAGATGCCCAACGCCTGCACATCGCCGACGGGGCTCAGGCCCGCCTGACAACCCATGGGGGCTCGGCACTCGTCACGGTGGAAGTCAGCGACATGATGCGCCCCGGCAATATCGCGTTGCCGAACGGCCTCGGCCTGGACTTCCCCACCGAGGACGGCGGGGTGATCACGGCAGGCATCGCGCCCAACGAATTGACCAGCACACACTTCAAAGACGACTTTGCCGGCACACCCTGGCACAAGTACGTACCTGCCCGTCTGGAGCCCATCGCGGCCGATACCGCGACGAGGTAGTTCGATGACCACTTATGGTCGAAACAGGTCAGGCCATGCGGGATAGGAAGGGCCCGAAGTGGAACACGCGAGGGTGAGCATTTCCGCATAGCCGGCCGTGTCGGTGCCGTATCTGCCGGTGGCCAGAATCCGTCCTGTTTTGTCGATGATTTCGATGGTGGCAGAGCGTTTGTGTGGATCCATTCCGCGATCACGGTCATCGGTGTTTCCTCCCTGGACGGCGGCTATTTGTGGTGTCCGTGCCGGGAGGGCATTGCTAGTTCGAGCGTGGGGGCACATCCCTTTCGAGCCACTCCGGCACGGCACCCGGTGGGAGGCAAGCCATGAGTGAGCCACACCGGTCTTGCTGGCGGGCAGCCGCATTGGAGAGCATCCCACCGGGCACCTGGACCAGATCCTGGCCAGGACCCAGCCCTACCCACCATTGTCTTAAGTAGCCGATGAGCGTGCGATCGATAGTCACCGGCGGATCTCTTGAACTAGGACATGATCAGATCTATTTCATACGTCACCCCGGTCGGCATGTCCGGTCGCTGGGCGTGTCAGAAAGGCTCGGTGTGGAGGTCGTGGGCTGCTCTCGAGTCCCGGCGGATCGCCCCAAACAGCTGCGCCTTGGATTGGTTCGGCGGCACGGGTCCACTCCTAGGGGGCCGTTGCAACTGATAGCAGGGTGATCTTGCCACTGGAACCCGCCAGGTGGTGTCAAAATTTGCGGATACCAACACCTTCCGGCGCAGGAGTGGTGTCGAGATCCACCGATCAACGGTGTCGTGATTTGCGGACAAAACCAGATGGCTTTCGACTCTTGACCGGGTGGCCGGTGACGCCGGCGGGTGCGCGATCCGTTCGGCAATATCTGATGGATCCAGGCGCATGTCAAAGATATTCCGGCGGAGCAGTTTCCGGCTGCGGCGAGCGATCCCGGCGCGCTCGAAGCGATAATCTACTTGCAGACCTCGCTCGATGCGGAGCTTCGCGGTCGGTCTCACTGAAAGTCGTTGCGGCCCCGGCGCTGCTCATTCACGATGCCGTTGATCGGCGAGCATGCGAGCGAACTGCTCGTTGCTCGCCCTGACGTCGTCGCGCCGCGTTCAAGTGTCAGTGATCGAACAGAGTGACTACGCTCTGCGGTGCTTCCGGGCCGAAGAAGAGTTCCAGGTTATTCGCCGCGCGGCGGGCGGCGTCGCTACTACCCAGAAACAGCCTCTCTTCGTAGGCGGTGAGCGCGCCTTCGATGTCGGGCTGTTCAATCAGCTTGCTCGCCAGGTCAGCGCCGTCGTACATGGCGAGGTTCGCGCCCTCGCCGGCGAAGGGCGACATCAGATGCGCGGCGTCGCCGACGAGCGTCACGCCGGGCACTCTGTCCCATTCGAGCCCGACGGGCAGGGCATAGATGGGTCGTAGCCACGGTTGCGCATCGCTCTCGGTTACGAAGACGGTGAGCAGCGGCGACCAGCCATCGAACTCGTCGGCAAGTCGACGCAGGCCCGCGGACGGGTCACCGAAGTCGATCGACCTCATCCACTCCTCGGGCTTGTTCAACGCCACGTACCCGGACACGCCCCCGTCGGCGTTGCGATGGGCGATGATGCCTTTGCCTGGCTCGACCGCCATCAGGGTGCCGCTGCCGATCGCGGCCACACTCGCCCGACAGTTCTGTTCGCCTGCGGCGAAAGCGATCTCGACAAAGCAGGTTCCGCTATAGCGAGGCTCGGCGGGGGTGAGCAGCGGACGCACCTTCGACCAGGCACCGTCCGCGCCGATGACGATGTCGGCGTGTGTGGCGGAACCTTTTGCGAAGGTGAGGTCGTAGCCGCCCGCCACACGGTGCCCGATCGAATCGAGCTTGTGACCCCACCTGATCGTCCCGGGCGCCAGTGAGTCGATGAGCAGGCGCCTGAGTTCGCCACGGTCGACCTCGGGACGGACCGAACCGCGGTCCGCGGGCTTATCGAACAGAATCGTGCCGTGGCGGTTGACCACCCGCTTGGCGTCCTCGCCCGGGCGGACCAGAGTCAGGAACTCGTCGTACAGACCGGCTGCACGAAGCGCGACCTGGCCGGTCTCTTCATGGATGTCGAGCAGGCCGCCCTGCGCCCGGGTCGTCGCCGAAGCCTCACCCTCGTAGATCGTCGCGGCGACGCCGTGAGCCTGAAGTACCCGAGCGAGTGTCAGCCCGCCCAACCCCGCTCCGACAATGGCAATGGTCCTGTGCATGTTGCGCTCCTCTGTCGCGCCGACGCATGCCGGCGATGGTCAGTGCCGGGAGCGGACGGGATGCCCGGTCTCAGCAAGGAGACGCTCAACGATCAGAACCATCTGGATCGATGTACGAACGATGTCCTGCGGAGCAACCACGGAACATCGCTTTTCGCGACCCCGTGATCATAGCTCGGCCTCGCGGCCGCCGCACATGCCGCGACCCGCGCTTTTTGACCGGTGGGTGGCCAGCCGCTGAGTGGTTGGCCCAGTGGATGCCGGTGACAGTCCTGCAACAGGATTGGGGCGCGGCGCTCGGCTTCGACGCCGAATCGCTCTGGCGCGCTTGGTCTTCCGAACTCACAAACAGCACCGTCGACTGCGGGCACTTCATGGCCGAGGAATCCCCGGCCACCGTCACCCGAGCCATCCGCGAGCTCGTCACTCGCTGACGCCGTGCATGGCAGTCCGCTGCCGTCCGCGCCCAATTCGGGTCCGCCTGCTGGCCACTAGATGCCAATGGTGGATAGCGAGCCGATCATCGCTCTAGATTGGCGACATCGCGTATCACGCGTACACGGCGTATCCGGGGAGGTGCACGCAATGCCGTTGAAGACTGCGGGGTTCAGTACGACGCCAGGCTCCGCGAATTCACGATGATTCCTGTCGCACGGCTTCGCAGGGCGAGTGTCGGCGAACATCCCGTGCGCATGCTGCTTTTGCATGGAATGGCGGGATCGCCCGCCATCTGGGATGGATTCGTCGCCCGTGCTGCCGAACGGTCGGAGATCTGGGATGTGGAATTACCGTGGTCGGTGACGGGCGACCCGAATTGGGCGCTACGAACCGATATTCCGGGCGTAATCGCTACTGTGCTGGATTCACTGCCGCGGCGATCGGCGAGTTTGCCGGATATCGATGTCGTCGTCGCGCATTCGTTCGGCGCGAGCGCACTGCTGGAACTGCTGTCGTCGAGCGCGGAGGTTCGAGTGGGCGCGGTGGTCCTGGTGACTCCGCTGGCGTGCCCGCAGCCGTTCGACTGGTCGGAGATCGGCAGGAAGGTCGAGGAGTTCCCTCGGCTGCTCGCCGCGGGCATCGCGAACCGCGCTGGTGGGCGCATCAGCGCGGACACCAGGCGCGACCTGGCACTGCGGCTGCGCGACCTGATCGGTCCGCTGCCGTGGTTGCGGACCTACGAGTACGGCCTGCGCAGTGCGCTGCTCGAGCTCGGCCGACTGACGATTCCGGTGCTCGTGGTGGCGGGCGGAGCCGACCGTATAGCCCCGGTCTCCGACATCGAACACCTGACCCGGAAATTGCCAGATGCGCAAAGTGTGGTGTTTCCGGATTGTGCGCATTTCCCAATGGTCGATCGAGTGGAACAGTTCACCGAAACCGTCGACCGCTTTGTGCATGCTTGGTTCGAGTTGCGTGAGCCTCAGCAAGCGTTCGAATGCGAAAGTTGAGTCACGGCAACAAGTTGCAATCGCGCTGGCAGCTTGATGCACAGTTGGCTTCCATGGCCTCGCTCTATCAGCAGCCGACGATATATTGAATTCACCGCAATCGAGTTCCTCGATTGTTCGTGGTTATGAAAGGAAATGGCCGAATGCCTGTTCTCGCTACCGCCGATAAAGACCGGATCAAAGAAACTGTCTGTGCCATCCTCGAATTGGAACCGGACCAGGTCACCGACAGCAGCCTGTTCAAGGAAAACCACGGCGCGGACTCGCTGCTTGCCATCGAGATCCTGGCGCAGCTGGAGCGCACCTTCAAGGTCACCATCGATCAGTCCGAACTCGACCGCATGGTGAACCTCGACGGCGTGTACGCCGTCCTCGCCGATGCGATGCCCGCCTGATCCGGGCGAGCGAGCGGACGAGCATGACCAGCACCGATCGCCGACCGGAGCGCAGGGTTGTCATCACCGGGCTCGGTGCGGTCACAAGCATCGGCACCGGTGCCGGTCAATTCCTGGACGCGCTGCGGGCGGGTAGGCAAGGCGCGGCGCCGATCTCGGCGTTCGACACCACCGGATACCCGAATACCACCGGTTGTGAGGTGCCGGATTTCGTTCCGGCACAGTGGCTCACCGTGCACCGCGCCGAGGAACTCGGCCGGGCAACGCAGTTCGCGGTGGCCGCGGCACGGCTGGCCCTGGCCGACGCGGGTCTGTCCGAGGACCGGCTGCGCAATCGGCACGGGCTCGTCGCCGTCGGGACAACCGACGGCGAATCCCGTGATCTGGATCAGCTGATGCAGACCTGGATCGAAAACGCGCCCGAGGCAATGGATTCCGTGCAGGCCCGGCGCATACCGGTGAGCCGTCTGTCGGCCGTGATCGCCAGGGAACTGGCGCTCACCGATGTCGAGGCCGTCACCATCCCAACGGCATGCGCCGCGGGCAACTACGCGATCGGGTACGGCGCGGACGCGGTGCGCAGTGGCGATGTCGATTTCGCGCTGGTCGGCGGGGCAGACGCGGTCTGCCGCAAGACGTTCTCCGGTTTCTATCGGGTTGGCACCATCGCCGCGGGGCGATGCCGCCCGTTCGACGCGGACCGCGACGGCATCCTCACCGGCGAGGGCGGCGGCATGCTGCTGCTCGAGGAGCTCGACTCCGCGCTGGCCCGCGGCGCGCACATTTACGCGGAAATACTCGGGTACGGCATCAACTGCGACGGAAAGCATCCCGTCGCACCGGATCTCGACAGCTTCGGCCGGTGCATGCGACTGGCGCACGAGGATGCCGGTGTCAAGCCGCAGGAGGTCGACTTCATCTCCGCGCACGGCACCGGAACCAAGGCCAACGACATCACCGAGGCGGGCGCGATCCGAGCCGTTTTCGGCGAGCGACCGCCGCCGACCACCTCGATCAAATCGATGATCGGCCACACCATGGGTGCCGCGAGCGCGCTGGCCGCGATCGCCTGCGCCCTTGCCATCACGCACGGGTTCATACCGCCGACCGTCAACCATCGCCGCACCGATCCCGAGTGCGGACTCGACGTGGTGCCGAATCGGGCTCGTGCGGCCGATCTCCGGACCGTGCAGAACAACGGCCTTGCCTTCGGCGGCAACAACGCCGTGCTGATGCTGAGCCGATATCGGGAGCGGTCATGACGGCGGGCGGGACGCACCGGCGCGCGCCGAGGAAGGAATCGACGAATCCGATGACGCTGGTGTTCTCCGGCTGGTCCGTGCTGTCACCATTCGGCGGTGGCCGGGCGGACTTCGAACGCGGCATCCGATCGGGGGCGTCCGCTCTGCGGGCCGCGGATCCCGGTCCGGACCGGTCACCGATCACGCGGGTCGGCCTGGTGCGTGACTTCGAGGTGCGAGAGGCGCTGGGCAGCAACGGGACTCGCGCCATGGATCGGCTCACCGGCCTAGCGGTCAAGACGGTCGGACAGGTACTCGACGAGTTGCCCGCGCCCGCCAACGACGGCGCGGACACCGCCCTCGTCCTCGGTACGACGACCGGCAGCCTGCGCAGCATGATGGAGTTTGTCAAGGACTCCTTCATCCAGGACAGGCCTTTTCAGGTCGATCCGGCCCGATTCCCGAACGCGGTGATGAACCGTGCGGCCGGGCAGTGCGCCATCTGGCACGGCCTGCGCGGACCGAACACCACTATCGCGGGCGGGCGGGCCGCAGGTGTCGCAGTGCTGCAATATGCCGCGCGGCTGTTCCAGCGCGACCGCGCACAAATGGTGTTGTGCGGCATGGCCGAGGAGTTCTCGCCGCATCGGGCCTGGGTGGAATACCTTGGCGCGGACGACACGGATCGCCCGCTCGGTGAGGGCTGCGCGGTGTTCGCGCTGGAATCGGCCGCCTCCGCGCGGTCGGCCGGTCGCGGCGCGGTGGCCGAACTCGTGCGTGTGCGGCAAGGAGTCTGGAGCGCCGGTGCGCCGGTGCGCGAGGTGCTTTCGCGGTTGTTGCGCTCCATGCTCGAGTCCGCCGGGATCGAGGCGGACGAGGTCGCCGTGGCAATGGTGAGCGGTACCGCGACCACCGACCCATGGGCCGGGTTTTCCGCGGGCGAGGTGGCGGCGGTGCGTGATGTCCTGCCGCGGACAGCGATTCGCAGCATCGCCGATCTGGTCGGCGACGCCGGAGCGGCCACCGGCGGGTTCCAGCTCGCCGCGCTGCTGGACGCGAATCCGGCTGTAAGCCAGCCGTATTCGCTGATGACCTCGGTAGACCTGGACGGTGTTGTCGGATGTGTCCTGATTCGTCACTACGGGCCGACTGGGGCAAAGCGATGAGCGGCACCGAGCCGCGCCCGGTCGCGCTGGTGAGCGGCGGGTCGCGCGGCATCGGCCGCGCGGTGGTGGCTCGCTTGGCGGCCGACGGCTACGACATCGCGTTCTGCTACCACTCGCGTCCGGATGCGGCCGAATCGTGTGTCGAGCAAGCCGAGGCCGCCGGTGCGGTCGCGGTCGGCACGCGGGTCGACGTCTCCGAGGCCGACGCGGTGCACGCCTGGGTCGACGCCACCGAGCGCCAACTCGGGCCGATCAGCACACTGGTCACCTCGGCAGGCATCGTGCGGGACAGCCCGATGCTGCGAATGGCCGAGAAGGATTGGCGCACAGTCATAGACACGAACCTGACGGGGACGTTCACGGTGTGCCGGGCAGCGCTGTTCCCGATGCTGAAGCGACGCTCGGGCAGCATCATCAACATCTCCTCGATTTCCGGTATCCACGGAAACGTCGGGCAGTCCAACTACTCCGCGGCCAAGGCGGGCATCATCGGCATGACCAAGGCGCTGGCGAAGGAGGTCGGCCGTTTCGGCGTGCGGGCCAACGTCGTCGCGCCCGGCTTCATCGAGACCGACATGACGGCCGCTCTGGACGCGGAGCTGCGCGGTGCCGCCTTGGCGCGAATTCCGCTCGGGCGCTGGGGAACCGCCGACGAGGTCGCCGACCTGGTGAGTTTCCTGGCATCGCCGCGGTCGGCATACGTCACCGCGGGCGTCTTCCAGATCGACGGGGGAATGTCATTGTGAAAACCGAACCGAGGTTCTATTTCTCGCTGCGCAGCCCGTACTCCTGGCTTGCCGTCGAGGATCTGCTCGCCCGGCATCGCGAGCTGGCCGAAACCCTGACCTGGCTGCCGTTCTGGGATCCGGACGGCGCCATGCTCGCCGAGTTGGAGCAGGCGGGCGGCGGCTACTGCTACGCGCCGATGTCGCGCGAGAAGCACCTGTACATCCTGCAGGACGCGCGGCGGGCTGCGGCCGCCCGCGGCCTGACGGTGCGCTGGCCGGTCGACCGCAATCCCTGGTGGGAGGTGCCGCATCTGGCCTGTGTCGCCGCGGCCAGGGTCGGCAGGATGCCCGAACTCGCGGTGGCGCTGACCCGCGCCCGCTGGCACGAGGGACGCGATATCTGCGATCCCGGCACGGTCGAGGCGGTCGGCACCGACCTGGGACTCGACGGTGCGGAGCTGGCGCGGGCGGCATCCGATCCCGAGGTGCGCGCCGCGGCCGTCGAGATGCTGTTGACGGCCTATCGGGACAGCGTGTTCGGGGTGCCGTTCTTCGTACGCGGCGTCAATCGGTTCTGGGGTGTCGAGCGGCTGGACGACTTCGCGTCGTGGCTCGGTGCGCCGGTCGCCGAACCGGCCGCCCGCGCCGTACCGCTCCCGGTCGGCAGCGATATGGGGCACGCCGGTGGCTGTGGCTGAACCGCCCGACTGGGACACCATCGTGGTCGGCGCGGGCATCGGAGGCCTGGTCTGCGCCGGGTATCTCGCGGCCGCCGGACAGCGCGTCCTGGTGTTGGAGCAGCACGATGTCGCGGGCGGGAACGCGCATGTCTTCCGACGTCGCCGTGCCTACGAATTCGATGTCGGCGTGCACTATCTCGGCGATTGCGGGCCCGAGGGGATGCTGCCCGCGATCCTGAATGGTTTGGCGTTGGGCGATCGAATCCGGCTGCTCCCCATGGATTTTCAGGGATTCGATCGGATCGTGTTGCCGAGCAGGACCATCGACGTGCCGGTGGGCTGGGCGGCGTACCGGGATCGTTTGTGCTCGGCGCTGCCTGCCGAGCGGACCGGGATCACCGCCTGTATCGCGGTGTTCGAGGCGATCGGCGAGATCATGCGCGCCACGCTGCTGTCGCCCGGCGAGGTCGCGCAGCTGACCCGGGACCACCCCGGCGCGCTCGTTTGGAGCCGACGACCGCTCACGCAGTTGTTCGCTGCGCACCGGCTCTCGCCGCTGGCCAGGACGGTGCTTGCGGCACAGGCGGGCAACTACGGAGCGAGCCCCGATGGCGTCACCGTCGCGACCCACGCCAGCGTGCTGGATCACTATCTGCGCGGCGCGTACCACTTGGACGGCGGCGGGCAGACCCTGGTTGCCGCGCTGGTCGAGCTGGTGGAGGCGCACGGCGGACAGGTGCGTACGCGGGCGTGCGTTCGCACCGTTCACACCGACGGCGGTGTGGTCTCCGGGGTGACGCTCGACGACGACGAGCGCATTCACGCGTCGACGGTGGTGTCCAATGCGGACTTTCGTCGCACTGTGCTCGAATTGTGCAGCGACACCGACGGTTTCCCCGTCGAGGTGGTCGAGCGAACGCGCGCCGCGGTCATGCGGCACGCGTGGGCGATCCTGTACCTCGGTTTATCAACCCAGCCTCCCGGCATCGGTTCGGCCAATCTGTGGTGCTTCGACCACGAGGACATCGAAGGCGCCTATCGCCGGTTCGCCGCGGGCGATGAGCGGCTGCCGTTCGTCTTCGTGTCGTGCGCTTCCGCCCGACCGGCCCGGCGGCCATGGGCTTGTCCGCCCGGCCAGGGCAGCGTCCAGGTGATGGCGCCGTGCGCGGCCGGGCCGCCGCAGTGGAACAGCGACGGTCGTTACCGGCGTGACCCGCGGTACCGGTCGCGCAAGCGCAGGCTCACCAACGCGTTGTTGGCCGCTGCTGAGCGAGCCGTCGGACCGCTCGGCGGCGATATCGTGCACCTCGAGGTCGCGACTCCGTCCAGTCATCAGCGCTACACCCGCTCGACCGATGGGACACCCTATGGCCTGGCCGATTGGGGCGGGATCGCGCGGCGACCCGACACCGCCACGCCGGTTACGGGACTGCATGTTGTCGGGCAGAGCACCCGCTATGGCAGCGGAGTTACCGGCGCGGCCGTCAGCGGAATTTGCTGTGCCGGAGAAATTCTCGGTCGCGAACTGCTGCGCGACGTCTATGCGGGGACGGTGCTCGCGGATCCGGCGCGGCTGCCGCACCGAACAACGGACTGGGATCCGCTCGCGGTCTCGCGCGGCGAGCAGCGCCGCGGCGCCCCTGGATTGCCGAAAGTGCCACTGGTGCGACCAAAGCATGCTGTGTCGTGAGCCGTGAATCACCCTGTGAGAGTTTATGAATCAGAATGAAATGGGCCGCGCGATAGCTGGAGTCGGCGCCGTCGCCGCGATCGGCGACACCGCGGCAACGGTCTTCGACGCGCTGTGCGCCGGGCAGTCCGGCGTCGCGGAACTCCGTCGCTTCGATACCCGCGAATACCGCACCCAGCACGGATATCCGATGGCCAATCAGGCACCGGACCGCCCGGCCTACGCGACCCGATGGCTGATCGAGACCATCGCCGAAGCCGCCGCGCAGGCCGGACTCGGCGATGACCTGACCGGCATTCCGGTCATTGTCGGAACCGGTCTGCGCGAACTGCGCTCGGTCGAGCTGGCGTGGCAGGCGGGTCACGAGGGCGGCGCACCGGACCTGGATTTCGGGCCCGCGCTGCGCGAGCGATTCGGCTGCGCCGAGGTGCACACCGTGGCCAATGCCTGCGCGGCCTCGCTCCATGCGCTCGGTATGGCCGATGACCTGCTGACGCTCGGCCGGGCCGACACCGTCGTGGTCGCCGGCGTCGACACCATCGCGGTGAGCATGTTCGCCGCACTCGACGTGGTGCAGCCTCGGATGACGGCATTGCGCCCGTTCGACGCACGGCACAAAGGCGTGCTCATGGGCGACGGCGCCGCAGCCATTGTGCTGCGGCGCGACGGGCCTGCCTTGGCGCGGCTGCGCGGCGTCGGAATCAGTTGCGACGCAGGCCATGTGACGGCGCCCGACCCGGTCGGCATCGTCGCGGCCATGCACGACGCGCACCGGCGCGCGGGAGTGCGGCCCACCGACGTGGATCTCGTGCTGGCGCACGGAACCGGTACGGCGCTCAACGACGCCGCCGAGGCGACGGCGCTGACTGATGTCTTCGGCGCGGCGCGACCGCTGGTGACCGCGATCAAGGCGATGACAGGGCACACCTCAGGCAGCTCCGGGATGCTCAGCCTGGTCGCCGCCGTCGCGTCCCTGCGCACCGGCCGGGTGCCGCCGATCCCAGACCTTGTCACCCCGATCCATGAGGCGCGCACGCTGCGGCTGGCGACCGAGCCCACCGAGCTGGCGGTCCTCGGCGTTGCCCAGGTGAACTCCTTCGGCTTCGGCGGCGTCAACGCGGTGGCGATCGTGGAGGGTGCCTCATGACCGAGACCGTGCTCGTCGGCGCCGCGATTGTCGGTGCGGGCTTTCCGGACGAGGATCCGGCCGCCATCCTCGGCGCGCGTGGCCTGCGCTACAAGGACGAGGCGACCCGGCTCGGCATGGCCGCCGCGCAGGCGGCGTTGCGCGACATGGGAATAGATGATTGCGCCGATGCCGTGACCGCGGTCGTCGTCAGCTCCAACTTCGGAAACGTCGACACCGTGTGCCGGGTCGTCGGCAATGGGATCGAAGCGGGCGAACGCGGCCCGATGGATCTGCCGAACGCGTCGAGCAACGTGGTCGCCTCGTCCATTGCCATTCGATTCGGGCTGTTCGGCCCGAACCTCATGCTGTGCAGCGGGGCGAGCTCCGGGCTGGACGCGATGGACTGGGCGAGCGTCCTGATCGAGTCGCGCCGGGCGGCGCGCGTGCTCGTTGTCGGCGTGGAGGTGGACAACCCGATGGTCCGCCGATTCGCCGGTGCCCGAGCGTCTTCCGGGCGTTTCCACGGGGCCGCCTGCGTGATCGTCGAGCGGGCGGACGCGTCGGCAGCGCGGCCGCGAGCGGTGTTCGGCGGGTGCGTTCGCGGCGCGGAGATACCGGGCCTGCTGCACAGCCAGGCGATAGACCATTGGTACACACCGGATTTCGGTCCGACACCGGACCTCGCCGAACTGGCTTCCGCGGCGGCGGTGGTCGACCTCGCCGACCGGCTCGGCGCGGCCTCGGGCGCGCTCGGGGTTGTGCAGGCGGCCTGTGCGGCCTGCACCGACGGCACCTCGCTGCTCACCACCGGAGGTGTCGGCGAGCCACTCACCGCGTGCCTGATCACTTCGAATTCCATTAGCAGAGTTGGAGAATGACAATGACCTCAGTCGTCACCCCGGTCACCGATGTCGAGCTGCGCCCGGGCTACGAGGGCGCCAATATCGGCCCATGGATCGGGTTCAAACACGTGAACTACCTGATCGAAGAGGCCGTGCTGAGGCACTTTTGCGCCATCGGCCACGATGCCCGCGGCCTCTACGTCGACAACGGCCTGTGCTGGGAGATCGTCGACATCGACACCCGGATCATTCACGTGTTCAACCTGGACGAGACGGTTCGACTGAGTGTCTCCCCGGTCGCGTCGCCGCGCGACGGTGAGCACGTGTTCGAGATCGGCATCGTGGGCGATCGGCAGGGCGAGCAGATCAAGCTGGCCAGATCGCGGGTATCGGTGGCGTTGCGGGAGGACTCGCGATGGGCGACGCCGCGTGCGGCGGTGGCGCCGGAATTGGCATCCGCGGTCGTCCCTCGGATCCGGCGATCCGCTCCTGCGATCGGGTTCGGCGCCGCGCCCGACGCGGGCGTGCCCACCGACCTCGCGCGAATCGCGCAGGGGCGCAACGCGTTCGCCTGGAAGCTGCGGATCCCGTACTTCTACTGCCACTTCACCGAGCGGCTCCAGATGTCGGGCTACCTGCGGGTGATGGAGGAGGTGGTCGATCGGTTGCTCGCCGACCGCGGGGTGTCCATCCGGACGCTGCTCGACGACAAACAGCTCATCCCGGTGGTGCCGCGCTCGCGGATCAGCATGCTCGACGAGGTGTACATGGAGGAGGAATTGCACACCGTGCTCGTCGTGGACCAGGTGTTCAAGAACCTGACCTTCACCGCGGGGATGGAATGCTACGTAGAGCGCGACGGACAGCTGGTGAACGTCGCCGTCGGAGCGATCACGCACGGGTACGCCATGCTCGAGGATCGGGGCAGCTGGGGACTCAGCACTCTGGATGACCGCCTGTGCCAAGCGCTTACAGCTCCCTGATGGCCCGGGCAGCGTAACTCCGTTCCGCCCGAACCGTTTCCGGTGGCACGTGCCTGTGCCACCGGAAACGCACCAGCCATTACGTCCGCGCGCCCGCCGAGAGGGCATCCGCCAACGCCCGCAGCTGTTCGGTGGCCGCACCGAACAGGAACTCGGTGCGCTTGGCCGCAAGGAAGTAGCGATGCACCGGGTACTCCAGGAAGATGCCGATGCTGGCGTGCACATGCACCATCGTGTGCGCCACCCGGTGGCCCGCCTCGGCGGCCCAGAACTTGGCGGTGGCGACGTCGGCCTCGGCGGGCAGTCCCTGTGATTCGCGCCAGGCCGCATGCCAGAGGGTCAGCCGGACCGCGTCGACATCGAGGTAGGCGTCTGCCAGTCGCTGCCGCACGGCTTGGAACGAGCCGATGGGTTTGTCGAATTGCTTTCGGGTGAGCGCATATTCAGCCGTGAGCTCGAGCGCGCGCTCGACAACGCCGAGCTGATAGGCGCACGCGGCCACGGTCGCCCGGCGGCGCGCCCACCCGGCACCGCCGTCGCCCGGGGCGCCGAGCACGTTCGCGACATCCACCGATACCGCGTCCAACTCGACCAGCGCGGCGTCGGCGCCGTCGACCACCTGCTGTTCGGTGCTGCGAAGGCCGGGGGTGTCGCGGTCGAGCACAAACAGTAGCGGCCCGTCGGCGGTGTGTGCCTCGATCAGGAACGCGTCCGCGAAAGCACCTCCGGGAACGGCACTGTGCGAGCCGCTGACCTGCCAACCGGTCGGGGCCGGTGTCGCGGTGAACCGGTCGTCCTCGGTCGCCAGGGCGACCGCGAAGGTCAGATCGCCCTGGGCGACCGGTGCCGCCCAGCGCTGCCGCTGCGCGTCGTCGCCGAACGCGGCGATGGCCGAGGCCGCGACGGCGACACTGGTCAGATACGGGGTGGGCGCCACCGTGCGGCCGATCTCGATGAGCACACTGCACTGCTCCAGCAACCCGAACCCGCCGCCGATCGGCGCGGGCAGGGCGGCCTCGAGCAGTCCGGCGCGCGCCAGCGACGACCACAGCGACCGGTCGAAACCGGTGCCGTCCGGAGTGTTCTTGCCGGTCCAGTCGGCGAGCAGGTCACGGGTAAGCCCGGACAGGTCGTCCTGAGCCTCGGTGAACGTGAAGTCCATGGAATTCCTCCGGGAAGATCAGCGGGTGACGGGCAGGCCGAGGGCGGTCTTGGCGATGATGTCGCGCTGGACCTCATTGGTGCCGCCGCCGAAGGTCAGGATCAGCGACGACCGGTGCAGCCGTTCGATCCGCCCGCGCAGTATCGCGGCGGGCGAGTCCGTGCGCACGACCGCCGACGCACCGAGCACCTCCATCAGCAATCGGTAAGCCTGCGTTGCCAATTCGGTGCCGAACACCTTGGTGGCCGAGGCGTCCGCCGGCCCGAGTTCACCGGTATCGGCCGCCCAGGCGATGCGCCAATTGCGCAGCTTCAAGTACTCGATGTGGGCATGGACGCGGGCCAGGTGCAGCCGTACCCACTCGGCATCGATCACCAGTGAGCCGTCGGCGCGGGTGGTCTGCTCGGCCCATTCCCGTACCTGACGCAGCGATTCCTGCAGCGGCGCGGCGGAGGTCAGCGCGACCCGCTCGTGGTTGAGCTGGTTGGTGATCAGCGACCAGCCCGCGTGTAATTCGCCGACGACGCTCGACGCGGGCACCCGGACGTCGGAGTAGTACGTCGCGCTGGTGCCGGGCCCGGCCATGGTGTGAATCTTGCTCCAGGAGAAGCCATCCGCCGTGGTGGGCATGATCAGGATGGATAGGCCGCGATGCCTGGTCGCGTCCGGGTCGGTGCGGGCGGCGAGCCAGATGTAATCGGCGTATTCGATGAGGCTTGTCCACGCCTTCTCGCCGTTGATGACGTAGTTGTCGCCGTCGCGTACCGCGCGTGTGCGCAGCGCCGCCAGGTCGGTACCCGCCTCCGGCTCGGAATAGCCGATGGAGAAGTGCAATTCGCCCTTGGCGATCCGGGGCAGGAAGAACGCCTTCTGTTCCGGGGTGCCGAATCGCATGATTGTCGGTGCGACGGTGTTCACCGTGAGGAACGGGAACGGGACGCCCGCGGCGGCGGCCTCGTCGTTGAAGATCAGCTGGTCCATGGCGGGCCGGTCCTGGCCGCCGAACTCCTCCGGCCAGCCGAGGGTCAGCCATCCGCTGCTGCCGAGGGTGCGTACGACTTGTTTGTAGGCCTCCGGCGCGCCGTACTCGCCACCGGGTCCGGCCAGCGCCGCCTGGATGTCCGGTGTCATGAGGTCGGCGAAAAAGGCACGTAGCTGCTTGCGTAACTGCTGCTGCTCTTCGGTGAAATCGATATGCATCGTGATCCCTTGGTTCCGGTATCTCAGTAGTAGAACTAGAACACGTTCCTATAGGTGTGAAGGTGGTGATGCCGCAGGAAAATGTCGTCGAATTGGCAGCAAAATGCCAGCCTGCCGCATCATGTCGGCCGACTACCTGGCATAGATCCTTGCGCGTTCGGTGCAGCGCCGAGGTTGTTGGTCGGCGGGCAAGTCCAGCCTTCCTTGCCATGTTAGAACTTGTTCCATAGGCTGGGAAAGACTTGTAGCGAGGCAGGAATCTGCCGTCGCGACAGTGCGGTGCCGGGCCCATCGGCTGAGCGCGAGGTCGATCGCGAGGCTCGGGTCTACCGGGATGGGTTGGGGCATGCAGTCTTTCGATGACGAGACATGCGCAGGGGAGGGCCAGGCATGAACCGAGACATAACGGAGACCGTGCGGGGTGGGGGGCTCGGATATTCGGGGGACAGCAGCACCGATGTCGGTGCGCTGCTCGCGGAATCGCGTCGGCTGATAGATCAGGCGATCGACGAGTGTCGCAGTACCCGGGGCGCGGACAGCATCATCTACCTGCGGCCGGGCGAGGGGTGGGAACAGGAGCTGCAGCAATTGCTCCAGCGGGTGCGCAAGGAGGCGATGCTGGTGGTGTCGAGTCCGCTGCGCATGCAGCCGCACTACGAGGCAAGTCGGATACTGGTCGCCGATCTGCTCGCGTCGGGCAGGCAGGTCCGGCTGCTGTATTCGCGGCACTACGTGGAGACGCGTGATCCGGCGTTGTTGCTGGAACATCCCCAGATCCACGCGCAGACCAGGGTGGTCGACGCGGACTTCTACAACATGGCCATCATCGACAAGCAGATCGCGGCGGTCTGGGGCGGCACCAGCGAGCAGCGTCCGCACGGATTCGTGATTCGAGATCCGGTGCTGCTGAGGGTGATTCACCAGTTCGCGCGCATCCTCTGGGAATCGTCCTGCGAGTTGTCGGTGCACCTCGGGTTCCGGCTGACCGAGTTCGACGAGACGACGCTCGCCGTGCTGCAAAGCCTCAATCACGGCCTCAAGGATGAGGTTGCCGCCCGGCGGCTCTCGGTTTCGCTGCGAACCTACCGGCGCTACGTCGCCGACATGATGGTCCGCCTCGGTGTCACCACCCGCTTCCAAATCGGTGCTCGCGCTGCGGAACTCGGCTTGCTCGAGTCCTCGGGTGAGCCGATGTCCCCGCCGTGAGTTCTCCCGATCGAGCCCGTGCGCGAGAGAGGTTTCGCCATGTCCGACAGTGCCGTCACGCAGCGACCGAAGGTGTTCGCCGATCTGCTGCTCGCACGAGCCGACGATGACCATCCCGGGTTGCTATTCGAGGACTCGCGGTGGACGTGGCGCCAGGTGGTGCGCGAAAGCTTCGCTCGCGCGGCGGTTTTGGCCGACCTGCGGCAACCCGGCCGGGAGTTGCATGTCGGAGTCCTGTTGGAGAACGAGCCGGAGTACATCTTCCTGATCGGTGCGGCCGCGCTATCCGGTGCCACGCTGATCGGTATCAATCCGACCCGGCGCGGCGCGGCGCTCGCGGCCGATATCCGTGCCACGGACTGCGATCTGATCATCACCGACGCGGCACAGCTACCGCTGCTCGCCGGGCTGGACACGGGAGTCGACCCGGACCGGATCATGATCGTCGGCGGCGCGGCATGGGCCGCTCGCATCGTCGCGGCGCGCGAACGGGCGGTTCCGGTGTCGCCGTCCGCGCAGGACCCGGCCACTCGACTACTACTGACGTTCACCTCGGGTTCGACGGCCGCGCCGAAGGCGGTGATCTGCTCGACCGGCAGGCTTGCCGCGCTTGCCACGGCCAACCCGTTCGGGATCACCCGTGACGACGTCACCTACAACGCGATGCCGCTGTTCCATGGCAACGCGATCATGGCCTGCTGGGCGCCGTCGGTCCGCACCGGCGCGACCTTCACCATGCGGCGCAAGT
Source organism: Nocardia sp. NPDC051321 (assembly GCF_044455225.1). Classification (NCBI taxonomy): domain Bacteria; kingdom Bacillati; phylum Actinomycetota; class Actinomycetes; order Mycobacteriales; family Nocardiaceae; genus Nocardia; species Nocardia sp. NPDC051321. The sequence continues at coordinate 186,441 of NZ_JBITEM010000005.1, read as the reverse complement.
TCTCGGTGTCCGGCTTCCTGCCCGATATCCGCCGCTTCGGTGTCACCTACTTCAACTACGTCGGACGATCGCTGGCCTATCTGCTGTCCGCGCCCGAATCGCCGCTCGAGTCGGACACCCGGCTGCGTCTGGTGTTCGGTACCGAGGCGGCGCCACGGGACCGGGCCGAATTCGAGCGCCGGTTCGGCGTACGGCCGGTCGAAAGCTACGGCTCCAGCGAGGGCGCCATCGTCATCAGGATGAGCAAGGACGCCCCGCCGAACTCACTGGGGCGCGCACCCGAATTCATGAACATCGAGATCCACGACGAAGCCGGAAGACGATGCCCTCGAGCACGATTCGATAGCAACGGACGATTGTGCAACGCGGCGGAGGCGATCGGCGAGATCGTCAATACCACGGGTGCAACGCTCTTCGAGGGCTACTACAACAACGCCGCCGCCACACGGGAGCGCTTGAGCGGCACGGTATTTCGCAGTGGTGATCTCGGATATCGCGACGAAGCGGGCTACTTCTACTTCGCGGGGCGCTCCGGCGACCGCATTCGGGTCGACAGCGAGAACTTCTCCGCGGCGCCGGTGGAACGCATCCTGGCCCGGTTTCCGGACGCGGCGCTGGTCGCAGTGTATCCGGTGCCCGATGCCCGCACCGGCGACCAGGTCATGGCGACAGTCGAACTGGTGGCGGGCGCCGATTTCGACGCCGAGGCATTCGGTGAATTCCTAAGCAAGCAGCCCGATCTCGGCACCAAATGGGCGCCGCGCTACTTGCGGATCATCGAACAGATGCCGGTGACCGCCACCAGGAAGATAGACAAGCCCGCGTTGCGGCGGGCGGCGTGGTTGGTCGACGACCCGATCTACCTGCGCGAACCGAGGTCGACCCACTACCGTCGGGCCGATGGTCCCGCGCTCGCCGAGATCATGGCCGAGTTCGCGCATTACGGGCGTGCGCCGCGGTGAACGGCCTCGCCCGCGCTGCCGGGCGACATCGGCACCGGGCGGCGTGGCGCCGCACGATGCCGATGACGATCATGCCGTCGTGGACGTCTTCACGCAGATCCGGCCCTGCGTATCGATGCGATTGAGCAGCACCGGTTCGTTCAGCTTCGCGAAGTACTCGTCCACCGCTTTCGTGGCGCCGCTGTACTTGCCGTAGTCGTCGACGATCAGGACACCGCCGACGGAAAGGCGCGGATAGAGGTGCTCGAGCTCGTGCCGTGTCGAGTCGTACAGGTCGGTGTCCAGCCGCAGTAGGGCGATGCGGTCCGGCGCGTCGTCGGGGATCGTGTTCTGCACCAAACCTTCGACACAGCGAATCCGCTCGCGTGGATATCCGGTGCCGCAGACGGTTTCGGTGACCGACGCCTGGTCACTGCCCTCGTCCTGCACACTGTCGGTGACGCTCGCGAGCAGGTCGGTGAGTTTCATGTCACCGGAGGGAAGCTGCAGTTGGTCCTCGTCCGTCGGCGTGTCCCAGGTCCAGTTGAAGGTGTCGTACAGCCAGATCGTGCGGGCGAGGTCGCCGTGCTCGCGCAGGGTCGCGGTGGCGATGGCCGCGCTGCCGCCGCGCCAGACCCCGCATTCGACAACATCACCGGGGATAGCGGAGTCGACGATGTACTTCGTCGCGATCCGCAACGCGTAACTCATCGCGACCGAGGTCTGGGTGGCGTGCTGCACGCTCTCGTAGAGACGCACGAACTCCGGGTCGAGCTGTCTGATGTCCGGGAAGGTCTCGAGAGCGCGCGGCACCTCCATCGCGGCGACGCGAAGGGAGGCGTCGGGCCTGTCGCGGTCCGTGCCCTCCTGCAACAACCCGGCGGCCGCCAGGTGATCGATCGCCTTCCTGGTCGTGGCTGCGGCGTCGCCGTCGAGCGCGAGCTGCGCGACGACCTCTTCGGCCGTCACCGGCTCGGACAATCTGGCGAGCACATCTGTGATCGCCGGCGTCACCGCTTGCAGATCGAGCGGACTGTCGCTGTGCCCCAGCCGAATACCGTCCGTTCCCCACGCGAGGAAGGTGCCCGGCTTGATTTGGTACGTCGTCATGGATTCTCCCGTCGTTGCCGACCGATCGACACGCGGCAGTGCGCCGCTCGCGCGAGTCGGGAAGCTAGACATCTACCCGACGCGGACCGGCTGAACCGCCGCCTCGCAGGAACATGTCGCCGATCCACGGCCGCGCCGACGGCCTGGTGGCCACTAGGTGTCAGCTCGCGGATGCGGTGCGGTAGCGCGCTTACCGTCGTGATCCCACGGCTACCTCACCCGACCGTGTAGCTCGAACTTGGCCAGGAGGCAGATGGTATGCGGGTTCTCGACGGCGCGGAGCTGATCACCGCCAGTCCCGTCCGTGCATCGATCGAACTGGAATACGCGGACCCCCAGGAGTTCTCGGCGTCCTGGATGATCGATCCGGACGACCCGATCTTTCGCGGGCACTACCCGGGTTTCCTGATCTATCCGGGCGTCTGTCTCATCGAGTCGGCTCATCAGGTGGCCATGGCGCACGCGTCGGCCGTCGGCCGGTCCATGGCTCTGGTGCAGATAGAGAGCGCCCGATTCCGGCGTCCCGTGTTTCCCGGTCATCGAATTACCGTGACGGGCAAGACAACCGACGCCGAAGACGGAGATCTGCGGTGCACCGCTACGGTGCGCTCGATACGCGAAGACGGGATACCGGGCGAGGCGGCTCGCATCCGGCTGCGGTACACGAGGCGGATCCGATGACCCGACTCGGACCCGAGCGAATCAAGGAAATCCTGCCGCACCGCCCACCCGCGCTGCTGCTCGATCAGGTAGTCGAACTGGTACCGGGCGAGCGGATCACCGCGATCAAGGCGATCACCGTGGAGGCGATCTGGTACGAGGGCGTGGTCGGACCCGACCACTCCTATCCGAGTTCCCTGCTCGTGGAATCATTCGGCCAGGCCGCCGCCGTGCTGCTCGCCGAGCAATGGCGACCGGAACAGGGGATGGCGCAGGACGTCCCCATCTTCTGCAGCGCGTCCGGCGTGCACTTCGACGCGTCGGTGGAACCCGGCGACATCGTGCGGCACCACGTGCGGATCGACCGCGTCATCGACGACAACGCGATCCTCAGCGGCCACAGCACCGTCGGCGATCACGTCGTCATGCGAGTCGATCAAGTGATCCTGGCACTGCGCCCCAGACACCAAGTCACATAACCGGATCGGCGAACCTTTTGAGAAGGCTGGCAGATGGATTTCGAGCTCGATGAGACACAGCGCGCCGTGCACGAGGCTGTCCACGGCGTGCTTTCGCGCGGACCGGTCCCCGCGACCGCTTGGCGGATGTTGCAGGACAGCGGCGTTCACGCGCTCGCCATCCCGGAGCGCTACGGCGGTGCTGGACTGGGCGCGGTAGAAGTGGGCATCGTGGCTCAGGCGTTGGGAGAAGCCGCGCTGAACAGTCCGTACGTCAGTGCGGGCATCGCGGCCATGGTGGCGTCGCGGACCGCGACCGGTGTCGACATCGGTGACTGGTGCAAGGGCATGGCCGACGGGGAGCTGACCGCGGTGAGCGTGCGGGCCGCGGGGCAGCGCGGTGTGCCCGAGCTCGCACCCGAATCTCGCAGGGTCACTGGCCGATTCGGTGCCGCGCAGCACGCGCGGGACGCCAGGTGGTTGGTTGTGCCGACCACCGCCGGACCGGCGCTTGTCGATCTCGCGCAGGATGGCGTGTCGATGACGCCGGTCCATTGCTCCCTGGGGACCGAAACACCGGATACGCCGGTGGACGGCCAGTTCGAGCTCACCGAGGCGCGGTGCACGCCGCTGTTCACCGGGCAGCCGGATGCCTTGGACCTGTTCGAGGAACTGCATGGAGCGGTCTTCCTGTCGTATGCGAGCGGGCTGCTCAAAGGCGCGTTGCGGCTGACCGCGGATCATCTCGGGGCCAGAAAACAGTTCGGTCGCCCGCTGGCGACATTCCAGGCTGCCGCACAGGAGATCGCGGACATCTACGTCCTGGCTACCGCGCTGGAATCTGTTGCGCTGTACTGTAATTGGACCATCGACAACGGCGGCAGGCCGACCACGGAACTGGCTGCCGCGCTGTTCATGTTCGCCGGAGAGGGCCGCGCGGCGATGCAGATGTGTCACCACCTGCACGGGGGGCTCGGCGTCGACATCACCTACCCGATGCACCGGTATTTCTCGTCGGCCAAGGACGTCGTCCGCCACTGCGGTGGTGAGCGGCATAATCTCCGGAGGTTGGGTACGCGATGTTCATCGGACTGACACCAGAGCAACAGTCGCTGCAGCGCGAAATCCGTTCGTATTTCAGCACGCTCGTCAGTGACGAGGACGCGATCACGCTGCTGAACGACCGGCACGGCCCGGTGGCGCACCGTATCGTCCGGCAGCTCGGCGCGGACGGCTGGCTCGGCGTCGGCTGGCCGGAAGAGTTCGGCGGCAAGGGATTCGGCCCGCTGGAGCAGCAGATATTCGAATCCGAGGCGGTGCGGTCGAGTATCCCGCTGTCGTCGGTCACCCTGCAGACGGTCGGGCCTACTCTGCTGCGCTACGGCACGGAGGAACAGAAGCGCCGTTTCCTGCCAGGCATCCTGCGCGGCGAAATCGAGTTCGCCATCGGATACACCGAACCCGACGCCGGAACCGACCTGTTCTCGCTGTCCACGACGGCGAAAAAGCAGGAAGACGGCTCCTACCTCGTCAACGGGCAGAAGACCTACACCACCGGTGGGCACACCGCCGACTACATCTGGCTTGCGGCGCGAACCGGCACCGTGGACTCGCGGCACCACGGCCTGTCCATCCTGATCGTCGACACCAAAGATCCGGGGTTCAGCTACACCCCGATCATTTCGCTCGACGGCGCGCATCACACGAATGCCACGTACTACCAGGATGTGCGCGTCCCGGCGTCGATGCTGGTCGGCACCGAGAACAACGGTGTCCGCTACCTGATCTCCCAGCTCAACCACGAACGCGTGATGCTCAGCCCGTCCGGTCGCATCGCCGCCGTCTACGACCTCGTGCGCGCGTGGGCCGTCTCGGAGAGCCTGCTCGACCGCGACGACGTGCGGGAAGGCCTCGGCGAAATCCTCGCGGTGCTGAAGGTCAACGACGTGCTGAACTGGCGGGTGGTGGCGTCCGCGGGCCCCGACGGGCCAAGCCAGGCCGACGCCTCCGCGTCCAAGGTCTTCCACACCACCCGAGTGCAACGCGTGGTCCGCATCGCCGAAGACATCATCTACGCGTGGGGCGACCTCAGCGATCCCTACACAGCCCGAACCCTGAAATTCCTGGATGTGCACGCCAAGCGGAACGTCGTGATCACCTTCGGCGGCGGCGTCAACGAGGTGATGCGCGACATGGTCGCCGAAGTCGGCTTGGGCCTGCCGAAAGTCACCCGTCGATAAGCCCCCCGCAACCAATCAGCCGGTGCACGGCTGGTTCGGACCGGGCTGTCCCGGTCGTGCGCCTGGTTCAGCTCTGCGGGTTCAGTCCGGCCACGGTCAGTCCGAACAGCCGCTCCGCCTGGGCGGCGGGGTCAGGGTGGTGTTCGGTGGCCAGGGCGATGCCGACGATCAGCGCGATCAGGTCGGCGACGGTGACACCCTTCGTCACCGCGCCGTCCTGAATTGCGCGGCGTAGCAAAGGTTTTCCTGCCTCTTCCAGCGGCGCGGAGCAGGCGTTGTCGTGCACCGGGTCGGATCCGGCAGCGTCGTGGGCCAGCGCGACTGCCAGGCCCCGGGCGCGGACACAGTAGTTCACCACGTCGGTCAGCCATTCCAGCAGTGCGCTGCGGGCCTCGCCTGCGCCGGTCAGGTCGTGGGCGCGGGCGCACAGGGCCTCGATCTGTTTGCGGGAGACCGCTTCCAGCAATGCCTGGCGGGTGGGGAAGTGTCGGCGCACGGTCGCCGAGCCGACCCCCGCGATACGGGCGATCTGTTCCAAGGAGGCACTGGCACCGTGGGCGGCGACCTGCTCCTCGGGCCAGCACACCGAAACACCCGGCTGGACCGAAGGCCGCTGGGCTGGAATGGAACCCGTCCTCGGCGCGAAAAGCACGATCCAGGACCGGCTCCGCACGGCAGGCTTCCCGCACTGGACGCTGCTCAAGCCGGCCTTTTTCATGGAGAACTTCCTCCCGTCCATGGCCTACCTGTTCCCACGCGGCGTCGAGGGCGGCCTGGTCACTCTGCTGCGCCCCGATACCCAGCTGGCCCTGGTCGCGGTGGAAGACATCGGCCGCGCGGCCGCCGCGGCCATCGCCGAGCCGCAGCGCTTCGCCGGGGTCGAGCTGGAACTGGCGAGCGACTATCTGTCGATGACAGAGATCGCCGAGGTCCTCTCGCACGCTCTGGACACGCAGCTGTCCGCCCCGGACATGACCGAGGAACAGGCCATCGCCGCCGGAATGCCGGCGATGGGCGCCTCACACGAGTGGCTCAACGTGGCCGGCCAGCCGGGCCGCCCGCAATACGCCAGGGACCTCGACATCCCACTCACCAGCTTCGAAGAATGGGCACAGCAGAACATGCGGCCCGATGCCTGATCGTATCGGGGTGTCCGACCCGTGCAGAGTTTCCGCGTTTACCTTCAACGCTCACGGTTTCACGGCGACTCCGGCGTAGAACGACACCAGTGCATCCAACGCGTCGGCCGACACCGCCGAGGTGTAATCAGAGTGTTTGCGTGGCAGCGGCACCTCCACGTCCTGGCGCCAGCGGTGTGGCGGGGTGACGCCGGGTTCGACCAGATCCAGACCGGCGAAAAATCGCTCCACGTCTGCTCGGCATCGGAATTCGGCGTCTATGCCGCCTTCCTGGTAGATGCGAGTGATGTGCTCGAACGCTTCGGGGTCGAAATCGGCTGTGGCGTGGCTGATTACGAGGTAGCTGCCCGACGGGACGGCGTCCATCAGTGTGGACACGATGTCGTAGGGGTGGTCGGCGGCCGGGACGAAATGCAGGAGCGCGACCAGGCTGATCGCGACCGGGCGAGTCAGATCGAGGGTGTCGATGAGTTCGGGTGCGTTGAGGATGTCGTGGGTGTGTCGTACGTCGGCTTCGGCGTAGGCGGTGCGCCCCGCAGTGGTTGTGGAGCCCAGCAGTGCCCGCGCGTGGGTCAGGACAAGTGGATCGTTATCGACGTAGACGATTCGGGATTCGGGGGCGACCTTCTGGGCGATCTGGTGGAGGTTCCATTCGGTGGGGATTCCGGTGCCGATGTCGAGGAATTGGCGGATGCCGATGGTCGCGAGGTAGGTCGTGGCGCGGTGCATGAATTCGCGGTTGACCCAGGCTGCCCGGCGTACGGACGGAAAGACTTCGAGGACTTTGGTTGCGGCCTCCTGGTCGACCGGGTAATAGTCTTTGCCGCCCAAATACCAGTCGTACATGCGCGCGGGGTGCGGGCTGCTCTGATCGAAGTTGTCCACGCTCTTCATCTTTGTCCGAGATGGGTTGTGACGCACGACTTCCGATCAAAAACAGGCCCACTTTGTCGATGTCGTGATACGTCGTCATCGAGTACAGCAGCTTGTAGCACCAGCAGACGCTTTCCTTAACCATTCTGCCCGGTTGTAGCCACTGGTCGGCGATCTTCGCCCACCCGTCCGGGCCGTGGGTGGCGGGGAGTTCCCGGATTGGGAGCAGGTGGCGTGGGATTTGTATATGCCGCTGACCTACGCTCGCAGGCTGCGAGGCCGGCCCGATGAGTTCGCCTCGCCCGTCCTATATCGCCGCAACATTGCAGGCCGTGCTCATCGGGTGAAACGACAACCAGGCCATGAGTGACCCGCCACTGAGAGTTGGCGGTAGACCTCGAGTTTGTCGGTTCCGGCGGCGGGCTGCAAAAATCTTCACAAGGCCGCCCAAGGATTCGACGAGTTGGCGAATCTCGTTGCGGCTCGAGCAAGCAGGACGGAGTGGTGCGGGCGCTCGCAGTCATTCCTGACTGCGAGCGCCCGGAACTCGCGAACGTCTAGGGCAAGCAGCCGTTCTGTTGCAGCTGCGCTGCCAACGAGTCCGATAGCGTCGCCTGTGATCCGACGGTGATGCCGTTTAGTACGGAAACGTCGATGTCGGCGCGAGCTGCGCAGCCGAGCAGATCGGCGGTGACGGTGACGGTCTGGTCGGCGTGGGCCACACCTGCCCCAGCCGCTAGCAAACCTGCCAGTAGCACAACCGAGGAACCCGCTTTAGCGAACCTCATGAGATCTCCTCCTTCGAATCGCATTCGTGTGAGTTTGCTCGATCTACGGACACGGGATATCCCGATTGCACAGAAGTAACCATCCGCGCGTTCGGGCCGCGCGGGGCGTCCGTGCCGGTTTCGGCTGTGATGGGCATTTGGACGATGCCGTTGATGTACATAGATCGCAGTCGTCGGGGCGCGCCTGTGCCCACGTAGCGGCGGTCACCGGCACCAGCGAGGACGTTGCTGCGGGTGTAGACGAAGTCGTGCTGGCTCCCGCAAAGTTGGTCGTGCACCGTCCGGCCGCCAGGCTCGGGCCCATGATGAGCCTGGCGTGCTGCGGGTGCGACTCGGTCGACGCCACCCAACACACCTGAGGCACCTGCGTCCACGCTGGCACCACCCGGCACGATGTCACCGACTCCTTCCGTGTCGCCGTCGACCACGCCTGGACGCTGAGGTCACCGCGGTTCGCCGAAACTCCCTGCCGTGCGGAAGCCGGCGTTGCCCATGGTGGACGTGGGGGTGTTCGAGGACCGGGCGGCGGTGCGGTATCGGGTGCAGTAGCTGTCGTGGCAGAGGTATGAGCCGCCGCGCAGGACTCGCGAATGCCCGGTTGCTGGGCCTTGTGGATCGCGTACGTGGCCTGCTCGGGCGTTGTGGGTGTAGGTGTTGGGGGAGAAGTGGTCGGCGCACCACTCCCAGACGTTTCCGGCTGTTTGCCAGAGTCCGTATCCGTTGGGGCGGTAGGTGCGTACCGGTGCGGTGGTGCGGAATTCGTTGTCCTGGATGGTGGTTGAGAAGGTGCCCTGCCAGATGTTCGCCCGCCACTGGCCGCCGGAATCCGGCGGTTCGTCACCCCACGGGTAGCGGGCGCCGTAAAGGCCACCGCGCGCGGCGAATTCCCACTCCGCTTCGGTCGGGAGGCGACGGCCGGCCCAGTCGCAGTAGGCGATGGCGTCGTGCCAGGAGACTTGCACGACCGGATGATCGCCGCGGTCATCGATGCTGGAATGCCGTCCTTGCGGGTGCCGCCAGTCCGCTTCCCGCACCCCTATCCACCACGGTGTACGGGTGGTGGGGCCGAGAAGGTCTGCGTCGTCGGCTGCCAGCACGAGGTGGAACACGGCGGAGTACCCGAACTTTTCGGCGTCGGTTTCGTACCCGGTCTGTTCGACGAATGTCGCGAAGGCGGCATTGGTGACCGTGGTGGTGTCGATCGTGAACGGCGAGAGTTCCACGGTGTGCACCGGTGTTTCTCCGTCGGCGTGGAATCCGTCGCGGTGCGGATCGCCCATCGCGAAGGTCCCGCCGGGCAGGTGTGCCTGTTCGATCGGGTGCCGGGCGGGGTTCATCCGGTCACCTCGGGTCGGGCTCGCTCGACCAGGAGGGCGCGTTGCCGTTCGACGTCGCGGGGATAGGTGCGATAGAGAATGGTGCAGAAGGCGGCGTTGACGAGCATGAGAATGCCTGGGATCCAAAGCATTACGCCACGGAGGCCGATCACATCGGTGAGCAGTCCGGCGACGAGGTTGAACAGCGCGTAGGCGAGGGCTTCGAACACCGACAGCAGCAGTGCGAAGGCGGCGCCGCGCATTTCGGGCGGTACGACGGCGGCCACGATGGGCCGGTTCACCCCGGGGTTGAGGCCCTGCATGAAGCCGAGCACCGCCCAGAATCCGGCGAAGACCTCGATGCCGCCCCAATTGTGCTGAGTACCAACCACGGCGACGACACCGAAGCCGAGCTGGGCGAACTGCAGGACGATGACGCGGCCGATCCTTGGCAGCCTGCTCTGCAGGAAGTCGGTGGCCAGACTGCCGCCGAAAGTGCCGAGGAGATAACCGATTCCGAAGGGCAGGGTGACGATCGAAGCGACCGCGGTGGAGAAGCCGTAGGTGTGTACGAGGAAGACGATGCCGAAGCTCATGATCAGCAGGTGACCGGAGATGAGCCGCTGGATCAGCATCAGCACGAAGGTGGGGATCCGCAGCATCTGCCGCACCTTGGTCCAGGTGATCCGGCTGTCCTCGGCCTGCTGCGGGGCGATGTCGCTGGCGCCGACGGCGGGGTCGGTGAAGAACACGGCCAGCAGCACTGCGGTGAGCACGGTTATGGCACCCCACGCGAAGAATCCGTAGCGCCAGCCGTCGGGGACGCGGGACAGCTGACCGATGAGTGGTCCGAGCACCGAGCCGAGGAGTGAGATCGCGCCCCAGGTGTAACCGTTGGCGCGACCGCGCGCGGCATCGTCGAACAGGTCGGCGGTGATTTCGCTGGCGATCGGCAGTGCCGCGGCGATGAACACGGCCGACACTCCGTACAGGACGATGAGCTGGGCGTAGCTCTGCGCGAGACCGGTTGCGGCGGTGGCAATTCCGGCGAGACCGGAGGCCACGGCGAAGGCGACCTTGCGGTTGGTCCTGCGCGCCACCCACGCCCACAGCGGCCCGCAGACGATGCTGATGAACTTCCCGATGGAGGTCAGGTAGCCGACCGCGGCCGCAGGGGCGGCGACCGCCGCGACGATGACCGGGGCGAGGGTGCTGAGCACACTTGATTCGTTGTTGTCGGCCCAGAGTGGAGCCGCGACGAGGGCGAGTTTGCGCCAGCGGCCGGGGACGACCACCGGGGTGCCGGTGGTGGTCGGGGATGCCGGTATGACGGTGTCTGTCAACGGAATACCTCATTGAGAGTGGTGGGGGACCGGTCAGCTTTCGGCCAGTGCCCGATCGAGCTGGTGCAGGGTTCGCCTGGTTAGCGCCGGGGTGAAGTCGGCCAGGTCGAGAAGGGTGACCGAACCGGTCTGCGCGGCGATGCGGGCGATCGCGGGCCCGAGCGCGGCCTCGACGATCGCGCGGGTGCCCGCGGTGGCGAGGAGTTCGGTGATCGGGGTGTTCACCCCCGGCCCGCTGGGGCGGAAGTCCGCCGGAATCGGTAGCGGGGCAACGGCTTCCTGGTAAGCACGCAGTTGGGTGCGGGCCAGTAGGTGCCGGGAATCGGCGGGCCCGTCGAGCGGAAGTCCGAGGCGGGTGAACTGGGAATCCGGCGCGTCGTTCGCGTGCATGAGTTCCAGCAGGAGGTTGATCATCCGCAGTTCGAGGTCGTCGTCGATCATCGGATTCTCTTGGCGGGGATCGCTTTCCAGATCGAACAGGGCCGTGCCGAAGTCGAACGGGTCGCCGACTGCGAACCCGGGTACGCGCAACACCGGGACATTCTTGGTGAACGAGAGTGGGCCGACCAGTTGCGCGTTTTCCAGTTCGGCCGGGGTGAAACGGGAGGCCATGTGCGTTGGCATCAGCGTGTGCTCGAAAAGTGGGGCGTTGCCCGGCGCGGCCGGTGCCCGCAGGTACACGTACCGCCCGTCGGTGACGTTGACGTGCCCGCCGAAGATCCCGAACAACGCCCCCGCTCGGTGCCTGTCCGGCGCGGGGTCGCGCAGCAGCGAAAGTAGGGACCGGCCTTGCATATTGGTGGTCGGCTGGAGACCGAAGAAATCCAGGAGTGTGGGGCCGAAGTCGATGGTCTGCACCAGTTCCTGGCAGGTGCCTGCTTTCGTCCGGGCAACCGGATCCCAGACGAAAAGCGGCGTGTGGATGTTCTCGTCGTACCAGGGCTGTACGTTCTTGCCCCACCAGCCGTGCTCGCCGAGCAGGAATCCGTGGTCGGTGCACACGATCAGCAGCGTGTCGTCCCACAGGCCCAGCTCGTCGAAGACGTCGAGGACGCGACCCAGCGACGCGTCGCACATCGTCAGCAGCGCGGCGTACTCGGCCCGCGCGCGGTCCACGGTTTCCGGATCTTCGGCCACTCGCTTGTAGTCGGGCCACGCCGGAGACGCGCCCGGCGCGTCCAGCGCGGGATAGTGGCGCTGGAATTCGCGGTGCGAGAAGTACGGTTCGTGTGGGTCGAAGCACTCGATCTGCAGGAACCACGCGTCCTCGGCGTGATTGGTGCGGATGAACTCGAGGCCGGCGTGCACCGTCCGGATCTGTGGGTGATCGGCCGGTTCGGTCAGGTACTGCCGGTTCACGAGATCCTGGCGCCACAGCTGATTTCGGACCCGACGCGGGCTCTGCGGTTGCGGCGGATCGGCGACCTGTCCCTTCCACGCGTCGCCCTCCTGCCCGCGGAAGAACTCGAAGGTGCGGAATCGGCTGTGGTATGTCGCTCCGCCGTCCTCCCAGTAGTGCGGATGGTCGGTGACCAGGTGCGAGTAGACCCCTGCCGCGGACAGCAGCTCCGGCACGGAGTCGTCGAAGGGTTCCAAGGGGCCCCAAGAACGGTGCAGGAAGTTGTGGCGGCCGGTGTGCATCTCGCGGCGGGCGGGCATGCAAGGCATCGAGCCGCCGTAGCAGTTGTCGAACCGCGCGGTGTGCGCGGCGAGGCGGGTGAAGTTCGGGGCGTGTACCCAATCGGCGCCGTAGGGCGGCAGGAACCGGCGGTTGAGACTGTCGAACAGCATCAGGACCGCGCGCATCAGATGCCCACCTCCGACCGGTCGGGCGCCGCTGTGTCCCGCGCCGTGGATTCAGGTGTCCAGGAGAAGGTGTCGCGCAACGAATTCAGATACGCCGAGCGCGGTGTCAGCCACACGAGGCTGTTCCGGAACGCAACCGTCAGCGGATTGCGCCATTGCGCGACCCGCCCGGCCGCGGCCGAGGCCTGCGCGAGCTGCTGGGTGCGGCCACGACGTGCCAGGTCGTAGTCGGCTATCACGGATTCCACGGTGGACTCGGTGGTGGCGAGCGCGTTCAACGTCGCGGCGTCCTCCAGCGCCTGTGCCGCGCCCTGCCCGAGGTCGGGGGTCATCGCGTGCGCGGCGTCACCGAGCAGGATCACCCGGTCGGAGGCATACCTGGGCAGCGGTGTCTCCAGGGAGTAAATGTCGTGTCGCAGTAGCGATTTCAGGGGAGTGGCGGCGATCAGGCGGGGGATCGGTTCGTGCCAGTCGCGGAAGAGTCGCGCGACCGTCTCGATGTCCGCGTGGGCGTGGGAGTTCGGCGGGGCAGACAGCGTGGCGTACCAGTAGACCCGGCCACCGGTGAGCGGCATGATGCCGAATCGCTGACTCCGCCCCCAACTCTCGACCAACGAGCGGCCCACTTCGATGTCGGCGGCGGCCTCGGCTGGTACCACGCCGCGCCAGGTGAGGTACCCGGCGTAGACCGGTCCCGGATGGTCTGGAAACAGTTGTGCCCGTGTGGGACTGGAGATGCCGTCCGCGGCGACGATGAGTTCCGCGCTGAGCGTTGCGGTTTCGCCGGTGGGACGCTGGAACGTCACGGTGCCCGTCTCGGGCTCCACCTCGGTGACCTGGTGGCCGGTGCACAGGTTGGTGTGCCGCAGTGCTCCGATGAGCATGGCGTGTGCGTCGGCCCGGTGCAGCATGTACCCGGGGACACCGAACCGGCGGACGACCTCGGGGACCTCGCCGCGCAACAGCCACTTTCCCGATGCGGTCCGAATCCCCGTGGCGCCCTGCGCGGCATCGAGCGACCGGAGCTCCTCGGCCAGTCCGAGCCAGTTCAGCGCCCGCACCGCGTTGGGTGCCAGCATCAACCCGGCGCCGACTGGGCGGAACTGCTCCGCCCGTTCCAGCACCGTCACCCGCCAGCCGGCGCGCTCGAGGCCGAGTGCCGCACTCAACCCGCCGATTCCGCCGCCGACCACGATTGCCGTGTTCATGCCTGCCTGCTCCCGGCTGCGTGCGACGAGTCACTCATGTTGCTGGACAACAGTGTTGAAGTCCCAGGCTGCTGTGTGGACAGTCGTTGGGCGCGGTAGGCGAGAACAATCATCACGGCGGGGAAGAGTAGGTCGCAGACCAGGACGCCACCGGTGTTGCCGGGCGCGTGATCGCCGTGCGCGAACCATTGATAGATGTGGCCGATCAGCGCGCCCCACAAGAACATTCCCGCGCCCAGACCGATGGTGATGCGTTCACGGGCAGTGGCGGAGACGGCACGGAAGCCCATGACCGCGAGCCCGAGGTTGGCGAATGCGATCTCGAACTGGAACGGAGTCGAGTCGAACCCGATCGCGGTCGCCATCACCTCCGGCACCGCGAGGAAGGTGAACGTCATCCACAGACTGCCGAACCCGAGCGCGACGACGGCCCACCACCGTTGCCAGGTCTCCAATGTGGCTGCGCGAGAAGGACTGTGCCGGGTGGCGACGAGTGCACCGATGACCGCGACCAGCGGCCAGAACAGGGGGACTGAGGTCCGGGCGAGGTAAGCCATATCGTTCATTCCTTGAGTCTTGCATAGTTAATATTAACCACGCAAGATTCTGGTGTGGCCCGAATCTTGGATGGCGGTCCCGTCTGAAAGGTGTTCTCCACCAGCGGCATCTGGTCCGCACCGTCGCTCGGTGGCGGCTGTCGTACGGCGCTTGTGCACTGACGAAATAACCTTACTACTAGTAAGGCCAATATGGTTATCGACGGTCCGGTGCGGGATCGCCGAGCCCGTCGGCTGGGGAGAAGCGCTCATGTCGGGACGGAGCCATCCGCGAAATCAGCTCTCGCACAATGGTCTAGCTGTCGGAGGTCGCAGCGCGCGAGATCGCCGACCGCGCGCGCGACAAGATGGTCACGACCGGACGTTGGAGCCGTTCGGTGAGTCGCTCGCGATCCTGTGCGGCCAGGGCGTCGAGTATCAGGCGGAACTGCACTGTCGACTCTTGCGGCGCGGCCAGGATGTCGTAGTTGTGCGCACGATAGGACGCCGTGCGCGCCCAGAGCCGTTCGATTTCAGCAATGATGAGCGTGCGGTGGCACAGGCGGTAGATGGACAGGTAGAGGTCCGCCATCGCACCCCTCGCGAGGTCGGGTCGGCCTGCCATCGCCTCGGCTTCGATCCGGTCGACGTGCGCGGACAGCTCGGCCAGCACCTCGGGGCTCGGCCACTCGAGCGTGCGGAGCGCCTCGGCCTCCAGTAGGTCGCGCATGGTGTAGAGCTGCTCCACCTCATCGTTGCTGAACTTCGCGACGAAGTAGCCCTGGTTCAGCCCATGCGTGAGCAGGCCCTCGTTGCTCAGTATCTCCAGGGCTTCCCGGACCGGCGGGCGGCTGACGCCGCACCGCTCTGCCCAGGCCTGCTGACGGAGCTGCTCTCCCGGGGAGAGCTCGCCGTTGACGATGGCGCCACGAATGGCATCGAGGACCTTCGCCGTGGTGCTGCTCGCGGGGCGGGTAGATGCGGCCGCCCGGCGGTCGGTGCCGGCCTGCTCGGCACCGCTGTTGACAGCGTCATTGCTCACCTTCATGATTGAAAACATAATTGAATACATTTTTGAAGACAAGTTTGAGGGCGGAACCTGGCGGTCCCGTGCCGGACCGAAACGGAGAGATCATGCCGATGCGGCTCGGTGCGTCGCTCCTGGGCAGAACTGCCGAAGGCGCACATCGAAGGACTGGAAGTCTTGCGTGGTTAATATTAACTATGCAAGACTCAAGGAATGAACGATATGGCTTACCTCGCCCGGACCTCAGTCCCCCTGTTCTGGCCGCTGGTCGCGGTCATCGGTGCACTCGTCGCCACCCGGCACAGTCCTTCTCGCGCAGCCACATTGGAGACCTGGCAACGGTGGTGGGCCGTCGTCGCGCTCGGGTTCGGCAGTCTGTGGATGACGTTCACCTTCCTCACGGTGCCGGAGGTGATGGCGACCGCGATCGGGTTCAATTCGACTCCGTTCCAGTTCGAGATCGCGTTCGCCAACCTCGGGCTCGCGGTCATGGGTTTCCGTGCCGTGTCGGCCTCGGCCCGTGAGCGGATCACCATCGGTCTGGGTGCGGGAATGTTCTTGTGGGGCGCGTTGATCGGCCACGTCTACCAGTGGTTCGCCCATGGGGATCACGCTCCTGGCAACACCGGTGGAGTTCTGGTGTGTGACCTGCTGTTCCCCGCGGTCATGATCGTCCTGGCCTACCGCGCGCAACGACTGTCCACTACCGAACGCCCCGCCCACGCTGCCTCGCCGCAGACGCTGCCGGCTTTGTAGGCCCAATCAATCGACGCCGCACCGCAAGTCGGATCGGTCGGTCGTCGTGGCCATCGGCGCTCGTGCCGCCGGAGCCGGCGATCAGAACCACCATGGAGTTGCAGCAAGAGAGAGATGACATCAGATGAGTGAAGACATCGTGGAGGACGTTCGGTGGCGGGGTTCGTGGGCAGTGGTCGCTGGTTCGACGGGGGGTGTCGGGCGGGAGACGGCGTTGCGGCTGGCTGAAGACGGGTATTCGATCGTGGTCTGTGGCTGCGACGGTGCTGGTGCGGAGGAGACCCGCAAATTGATCGAGTGGGCCGGGGGGCGGGCGGTGGATCTGGTAGTCGATCTGGGTGATGCCGCGGCGGTGCGTCGGTTGATCGCCGAAATGATCGGGTTGGTCGGCGGTGCGCCGGTGGAGGTGTTGGTCAACAATGCCGGTGCGGCGGATTACGGGTCGGCCGAGGACATCTTCGACACGGTGTTCAACCGAAATGTGAAGGCGCCCTTGGTTTTGACCGGCGCGCTCGCGCCGCTCATGGCTAAGCGTGGCCGGGGAGCGATCGTCAATGTGGGTGGGTTCGGCGCCTCGGTGGGGGATGGGGGCCAGGCGCAGGCCGCGAAGGCGGCGTTGATCATGTTGACCAGGTTGTGGTCGGCGGAGTACGGGCCGAAGGGGGTGCGGGTCAATTTCGTGGATCCCGGCCATCTGTTCCCTTCAGCTCAGGAGCGCCGAACGGAACTGGATCCGGGATACCCGCACGGTGTGTCGGCCGGCGCTGGTGGGCCGGTCGAGGTCGCGGAGACCATCCGGTTCCTCGTCTCACCTCGGGCTGCCGCTATACAAGGCGCCCTATTGACCATGGCCGGAGCGGTAGACGCGGCGGAAAGTTATGGCTGCCCGTCCGCGCCGGCGTAAGGCCTGGCACTGCGGCACGTTTCGCGGCGATTGACGTCGTCGGCGATATTCTGATTGACTTACAGTCAACTCAATTGTCCACCGGACAGCCTCGATGTTCGAATGTGAGGGACCAGTTGTCAGCACAGCGGAACCCGGGTACTCGCTGGACGAGGCATCCGGAACTTCGGTTATCGGTACTGGGACCGGTAGCGGCGTGGTTGGACAACCATCGCCTGGATATCGGCGCCCCGCAGATGCTGGCCGTGCTTGCGATACTCGCGACCGAACACGGGTGCACACTGACAGCGGCGCAGCTGATCGAGCGAGTATGGTCCGACGACCCGCCGACCTCGGCAATCAGTGTGCTGCGCAATCATATATCCGCCCTGCGCAGAGAGTTCGATGCGCACGGCGGTGCGGGTGCCGGGTTCGAGTGGCTCGATTCGACTCAGGGCGGGTATCGACTGTGCCTGCCGGTGCGGTTCGATGTCGCGGAGGTCGAGGCACTTCTTGCCGCCGCCGACGCCGACCGCCGATCGGGAGTGGTGGATCGGGCGGAAACCAAATTGGGTACAGCGCGGAGTCTTTGGCGGGGCGACCCCTTGGTCGGTCTACCCGGACCGTGGGCAGGCCAGGAGCGCAACCGCTTGGCCAGGCTGCGTTCGGAGTTAGGTGAGGCGACGATCTTGGTCGCGCTGGATCTCGGCCGGTATTCGGCGGCGGTCATGGAAGCGCAGACGCTCGTCGCGGCCGAACCACACACTGAGCGCTGGCACGAACTGCTCATGGTCGCGCTCTCCCGCGGCGGGCGGCGGGTCGAAGCGCTCGACGCGTATCGCAACGCACACCGCGTGCTCGCCGACGAATTCGGCCTCAGTCCCGGCCCGGAGATAGTCAAGCTGCATCAGCAGCTGCTTTCGGCCGAGCGGCCGCGATTGGCCGCCACGAAACTGCCTCCCGATCTCGCCGATTTCGTTGGACGCGCGAATCTGGTGCACGAGCTCGCCGAGGTGCTCGGCGCCGAACATCGGCCGGTGATCGCGATCACCGGCATGGGCGGCATCGGAAAGACCGCACTCGCCATGCATCTCGCTCATCACGTGCGCACCCACTATCCGGACGGGTCGTTGTATCTCGATCTCGGCGGTCTGGACGAGCACCCTCCCTCGGCCGAGATGTTGCTGACGGTCGCATTGCGAAAGATCGGTGTCCGGCCCGACGAGCTGCCGCCGGACGTGGCTGGGCGAACAGCCTTGTGGCGCAACACCGTAACGGACAAGCGCATACTGCTGATCCTGGACAACGCGCGCGACGTCGACCAGCTCACCCCGCTGCTACCAGGCACCGGCGCGGCGGCAGTGCTGGTCACCAGCCGGTCGAGCTTGGCGGAACTGTTCGGTGCGCGACTGGTCCCGCTCGGCGTCCTCACCACCGACGAAGCACGGACGCTGCTGCAGCGGCTGGTGACCACGCGACGGTTGACGGACGAGCCCGGCGCGGCCCGCGAGATCCTGCGCGCGTGCGGCAACCTGCCCGTCGCATTGCGCATCGTCGGTGCCCGACTCGCGACCCGGCCCGGCTGGCGACTCACCACGGTCGCCGAGCGACTGGCCGATGAGCAGCGGCGGCTGACTGAACTCACCCTCGGCAACACCAGCGTGGAATCGGTGTTCTGGGGGAGCTATCGCCTCCTGGTGCCCGAGCTCGCGCGCGCCTTCGTCCTGCTCGCGTTCGCCGAAGCGCCCGAGCTGTCGGTCGCGGCCGTCGCCGCGCTGCTGGACCGGGATCGGGCCGAAGCCGAGCAGCTCTGCGAGGCCCTCGTCGATCGCGGCATGTTGCAGACACCGACGCACGGTAACTACCGGCAGCACAACCTGATGCGGCTGTTCGCTCGCACGGTGGCCGATCCCGACCAGCGTCGCGAATCGCCGCAGGCACTGTGCCGACTGCGCGATTTCTGCACCTCGGCCGCACCGCGCTTCACCGGCGAACGCGATGGCACCGCGGCGCTGGGCGCCGCTCTACTCATGACGGAAATGCGTGCCCTGTGAGGACCGAAACATCCCGAACCCCAGCACTTCCGGTCACCCGGCCGACCGGCTGCCCCTTCGACCCGCCCGCCGAGTACGCCGCCTTGCGCGATACCGAGCCGGTGCGCGCGGTGCGCTGCCCGACGGGCATCGACGCCTGGCTGGTGACCCGCTACGACGACGTTCGTGCCGTGCTGGCCGACCGGACGATGAGCTCTCGTGGCGCGGCCTCGGTGCACATCCTCCCGAACGCCGGTCTCGACGAGGTGCTGCCCGGTTCGGTCATCCAGCTCGACGGCAAAGACCATGCGCGGCTGCGCAAGATGGTGATCGCGGAGTTCACCGTTCGCCGCGTCGAGGCGATGCGCGACTACGTGCGAACGGTGGTGGACGGTCACCTCGACACGATGCTCGCGCAACCCGGTCGCGCGGATCTGGTGCGAGACTTCGCCTCTCCGATCACGCTGCTGATGATTTCCGAGCTCCTCGGCGTGCCACCGGCCTACCGTCGGCAGTTCCAGAGCATGAGCACGACGCTGCTCAGCAGCGATGCCACGCCCGAACAAACGCAGCAGGCCACCGCCGGGCTGCGCGATTATCTGGCCGAGCTGTTCGCCGACAAGCAGAAGAACCCACGCGAGGACCTATTCAGCCGGATGATCGTGCGCGGCGAGGCCGATCATCACGGTTGGCCGAGTTCAGTGCCGCGACCAGCAGGAGGCGCTCACCCGGCTGTTCCGGCGAGTACCGAGCCTGCGACTCGCGGTGCCGCGCGAAGCGCTGGAGTACAAGGACAACACGCTGGTGTATGGCGTGCGCCGGCTTCCGATCGCCTGGGACTGAGCCACCGCCAGGGACTGAGCCTCAGCGCGCGAACACCTGTGCTTCATCGGTGAATGCCTTGAACTCCAGGGAATTACCGGCCGGATCGCGGAAGAACATCGTCCACTGCTCGGCGGGCTGGCCGGGGAACCGCTGGTAGGGCTCGATCAGGAATTCCGTTCCTGCCGTGCGCAATCGCTCCGCCAGCACGTGAAAGTCCTTGTGCGGCAACAGTAGACCGAAGTGTGGTATCGGCACGTTGTGTCCGTCGACCTCGCTGGTCCCCGGCGCGACGGATCGCCTGGGAACGAGATGGGTGACGAGTTGGTGGCCGTGCAGATTCCAGTCGATCCAGTGATCGGTGCGGCGTCCTTCGTCGAGTCCGAGGATACCGCCGTAGAACTGGCGGGCCGCGTCGAGGTCGTCGACCGGAATGGCGAGGTGTACGGCGGGACGGGTTGGCATCGGCGAGACTCCTTCGATTCGAGCGGATTCTCACCTTGCCCGAGGCCATGTCCGTATGTCAACATTCGTACATGACCACATCACTCCCCAAGGCGGCCCGCCGCGGATTGGCCGACGAGGCCGCCGACGTCATCCGCCAGGCGATCTTCGCCGGTGACTTCGCGCCGGGTGCGCCGCTGCGCGAGGTCGAACTCGCCGCCGCGCTCGGCATCAGCCGAGGATCGGTGCGCGAGGGTCTTGCGCTGCTGGGACGCGAGGGGCTCGTTCGGGGCGGCTGGCACCGCGGCACCAGCGTTATCGAGATCACCGAGCATGATGTCGAGGAGGTCTACGCGGTCCGCGGCGCGTTGGACCGGCTGGCGGCGGTGACCGCCCAGTCGGTGCTGAGTGCCGCTCAATTGGCGCGGCTGGACGAGCTCGTCGCTGCGATGGCGGCCGAACTCGCCGGCCAGGCATCAGGGCCGAGGCTGCTCGCCCTCGACATCGACTTCCACGACTACATTTACGAGTCGACCGGAAACAATCGGCTCTGTCAGGCATGGCACGCGGTGCGATCGCAGGTCTATCTGTTCCAAACGCGCCGTGTCGCTAGCGGATACGAGCACTATCGGGAGCGGGTGGTGGAGGAGCATCGCGAGTTGGTCACGCTGTTGCGCTCCGAGGACCGGGAGTCGCTGGCCCGATGTGCGGAGCACCATGTGGACACCGCCCGCCAGAACCTGCTCGCCAGTCTGCGTACCTGAGTGTTCGGATCGATGGGGCCCGCCGCAGTGCGCGGCCCGGCTCGGCGAGTCGGACGCCAGTCCGCTTGTTTGACGGCCGTCGGATAGTCTGATTGACTCCTGGTCAAATCAGATGATTCTTAGTAACCCTAATATGGGACTTGGTGTCAAAAGTGTTGCAATCACAGCGTTTATCGGATCGGGATCGATTAGTTGGTCGCCTCGGAAGCGCCGATCCTGTCCGGCATCGCGCGCCATGGTGAATCGGTTGCGCACCAGAGTCACCCAGGCCGTGGCGGCTGCCCCCTACCGAGAACGGAGGTGGCAATTGCTTGCCGCACTCGCCGGCCATCGACCGCCCGCCGCGCTGGTGGCGGGCCTACTCGCTGTGCACACCACAACCGAATCCGGCGCCACTATCCGGTTCGAGCGCCGTCCCGGCGGGACGAGCGGGCCCGGCCGCGATGATTCGCGGTTGCTGGAAACCGTCGTCAACCTCTCGCATGAGCTGTCGCCGTCGTGCCGATTCGAGTTCGGCGATCATGCGGAATATTTCGCGAAGCTCACCTGGCCGTGCGAGTGCGGCAAGAGGGAGAGGACATCAGATGAGTGAGGGCATTGTGCGGAACGGGTGCGGTTCGTGGGCGGTGGTCACCGGGTCGACGGGTGGTGTCGGTCGGGAGGTTGCGTTGCGGTTGGCGGAGGATGGGTATTCGATCGTGGTCTGTGGCAGCGACGGTGCGAAGGAGACTCGTCAGCTGATCGAGTGGGCCGGGGGACGGGCGGTGGACCTGGCCGTCGATCTCGGTGAATCCGCGGCGCTGCGACGGTTCATTGCCGAGATTGCCGGTGTGGTGGCGGATGCTCCGGTGGAGGTGTTGGTCAACAATGCCGGGGAGGCGGATTATGGATCGACCGAGGATATGTTCGATACGGTATTCAACCGGAATGTGAAGGCGCCGTTGGTGTTGACAGCGGCGTTCGCGCCGCTGATGGCCGAGCGTGGCCGGGGCGCGATCGTCAACGTGGGTGGCCCCGGAGCCTCGGCGGGGGATGCGGGGCAACTGCAGGCGGCGAAGGCGGCATTGATGATGTTGACCAGGCTGTGGGCGGAGGAGTACGGGCCGAAGGGGGTGCGGGTCAATTCCGTCGACCCGCGCTACGCGCCTACTCGCCACGGCGGTCGGCGCGCCGAGGTCGCCGAGGCCATACGGTTCCTCGTCTCACCGCGAGCCACCGCCATCCAGGGCGCCGTAGTGACCATTAGCGCGGAGGCGGGTGCCTTCGACAGTGGTGATTGTCTGTCGGCACCCGTGTGAAACCGAGCCTGCTACGAAATCGACGCCGAACCGCGCTCCCGGAAACGTTGTTCGAATCCTTCGGCGTACAGCGACGGTGCGGTGGACGAGGAGGATTGTTCGATGACTCCGTCGTCGGCAATGTAGAAGATGGCGCGGCCGATGGCGATTTCGCCGGGTTCGGTGGGCACGAAGACCATCCAGCCGACGTCGAGGCGTTCGGCGACGAGTTCGTCGAGCGGGTAACCGGTGGTGTCCACGCCGAGCTCCAGGATGTAGTCGCGGACCAGGGTGATGGCCTGGTTCTGGGGGAGTGGCTCTAGATCGGTGACGGTGAGGCCGGCCAGGTTCAGCTGATAGAAGGCGGCGTCGACGTTGTCGGCGGCATTGTCGAAGAAGGCGGTCACCGTGTCCCGGGTGACCACTCCGGTTTCGGCGGCGGCGACGAGTGTGGCCGCGGCGTCGCGCTGGTGCTCGGTCGGCTCGTCGCCGAGCACAGCGCAGAGGATGTCGGCGACCGTCTGGGCCGACCACACGCCGGGGACGGCCGCGCTGAACTCGGCGGCGTCCGGTGATTCGCCGCGGTGCCAGCTGCCGCGCTCCCACCAGTAGCAGAACGACAGTTGGCCTTGGGCGGCACGGGGATTGAGTACCTGGTTGGCTACCCAGTCCGGGGCGCCGGCATACAGGTCGGGTAGCGGCTCGTCGGCGTTGTAGGCGGCGTCGAGGTCGGGGGCGTTCCACAGTCCGCCGGAGAGGACGGCGCGGCCGCCGGGCAGGATGAACAGGGTGGCGCCGCTGCGCGTGGCACCCTCGAAGATGCCGAGCGCGGGCCGGATTCGCGGTCCCAGTTCGGAGCCGACGGCGACGAAAGCGGCCGCGATCGTGGCCCAACGGGCCCACAGCACGGGCAGCGGGGGGAAGTCGTCGCGGGAGAGCGTCGAGGTGATGCCCGCGTCGCGGTCGGCGCGGGCCTGTGCGGCGGCGTCCGTCGGCGAACGCCACTGCCGCTCGTCGTGGAATATGTATGCGGCCAGCCACACCGGAACCCGTTCGCGGGGAAAGGCTTCCAGGTCAGCGCGATAGGCGTCGGCGGGCAGTAGTTGATCGTCGGGGAACGGTTCGTCGGCGTAGTCGTAGTCGACTTCGACCTCGCCGGTCTGGTCGAGGTCGATGAGCATCCGCCACCATGGGCCGTCGCCGAGGCCCGCGGAGATGTCGCGGTGCAGCCGGACGAGTTCGCTGACCTGGGCAGGTGGTTCGGTCTGCGAGACCTGATCGTCGTCGTCGTAGTACAGGATGTAGGCCACGCCGCCCGCGATGGTCAGGGAGAAGAACGCCTGCAGGTGTTGCCAGCCCTCGGGGCCGCTGGCGCCGAGTTCGCGGGCGATGCGGTGGGCGAGCTCGGTCGCCTGCTGTTCGATCGTCAGCAGCTCGGGTGCCGGGTTCTCGGTTGCCTGCTCGTCGGCGGGGTCGGCAAGGTGCGCGTCGTCTGCTTGCGGCTCGCTCGGCTGTGCGTCGGCGTCCGCGTCGATGTTCCCCGGATTCGCATCGGCCGCCGCCGGAGCGGTCTCCCCGGTGTCCGCGGGCGGCGCGGTGCTCGGTGCAGCCGATTTGCCCAGGGTGAAGCCGATATCGATCGCGCTGTCGGCGGCGGAGTCTTCGGGTCGCAGATCGTTCGGCTGCGGATCAGTCATCGGAACAAGCCCTCCGGGGTCCAGCTGTCAGGATCGGGCTCCAGACGCGGTCGCGACAGGCGGCCCTGGATTAGAACCATAGACGAATAGGCAAATCATTTGCCTGCAAGTCAAGCAGAATGCTACGGTTGACGTCAAACACTGCGCTACCGGCGCGGTGCGGTGCGCCTTGCGAAAATCGTTGACCGTCAGGAGGTTTCGTCATGGTCGACAGCCGGAGGACTGAAAGTCGCCGGTCCGGGGCCGAGATCGATGACCTGATGGAAACGGTGGGCACGCACATCCGGTCGATCGCGGAAATGCAGCGCAAACGGAGCGAGCTCGTCGCAACGGCCAGTACTCAGGACAGGCGGATCACGGTCACCTGCAATGCGGATGGCGTACCGATCGACATCGACTTCGCCGACGACATCGACGACCTCGATTACGACGACATCGCGACGGGGGTGCTCGAAGCCGCGCAAGCGGCGGCCACCGAGGTCGCCACCATGGCCGAGGATTTGCTGGCTCCGGTGCGCACGGCGCGATCCCGGCTGCCCAGTTTGTCGGCGATGGTCGAGGGGATGCCCGATCTGCGCACGAATGTGCCTGAGCTGCAGCGGGCGTCGTTCGAGCCGAATCGTTTCCCGGCCGATGACGACTCCCGGCCCCGGCGGCGGTCGGTTATCGACAGCGAGTGATTCGCCGCCTGTGGTGACGAAGATCGAGGCCTCGGTAGGTACTCGCCTGCGGTGGGGTTCGCGCGGGTGAGTCTCCCGTTTCCGCCTCCGCTGCAATGGCTGTTCTATCTGGTGGGTGGTGAGTGGCCGAAGGGCGACGAGGACAAGATGTTCTCGATCGACGGCCATTTCCAGACGGCGGCAGACGGCCTGGATGGTTTGATCGACCAGTTGAAGAAGGCCTGCGACAAAGCGTCCGAGAGTTACTCGGGCCCGGGCGCGGATGAGATGAAACGCCAGTTCGACCAATTCTTTTCCGGCGATCAGGCAATTTCGCACCAGGTGGACGCGTTGCGGGGGCTGGGCACCTCGAGCCATCAGACGGGTGCCTCGATCGAGCACACGAAGCTGCAGCAAATCTTCACCCTGTCATTAGCCGGCGCCGAGATCGCGTACCTGCTGACGACCTGGTTCGGCGCGGCAATGGTTCCAGCGGTGGAACTCGAAACCGAAGGCGTGGTGACGGGCATCAACCGCGCCTCGGCCTCGCGGCTCGGCTGGATGATCGAGCACTCCGCCGCGATCCAGGCGATGCCGCTGTGGAAACTGACCGCGATAAGCAGCGTGGTGCAGGGCGGCCTCGGCCTGCTGACCGAGGTCGGGGTGGAGGGCATTCAGAAGGCGAAGGGGCATATCAGCGGCTACGACTTGAAGCAGATCTTCGTCGCCGGAGCCATCGGCGTGGCAGGCGCCGCGGCGGGCGTGCCGGTTGGCAGCTTCATCGGCAAAGGCCTGAGTAATTGGGTCGCCAAGAACTTCGAGATGACGGGCGCGAAGGCCTTCGGCATCGGCATGACCGCCAGCATCGGCGGCGGTTTAGCAGGTGTCGGTGCGGGTTTCGTTACCGGTGGGTTACTGACCGGGGAGTGGGATTTCGATCCGGCCATGATCGCCGGAGCCGTGCTCAACCCTGCTGGCGTGCTCGGCGCCCTGCGCGGCGTGTCCAGAGGGGGACCGGGCAAGGCGTTGTCCATGTCTCCCGTCGATTTGAAGGCTCATGCGAAAGCCATCGACGGCAGCGCTGCCCGTTCTGGATCGGGCAAGGACGATGGTTCGGGTGGAGGCGGTACTACTGGTGAAAAGGCGAGTGCGGAAGAATCCACGCCGACGCCGTCGCATGCTGCGGATACCGAGAACAACCGCTCCGTGGTCGGGCGTTCGCAAAGCGTTCCCGGCAGAGCGTCGTCCGGCCACGGACCCCTCGCCGCCACATCCCCGGCGTCCGGCCGCGCCGGGGCAGCTCGACCGACATCCATAGGCGTCGGCAGTATTTCGGCGAAGAGCGTGCTGCGGGGACGCTCGGGTTCGTTCGGCTCGAACGCCGATGACGGGTCCGCGTCGCATGTTTCGGCAGCGTCGTCCCCAGCGCACCGGTCCGTCAGTGCGCCGCCACCGGCCAGCCGCGGGTTCGAGTCCCATTCCGAGCAGGTGTCCCGGTCCTCGTACCCGGCTCCACACAACGACGTGCGGGTGTCGTCGGAGAAGAGTTCGGTTGCTCCCGAACATCTTTCGCCGGAGACATCGGTTGCTGCGCGCTCCGGCGGCGAATTCGCTTCCTCCGTATCCCATCCCGGCGAGGCGTCGTCGGTGCGCGGTTCGAACGGGCACGAGCCGCCGCCCAGCCAGGCGGAGTCTCGGCCGTCGTCGAGGGCCTCGTCCACCGACAGCGGGATGGACTCACAAAGCCGGGGCCGGTCCACCGATGGGGTGTCGACGAATGGCACCCGGAGTGGCTCCGAAATCTATACTCGGCCAACGACACCGGACTCCGAGCAGATCCGTGGCCGGTCGGGGGCGCCGATCACCTCGGCGTCCGAGGGCGGGTCGCAGGCGCGGATCACCGCGGCACACAACGAGTCCGGCCCGGCCGGGCAGCGTCCGGTTGCCGCCAGGGAAGACCAGTCGCCGGTCTCGTCGCGGGCGGCGTCACCGGAGCGCACGGTCGGCCCTGCGGCCGGGGCGCGGCCGGAAAGCCCGACGGGACATAGCGGGTCCGGCTCGGAAGCCGGGCAGATCCGCGCCAACCGCAACTCGGGTGACGATACCCGTACGCATCCGGAAAATGTTGTGCGGGAACGCAAAAGCGGTACCGGCGAGACCGAAGACCGTTCGATTCGACGGCCGCGGACGCACCTGTCCGACACAAAAGACGGCCCGGCTGTTTCCGCGCAGCCTCCTCGACGAGCAGCCGAGCTGCCGACGGACTCCGTTGCCGAGACCGGCGAGCAACTTCGCGCCCCGGAGGCACGTGATGATTCCGGCCTGCTGGTTTCAGAGCGGCACAGCACATCTCGTCCCGACACCTCCGTCGGTAGCCACCGAACCGACCCCTCGCGCAGGACGCCCGGCGCCGACGAGCCGATGGACCGGCGCGTGGCAGAACTGCGAAATCGCTTGCGGGACTCGGCCGAGATCCGTGACCACTCGGCGGTAGCCGAGGCCCGAAGCCGGCTGGCAGCCGCGAAGAAGAACGTCGATGACAGCGATGTCTTGCTGGATAGCAAGGGCGAGGTAAAGCACGTCGAGCAGGGATCGAAAGCTGCAGAGGCGCTACGTGAGTCGCATGATGACGCCGCGGCCGAGTACAAAGCTGCACAGCGCGCGCATGAAGCGGCAATAGAGCATGCGGTGCAGGAGCGCTATGCGGAGTTGCAGGCCGAATCGAAGGCCGGAATCGCCGCGATCGACCGCGAGAACGCCCGGGTGCTCGCCGATACCGAGACACAGTTCACCGAGAAGCGGGGCCGTCTCGGGCAGATTCGCGGTGATCTGGAGGAAGCCAAGCATGCCTACAACAATGCGCTCGACGAGTCCGAGGCGAGGGTGCGCGGTGGTCTGGAGGAGCGGATCAGGGCGGCGCGGGAACGGGTGGACCAGGAACGGGCCGCCTTGGAAAGGAGCAGGCGCGACTATGACGGCGAGGCCGCCGATGACGAGCCGCGGCTGCAGCGACTCGAGGGGCTGAAGCAGGAGATCAACGCCCGTACCGAGCAGTTGCGGTCGGAGATGGTCGCGCATGAGGCGCTGGTGCGGGTCGCGGCCGGTGATCACTCGGCCGAGTTGAAGTCGATGGCAGCCGCGCGGGAGAAGTTGTTTCGGGAAACTGCCGGTGATCGTTCGGCGGCGTTGGCGACGGTCCAGGCCGAACGTGATCGGTTGCACAAGCGTTGGGGCGGAAGGGGTGTCGCTTCCGATGTGTTGGGATGGCTGCGGCCGGAGGTGCGGGCCGGGCGGCAGGAGCTTGCGCAGGCACAGGAGCGGGCGGGGGAGCTGACCGCCGAACTGGCGGAGCATCTTTCGGCTGCGGACAAAGACTTCCAGTCCAAGGTGGACGCGCGGGTAGCGGAACTGAAGCACGCGTTGGCTGATCGGGAGGCCGAGGCGAAGGCTCGTACGGGTGTGGATGAGCTGAAGTCTCGGCTGGACGAGCAGACCGCGGCGTATGTGCAGGCGTTCGCGGAGTTCAAGAGCGGTGGACTGGAGATTCTGGGGAAGCGCTGGGAGGTTTCGCGGACTGCGGGGGCAACGGATGTGGCGGCGTTCGAGGCCGGACTGGTCGACCGTGTGACGGCGTTCAGGGCTGCGGCGGCTAAGGAACGGCAGGCACAGGAGAAGTTCCTCGAACTCGCCAACATCTACGACCAGGAGGTGTGGCAGCGGTCGGATGAGGTGGTGGCGCGGGCCCCCGACGACGAGGTCAAGAACATGGTCAACGACGGTTCGCCCGTGGAGAAGTTCGTGGGTATCCGTGAGTATGTGCGCCGGGCGACGGGATACGACGTCGAGGCGAAGGGCGGCCGCGACCTGAGGGATACCCAGCTGTTCGGGCTCATGTCCCACGTTTCCGGCTTGCGGACCGGTGAGGGCAAAACGCTGGTGACGCTGGCTAAAGCGTGGGTGGCCGCCCGCGAGGGTGGGCGGGTGTACGTGACGACCAGCGGCGACAATCAGGTCGGGGATCTGATTCGCGAGTTCGGAAAGTTCGGTAACGCGTCCTCACGCATCGGTGGCCTGGATGTGCAGGTGGACCGGATGGTCAACGAGGAGGATCTGCCCAAGCTGAGAGAGGGCGCGGGGCACATCGTGGTCGCCACGATGTACGACATGAAGAACCGGGTCCTGCACGAGGAGTCGCGGATGCTGGGCCGCCTCGAAGAAAAGGGCATGCCGAAGGAAGAGATCGAGGCGTTGCGTGACCGTTTCAATCTGGAGCGGCCCGACCTGGACGAGATGACGGAGATTTTCAACGACGCTGCTGCCCGGCACGGTCTGGATGATCGGTTCGAGCCGTTCCCCCCGGGCAGGCACATTGCCGACGAAATAGACACCTTGGGCAACGAGGAATCGGTCCTGACGCCCGGCAATCCCGAGAAGATGGCCGCCGACCAGGTCGCGATTCGCCAGCAGGTCCACGATCGGGTCGAGGCGGCCGTGGCGTTGCCGGAGGATCCGTTGACGGCCGCGCATTTCGGCAAGCCCGAGGGCACCCGGGGCTTCTGGCCGGCCCACGCGTCCGCCGAGGTGATCGAGCGGCTCAATCGGGTGCCGGGACCGCGGGTTACCGAGGACGATCCGCTGCTGGCCGAGTACGCCCACAAGGCGGTGGCCAAATGGGGGCCCGAACGCAACAACGATTACCTCGAAGGCAGGGGCGACACCCCCACCTTGAACAAGATCAAGACGATGTCGACTACCGCCAAGGTGATGGCCGACCGGAACAAGGGGACCGAGACCCGTTTCCAGGGGGTGCATCCGTACCTGGAGCTGGAGGCGGGGGTGGATGTGATGGCGGAGTTGCCCAAGGAAGCGTTGCAGATGTCGGATGCGCAATTGCTCGGTACCCGGCTGCTGCAGGACACCCAGGGCCATTCCGGGACGGCGAAGCTCGCGGAGCAGAAGCTGTTCGAGCTTGGTGTTCTCAAAGGTCCGGTGCGCGACATCGATCCGTACTACAAGTCTCAGGTCAAGTTTTTGAAGGATCGGGAGTTCGACAGCACCGAAGACATGTTGAAGGACTTGGCAGGCCAGGTCGTGGAGGACGCGAAGCTCGAACTGGTGGTGCGGGACGGCCAGGTGGTCGATGTGCGGGGGACCGGGGTCAATCAGCTGGTCGGTGGCTTCGACAACCGGGATCTGCGTGGTGACGATATCCGGGTCGACGAGCACGGTCGGCCGGTCATCGTGGACGGCGAGCGGGTGCGGTTGTCGGGGTGGCGGGACAAGACCGACTCGGAGAAGGGTCTCGCCGACTGGATCGATGAGCTGGTCGAGCAGAAGGTGCGCGCCATGGCCGGTGACGAATTCACCGTCGCCGAGGGGACCAAATGGAAGTACGACATCCTCGATGGACGGTTCGACGACGGATTCGACAGCGCCGCCGAGGCCGAGCTGGCGGGCCAGCACATCATCGACAAATTCGGTGACAACAAGCGGAAGGACGCTGTACTCGCTCTCGTGAACCAGAACCGAATGCGTGGCACGGACTTCCAGACGGTTGAACGCTTGATCGAGGCGGGGACCGGTAATTCGGCCAAGTTCATCGGCGGTTCCAGATTCGGAGAGGCCGCGGTTGAGCAGGGTGATGGTCGAGTAGGCCGCGGTGGCCACGGACCCGACCGGGAAACCGATGGGACCCCCGGCACCGTCGGGCACTGGTATGCACCGAAGGACTACCAGGGCCCGATAGCGCACGACGGAGTCATCCGGCAGGTCATCGAATACCAGAACGCCGCCAAGACACACCGGCAGGCCGCTGCCGACCATGAGGCGAACCCGACTGCCGAGACCCGCAGCGCACTCAGCGACGCAAACAAGGCCCTACAGCACACCGAGCAAGTTCTGCACGACGAGACAAGGCCAACCCTGCAGCGCGCCGTCGACGAGCACCTCGCCGCATCCGCCCGCCCCCGGAACTACCGAGCCGGTGCCCTGCCCGCCCCGCACGAAGCGCCCTTCTCGAACACGCCGTCGCCGCAACCGGCTGCCCAATTCGCGCGCACCCCGCTAGACAACGTCGGACATGCACCACCGGGCATGGACTTGACTGGTCCGCCGCCCGCTGCACAACCCCCGCAACGGCACACCAGCACACCGCAGCCGGACCATGCCGACGAATCGGCCACCCCACCACCCAATCCGGCCGACGTTCCGCGCGCGGAAGAACAACTGCTCGCCCCACACCTCGGGCCCAAAGACACAGCACCTGCACCGCGACATGCGATGGAAGACCAGCTACAGTCGTCCGGGCATCCCGGGACCTACCGCGCCAATGCTCCACCGGTGCTTGTTCCTGGCCCGGGCCAGCAGCCCGCCATTTCCTTGGCCCCGCCGGGGATGGACTTCACCGCACCGCCCGAGGTACAGCTGCCGGAACAGCAGACTGTTACACCGGAGCCGGATCGTATCGATGGCTCCGTCGATCCTCGGGGTGATGCTGGTATGCGCCACGACACCGATACTGACGATGGCGCGAATGTATACGGCGACAACAACACTCAGTACGACAGCAGCACCAACGACGACAGCGATACGCACAGCGACACCAGCAGTCATTACGACAGCGACTTCACCGTCGACACCGATGTGCACAGCGACACTCACGACGATACGGCTCAGAAGGTGCCGCCGACCCAGGTGACACCACCCCTGGTACAGGAGCTCACCAGCACTCGGAATGATGGCAACTCTGCGATAACCGCTCGACGTTCGCCGCCGAATACGTCGACCTTCGACGGTTCGGCAGATTCGTTGTCGCGCAACGGATCCAGCGCTTCGGCTAGATCGGGAGCGTCCGGGCGGTCAATGTTCGAGCCGATGGCCGGTAAGACGTATTCCGGCCCGGGCTCGGACAGGTTCTTCGATTCCGCCGACTCGTATTCGGCTAGACATCCGAATGGCCTGGCGCACCAGAAATTCGGCAACGGCCGGGATGGCTTCCAGGATCTGACCGAGATAGTCGACCACGACGAGCCACGTATCGGCCTCGGCCCCGAGCCGGCGGATTTCTCGGGGTCACCACCCGCGCAGTCGCCGCTCGCGAATGGGCAGCCGGCGATACCGGCCACGGCGCATCAACCCGGTTCGGCGGTGGCGCGCGCTGCCGCGCAATCCCGCGATATCTTCGACCAGCCCCTGCGGCTGAACCAGCTCTACACCGCGCTGCGCCCAAGGTGGCACGACCTGTCGTTCGACGATCTGCAGGAATTGCGGGCACACACGTACCTGAACAATGGGAAGCAGCCTCCCACGGTGTCACGGGAGAACCTGGACAATTTCCTGCGGATCATCTGGGACGACCGCGAGTTCTTCTCGGACGAGAACGCGATCTACGAGGCGTATTTGACCCTCGGGGCAGGAGACCGGCCTGCGGATGCGGGCGCCTTCAAAGACGACATGGTGCAGATCCTGACCCAGCGCCGACCCGGACGGGCCCAGCGGGGCGTCATGGGGGCAGCGGGCGTGCTCACGCCGCACAACGCAGGCGACTGGGCGCCCGAAGACATCCCGGTTGTGCAGTTCGCCCGAAACAACCCCCTCGGCGACGCACCCAGCCGAGACGTCAAATACAAGATCTATGTGAACGCGACCGGTGCCGCGCGCTCCACGGTGACCGGGCACCTCGTCCACTATGTCCTCGACAACCCCCGTCATTTCCCGGGGGTCTATGTGGTGAAAGCATTCGGCCCACAGGAACTGCGGGTGGACGGCATCGTCGTCTACGTCACCGACCAGGTCGCGGCAGACCGGGTGATCGACTGGTTGCGGGAGTATCAGGACAACTACGCCGACCTGTTCCATTGGGGCGTGCCGACCGGGTCTGAGCAAGTACTGTCCGGTGTCGGCCTCGGCGCCGAAACCCGCAGCGACAGCTTCGGCATGACTCGGGCCACAGCGCTGTCCGCGGCACTCGACTTGCACCGTTACGGCACGTTCGACGACTTCGCTTCCGAAGTCCGACATCAGTACCGCGCCCACGGCATCGACCCCGAGCGCGTGCACCTGGCACTAGCCGACGACCCCGGCCACGGGGGATACGCTCCGGCACTGACAGACGGTAGTGCCCCGCACCATCAGCCGAGCCAGGGACCTGGTATCGGTAGTCATCCTGCGAGTGTTGTTGTGCAGCCGCTGGTTTCGGGTCGTCGTAATATTTGTGTCGACTTGTCGGTGGCGGGTGTCAAGCGGCTCACGGGTAGTCGGCGTATGACCGTTCCTGTGGAGTCGGCTGGTTTGGGCGGGCGTACCTTCGCCGAGGCCGAATCCTTTTTCGGTGCATCGTTGTATCGGTACGACAGTCACGCTCGCGTCGCGGACCATCTTCATGCTCAGGGTCCTGCGGTGGTTCACGTGGTCGAGGAGTACAAGGGGCCGGTCGACAAGAACGGTATCGGTGGTCATTCGTTCTATGTGGTGGCAAAGCCCGACGGGGTCGTCACTATGGTGGACGAGGCGTTCAAGGAGATCGGTCCTTACCCGCCGCAGCTCCAGCGCCGCGAGATCCTGACGGTGCATGCCAGCTTCTTCACCTTGGCTGGTGGCAAAAACATTCCCCCACCTTCCGGTGTCCCGCTGTCGCGCACATCCCCGCAGAACAAACTCATCGCCCTCGGACCCGACAGCGCCGACGACCCGATGTGGAACGACACGGCGAATACCGGGGACTTCGGGATCCACGACACCGACGTAACCAGCCAAGGCCCGCCGATCACCGACGACAGCCACACCATCGACCCCGCAATGCTGACAGGTCAACGATGGGAGGGCCAGCCGCTGCCGGACGACCCGATGGCTCCACCAGCCTCCGACCTGGTCGTTCTCGACGCCGAAATGCTGCCATTGCGTGGCTATCCGGCCGATCATGGAGGCGATGTCCGGGTGTTCCGCAACCTTGATGAGCTTGTCGCCGACGAGGAATTCTCCTCTTATTCGTTTGGTACCCGTATTTATATCACTGATGGTGAGTGGCGATACTGGTTTGTTGCCTATGGTGGCAATGTATTCGTATCCGGACGTCGCAGTAATTATGACCCCGGCAATCTTGTTGATGGAGCGATCTTTGATGGTGCGGGCATGGTGTACTACTTCCGCAACAGTATCGATCCTCGCACTGTTTCATCGATCAGTGTGCATCATCCTGCACCTGATGTGTCGGGGAGGGCCATTGATGTTACTGTCGACAGGATTGCTCGTTGGGTTTATGACAATGTTCTACTCAGCGGCACGAAGATTATGCTTTCCGCCGAAACTACTGCGAAAGTTCTTGCGGATGGGCGAGTCGAAATCGATACTCGCGCGGGGTCGCACATTATCTATATTGCCGAATTCCGCGCTCGCTTGGCCGCACTCGACGCGGCTTGGGTGACGGTTCAGCTGCCTGAGCCGGGCGACTGGAGCCGTGACTCCGATGATCCGGTCGCTGCTGTTGCGCGCGTGCTCGGCAGGGCTGCCGGGCAGTTGTATGGCGATCTGGCTGATTACCTCGAACAGCATCGTGAGAAATACCAGTCGATCATCACCCAGGATATCGAGGGTGAGCAGGCTCATGAAAAAGTTTATCGTCGGCAAATCTTGGACTACCCGGGCAGGCACTCGGCTATTGTGCACAGTGGTGCCGAACGTGCACGTGCCGATGCTTTCGATGCCTGGATGGCGGGTGAGCGTGCTCGCCTATTCGATAACGAGGTTGCCGCGCTGCGCGAGGGCCGAACCAGCGGTAACCTGTCTGCGGAGTATCCCGGGCTGCCTTTCGTGTTCCATCTTGCCACCGAGTACGCCAAAACAAATCTTGTGGTAATCCAGCCCGGTTTCACTCGGTACACCCTGCTCGGCGACCGGGCTGGCGGGCAGGCGATCCATTACCTACGGCAGCTCCCCGAGGGTCAGGCCTACCAGGGCGGACGCCCACTCGAAGGCACTCGCCACGTCAGCACGATCCCCGGCCGCCCCAGTCTGTTGCCACTGCAGAAGGCGGTTCTCGAGTATCGTGCCGCCGGGTTCGACGGATATGACGAAATCGCGCAACATATGAACCAAAACACTGAATTCGCTGGGACCACTGTGCGCAAAATAACGGAGACGATGGGCAAGCAGCGGTCAAGCACCGCATTCCGGAAACTCGGAGTTTCCGATGTCGAGTCTGCAGTGGTCCAAGCTCGCCGGTGGTGTCTGATCGATGAGGATGTCGTGGAAGCGCTTCGGCGACATCGTCGGCTGCTGGTCAACCCCGCTGCGCCGGCGACGTTGGTGTCTCAGCAGCGGGATGTTCTGCACCGCGTCGCCCGGGGCCATAAGAACGAGCAGATCGTGGAGCAGCTCGGTATCGACTATCAGGCGTTGGAAACGATACTCATGACAGCGGCTCATGATCTCGCCCTACCCGTCGCCAGCCGTAACCCGTTCTGTTACCGGAATGAGATCGCGGATAAAGCCCGCAAGGAGAACAAGCTTGACCAAGCTGCTATCGACGCGCTCCCGCATCCCGGGGAACTCCCCATGACGCGGTTCGTGAATGTGCTGTCGAATCAGACACCGCAGTTCGATGTGCTGCAATATTTAGCCGCCGGCTGGCCTTACGAGGCCACCGCCGCTGATCGTCAACGGCGCGGCCAGCCGACATACAACACTACGGCGAGCGTTCGCCATATAACCGGTAAACGTATATATGGACATCTGCTACCGGATGGAGCCGGCAAGCTGATAGCGACGATGGCTCGTGCCGAGGTTTTGGCTATTGCGCACGATGCGGGTTTGTTGAGGCGGGACGTTATCGACGAACGTGCCGCTCGATTGGCCAAGCCGGTGATTGCACTGGAAAACAGGTTACTTCAGTGTCTTGTCGCGGGTATAACCTCCAACCAGGATATCTTTGACAGGCTGCAAGCCGCCGGAACTGACATCGAACGGGCCGAGATAAAACGTACAAAGAACAAACTGCTTCGTAGTCTGAATCCCCAGATATATCGTAGCCATGGAAAAGCTGATTTCGGTCGGATAGTGCGTATTTTGGCTGAGGCGAGGAGTATGGCGAGGCGGGGTGAGCTGGATCGGGATCGGGTCCGGGCATTGTTGACGCCGTTGCCCGCGTTGCCGCCGCAATCTGGCGATGGTGGCGGTGGACCCTCTCGCGCCGGTGTCGCGGTAGCCGAGGAATCCGGGCCTGGCTCCGCGGCCGACGGCAGCACTGCGCACGCCCGCCCCACTCATATCGGTGCCAGCGAACGCGACAACAACTGTGGTCCAGCCCTACTCACCCACCTCGACACCCACGCCCCCGACTCCGCCCGCATCGACCACGACAGTCTTCCCCGCGGCCCTGCCGGGGTCACCCACCACCACATCGAACAAGCCCTACCCGCCAACGCCGGCTTCCGCACCGTTCCCGACTACGGCGTCATCGCCGCTACCCTGCGCCGAGAAGGTCCCGCGACCCACGCCTTCGTCGTCATCAACTACACCGACGACTACATCAAAAACAAGAACAATGAATACGGCATCGGCGCCCACGCCTTCCTCATCACCAACAACCACAAACTCCCCGACAACCACACCACCCACGACCTCACCGTCACCGACCCGGCGAACAACACCGCTCACCCTTACCCACCCCGCATCACCCAAACCATCACCAGAATCGACGTCCTCTACCTCGATCACACCAACCAGCCCGTCCCACCACCCACCCAACACCACACCCCGACCCCCCACACACCACACCGCATCGGGCTCGACGACAACACCCGCGACGTGAATGCTTCGCTGCTCGACGACCCGGAGGCCCCGCAGGCATCAGCCGCGCCTTCCGGCGTTGGTATTCGTATGTCCAGCGATGACCGGCTGGGGGGTGTGCAGGATTTCGGTAGCTTGGATGCTTTGTTTACCGGGCTCGGGCAGGGTTTTCCGGTTGGTAGTGTGATCGGTCTGCTTGCCGCGGATGGCATGTTGGAGCTTATTGTTACGGGTGAGTATAAGTTTATGCCCTATTATGTTGGTAATAATGGTCCATTTGGTAATTTTAGTGGACCGATCGAGCCTGCCGACCTTCGTGGTTTCTTGGCAGCGTATGTTGATTCCGGGAATCGTGTTGTCACGTCGATTACAGTGTGGCCCGGTTCGGGTGAATTGAGCGGTCGTGGTGAGGATTATCGTCTTGTTGCGGCAATAGATTCGTTCGGGTCCTGGGTGGATCGGGAGGAGGGTGCGGGTTTGCCCGATTTTCCGGAGGGTAGTGAGATTTCCCTATTTGATAATAATGGTGGGGTTTTGCGCGTGCTGGTTACCGAGGGGGGTGGTTTGTTCCCGCAGTACTATGCTGATGCTGATTATGATTTTGCTTCGAGGGGTGGTCATAATGGGTTTGTTTTCAAGGGTCTGGATGCGCGAAAGTTGATTGTTACGCATATGTCGGATCGGAGTCGGCGTGTGATTACTGGGGTGTTGGTGGAGCGTTCGGTACCCGGTTACCGAGACGAGACCGAGACTGTGGTCGATGGGCGCGCTGGGGTCGCGAGTAGCTCGCCGTGGTTCGATCGCCTGTCGGATGAGGAGAAACGGACATTCGCCTATGTCGCTTGCGGTTACAGCTGGCACCGGGCAGCCCGCGCACTGTACAGCACCGACCGGGCAGCGCCGGTACTGATGATTCACCGGCGTACTATTATTAGTAATCTCAATAGCGCATTTGACAGCCTCGAGATCGAGAATGGCACGGAGAGACTTTCGAGGGCGTTGGCGAAGGTGGGCTCCGAACCAGCATTTATAGCTTTGAAGAAGAGTGTTCCGCCTAAGTGGAAATATTTGACAGCTTTTGAGAAGCAGATCCTTTCTTATTTGGTCAGAGGTTACTCGATTGAGCAGATCGGCGAAGCTCTCGGTAAGAACCCGGGACGGTGTGGTCAAACTATGGGGGGGTTGCGGGAGCTATTCGGTATCGTGGTTGGAATCAAGGATCGGGTGGCATTCAGTGCGGCTTTGATGAAGTATGCTGTGGTGCGGGAGTCGTTGACCGACGAGGATCTGAAAATGATACGGGAATTGCCGCCACCGTCGCTGGCCTCCATTGACCGCAAAATCCTCCTGGCCTATATGGAGTACCCCCGCGCTTCCATGAAAATCGTAGGCGACTTGGTAGGTAGGGATAGGCGTACTATTAGGAGGCGACTGCATCTTATCGCGGCCGATTACGGCGTCGAACTGCGGCGCGGTGGGATCACCGAGGATAAGATACGCGAAATTTTGGGTGCGGTTTGGCCCGATCGGGAGGCGGGTGAGGCTGGCCGTTCTGTCGCTGGGCGTAGGGACTCGAGCGTCGGTATGGCTAGCGACTCGGTCCGGCCACCGACGGCCTCTCAAAGGGACGCGCGCGAGCAGGCTGGCAGCCCTGTCGCTGGGCGTAGGGACTCGAGCATCGGTGTGGCTAACGGCTCGGTCCGGCCACTGACGGCCTCTCAAAGGTCCGCGCTCGAGCAGTACGCCATCTACGAGAACTACAGAGAGGCCGCACGGCGACTGCGCATTGCCCCGCCATCGCTGACGGAGTTCGTCCTCGGCGCGGTAGATGAGCTGGGAGCGAGGGATGTGCGACAGGCCGTGGAGTGGCAGCGCGCGGCCATCGGTGAAGGGGTTGATGTCGAGGAGGTCGCGCGGAGGGCGCAGCAACATCCCCAGACCACACCGCGATCGGTCCAGACACTGACGGCCTCTCAAAGGACCGCGCTCGAGCAGTACGCCATCTACGAGAACTACAGAGAGGCCGGACTGCAACTCGGCATCGGCCGTAAAGGGGTGGCGAGATTCGTGCGCGTCGTGACACGTCAGCTGGGAGCGAGGGATGTGCGACAGGTTGTGCAGTGGCAGCGCGAGGCCGTCGGTGAAGGGGTTGATGTCGAGGAGGTCGCGCGGAGGGCGCAGCAACATCCTCAGACTGTGCAGGGGCCGGACGCGGCAGAACTCACCGGCGCCCCCTCGAGCAACGACGGCAGTTACGCCGCTGGCCCCACCACTCAGACAGGTAACACACATCAACCAGAGGACGACCCGATGTGGGAGGGTGACGTGATGTCGGGGGGCGAGCCGATGGAGTGGGATGTCTCGGCGCCCGACCCGATGCCGGGGCTCTTCTCGGGGGCGGAAGAGGACGATTATATGTGGACTGACATCGGGGAAATCCCGGACTGGTGGGATGAACCGACGCTGGGGGATCGTGACGGTAGCTGGGACTTGGGGCCGAATGATGAGAGGCTCAGGGGTGGAGCTCGGCTGGGAGGTATTGGTGGTGCGCTGCGTTGGCGTATCAACGATATACCCGCTCCCCAAGCGGGGTTGTGGGAGTCGCAGGTGGGTGATGGTAATTGTATGTTCCGCGCCATTGCCCGCGTACTCGGCATGAACGACCCCAGTGCACACCTGGATCTACGGGCTCATGCTGTGGAAGCCGCTTACCGCGACCGGGCCGATAATTTTATGGCCGGAAATCCACCCAATTATTTCATGCCTGGAAAACCGCCCACCCACTTCTTGCCCGGCAGCCCCGATACCGAACGTCGTGACAGGTATCAGCAACGCCGCCGCAGCATGTACCTGCGGTTTCATGAGGCCACTCTCGATCAGCTCGAGAACCTTCTCCTCGATGGTCGATACGCCGACTCTGCAGCCGAATTCCTGCTTCCCGCGATAGCGCGCAACCTCGAGGTCAATCTCGATATTCTCCACCCGGACGGGACCGTTCATCATCTTCACCACGGCACTCGTGGCTCACCGGTCTATTCCCTGTTCCGTGACAATCACCGCGGCGGTCACTACCATGTTGCCGTACATCGCAGCGGCGAGCCCGTCACCACAGCCAACACCGGCCTCTCCGCAGGTGGTCGATCCACCCAGCCGCTCCGCGGCGGCACTGAAGCACTCACCACCCCCGACCGCGCACAGACTTTTGATG
Source organism: Nocardia sp. NPDC051321 (assembly GCF_044455225.1). NCBI lineage: Bacteria > Bacillati > Actinomycetota > Actinomycetes > Mycobacteriales > Nocardiaceae > Nocardia > Nocardia sp. NPDC051321. The sequence goes on along the minus strand of NZ_JBITEM010000005.1, from coordinate 146,669 downwards.
ACCCTGGCGCGCACCACCACACCAATGACGCCGGCTCGTTTCACTACCAGCACAGCGGCGACGAGGAGTCCGACGAAACGGGCGGGCTCTCCGACGGCCGGAGCGTCCCGGGGTCAGACCGCATCAGCGAATTGCGCACGGCCGCTTCGATCTTCGACGGCCCGGAAGATCATGTGCTGCTCGGCCTGTTCGGCGAATCACGGCACGTTGCGCCGGTGTTCGAGCCGGGGGAGGACGAAACCTATTTCGGGGCGCTGGCCGAGGCGTTCGGGGGCGAGGATGCCGGTGCCGCCACGCCGCCGCCTGGTTTGAGTCCGGCGCTGCGCGAGTTCGGTACCCGGCGCGAAGGCCTCCGGAACCTGGTATATCCGCAGCCGGTTCCCCACGATCAGCTGGAGATGCTGCGTGAGCACGTCATCAGAATCGTCGAGGGGGACCGCGGCGCGGACCCTGAGTTCGAGGCCGCTGTCCGGCCCGCGCTGCAGGCGGCCGTCACGGTCAAGAAATTCGACCAGTTGCTGACCGAATCGGGGGTGCCGTTGGGCGCGCCGTACCAGGGCAACCCCTATCCGGCCTTCTTACGCCTCTCGGCTCGTGTTCTGCGCCGTTCGGAAAATCAGATGGCGCCGGTCGGTGACGATCCTACGGTAGCCAATCAAAGATATGATTCCGGTTCCGCCGCACACGCTGACAAGTTCAGCACCGCCAATCAGCGCTCCGCAATGTATTCCTCCGTCTTCAATATTGCCAAGTGGTTGGCGATCACCGGACAGGTGACCGCCGTCTACAACCAGTTGTCCACCATCATGAATGTCGAAACGACGCAGCGGTTCATTGCGAAGCTGCGCAGTCTCGGCCATTCGGAGCGCTACGATCTGGTCGGGGTGTGGCAGATCCGTCTCGGTAACGGCTGGGGCGACGTGTTTCGGGTCCTGCCCGACGGCTGGGAGACGGTCCACGACAACGCGCTGTTGCAAGCTGATTTCCCGCAGTACCTGACCGCGAGCGGTGAGCTGCCCACGGTCGATCCGGACGATGCCACCACGATTCCCGCGCCGATCGAACGGCTGCAGCGCGAGTTCCCGCTGTACGGCGTTCTAGACATTCCGAATTTCGATCAGCTCCGTGCTGACACCTGGGCCTCATTCGAAACTCATCTCGGCGACTTGGACGACAATTCCCGTAAAGTGCTGTTGCAGTTCCTCGATGTGTCGCATTTCACTGACCATTTCCAGAAGATGTGGGGTGATTCGAGGCAGATGTGGGGTGATTCGGGGCAAGCGGGCTTCGGGATGGCTTCACCGACTTTGCGAAAGGCTTCCGGGGAACCGATATATCTGCAGTTCGCCGTCCAGTCGGCGGGTGATGCGGAGATCGCAGGCCCTACGGCGCGGCAGAGCAGGCTCGAATCCTATTCGATGCGGCAGGTCGGATTGCACGGTAGTTCGACGATCACCGAGATGCTCGGTGGTTCCTTGGCGTTGACATTCAAGGTGGGCGGCGAACCGGTCGCCGATCACAGTGGTCACGCGTCCCCGGGTGGCCGAGTTACCCTCCGGGCCGGGGGATCTCGTGAGTTCAGTCACGAACTGAAAACTATTAAGGACGCTCTGACGCAGTATTCACTGCGCCATGCGGGAAACAACATCCAGAACGTGACGGCGGAGTTTATTGTCCACGTCACGCTGGTGCGCCCGTTCGGTCCCCCGGTCGGGCCCGCTGTCGGAACTCCGTTGTACGGCGGGAACAATTATTCGGTACAAATGCTGGTGCCGTCGCTGCAAGATCTCGGTCACGCTCCTACCGGAGCCTTGTTTCCGTCATCGAATATTGTGCATCTCAGGCAGTATGGAATGAACACGACACCGCTCGGCGTCGACATGGAGGAGGATCTGATCGAGCAGGCTCGGCAATTCCTCGTCGATCGCGGTGTCATTCCGTCCGAGCACAACACAGCGGGCCTGCTCACGGACAATGTCACTGCCGAGCAGCTGCTCGAGAATCGTCGCAAATTCGACGATATATTCGGCTCGACGGGCCTGAAATCAATGCAGCCTGCGGCGATCGAAGGCGGCGCCCTCGAATGGTTCACGCTGACCCCGACCGGGGTCCGGCGCTTCGGGATCGAGTTCGTCACCGAACGGCGCTATCTCTCGGATGACCCGTACGACGGCGTCTCCCACGATTGGACCTACGACGAGGCCCAGACGTATAACGTTGCCGGTTCGGCGATGTCGGGCGACGAGGAGTTCTCGGCGGCGTCGCCGCAGCAGAATTATCATGGCGGTGTCAACGTCGCGGTGAATATGCCGATCATGGTCGCCACCGGCGTCTATGACTATGCCCGTAAGGACAAGCGGAGCCGGGGCTCCGGCTCCGGGTTCGGCGAGCAGAAATTCACGCTCAGCTCGCCTGGCCTCGAAGTCGTCACCCTGTCCGTTGTTCACAAGGTGCGGTTCATCGAAGAAGGCCGCCCCGACGAGACGCACACCGCGAACGGTAGCGTCCGCGTGGCCATCCCCACCGACGACATGCTCACTGAACGGCCTGCCGCCGCGCCGCGCCCGTCGGCCACGATCCGCGAACTCACCGCGGACGACACTCGGATACTCGCGCTGCCCTCCGGCGGTCGTACCCTCGAAGACGGCATCGGCGACCTCGACCATCCGGTCGAGGTCCTGCGAGTTCCCGACGGCGCTGTCATGAAGCATTTCATCGCCAGCAAGGAACTCCGCGAAGCCGCCACCGACGCCATCAGCGATCTGCGCAACTACTACCTGAACTACGTGCGGACAACCTCCGCTGGCGCCGTCGACAGTCTCCGCGACCGTTTCCGGCAGGCCGACGGGCCTGCTCAGCCGCTGTCGGGTGCCTACCCTGCCGATCCGATGGACGAGCAACTGCCGCCGATTGAATCGGAGGTCCAGGTTCTCAGCTCTGTAGCGGAGGACGTCCAGGAGCCGCAGCCGCAGCCGCAGCCGCAGCAGGAGCAGGAGCAGGAGCAGGAGCAGCAGCCTGCGCAGCCGCAGGAACACGAGCCGGAGCAGGAACATGAGCAGCAGCCGCGGCCTGCGCAGCCACAGGAAGACGAGCAGGAGCACGAGCCTCAGCCTCAGCCTCAGCAGGAGCAGGAGCAGGAGCAGGAGCACACACCGCAGGAGCAGCAGGGTGTGGCCTCGGACATCCGTACCAATCCTTCGATACCTGGCGCGTTTCCGGCCGATCACCTCGAAAGCGAGCCGGCTCGGTCGGTGAACTGGTCGGCGGTGGGGCAGGATTTGCTCGGCAAGGCGGAGTGGGTCGTGGATGCGGGCACCGGTGTTGGACGGTGGGTTTGGCGACAGGCTTTCGGCGAGTCCGCCACAGATCCGTGGTCGAAGGTCGCCGAGGTCATCCATGCCGCCTTCTCGCCGGAGCAGATGATGGCCAATGCGCTCCCGATCCTGCAAGACAGCCTCACCATCGAAGGCCTCTTCACCGACGGTGCGCTGGCGGGCACCAACTATATGGTCGAGGTCAGGGCATACGCCACCGAACCCGAGTATCGAGGGCGTCAGAAGAAAAATCTGGAACACTGGGTACGGCGCGACAACAAATTTGAACGCTCCGGGGCCCGCCAACGTGGACACCGCTTAGGCGTCACCCCGGCAGGGCTGCCCGGCGAAGCCGCCGACGGAAGTTTCGTGCCGGCCGGCAGCTATCAATACGGCTGGTCCGCCGAGGACCACGTCACCGCCGCCGACAACACCTACTCGAGCCGTGTCCGCAACTCCAACGAACTCGTGCATGAAATCGTTTTCAAGAAGTTGACAATCGTCCTCGTGTTCAGTGCCAATACCAACAATCTTTTCGTCAACCAATTTCCCGGTGGGCCTCGCACCGTCGAAAAGGTCGTTGTTATGCCCGACGGGATTGCGATCTTGGTGGACGATCACGACTTGCAGGACAACCCGGAACTAGCCGCGATCGTGCAGGCGAACAGGGGCTACGAAATCCCCCGCGTGCCCGCGCCCGACCGGACCCTGCCCCTCAGCTTCCTGGAGACCGGTGGCCATCTCGGTTACGGCGCCGTCATCAGCGCTACCATCAGGCCCGATGATGACACCGCCGGCAGCCGCGACGTCCTCCAAAACCTCTTGATGGAGCTCGTCGCGCAAGTAGCGCCGGGCGCCACTCAGATCAGTTCGAGCAATTACCTCCCGTTCCTCCGGTCGGTGATGAACGCGCTCGGCACCACTTTCGGCCTGCGCACCATGGTCTACGACGGGCCCGACAGCCGCATCACCTTCGGCTTCATCAGCCGCGCCTGGCCGTATTCGGTCATCCCGTCCTTGATCACGTTCACGCTCAGCGCTCGCCCCGATCCCAGCGTCGACCTCGGCGCCGTGCTCGGTCGCGAGGTCACCCACCCCTCCGCCATGGACACCATGCTCGGCGCCACCGGCGCCTCGGGTGCCACGGGAATCGGCAAAAAGCGAGTCAAGAGCCACCAGGCAGCCTTCAATCCCAGACTGAACAACGCGGTAAAGCTCGCGTTCAGCTTCACCGGTGAGGTACAAGCCCACCAGAGCGACGAGCTGACCGAAGAAGACGAGGTCGCGTCGTGGACGCAGAGTAGCGGGCCTATTATCCAATACCCGATGCTGTACCGGCTAGATATCGAGGTCAGCCGGCGTCCCGTGACCGCGGACCTGAAGAAGAACCTGCTGTCCATGGGTGCCGATATCGAAGCATTCCTCGGGCGGGAGAACGGGATCTTCCGGGTGGACGAAAGCGAACTCCCGCTGCCGTCGAATACCGTGTTCGGCTCGGTGGGGCTCGACACCCTGCTGTGGTTCCATTCCTCCGAAACCGGAAACGGTGCCATCACGCCACGCATCCCGCCCAGCATTTACAGTTCCGATCCCACTGTGCCCCGCCAGGCCGCCCCGCCGGGCACCGTCGTCGTCGAGATGGAGATCCCGGCCGAACTGCATGCTCTGGTCACCACCGCGCCCTGGATACCGACCAACGAGATTTCACTCAACTATTTCTCGGGCGCACGCCAAATCGCCCAGGCGCTCCGGCAAGTCGACCCGTCCCTGCGCCGCACCGATCCCACCCGCAGCATCGGCCAGCAAACCTATTCCTCGGTAGGCGTATTCAACCTGCTGAAGCAGATGGCGACTTCGAATCAGCTCACGGAGCTGGGGCCCACAGCGATCGCGACTTTGCTCGGCGTATCGGGACCGAATGGTCGGGTGAACCCCCAGGAGCACGCCGAGGGCGAGACAGTTGCGGGCGTCTCCGTGAAGTTCGCTATCTATGCGCCGCGTAGCGACTCGAGCAGCCGAGATATCGCGGTTCACCGGAAAAGAACCAAAAAGACGGGCGAAAAGAGCACGGCCGGACACGGATTCGCCTTCCGCCCGACCATCGGTCTCACCAACGCCTACACGGCGGACTCCACCAACCAAAACCCATCCCACGTGCAGTTGGGCGGCTACTACGGTGCCGTCGAGCAGGTCAGTGGCACGGCCCGGCAGGACGACGATCTGCTCCGCCTGGGTACGACCGCGGTGACGGAAACCGGTGAAGGCGCGGAGAACGTGGAATTCGTCGGCGTCGGAATCGCTGAAATCATCGGCCCCGACGGCACGCACTGGGTGACCGGCGTGGTCCGCGGGCGCCACACAGGGCCGCTGGACATGTACGACCCCGCTCCGGGTGAGCAGATCGGCCCGCCGCGGCCACCAACGCTACCCGCGCCTGCGGTGCTGGCGGGGGCGCGGCGGCCCACGTACGGAGTGGGCCGGATGGGCTCTGTTGTGGCACTGCCGCATATGCGGCCGTCGGTCGGTACGGACGGGTCGAGTGCGAATACCGCTGCGACTGAGTCGGTTCGCGACTCGGTGTCGGTGGACGACGCCGCTGTCTCGCTGCAAGGCTCACTCGAGGATCAGTCGGATGCCGAGGCGCAACAACAGCATTCGGAGTTGCCTGCCGTACTTCCACCCGATCCGACGCGCACTATCGATCCGCCGGCGATTTTCGTGGACCCCGGTGTGGATTCAGCCGGGGCCGAAACTGTCTTCCCCACAATGGATCCCGAGGGCCGGTTGACACCTATCACCGAGGTCGACACCCATTCCCATTCCGATCTCAGTGTCGCACTGGACGACTCGGTCGGGCAGGCAGAGCAGGTGTCTGACGTTGATACCGCGTCACTGTCCGCGCCGGACGCCCAGCAAGCCCTGGCCGCGTACCTGGGTGAACAACTCCGCCCGTCGCAGGAAGAGTCCGACGATGGCGAACGGGCGGGGGAGTCCCGCAGCATCGCTCAGGTGGCGCAGGACGCACCTCGAGCCCCGCCCACAATCGAGCGGCCTGCCTCGTCCTCTGGCGTCGACGATTCCACCCGCACTGCCCAGTCCGCCCAGCGGCTCGATCGGGAAACCGACGACGCCACCGGATCCGAGCACGAGGAAATCGACACCGCGCCGCTGGCTCCGGCCGACGACTCAGCCCTCATTCAGCAGCAACGCGCCGAGCGATTGTCGAAGCTCTTCAACCCGCTCGATCGACGGCGGGTCATCCGCAGGACCGCCTCACTCCCGGATGACCTGCGGCCCCCATCCCGCTCCGACGGGTCGGTCGACAGCACCGAGTCGGGCCAGCCCGGACGTTCGAGCGAACCATCCCTGCACGAACCCGAGCGGATCGCGGGCGACCGCACCTCGCCAACCGAACCGGAGGCTCCCCGCCGTCTGGCGAACATCCCGTCCGCAATGCAGATCGACGACGAGTTGACTCACGGCACCGACGACGAAGTGGTTCGCGACTCCGAAGGCGAGTCGATGCACAGCACCGACGACGGGTCGGTGGACAGCATCCACGAGGAGAACCCAACTCGGCGAATGCAGGACCTCGCGCCGGACGAGTCTGGGGCGCCCAGAGACGAGCGCGGTTCCGGGAGTGAGCAAGACCAACCTCGGCGTGGCCTTGTTCGTCCGGAGGCTCCGCCTCGCACCAGTTCGCAGCCGGATGCGCGGCAGCCCGAAATCTCCAGGCAGGACCGAGTTTCCCGAACATTCGCCGACAACATTCCAGCCCGGCGCAGTTCCGCACCAACGGCGCAGCGGGACAACCGTTTCCGAGAGAATTGGTTCCCCCGCACGAGCTTCCACAGTTGGGCCGACGGCTCCCCGCCGTTGGGTATGTCCGAGCTGTTCAAACCGGACTGGGACCTGCGGCAATCCCGGCCGACGAGACGGTCCACCGTCCCGAGCGACGAGCGATCGCGCAGTGTTTCCCCGACCGGGGTCGCGCCGAAGTCTGGGACGCCCGAGCAGCACGGCGAAACCTCGCAGGCGGGTGCTCATTTGGGTCCGTTCGAGATGAGCCGTCCATCCGAGATGCTGGCCGATATGAACCCCGAGTTCGGAGAGTTCGAGGACATCCCCGACTTCGTCTACGACGCACCCGGCATCGAACCCGCAGCGCGCGACCACCTGGACGATAGCCTGCGTGTTGATGGTGGCTCGCAGGTTGATGGCGGTCCGCGTGTTGATGGTGGCTCACACGTTGATGGCGGCCCGCACGTTGATGACAGCCCGCACATCGACGGCAGTGGCCAAATCCGCGAAGGCACAGCAACATCCACGACCGGCCGCCAGGACTCACGCACCCCGGGCACCGATGGCAGCACCGCCGTCCGCACCGCAGGACCCAACGGCAACACACCCGCCCGTGCCGGCGACACCCAGCCGGGCGGTGCGGGCCGCCAGTCCCGTGGCCTCACAACAACAGTCGCAACCGACGGCCGGATCATCTACACCGGAGCCGACGGCCAACGACATTTCCCCACCCTCGGGCCGCCACCTGCGCAACCCTCACTCCGATCCCGCACGCTGCGACGACTGCGCGGATTCGTCTCCCGCGTCCGCAGCGGAGACGACTCGGCGGATGCGACGACATCGACTGCGGTGCAGCACCTCTCGGCGCCGATGCGCCTTTCACCCCGCCCCGTCCTGACCGCTTTCCAGCGGATCCTGCACCAGATGGTCAGCGGCACATCAGTTCCCACGGTTCCCGCGCATGGTGACGGCACGGCCGCGCATACGACCCGCACCGACCGGCCGAGTGACGCCACACTCGGTCCCTATGACTGCTTCGACCGCGCGCTGACCGACATCCAGCGCAACACCGGCAGCACTACCATCCGGCTCCAATACCGGTCCCGAACCGAAAGGCTGCTCGACCGCTGGCACCAACCCCTACCCGGCAGCTCGCGGCGAACCGCCGAAAAACGCGCAGGCGGCAAACTCCGCAAACACACCGACGAACACAGCATCGCCAGGCAACTAGACCTGCTCGGCCCCGGCGCCGAGGCCGTGGTCGTCAGCGTGCACCCCGAAATCAACGCGAACGGAATCGGCGCACACGCTTACCGGATGGTCAACGACCATGGCGCCATCGTCGCCCACGACATCGACACCAGCGACCCCAACGCGCCGAAACCCATACGCCGAGCTCCCGGACCCACCAAATCAGCCGGTCTCTTCGCCATTCACTACACCCCGACCGGCGAAGTGAGCCCGATGCGCCTGCACGGCCGAGGGCTCCAGAATTTCCCACGCAACATCCGCATCGGCGCGCCGGACGTCGATGGGTCACCGTCCCCGACGGGGCGCCTGGACAGCACCAAGATCCACGAGCTTCGGGATGATTCGGTGGCGCACCTGGAGGATCTCAGCGCCGAGGACCGGGAGACTGTGCTTCCGGTGCCGCTGACGGTTCCCCATCTCACCGATCCTCGAGGGGGCGAGGTCCTTACGCTCGTCGACGACTTGGGCAGTCCGACCCAGGTCCCGCTCTCCGGCACGGTTCGAGCGACCTACCGTCCGGCGCAGAACGGGCTCTCCGAGAGCTTCACGTTCGAGCTGGACGGGGAACCCCGCTCTGTCAATTTCGCGCTGTCGCATGGCTTCACCTTCACCCAGGACGCCCCCGATGTTCTCGACGGAACGCTGACCTGGGATTTTCCCGAAGGTGAACTGCGAATGCTCACGCCCGCCGAGGCCGGTGGGCCGGTTGCTCTGGCGGTGCCGTATGGCTACGTGTTCGTGGCGAAGCCCGGCGATTGGCCGTTCCGGTACGTGCGCTACAAGGGGGAGCAGGATTGGCGGCGCGTCATTGTGCCGGACGGCATTCTTCCCGAGCTTCCCGTGCTCGCCGACGATCGGGACGACGATCCGATGTTCGGACCGGACGGCGAGCCGAAACCGGAGGATGCCCGTCAGGGCGCCGGCGGGGATTGTGCGCTGCTGGCCACTCTCAGGTCCAAGGCGGCGATCGATCCTGCGGCGATCAAGGAGATGTTGCGCGCCAACAAGGACGGTACGGTTTCGGTCCGATTCACCCTCCGCACCCGGAATGCAAACGGCCCGGACGACGTCCGGTTCGCGTGGGTCACGGTCACCAAGGAGATTTACGTGGCAGCGGACACCCGCATCGGGTACTTCGTCCGCCAGGAACTCGGAGAACCGTTGTGGGCCAGTATGATCGAGAAGGCGTTCGCGAAACTCTTCGGCCGGGGCGACGGGTATCACGTCTTCACGGACTCATCGCATGCCGGCACCGCGGCTGAGGTGCTCGACCGGGGCTTCTATGAGGCTCCAGTCGGAAAGGGTTACCAGGCTTGGGATTCCGGGCAGAATGTCACGATGACCGTGGCTGCCACGGCACGGCGGCAGCCCACGCACACTGTCACCGATCAGGATTTGCTGAATCCGCTCGGATTCGATGCCGACACCGTGCACGACCTGGTCAGTGCCTATGTCCAGGGCGACCGGGTCCGTTCCGATCTCCGGCAGTTGCCGGAGATCGACCGGGATTTTTCCCGCGCGGTCGCCGATACGTACCGCGAATGGCATCGTCGGCGCGAGGAACTGCGCGCGGCGACCGAACAGCGGCTCAAAGTGATGCATCACGCCGATCCGGCCGCCAGAGCTGCCGCGTGGGACGAGTTCTTGCGCATCCGCGACTACGCCGCGCCCGAGGGCTTCCGGGACTATCTCGACGCGACATTCCCCCATGTCTGGGCGACCGAGAAAGCGGCGCTGGCGCAGTATTACCGGGAGACGCGGGCCGGGCCGGCCGAAGCCCGGCTGCTGAGCGCCCGCGCCGGTATCGCTACCCGGGCGGTCGGCCACCGGATCGCCTACGCGTTGCGGCGCGGTACCTCGGTGGTGATCGGGACATTCGGATTCGGGGACGGTTACGAGAACTGGACCGCGGTGCCGGGTCTGTTCGGCAATCACGCATTCGACGTACACGCGATCGAAAACGACGAGGCCGGCAACCCCGCCCGCATGTTGTTGCGGAACCCGCACGACAAGTACGGAAGGTATCTCGCGCCGACCGCCGGCATCGCCCACCGCCTCGACCCGGGCGGAATCGATTACCGGCCGCGGGCCGGCGGGGGGACTTATCGGCGGGAGCCCGACAACGCCGAGTGGGGGATCGAATACGGCACCTACCCCGATGGCGACGGCGTCCACCAGTACCTTCGGTACCGGAACGGGACCGAGTACGGCATCACCGGATCCGGGATGCGGTACCGAAAGGACCGGGACGGCACCATTTATCGCGTCTACCCCGACAACAGCAGGTATCGCCGGGTACAGGGTGTGGAGTACGGGAATAATGCGGACGGCAGCGCATTCCGCCGGCAACCGGGCGGCGGTTGGCGCTCCGACCCGAATCCCACCCCTCCGGTGCGGGATATGACCATTCCGCCGGGCGGCCTGATCATCGTGGTCGACCTCGCGCATCTGGCTAAATTCCAGCAGATCGGGATGAGTGGCCCGGGCGCGCACGGCCTCTATCATCCCGATCATCCCGAACCGACCGATGAGGGCCTGTTCGCCCCGGACCTCGGCCCTGCGCAGCAGGTGCCAGGCAGTCACACCGCGGCGGCGCCAACCGGCGAACCGCTGCAGACGGACGACGGACATAACGCGGCTGATCCGCTTCGACCGGCCGCTGGGTTCGACGATCCAGAAACGTCGGGCTCCCGGTGGCGGGATGCCGGTGCAGCCTGGGATCTGCTGCGAGAGGCGGGAATCCTGCCCGAATCGACGGCGCCAACCGTGGCGCACGTCGATCGGTTGCTGACCGATTTCCATGCCGGCGCGGTGACCCCGTTGCACCGTGCCTTGCTGGTCGACGTGCTCGACGATCTCGAGGCGAAGGGCCGGGCGCTCACGGTCGACGAGGTTCGGGCCGAGTATCGGCAGTTCCTCGCCCGCACCGCCGCGACTCTCGGCGATCGGACGGTGACGGTCGGTGACCTGCCCGCCGAATTCGATCGGCTCACCGGTTCCGGGGCCGTGCTTCCGGCCCGGTTGCTGATCGCCGGTGCCGGGCGCGCAGGTTTGCGCCGGGCGGGCGACCGGATGGCCGTGGATTTGCTGCCGAAACTGCGTGCCGCCGACGCGAGCTCGGTGCATGAGGTACCCCGTGAGATGAACTTCGCCTGGTTCGGTGGCGAACTCAGTCCGACGGCATTGGCGAACGTCAAGTCGTGGGGGAAATCGGCGGGGAATTCGAAGTGGGCCTTCACGTTCTGGACCCAGGCCGGCTACGACAAGGTGCGCGCGCAGCTGGAGAAGGACCCCGAAATCCGGACGGCGGCGGCCGCGGGCAAGTTCGTGGTCCGCGATGATCTGCGCGACCTGGTCGCCGATATCGGCAGCGCGGAATTGGCGGCCATTTACGACGCCGGCCTGCAGGCCGGGGCTTTCAATCTGGCCTCGGATATCGGCCGGTATGCGCTGCTGGTGTCGCGTGGTGGCGTGTACGCGGATGTGGACCTGGCCCCCGGCGCGGTGCGACTGGCCGACCTCGAGCCGATGTTCCTGCACGAGGACGACGTTCCGGTGTTCGGCGTGCTGATTCGTGACCGAGAGGAATTGGAGCAGGAGGAGTTCGAGGGCTTGCCCGTCGCGGAGCGGTTGCGGCGCCTGGTCGAGCGCCGATACCGGAAGGGGATGCTGGGCAACCACTTCATTGTGGCGCCGCCCCATTCCCGGTATCTGGCAGATGTGATGACGGCGATCCCGGGACGGTTCGTCGCTCGATACCAGGCCGGCGACCGTGCCGTGATCCAGGCCGACCGTGCGGAGCTCGAGCAGATGGTGAGCGAGCTGGCGGCCGAGGGCGAGCCGGACACCGTGCTGGGACGGGAGTACCAGCGCTTGCTGGAGTCACTGCAGATCAATGGTGTCGAGCAGATCCCGGCCGCGATGCTGCGCCTGCATCGGCTGGCAACGCTGCGTGGGGTGCGGCCGCCGCGGCTGGCCAGGGCTGCTCTCAGTATCAGCGGTCCGGTGCTGATGCAGTCCGACCCGGGAGAGGAGCCCGAGCACGGCTCGATCGAGAGCTACGCCCTGCGGGTGTTCGGGCTGGCGCCGTTGGCCTGGGAAGACCACACCCTCGCGATGAATCCAGCGATTCTGGCGGCGTTCACACCGCTGGACTGGCTGACCGAGGAGAGCGAGGCGCAGCTCGACGGCCCGAGCATATTCATTATGCCGGGGTGGGCTCCGAAGCCGGTGCCGGTGACCGCTGCTCCCACCTCAGTGACTGTCGCGGTGCCGCCCGCACTCACCCACGATCAGCGCCGGGAGGCGGCGCGGCTACTGTTCACCGGCGAGTTCACCGGCCCGCTGGACCTGGCACGGCAGCTGGGCCGCGCCGGGGTCGTCAACCTGCGTGACGTGCTGTCGGGGACCGACGATCCCGTAGCCCACGTGGCGGGCGCGGCGTTGACCCAGATCCTGCGGACTGCCGATCCGGAGCAGGCGTTCACCGAATTGCGTGCACTGCACTGGGCCCCGAACCAGGCGCAACTGCAGGCGCTGGGCGCGGCCGGACTGGAACCGGCCATGGTCGAGCCGACCGGCGACAGCCTGTTCGAGGCGTTCGTCATCGCCTCGGGCGGTGTGAAGGATCTCTTGACGGTCCGCGTCGAAGCCTTCGATCACATCGCGGCGAACCGGGCGGGGTTCTTCGCGCTGTACCACCCGCCGGGTGTCGGTGAGCAGGATCGGGCGGCGCGGTTCGAGGAGGAACTGCAGCAGTTGCGCAAGTCAGGGGTGTACCAGAACGACCTGGCCGAGCTGTTGCCGCGGGCGATCATGGAATCACAGCACACGACGATCGCGATCCTCGACGACCGCCGCTCCAGCCCGATCGGCGATCCGGCCACCGCGAGCGCGGTGCTGGTGCGTGTCGCTTACGGGGGCGGCCACTATCACGCGGGCGTCCGACCAGTAGCCGCCGATCCCGGCCCGCAGCGCACCGAGCACGCGCAGCGGCAAGCACCGGCCATCACCGCCCGGCGGTCCGGCCCCGTGGCGTGGCAGCCCATGGGCGAGGTCGCGGATCCGCTGTTCGCCACCCTGGCCCGGATGTTCGACGCCGAGTCCCCGATGTCGGTGCGGACGATGCTGGCCGCTGAACTCGAGCAGCACCTCGACCACTATCGACAGACGATGCTTTCCGAACGCGCGCAAGCGCAGTGGGCGACCGAACGAATGCAACGGCAGCGGGTCGACACTCGCGCTGCCGCCGATCCTGAATTCGCCGCGGCAAACCAGGCCGCGGAAACCCAACGGCGGGAATCCTTCGACGAGAACTTCCAGAAGCAGTCCGAAACCCGGCTGCGTCACGCGATCGCCGATCTGAAGAATCCGAGACGCGATTTCGAGCGGAATCCCCTCCTGAGTACCGACCTGACCCACCGGGAACTACTGGTCCTCGCGAGCCGCCGGTTCGATGCCGACATCGTGCTGGAACATCTCTCCGGGCCGCCGACCCGAACCGGGGAAGGCAACCGGCAGACCCGCCACATCCGTCGCACCGCACCCGGCCGCTACGAGATCGCGCGCAACGTCGGCGTCCTGAATCTGGCCCGCACCGCCACCGGTAGTTCCGGCATCCGGATCGGCCACCTGCCCGCTGGGTCCACAAGCATCACCCACGAACAACTCGAAAACGGTATCCCTGGCGCCCGCCTGCACACCGTGCCCGGCCACGACACCATCGCCGCCACCCTGCGCGGACCCGGCCCCGCCACCCACGCCATCGTCGTCGACAACTACACCACCGCCGACGACCACGGCTTCGACGCACGCGCCTACCTGATCACCAACAACAGCAAAGCCCTCGACAGCCACGAGCGCCCCGACGGGCTCACCGTCGGGGATCCCGGGCTCGACGAAGAACACCCCTACCCCCCGCAGCGGCAACGAGACATAGCCAGCACTGAGGTCATCTATCTCGACGAGCGCGGCCACCTGGTCGCACCCCCGACAGAACACCACACCCCCACCGCCACACCCCGCGGACAGCAACACATCGGCTCCGGCGTGCCAGACCCGCACCCCGCGCCCGCACTCGAGTTCGAACCGGTGGGCCGCGAGACCTACTTCGGGCACGATCTGGAAAAGGCCTTCGGATCCAGCGCCGGTTACGCGGTCAATGGGCCACGCGCCCGTCTCGACACGCCCCCGGACGGCGGATGGGCACCCGGACAGGGATACGAACATCCGCGACTGCAGGACCACGAACGCCTGGAACGACTGTCTCGCGCGGACAGACAGCGGCTGCTCCCGACACCCGGCATCCCTGTGGAACTCAAACAAGACCCTGATACCAAGACCCTGAAGCTCGTCGACCGTGACGGCACGGTCCACACGCTCCGGGCGCGCGCCCTGCGCCCCATCGATAACTCGTTCACCGTGCGTGCGCGAGTGGTCCACGACCAGCAGGGCGTCGCCTATTACCAGTTCCGTGAGAACAAGCAGCGAATCCCCGTCGCCCTGGTCGACGCCACCGGCAGCAGATACGTTCCGCCCTCCGGACTGCACCGCCACGGCAAACTGAAAATGCGTGTTCGCGAAAGCGAGACACGCTTTCGCGGCGTCGATGACCGCGGCCGCCCAGCGATGTTCGCCGTGGCCGGACAGACTTTCGTGGTCGCACCGCGTGCGGACCGCAACTCCGCCTGGATCCTCACCCATCCGGGCCGCCCGGAGCGGGTCACCGTCACGGTGCCCGATGGGTTCTTCGGCAAGCTGCCCGAACTCGTCCGCCGGCACGACGACCCCCTGATCGGACCGGGCGGAGCCAAACCCGAGGACGTCGCTCAGGGCGAGGCAGGCGACTGCATCCTGCTCTCCTTCCTCAAGGCACGAGTCGCCGACGACCCGAGCATCATCGACCAGTACACCCACGACCACGAGGACGGCACCGCTAGTGTCCTTTTCACCATCAACGGCAAACCCGAATGGGTGCGCGTAGAAAAAAGCATCTACGTCACGCCGGACACCGAAGTAGGATACTTCGCCCGCCACGAACCGGGGCTGGCCCTGTGGGCCGCTATTATCGAGAAGGCCTACGCCGCCCGGCTCACCAACGGTGTGGGGTACGCCAGCTTCGCGGAGCACTACAATAAAGACCTGGAAAACCACGAGGTCGTCGCATTGATCGGCCAGCGCATCGATAAGGGCTTCTTCCAGCAGAGCCCGCACGCGATTCAGCAACCGACCCGCGCCGTCGGCGATGCCAACTTCCTGCATCCGTTGCAACTCGACGCGGATACGCTCCACGACACAATGCTCGGCACACTGCGCGTGCAGGGAGACGCTAATATTCCGGCGGACTGGCAACCCGATCCGGAATTCGCTGTCAACGTCGCCGACAGCTACGCGCACTTCCACCGATGGAAAGAGGATAAAGAGACTGAATTCAAAAATGGTTCAGCGAGGTCCCTCTCCGGCGAATTCGACGCCATTCATCAATATCTGAACGAAGAATTCCCGCAGAAATGGCAACGCGAAAAGCAAGCCATCATAGACTATTACCGGCGGATCACCACCGAACGCGATGCCGGCCGGCCATTGCCGGAGACCTACCGGGTCGTCGGCGAGTCCATCGCCCATCGCATCGCATTGGCCAGGGAACGCCACACACTGGTCACGCTGTCTACCCACCCGCTCGTGCATCGCGAACCGGGTCGGTCCGGCTCCACCGTGCCCGGTCTGACCGGCCTGCACGTGTACACCGTCCTCGGAGTCGAATACGACGACGCAACCGGCAAGCCCGTGCGGCTTATCCTGGAGAATCCACACGACGAGAACGACGCCGTGCCGGCCCTGGCGCCCGGCATCGAATACCGTCCCGACTACGGTGACAAGCACCCCGCGAACCCGCTCCTGCGCCGCGGCGTCCTCGCGGTCGATCTCGAACATCTCCTCGACTTCACGATCCTCGGGATGAGCGGACCCGGCGCGCGCCTCCTTTACGGACCCGATCATCCTGCGGCACAAATACAAACGCCGAAGGCCACGGCGACACGTGCCGCAGCTCGTGCCCGAACGAGCCGCGCCCGCACTGGCACCGGTCTCCAGCCTCGCGACGGCACAACAACATTCACAACCGGACGCCGGAATAACACCACGCCGGGAATCGACGGCTCCGCCGCCCACACCGCCGTCACCAACCCGCTGTCCGACAGTCCAGCGGGCGATGCGCGGACCTATCCACAATCCACCAATCCGACGGCCGGTCCCAGCCGCGCCGCTGACACGACACCGCACCCGGCCGGGCACCAGCGCGTCACCCCGAACATCGACGGCAGCACACCAGCCCACACCGCCGACGCGTCGGGCACGCAATCCGCGCGCACAGCACGATCGGCAGGCCGTCTGCGGCGCTTCGTCTCCCGCCTACGCGGTCGGGATGCACCGGCCGGTGCGGCGACACCCGTTCCGGCACAACAGACCGCGTCTCAACCGCCGACCAGCACCGCATTCCGCCGTATCCGCACCCTCTTCCGGCCGCCCGTGCCCACGCCGACCGGCGCGACCACGGTGCACCTCAGGCGCGAACTCGCGCGCACTCCCCGCGTGGACCTGCTGGAGAAATGGAACGAATTGCCAGCCGGGTCGCGGGGTGCGGTGCTGGCCTTCGCCGCCGATTCGACCGCCGTCAACGAGTTCCTCAGTGATCCCGAGGGGATGGCCGAGACCATGGCGGAGATGCTTCGCAACTACGCCGCCGTGCGCACATTGTGCACCGACAGCGGGGATGTTCCTGATATCAGGACGCTCACGCGACTGCTCGAAGAGCTGCGGATCGAGGAGTCCAAAGGCGCGCTGCCGGAGCGGCAGGCCGAGCAGCTCGAGATCTTGAACAAAATATTCTCCAACCCCTATGTGTCGACGTCCGAGCTATGGACGGTGACCGTGGAGGGTCACAAGGCGATCAACGAGATGAGCGCCTTTTTCCCGCATCTCGACAGGCCGTTCGACGAAGGCGCGCTACAGGAGCAGGTCGGGCTACTGACCGAGCTGACCGACCAACCACTGTCCATCGCCGGGCCGATGCGTGTCGTCCACGACCTCGACGACATCGATTTCCTGTCTCTTCCCCGGGGTAAGGACGCCTATCGCGATGTGATCGGCACTACGGTCACGCCGGACGTATTTCTCGTCACGGCACCGAAAGGTTCGGCGCCACCGCAAGAGACCGAGCACCGGTTGATATTGACCGTGCACCCCGGGTCCGACGGCTTGGCGTTCGGCGACGCCGAGCAGCCACGGCTGCTGTTGCCGCCCGGCACGCCGCTGCGCATCACCGGCGTGCGGCCGCATAGTGACGGATACCGGATCGAGGCCGAAGTAGGCTCCAGCGCAACCGGTTTCGCGCCCGCAGGTCGCCGGTCGCCAGTCGAGGACACCGACGACGAGGACCACCTCGGGGACGGCTCCCGTGATTTCGACACCGAGAGCCTCGGTTCGACAGATTCCGACACCTCGGTGGAGTGGCCCGCTCCAATCCGCGAAACGCGTACTGTCGAACCAACTTTCGGCAGCGATACCGAGAACGAAGGCCGCATCGACGGCAACGGGGTGCGGGTTTTCGATACCGACCAAGCGGGTGACCGCTTCGGATCGAATCGACTGCGGACCCACCCGTGGGAGGAGTTGGCCGAGTCATCGCGCCTGGCGCTCATCGCCCATGGCCAGAATTCGGTGCTCAACAACATCGTGCGGAGTCTGTCGGATATCGGACTCGACGAGCTCTGCGCGCGGATCGAGCGCAACCTCGCCATCTATCACACGATCGTCGCGGAACATGGCACCGAATTCGCCTTCGCAGCTCTGCGAACCCAGCGCGACGAACTGGAAGGCCGCGCCCTCCGCAACGAACATGAAACCGAGCTGTTGAATGCTCTCGCCGAGATCCTGGGCAGCGAAAACCCGTTCCGCCGTTGGGAAGATATCACTGCCGACGCTTACATCCACCATGACGCTTTCGCCCTGTATCGCCGCACTTACGGCGTTGAGTTCGGCCCCGATGTCGTTCGACAGCACCGGGAATCGCTCGACCAGGCGACCGGCCGCCCGCTGCCGTTGACTGAACCGTTCCGTGTCCTGCGCACGCTCGAGAGCGTCGACTTCATGCTCGCCCAGGACGGCGCACCGCTGAACGGACGTAATGTCGCCCTCTTGGTCGATGTTCAGCAACGCGATCCCGGCTACCCTTCGACCTCGCTCACCGCCAACCCGATCCAGGTTTCTCGGTTCAACACCAGGTTCGTCCTCGAACTCGAGGTAGCGCCGGGAGCCCGCGGCGTCTATGTCGGCAGTGACGGCGGTCTCCGGCAGAACGAACTCCTGTTCGCCCGCAACACCGGCTACCGGATCACCGGGATCGGCCCGACCGTCCACGGCGTCACCACCCTGCGCGGTCGCATCGAACCGGACGTGATAGCCACCCGTAGCCCGAGTTGCGCGCCCCTCGCCTTGCAGTATGCCGCCGATAAGAATCCTCGTGCACCGATCACGGCCCCAGAACAGAATTCGGTCGGGCTCGCCGGGATGAGCGCCGAACAGTTCAACCGCCATGCCGGAGGCGAGCTGCAGACCTTCACCAGCCACGCCGAGATCGAGGACCACCTCCGGCAACTCGGCGATGGAGCCTTCGCCTTTGTGGTCGACGGTTATCACGGCCCGGTCGACGAAAACGGAATCGGTGCGCACGTCGTGGTTTTCGAGAACGACCACACTTACGTCCGCGGGTACGAAACGGTCACCGAGAGCTACTACCCGCTCGACCGCCATCCCACCGGCAACGTGCGCGCGATCACCGCCATCATCTACCGCCCGGACGGATCGGTGTACACCACCGATCGGGCAGCCGACGGCGCCGCGGTCCTCGGCGACACCCGCATCGGCGCACCGTACGCCGGTGAGCCCGAACCACGCGCTGGAACCGGCCCGGTCGATGGCATCACCCGTGTGTCGGAGCCGATGGACGTCACCGGGAAACACGACCGTTTCGGCATAGCCGAGTTCCTCGGCGGTTTCGACGGCGCCGCCTACCCACCGGGCACAGAACTGCGTTTCCACGCCACCGACCGCACCATGCACGCCGAATTCGGCGACACCGGAGTAAAGGTTTCCTGGACGAGCAAGCGCACCACACCCGCACCGTCCGAGCATCCGTTCGACGAATTCTGGCAACTCCTCCGGGCCGGCCACGAGCCGCTGGGATTCACCGAGGCGCTGGTGACTCAGCCGCCGTTCCAGGACTCCGCCACCGCTCGCATAATCGGTATCGCCGAACTGCGAAACGTGCTGACCGCCAACAGCTTGGACACCGAAACCGAAATACATTTCCGGGACGGCGCCGACGGCCTGGTCGCGGTGGTGCGCCGGGACGGGAACCTCGCGGTGCGCGAGCCGCACACCGCGGGTGACCTGCCACCGAGTCCGCGGGAAATCATCAACCGAGTGGAATTCGTGCGCCGTCTCGGCGAGTTCGGAATCCAACATGTCCGGATCACCGTTCCCACACCGCTGGAATGGCATCGCATACCGTCGGACGGACCGGACAACCTGTACCCGACACTGGCGCGCATCCTCACGATAGATGCCGACGTAATACGGAACACGACCGAGCAGAAGATGAAGTCGGCGGGCATCGATTCCGCACTTGTCGCGGCGGCCGAGAGCTACAACCTGAATGTCGTCTTCGCGCGACCCGGCGAACCTCGCGTCGTCATGACGAACAATCCGAAGGTGCCGAAATTCTTCCTGCGGCAGACGCCTACCGGCTACGAGGTCGGCGTCACCGCCACCGGCCATTTCGCCGCTGTCGTGGCACCGGACCTCACCGCGTCGCTAGTGGATGTGACGAGCGTGCCCCGCGAAGGTATTCCGGGACCACTGATCACGATGCTGGCCGGTGGCCTGGAACCAGCGCTGGAAGGCGCGGCGATGCGCCGAGTCCATATCTCGGAACAGGGACCGGTCTCCGCGCGGGCTCCGAAGCCGGCGGTAATCAAGAAGACTCGGCGCAAGCGGACGACATGGACCCGAAACCGCACCGTCCCCGCGGCCAAACTGGAGGGACGCCGACTCCAGACGGCGGACCTGCCTCGGCCCACCCGCACCGACCCCACGCCGGTGCACTACATGGACGACGTGGAGCGCGAAGCTCATCGGATCTATGTGGACAAAACCGGCCGGCTTCGACACGCCCGCGACGGGTCACTGTTCCAAGCCGAACGAAACGAGGCGGATTTCGGCGAGCGCAAATACATCTTCGTCATGGACGAGTTCGGGAATCTGTATGCGGGCGAGAAGATCAAGGGCTTGATCCAGCATTCGTCTTTCCTCGGCGGCCGGATCGTCACCGCGGCGGGCTCCATCTCGGCAAAGGACGGCATCGTCACCAGGATCGTGGACAGCAGTGGGCATTACTGGCCCGGCGAGCAGACGAACGACTATGCGTTGGCGTTCCTCGAAGCGCAGGGCCTGCGCTTCTCCGATGATTTCCAGCGAGTCTATTATTCGAAAGACGGTCAGTTCCTGCTACGGGCGCCGGCGATCCAAGAGCGGGTCCGCGCGGCGGCGCTCGCGCGAGCGAAGCGCATCCTCGACGAGGGGCCGACCGTCACCGCGCCCTTCCAGGTCTATCGAACCGACATGTGGCTGAGGCACCTCTCCTGGCGTGATCTCCCACCCGGAACGACAATCGGTTTCAAGGACGCGTTTTTCGACACCACGGCCACGGCCACCGACCACCTCACCTTCCGCGTGGTCTCCCGCGGTATCGATGGTTCGCAGCCCGACCGGAACTACGAACTGGATGGCGAGACCCTGCGGGAACTGGTCTTCCGGCTGGATGTGAGGTCCGTGCGGGTCGAGCGACCCGACGTTCCGGTCTACACCTACTACGGCGAGGATCTGCTGCGCCAAATGGAGCAGGGCGTAACAGATTTCACCGCGGACAACGCCACCCCCGCACCCGGTGCGCCGCGGGCGCCGCCGCCGTCCCAGGAAGACCAGCCCACCGTGCATCCGACGATGCCGTCCCACTGGGTGCCGGTACGGACCACCGGCGATCCGGGATTCGCCGCGGTCGCCCAAGCATTGGGGATCTCCGAGGTCGCGCAGGTCCGTCAGCGCATCTTGAACCACCTCCGCGAGGAAGTGGCGATCGAACAAGAACGCCGCGAGGAGGTCGACCGCAGCCGGT
Source organism: Nocardia sp. NPDC051321 (assembly GCF_044455225.1). Taxonomy (NCBI): domain Bacteria; kingdom Bacillati; phylum Actinomycetota; class Actinomycetes; order Mycobacteriales; family Nocardiaceae; genus Nocardia; species Nocardia sp. NPDC051321. The sequence goes on along the minus strand of NZ_JBITEM010000005.1, from coordinate 125,072 downwards.
TGGCCGACGAGATCGATGACCTGGAGTGGCAGGACGAACTGCGCGAACGGCACGAATTCGACCATTGGCGCTCGAACGCGTACTGGGACATGGTCGATCCCGCCGCGCAGTGGCAGACACCGGATTTCGAGGCAGGCGATCGCCTGCTCCGGCTGGTGGCGGCTGCCTACATGGTGAACTTCGTCAGCGTGCACCCGGACGGCCAGGTGCGCGAAATAGTCCATTCCGCCGAACAATTGACGGTGTTCCTGCGTCGCACCACAGCCGGGCAGTTCGAGATCGGTGGCACCGCGACCGGCGCACCACTGGTGGTGTGGCCGCAGCAGCGCGTGTGGGACGAGCTCGCCACACTCGACGGACGGGTGCCGAGGGGCCGGATTCCGGCACCGATGCGGCGCAGATTGACCAAGCCGCATCTTCCGCTGCTCGCCGAAGCCATGCCGAACAGGTTCTCCGAGGAGGGTTTCGCGCGTCCCGTTCATTACATGGATGCCGACGAATTGGAGTCGCACCGCCTGTTCCTCGGCCCGGACGGCAGACTGCACCGGGCCGCCGATGGGTCACGGTTCGACACGACCAAGCTCGACGATTGGCCGGGTCCCGACCGCATCGTGCTGTTCGTGATGGACGAGTTCGGCAACCTCTATGCCGCCGCCACCGAGCCGTCCGGCCGAATCCAACACGCTTCGTTCTTGGGCGAGGGTGCGGTGACCGCCGCAGGCGAGATCGGTGCGATCGACGGCAAGCTCGACGAGTGGTCCGATAGCGACCGGCAAGGCCCGCCGCACCCTGCGCACAATGATTTCGCGCTGGATTGGCTACGCCGTCGCGGTATTGCGCTGGATGCCAGCTTCGAGCGGACGGACGCCGATGCTATTCCCCGTAATCGGATCGGCGAGCCGCTGCGCCAGCGCACTGAGCTCACGCACCGCCGGATACTCGCCGACGCCACGGACACCGCGTTGCACCTCATCGAAAACCGGCGTACGCGGAACCCGGCGACGCGCGCGGTAACAGGGGTCGCACGCGAGCAGCTCACCACCGAACAGCGGCGGCTGCACCGCTGGGACCAGGCGTTCCACGCGCGCAGAATCTCCAGGACAGAGCAAAACGATACGTTCGCCCATCCAGCACCCGCGGGCGCGAGCGATCGCCTCGTACCGCCTGGGTCGGTCATCGCCCTGCGAGACGTCGATGAGTCCAGGGATGCACGGGCGGCCTGGTGGGAACAGCATGGTCGCGCATGGTGGGCGGCGCTGCAATTCGCCGACCTGGAACCGGGCTATCAAGCGCGCCTACTCGCCGACTTCCCGGGTCTGCGCAACGGCGACGGAATCCCCGCCGAGGTACGAAACACGCTGAACCGCAGGTACATCCTGCTCGAGCTCGGACAACTGAAGCAGGCCGCCGGAGCCGGCGCGAACATGCCAGCCCAGCAACGTCGATCGCAGCTCGAGACGACATTGGTCGCACTGCACGGCGCGGAGCTGGAGGCCGCGATCGCGGCGCAACGATCCGGTGGCGCGGTGGCCACGGTGCGGTTGCTGTCGTTCCACCAGGACCCGCAAGGCCGGGGCCGGAGCGTGACCATCGCGTTCGGTCCGGTGGACACCGCGGCGACCGTAGACCAGCACCAGACCGAGGGCGCCTCCTTCGGATCACTGCTCCCGGCCGTACCCCGAGTCGTGCTGACCCACCAGCAAACCACCGGTGCCAGAACCGATCACGCGACAATCCTCACGCTCGGCACTGACTTGCGCACCCCGACCCGGGAACCCAGCGCCGATGCGCCGGTCGAGGATGGGTCCGCAGCGCATATTTCGCAATCCGGCACGCCAGATGTCCATGGAAACTGTGGGCCGCTGGTTCTCCAGTACGCCGCGGACCGGAATCCCGGCACCCCGATTCGGCAGTCTGCGGTAACGGTTGGATTGTCCGGAATGCGTGGCGAGGATTTCGAATACGCCGCTGCCGCACCGTTGCAACCCGTCGGCACCCTCGCGCCGGTGGTCGCCGAGCTTCGTGTTCTCGGACCCGGCGCTTTGAGTCTTGTCGTAGATGTCTATGCCGGTCCGGATGCGCGCGGGTTCGGCGCGCATGCCGTAGTGCTCTATAGCCGGAACGGAGAGCTACGGGTGCACGATCCGGTGACCGGCGACCACGCTTTGGCGGCACATCCCATCGCGCGCAGTCGTTCGGTGCTTGCGATCGTCTACGCCGATGAGGGGAGCGTGCGAACCCTTGCGGGTTACTCGGACGACGGTCGGCGCGTCCTGGGCGATGCGCTGATCGGCGCGTCGCCCTTCGATGACGGTATGGATTACTCGGCGGCTTTCGAGCCGGGCGGCTATCCGGAGGCGGGCGGCCAAGGCCTGCCGCACGTCGAAGTATTCCAGGGCCGTCCCGAGTCGTTTCCGGAGCATTTCCGATTCGACGCTGAATTCGGCCTATATCCGCCCGGTACTCTCGTGTATATCACCGAAGATGCCGGAACTCTGCTGCTCACTGTGTCCGGCAACGGCTGGGTCACCGCAAATTACGGGGACGGCGGTAATTCGGGACCATGGGTGCAAACGTTCGCGGGCGACATCGAAAACGCCGCCGCACATTTGATCCAATACCTATCGGATGTTGCGCCAACGCGAATTGAAATCCATTACCCGACGCCGCTGACCGCCGCCGACATATGGGCTCCCGCGCGATGGTCGACTCGGGTGACGAAGCCGACCAGGGCAGAGCTCGAGGAGGGGATTTTCGAGTATCTTTACGAGAATCGCAAGAATCCATTCAATCTTGGATATGAGAGTATTAGTGCCTATCTGGCGAGCAAGAGCTTCGGCAGTCTTTCCCGGTCGGAGGTGCACAATTCGATTTTCGATATACTGAACAAGATAGACGTGCCGTTCAGAGCCACGGAGTTCGTCGTCGCCGAGTGGCCGGCCGACAGGTTCTCGAAGATCGCCGCGCAGTGGCCCGATGCCGTCGAAGCGTACCGAGCGTCGCGTGGCGGGCCGTCGGACGGCAGCGCACCCGTGCCCGCGCGGATCGGCGCCATCCCCGGCCGCGACAATTGCCTTCCGCTCACCCTCACCTACCTTGGCGAGTACATCGGCAACACCGGGTTCGGGCTCGATCAGCTGTACGACGGACTCGCTGGCAACAGCCACCGGCAACTCGAGCAAGCCGTTCCCGGCGCTCGCCTGCACTCCGTCCCCGGACCCGACACCATCACCGACGTGCTCCGGGCGCCGGGTCCGGCAACCCATGCCCTCGTTGTCGAAAACCACACCAGCACAGACGAAAACAACGTCGGCGCACACTTCCACGTCATCACGAACGTCCGTAAGGCCGGTCGATCGGGCACTCAAGACCTCTACACCCACGACGTCTATCCGGATGATCCACAGCGCATCCGAACCGACCCGCACACGCCGCGCCCACAACAGCACATCACCACCACCGACGTCATCTACCTCGACAAGGACGGCAACGTCGTCGCACCACCCGACCACAACCACACCCCAACCGCACGCCCCCGGCACCGCATCGGCCTCGATGACGCCACGACAGGCCCGCAGACCGTGGTATTGGCCGCTGCCGTATCGCCGGGGAGCCCGGCGCGACAACGGCATTCGACGTTCGAGGACAGCGACGACGACCTCGAATCCGTTCTGCGGCAACAGCAGAGCGTCGAACTCGACGGCCCGACCCGCATCTCCCGGCAGCGTTTCAGCCGAGCCGGCTCGCATCCGCCGCGCCTGCGGCGCGGCCAGCGGCTGACCGCCGCGCGGCGGGAGAAAGGGTTGCCGATGCCTGCCGTGCCGATAAGGTTGCCCCGCCCCGCCGGCAATCTGGACCTTCTCACCATTGTCGATGACGCCGGCCGGGTGGAGTCGCTGGCCGCGAAAGGCGAAAAAGTGTCTGCCGAATTGGTTCGGCAACACACCACTGGACTCGACTATTACGAGATCAAGAAGCCCGGCGAACCGGTCCGGCGCCTGCCCGCGAAGTTGGCCTGGGACTTCTCCTTCGCAGAGGATTCGAGCGGTGGCCGAACCGGCACGTTGAGCTGGGATATTCCGGGCGGTCAGGTTCGATTCATGGCCTACGACACCGAGAACCGACTGCGGCCGACCGCCAGTGTCTACGATGACCTCATCGCGGTGCAGCAGGGGGAGGGGCCGTGGCGCTGGGTGAAATTCCGCGGTCGGCCGTTGTGGGTCCGCGTCAACGCACCACACTCCGTGCTCCCCGAGCTGCCGAATCCGGAGCCGCGACACGACGATCCGGTGTTCGGGCCGGACGGACCGCCCAAACCACACGACGTCCGGCAGGGCCGCGCCGACGACTGCTCGCTGCTGGCCGATCTCAAATGGCTTGCCGAACACGATCCGCAGTCGATCGTGGAGATGGTGCACGACAACGGTGACGGCACCGTGTTCGTCCGCCTGTTTCCGGACAACGACGGCAACACCCGGCCGGTTTGGGTGCGCGTCGAGAAACGGATCTATGTCGAACCAGGCACGCAGACCGGGTATTTCATCCGGCACGAGCCCGGAGAACCGTTGTGGGCCACGCTGATCGAGAAGGCCTACGCACAGTTCTTCGGCGGCGACGACGGTTACCTGGTGGTGGCCAACAATCCGCCCTCGGAGGCGATGCCAAGCTTTGGTAAGGGTTTCCATCTGGCCAAGCGCGGATTTTTCCAGCAACCTGTCCATCGAACGCGCATTACCGACATGCTGAATCCACTCAGGTTCGACGTCGACACGCTGCACGAGTTGGTGAGCGAGCACTTCCTACGTGATCCGCGGTCCGATCTTTCGAGCGATCCCACTCCCGAGGCGGATTTCGAGTTCTCGCACGCGTTCGCCGAAACGTTCGAGGAATGGAGCAAGTACCGTTGGGGGCTGCGCAGTAGGGAGCTGAAGCGTCTCGAAAAACTGCACGAGGACAAGCCGGCCGCGTTGCACATCGCCTGGCAAGAGTTCGAGCGAACTGAGCCTCTCCAGCTACCCACAACCTTCCGACGGTTTCTGGACCTGCACCAACCGCATCGCTGGGAACGCGAAAAGGACGCGCTGACAAGCTACTTCCAGGAAGCATATGGCGGGCGGCCTCAGGACAGGGTCTTGTCCGCTAAATCCGAAGCCGCTGCTCGGGCGATCGGCCACATGATCGAATGGGCGTTCCGGCGCGACACCGCAATGACAATTGGAACCTGGCAGCTGGACGGCCCTGATTCGGTACCGGGCTTGCATCCGAAGCACTTACTGGCGATCCTGGGAATAGAGCGCGATACGACCGGCGTACCGAAACGCCTGCTGCTGGAGGATCCAGTAGACAATCACGAGCCGTGGGCTGTTCCGGCGGCCGGTGTCGAGTACCGCCTGGATCCCGGTGGCATCGACTACAGCGGCGACGGAGAAGTTATCCGGGCCTCGGACGATGGCACCCAGTACATCACTCGCGGTCCCCGGGCGGAGCGTGAGCAATATCGCCAGGATCCCGATGGGCGGGTGTATGGCCTCCTCCCCGGCAATGTCCGATACCTCAGAACCACAGATGGCACCGTCCACAAAACCTTTGCCGATGGCAGTAGGCATCGAGGCAAAGCCGGCGACGTAGAGTTCTGGACCGATCCGGGTGGCGGCAAATACATCAGGAAGGCGGGCGATACCGACTGGACCGCCGACCCCGATCGCGACGATCCGCCGGACCCAACCATCCCGCGCCGCGGCGGCATCCTCGCGGTCGACCTCGAGCACGCGCCTAAATTCAAGACGATCGGGATGAGCGGTCCGGGAGCGTACGGCTTGTACCGACCTCAGCGGGAAGACCTGCCGCTCTACGCCTCCGACGATAATGTGCTGCGTTGGCTGTACGACGGATCCGCCAGGCACACACCACCGTTCGAACCCGACGACGACGACACCTATTTCGGCGTAATCGCGGTCGGTCTCGAACACATCTCGAAATTCACGACTCTCGCGATAGGTGGCCCTGCCGCGTACGGCCTTTACGGATCCGAGACCGTGCCCGTGGCCATCCGACTGCATGCCCAGAACTTGAGCTCGGAACTGGCCGGGCCGAGCCCGGCCGGCTTCGATCGGGTGCTGACGATCCTGCGTCGCGCCGACGCCGCGCGGGACCCGCGGCTGTTCGACAAGGCGTTCACGGGTGCGCACGGCGCGACGGTGCAGGATGCGGTTCAACTAGCGACCGAAGAAGGGCGGCTGTCCCGGACGCAGGCGCAGCGGATGGGGCGACTGCTCGGCTGGGAGCCCGAGGTGAAGTTGCCAGTCGCGCCTGACATCGAGCCGGGTGAGCTGTCTGCGGAACTGCAGGAAGTGCGTGAGTACGCGGAAGCGGTGTATTCGGCGGCGACGCCGGAGATCGCATTGGCGTTGGTGGCGCGACTGGACCGTGACCCGCTGCGGGCGGTGCAGGCCGCATACGCGCTGCGGGCGCGCGGCGGTGTTTTGGCCGCAGACCTGCATACCGGGTTGCCGGAGGAAAAGGATTACATCGATCACGTATTCGCTGTATTGCAGGAAGACAACCCAGCGTCCGCAAACGATCGGAATACCGGAGGCGGGTCCGCACACACCGCGGCGGCCAACCTCGGCCGTGCACGCTTCGAGACGCGACCGCAATCGCCCGCGCACCCCGGACTGGCCGGTGACGACGAATTCGACACGCGGCCCGTACCTTCCGGCCCGTCGAACCGAATCGGGCAAGGTAGTCAGCAGTCCCGCCACGTCCGCCGCCGCGAGATCGGGCGCACCACCGATGGGTCGCAGCCCGACGACTTGCGGCCGCATCTCGCCCATCGTGAATCAGCAGACGAACCGCCGGTCGAGAAATTCACCAGTGCACCCGGCTCCCACAATTCTCCAAGACCGCTCACCGGCCTGGCACAGTCCGATTCCGCACATACCCTGCTGGGAATGGATTTTGATCCCAACCCGACCGACAACCGTCCAGGTCTGCTCGATGAGGGCGCTGTCGCCGAACTAGCGGCACGCCTGTCCGCGATCCGGGCGGTTATCGACGGCAGCGTACACGCCATCGGCGGCCCATCGCCGAGTCTCGAAACCCACACTCCCGCAAGTGAATATCACCACGACTGCGGGCCCCGCACACTGGCCCGGCTACGGGAACTCACCGGCAACACCGCCATCGACGCCGGCGGCCTCACCGCCGGCCTCGCGGGCATGACCCACCACGAACTTCAGCGGCGCATCCCCGGCGCACAGCTCCACACGGTGCGCAACCCCGATACCGCCATCGCCGCCTTTCTGCTGGACCCCGAATCGCCCGCAACCCACGCTTATGTCGTCCACAACCACGCCACCCCTAACCAGCAGGGAGTCGGCGCGCACGCAGTCCTCGTCACCAACAAGGACAAGGCCCACAACCTCGACCCCGCCCGCACCCAACACCTCGACACCCTCATCGTCGGGGACATTCGGTTTGACCGCACCTTGCGAGCACCGCACAACTACCCACCGCGACACCCCACCGTCACCACCACTGAAGTCATCTATACCGACAAGCACGGCAACGTCGTCACGCCTCCGCCCGACACCCATACGGCCACCCCTGAGACTTACCGACGACACCTCATCGGCACGAACCCTGACTCCGGATTCCTACCGGAACTGCCGCCTTACGACGCGGTCGGATCATGGTTCGAGGAACCTGTCGACATACCCTGGGATGTGCCACCCGGATACGACGCCGATACTCCCGCCCTGGACGCGCCCCGGACGGAACCCGTTCCTCCCGGGCCCTACTACCAGGCATTGCGTGGGACGGGTCTGCTGATCGACGAAGACTTCTTCGATCGTGCCTCCTACCGGGACGCCGGCGGCGACCATGCGGAATTGCAGCGGCAACGGGCAGCGCTCGCACGTCAGTCGAGACTGGTGGCGGTCTTGCGGGGAGCGTTGCCGCTACGGACGATCGGCAATCACGGTGCCACCAGTCTGACTTCGGACCGGGAACAGGCAGATATGGTGTCGGTGGGACTGGATCGGTATGACCGCGGCCTGTCCGAATGGCGTATCGCGCTGGACGAAGGCTTGATTCGGCCGTCGTTGTCGACCGCCCCTGCGCCGGGTGACTATCTCAGCGGGGGAATGTTCATGATCCCGCAGCAGCGGCCACCGGGTTTGGAGGGGGCAGGGCCGGATCCTCGCGTCGCCGCGTTGTGGTGGCAGCAGCACGGCGAGCGGTGGTGGCGCTTCCTGAACTTCGCGACAGCGACCGCGGCACAACAACGGAGCCTGCTCACGGAGTTGCCCGGCCTGCGCAACGGAGAAGGAATTCCAGCAGCGATACGAGATCAGTTGAACCGCACGTATCTTCGGCTGGAGCTCGAGCGGCTGGCGGATGCTCCCACCGGCGAGACCGCGCAAGAGTGGGACCGGCGGCGGACCTTGGTCGCCGAGTACACGCGCCTCGCGGATTTGCTGGCCGCCGCGGACCTCGAGGCCGGGATCACGACGACGCGCCGCAGGCGCGACATCCCCCCGGTACATCTGCTGTCGTTCACCCAAGATAGCCGTGGTCGCGCGGCGGTGATCATCTGTTTCGGACCCGCGGACACCGCTTTTGGCGTGACGTGGCGCGTGGCGCGGCCCGGCCTGTCGTTCACCGAGCTGACCGGCGAGATGGTCGACGCGGCAGAGGATTACGCCAGACGTTACGGAGCAAGCCACGCGTCGGTGCTTTCGATCGGGCACGACGAACCGGACGGGCACTCCGGCGCGTCCGATAGGCAACGGGCACAGCCGATCTCGTCCGGGCAGGGGTTCTCCAGGCTGCGCAACCCCGGCATGCTGTTCGCTGCCGTGCGCAGGCCCGCCGGTTTGCGGCCGGGTCCGAGCGGGTCTGCTTCGATGATCAGCGCGTACGTGCGTGCCCGCGGCTCGAACGGCGCGGCGTTGCGGGAGGTAGAGGTGTTTGCGACCAGATCGCAGGCCGCGGCGATGATGCGGTTTGTGGATGCGTCTATCGTGACAATTCACATGCCGGGGCGCTCGCTGCGCGCCACGGGAGCAGGAGACGGGTCCGCCAGGTGGCCGATCTGACCAGGGGTTCGGCCGAGGAGGTTCGGGTCACCCTCGATGCTTTCGGCGTGGGCCGAGTGACTATTCATGCTCCGGTTCGAGCAGTGCGGTGCGCATTGCCGTGGCGTGCCATTGTTCGAAATCCTGGTGGCTCCAGCCGCGTTCGTCGACCAAGCGCTGATAGTTCGTGTACTGGAGTTGCAACCACAGCACATCGGTTGCGGCGTCGGGGGAGATACCGCGCCGCAACGATCCGGTCGCGGCGATCGCGGCGACGACGCTACCGGCAGTCTCCAGCAGCTGCCGCTGCGTTGACTTCAAGAGCTCCGCCAGGTCCTGGTCGGTGCCGGCGGCCTGCTCGAGGACGACCTGCAGTGGTCGCACGCGCTGCATCTGGGCTGCGGTGTGCGCGGCGAACTCTTCGAGCAGGCGTCGCGGGTCGGTGATGGTGAGGATGTCCGTCGTCATCGAGTCGATCTCGGTGGCGTCGTTGTCCGCCGCGGTCAGCTGACCGTCGGTGGCCGCATACTGGCGAGCGAGCGCGAAAAGCTGGGCCTTGTTGCCCGCGGCGAAGACGGTCGGGCGGGAAACGCCTGCGCAGGAAGCGATCTGGTCGATGGTGGCGCCGCCGTACCCGCGTTCCGCGAACACCTGCATTGCCGCCTGCACCACGATGTCGCGGGTGCGGCGCGCAGCCTCCTCGCGCACCGGGGACCGGTAGGCGCGCTGCAGTCGATTGACGTCTGCCATAAGCTCTGGTTTACTCTCAGTCATGTCATTTTACTGAAGGTCAACTCAAATGTGAGGCTGACATGGGCGGTGCCGGGGTCGCAGAGTCAAGGAACTGGGACGGTCTGATTGCCGGTGCCTGTCCGGAGGTGGGTGCCGCGGTCCGGACCGGCTGCACCGGCCGAGCCGAGCGCCGTTGCCGGCGTGCGGTGCCCTCGGCTGTGTGTAGATGTCGTCGGTCTCATGCGGTCTCTTCTCCTGCCACTCGCGGCGGGTGTCCGCCGAAATTGGTTTTGCTTCGGCGAGAAGCATATCAGTCGAGAGTGCGAACAGGCCGTAACGCGTGGGTAATGCGTTCCGGGTCGTCGATTATGGACAGGGCAGAATAGTGGCAGAATCTATCGACATCGATCCGGACGGATTGCGTTCGGCGGCAGCGATGTTCGACGAGATCACCGACCAACTCAAAAAACTCACGGACACCCTGGTTAATTCTACCAACGGTGAGGGTGAAGCATGGGGTGACGACAAGTTGGGCCGGAAATTCGCCAAGGGCGACAAGGGATATCTGGTCGGCCGGGATAATTCTTTCAAAAACCTGTCCCAGCTCGCCGACATACTCGGTCAGAACGCGGCGAACCTGCGGGACACGGCGAATGTTTTCGAGGAAAACGAAAAAACTCAGTCCGTTCGGGCCACCCGGCAGAGCATACTGAAGAAGCCCGAGCAGTAACAAATGTCCAGCGTCGCGGTACGCCTCGACCTACCCTGCGGAGGCCCCAGGTGGTGAACGAACGGCTGCAGGCCGATGCCGCGATGATGATGGAAGCGCTGTCGGAACAAATCAACGGTCTGTCGAAAATTCAGCGGGATCGTTCGCGGCTCACCGCGACCGTCACCGCCTGTCAGAAGCGGACCGCGCCGCCGAACTCACCGGAGCGCCGCTATGACCACGAGGACACGGCTTTCGGTGATGCGGAGCCGCTCGGCCGCCGGTCGATGGTCAGCGATCTCGACGAGTGAGGTCGTTGCGGGATGAGTTTGTATCTGCCGCCGGAATTGCGCTGGCTGGGGTGGGTCGCCGGTGGTGCGTGGCCGGACGGTGACGAGGACAAGGTCTGGGCGGTTGCCAGCGCCTACCGTACGGCCGGCGAGGAGCTGCGGAAACTGACACCGGAAATCGCGGACGTCAAACGCACCGCGGTCGAGGCTTATCCCGAGGGTGTCGGCGGCGACAAAATCGGCGCGCTGTTCGACCAGATGCTGACCGGCGATCAGTCGATGGATTCGCTGGCGCATTTCATGGACCAGATCGCCGACGCCGCCGAAGAATTCGGCACATCGGTTCAGGCCGCGAAGCTGATGACCATCGTCTCGCTGGTGGCATTGGCCATCGAAATCGCTTGGGCCTACGCTACTTGGCCGCCAACCGCACCAATCGTTGAGGCGTCCGAGGAAGCAGCGACCCAAATCGTGGTGCGCCGCCTCGAAATACAAATCCAGGAAAAGATCGCGGCGAAGGCGGCGGCGACATTCGCGGAGAAGTTCGCGAACCTCGGTAAGCAATGGATGGTGAAAATCCTGGAGGGGGCGCTCATTTCCGGTGGACTGGACGTGCTCGTGCAGGTCGGTGAGATGGGGCCCGGTGGGCACCGGAAGCATTTCAACTGGAAAGAGTTCGGGGCATCGCTGGCCGCGGGCGGCGCCGGCGCACCGTTCGGCCGGGCCGGGGCCAACTGGATCAACAAGTACACCTCGAAGTTCTTCGGGGAGAAGCTGGCGAATCCGTGGGTCCGGGCTGGGAACGGCGTGATCGTCGGGGTCGGTTCCAGCCCGGTGTTCGGCTTTTTCGGTGGCGTCGGTGCCGGTCTGGTCACCGGTGACTGGTCCGAGACGCTCGGCAACCCGCACGGCTGGGTCGGCGGCGTGGCACACGGCGGGCTCGGGGGCGGTGCCAAAGCCTACTTCGGCCATAGTCGGTTCAACAACAAGCCCTTCGAGGTCGAGTGGAAGCTGCCTGCCGACGGGTCGGTGAACAACCCTCGGCGGGGCGGATTCTCGTTCGACCTCGGCGGGGCCGGATCCCAGCGTTCCCGGAACGGATTCGAGGGCAATAGATTCGGCGGCGACTACGCTACGAACCAGAATCCGGTCGGATCGAACAGGTCGGGGGGTGGCAACCAAGACTCGGTCGACGCTGCCCCTTCGCCCGGTGACCGGTCCGGATCGATGGCGAGCGGGCAGGGTTCGCGGGCGACGCACCCGGCCTCGTCTACCGGGCACGGCAATTCGCAGGGTTCGGCCGCGTCACCGTCCAGTAGAAACTCGCAGGACAGCTCGAGCGGTTCGCATTCGGGCAGCTCGGGCACGAGATCGCAAGCCTCCCGAGATACCGGAAGCAACTACAACGGCAGTGAGTCGGAAGGTACGGCCAATTCCTGGCGGTATGAGCCGCTCTCGAGCGATAGCTCGCACTCGTCCAATGGATCATCGAACGGCCACTCGGGTTCGTCGAGCGGTTCGTCGAGCGGTGGTTCGCACTCGTCGAGTGGGTCGTCGAGTGGTGGTTCGGGTTCGTCGAGCGGTGGTTCGCACTCGTCGACCGGGTCATCGAGCGGTGGCTCGGGTTCATCGAGCGGGTCGTCGAGCGCTGGGGACGGCCGGAGTGCGTCTCCCGCATTCTCGAATCATTCCGGGAGCAGCGGAAGTTCGTCCGCCTCGGAGGGACCGCCGCCGTCGAGAGCGTCCTCGTCGAACCCGTCGGTGGACAACCGCGGCTCGTCGGTGATCAATCGGGCCGGCGATGGGCCTGCGGGCGGTCCGCCCGCCACCCGTCCGTCCCCAGGGAGCGACGGTTCGGTGTCGCAACCGCCCAAGGCCGGTATCGAGACATCCTCGCGCCCGATGCCCGACTCGAATATCGTTGCGGGACAATCACAGCGCGGGCCGGCGTCGGTGTCATCGATGAGTTCGAACGAGTCGGGTCCGCCGCCGCGTTCGTCGGCGGTGTCGTCGGTGGGTTCGAGTGACTCGGGGCAGTCGCTACGCCGTCCAGCCGGGGGGAATCTCGATGGACCGCCGCCGCAGCGTTCGCCGGAGTCCGGTGTCTGGCCACAGCGACAGCGGCTGTCGGAGGGGGAGACGCCGCTGTCGTCGAGCCGTCCAACGGGGCCGAACCTCGATGGGCCGCCACCGCGTTCGCCGGGTTCGGATATGGGTTCGAACAACCCGAAGCCGTCGCGGTTCTCGGTGTCCGGCTCCGGTGACCAGCTGCCGCCGGTTCGGCGCACGCCGGATTCGGATTCGGGTGGTAGCTCGCCGTCGAGGCCGCGTTCGCCGGAGTCCGGTCTCCCGCCGCAGCGACAGCCGCTGCCGCCGAGTGAGACGTTGCGGGGATCGGTTCCGCCGGAACAGCATTCGAGCCCGAACGGGCGGCGTGGGCCCGACGACGCCGAGCCGGGAGTCCGGACGTTCGAGGGCGATCAGGAGCATCCGAACTGGTCGCGCGGTGAGTCGGGTGATGTGGTGGTCACCTCGTCCGATGGCACCGAGCATTGGGTGGACAAGCACGAGAACATCTTCCTCGGGCGTCCCGAGGACCCGCACTGGGTCAAGATAGGTCCGGATCGCTCGGTCGAATTCGTGCCCAAGACCGGCAATGATCCTGTGGCGGAACCAGGTTCGTGGACCGGTGGTCCAGCCCGCGAGGGCGAGGTCAGCTTCACCCGGGACGACGGTACCGAGCACACGGTGCTCGCCGACGGTTCGGTGCGGACGAAGTCCCCGGACGAGTCGACGACGATCGTCCGGCGAAACGGCAGCGCGGAACTGCGTTCGCCGTGGGACGACCGGACGCACTTCGATCCGGACGGAACCGCCACCCACACCCGGCCGGACGACCCGACGACGGTCACCACGCACGACAACACCGTGCACATCGGCACGCCGGGGCGGCACCGGGACGAGGACGACAATCTGGTTGTCACCTCTCCGGACGGAACCAGGCATGTGGTCGGCGATGATCGGACCATTCTGGTGGGTCGCCCCGGTGATCCGCAGTTGCTGAAGGTCGAGGCCGATCGTTCGATCGTGTTCGTCGGACCGGACGGCACCAGCCCGACGGCCCATCCCGGGGCGACTTCGGGCAAAGGGAGCGGTGTGCAGTCGCCGACGTTCACTCGGCGCGATGGCGTCTCGCACACCGTGCTGGACGACGGCGCGGTGCGGACGAAGTCCCAGGGCGATTGGACCACGATCGTAAGGCCCAACAGGGCAACGGAATTCATCTCACCCACCGGTGACAGGACCGTGCACAAGGCGGACGACACCGTGGTCGAGTCCGGGCCGGGCAAGCCAACCGTGACCATCGGCCCCGACCAGACCAAGCAAACCGTCGAACCAAATCGCGCGGTAACTGTCGAGCATCCCGACAGCACCACGCATGTGGTATTCGACGCCGCGGATCCGCAGGGCGGCGGGCGCACCGGGCACCCCGACGGCACGGTGATCCACCATGACGTGCACGACACGTCGAACATCGGGATGCGCGATCGGCTCGGCGGCTTCGGCCAGGACGGTGCGCGCAAGCCCGGTGTCGTCCAGATGGAGCGGCCGGACGGGACCGGCTTCGAATCCTCGCCCAACGGCGTCAAGGTGTTCGACGGCGGCACCACCTATGAGCGCGGTTCGGGTAATTCGGTGCGGGTGACAGAGGCGAACGGGCACACCGAAGCCCGGTCGCTGAGCGAACCGATCGAGTTGTCCAATGGTGCGCGGCTGGAGAAGACGCCGGGTGGGTTCCGGGTCGAGCACGAGGACCGTACGATCTCCGAGATCGGTCCGCGCGAAGTGCGTTTCACCGACACCGACGAGGTGGTGCGCGGAACCCGCACGGATGGAATGGCTTTCGTCAAGCATGGCGAAGACGGCCCGCTGCGTGAGGTCCGTGCCGATGGGGCGGTGCGGATCACGGCGCCGGACAAGACGTCGTGGGGTAGCAGGGGCGACGGCACCACGTGGCATGTCGACGACAAGAACAAGGTGCACATCTCCGCTCCCGATGGGACGGTCGCACCTCCGGTCGACCCGAGGAGTCCCTATGTCGAAGGCGCCCGCCTGACCGCCAAGATCAAGCCGCATCCGCTGAGCGGTAACGGGAAGCCAATAGGCGGGTATGAAGCGCCGACCGCGCCGCTCGCCGACGACTGGATTCCGCCGGGGTACGACAAGAACCAGGCGCCGCCGGACCCAGACCTTCCGGATCCGGATGCGCCGGAACAGTATTGGGGTCCCCAGTACGACTGGGATCCATCGGATTCGGACTTTTGGCCGGGGCCGGATGATGATCCATCCAACGGAGGCCCGCCGAATCCCGGTCCGTACGACAACGATCCGAACTTCCCGGGTCCAGGAGGGGACGACTACGATCACGTCTCCGGTGGACCTGGCCATGGTGGGAATTCCGGCGGCTCCGATCGCGGCGGGAATTTCGGTGGCTCCGATCGCGGCAGCTCCGGCGGTCTCGGCGGTGGTGGCAATTCCGGTGGACCGAGCGGTTCCGGTGAAGATGGCGGCAGCTCCGGCACCTCGCGCCACGATGGCGGGCACGTCGGTGGTTCCGAAGACCGTGGCAGCTCCGGCGGTGATCACCGCTCGCCAGATAACGACCGACCGCCAGCGCGGCACCTACCGCCTCGACCGGACCCGGCGATGCTGGCGAGGATGCTGCAGAATCTGCATGCCGCGGAGAACACGGTGCCGCCGCTCCTGTCACCGGACGGGGACGCAGGGGAGGAGACGAACGGTCGAGACGAGCCGTCGCCGGACTTCTGGCGGCTGGGTCCTAGCAACACCCTGCCGACGGCACCGGGTGGTTCGGTCGAGCGACCGGGAACGGAAGGTTCGACTGGAGCCTCGAACCCGTCGCGGCAATTGCGGCCGGGCGACGGAAACAGCTCCGGCCGGTCCGATCCGTCTGCCCAGTACCGGGGCCTGGATCAGCCAGGACAATCACGCTCAGGCGGTTCCAGACTCGGAACCCCCGATCAACCCGGCTCCCCGAACAATCCCAGTGCCGGGAATCAGTCGGATCAATCGCAGGATACGACTAGGCAGGGCGCTCCGGGCACGCAGAACCATCCGGGAACTTCCGGCGACGAGGGTCAGCCGGATCGTTCAGGGACACCGCGCAATTCGGCTGGTGAGCACCCGCTGGGCCAACCGGGAGATCCGAAAGCGACCGGTGGCGATAATAATTCGGGATCGCCCGGGCAAGAAGGCAAGCCGGGAGCAGACGACAACGCCGGATCTCAGGGATCCGAGTACAAATCGGATGGCGCAGACCCGTCGGTGAACCCTGGTGCTGGGGACCGTTCGGGTGCGACGGATTCTGCGGCACCGTCGGTGGACGCTGGTGCTGAAGATCATTCGGGTGCACCAGGTTCCGGAGACCAGCACGGTGCACCGGGAGCCGAACGCCCTCCAGCAGACCCGCAACATCCGGGTGCGCAGCTGGATCCGGATCAGCATCCGGGAGTGCCTGGGCAGCAGGAGAATTCCGGGTCGAGCGGGAACGGGACGCAGTCGTCCATGCCGAGGATGCCAGCGTCCGCGATGCAGGACGGTCACCAATCCGCCGTGCCGTCCGCACCCGGCGGGGCACCTTCCGCATCTGGAGCGCCGCCACCGGGAACTGCGCCCGGCGGTGCCTCCGCTGCGCGGCAGCAGCCGCGCCGAAGCCGTAAGAAGGACGACAAGCCGCGTAAGAAACCGAAATCGATGCTCATGCCCTCGCCGGACGAGGATTCCGAGCAGCGCGCCGGACCTGGCGACTCGACCGACGTCCCGTTCATTTTGGGAGCCTCGCCCTCCGCGACCGAGGCGGTCATAGCGAAGCGACCCACCACGACGATCAGGAGTACTACAGATGGCTGACGACAAGGTGACGCTGGACGGAAATGAAGATTGTGACCGGACCCCGTCGAACATATCGCGCCGAGCTGGGTAATAGCTGTATTCGGGACGACATCGAAACACATCGGGAATGGGGACGCCCCGAGGACCGGTACTGAATACAGCGCAGGAGTTAGGAGACCGTCATGACCGGAGATCGGCAAATTCGGGTGGATACCGCCCGATTGCGGCAGAGCGCGGACCAGATGGACGAGGTCGGCGACAAGGCGAAAGACATCATCACCACGCTGAAGAACGCGATCAACGCGCGTGACTATCCGTGGGGCCACGACGACTATGGCAACAAGTTCGTCAAGGGCGATAAGGGTTACGGGAAATCTGCGGAGAACCTGCTCACCGGCGGCGACAATATGGTCGATTCGGCGGGCAAGTTCAGCAAAGGCATGCGTGACGCAGCAGACAAAATGGACAACATGGACGGCCGGCAATCATGATCTATGCCGAGCACGAGGGCATTGCCGTCGTGGGGATCGGTTGCCGGTTCCCCGGGCGGCAATCGATGCGGAGCACGAGGCGCCGATTGCGGCGATGCGCGCGATGGGTGTCGAAGTAGTACTCGAACGCGTCGACGTCTCGGTAGGGTTGCCAAGTACCTGGAGATCGACTTCTCGACCATGGGCTCGATGCGTGGCCCGATGATCGCGGAACTCGCCGCTTCGGCGCGCGCCCGGATGCCGGCGAAACATCTGGAACCGCAACGGCTTCGGCGCCGCGCGGGGGGTGATCGAGAGAGCGGAACTAGCGGGTCGGCTCGAAGAGTTCGGCCTGTCGGACGGTGGCTCGGGTCGTCCAACTGCATTGTCAGGGTGGCTAATCGAGCGAGCGAGAAGGTCCGCGACCGCAGGTACTGCGTTCCTTGCAGCGCAACGGCTTCGCGAATCCTTGGTGCTGCCCGAGTGCGGGGCGCGGCCTCCTCGCGCATGGGGGAACGGTAGGCGCGCTGCGCTCGATTGACGTCAGCCATATGCTCTGGTTTACTCTGAGTCATGTCATTTGATTAGCGGTCAACCCAAGCTGTGAACTGGTCCGACGATGCGGAGACCTCCGGTGGTGAACGAACGGCTGCAGGCCGATGCCGCGATGATGATGGAAGCGCTGGCCGAACAAATGCAGGGTATCGCGAAAATCCAGCGCGATCGGTCGCGGCTCACCGCGACGGTCACCGCCTGTGACAAGCGAATCAGCGTGACCGTCAATGCCGACGGCATCCTCATCGAGACCCGGTTCGCCGACGATGTGGGCGACCTGTCCTACGGTGAGATCGCCGCGGCTATCACCGAGGCCGTCCAGGCCGCGGCCGCGCAGGTCGGCGAGCGGGGCCGTCGGTTGATGGCGCCGCTGCGGGAGCGCAAGGACCGATTGCCGCACCCGTCGGACCTCATCGAGGGCATGCCGGATTTCAGGTCCGTGATTCCGGTGCCGCCGCCGGTGTCGACCGCGCCGCCGAACTCGTCCGAGCGCCGATACGACGACGAGGACGCGGGTTTCGGCGATGCCGAGCCCTTCGGACGCCGGTCGATGCTCAGAGACCACGACGAGTGAGGTCGCTGCGGGATGAGTCTGTATCTGCCGCCGGAGCTGAGCTGGCTGGGGTGGATCGCGGGCGGTGCGTGGCCCGGGGGTGACGAGGACAAGGTCTGGGCGGTTTCGACCGCTTACAAGCAGGTCGGAGAGGCGCTGCGGAAACTGACTCCGGAAATCGAAGGCGTGAAACGCGCCTCGGTCTCCGCGTATCCCGAGGGCGTCGGCAGGGACAAAATCGGCGCGTTGTTCGATCAGATGCTGACTCGTGACCAATCGATGGATTCGCTGGCGCATTTCATGGACCAGATCACCGATGCGACCGAAGATTTCGACACATCGGTGCAGGTCGCGAAACTGATGACCATCGTCTCGCTGTCGGCTGTCGAAATCGCCTGGGCATGGGCATTCCCGCCGACCGTACCGACCGCGTCGGCCGTGCGGGCGGCCGAGGAAGTGGCCACCCAAATCGCCGTGCGCCGCCTGAAATTGCAGATCCAGCAAAGAATCGTGGCCAAGGTGCTGTCGTTGGCAGTTGGGGGTCGAAGTGAGTCCGGGGCCGTCTCGAATTATGTTGAGAAAAGCGGAAGTTCGTCCAGCTCGACGGCATGGGCGCCATCGAGAGCGGCGTCATCGAATCTGTCCGTCGGCGGCCGCGGCTCGTCGGTATCCGGTGGAGCGAGCGACCAGTCCGCGGGCGGTCCGCCCGACACCCGCCGGTTCCCTGGGAACGACCGTTCGGTGTCGCAACCGCCCAAGAGCGGTCTCCAGTCGTCGGCGCGCTCGACGGCCGACTCGAATATCGCCGCGGGACCATCGCAGCGCCCATCGACGTCGGTGTCGTCGATGGGTTCGAATGACGCGGAGCCGCTGCCGCGTCGGTGTCGTCGGTGTGTTCGGTCGAATCGCGACTGCTGCGTCGTCCGGGGTCGGTGTCGTCGGTGAGTTCGAACGATCCGGAACCGCCGCTGCGTCGCCCGGTGCGGCTGAATTCCGATGGGCCGCTGCCGGGTTCGCGGGCCTCGGCGTCAGGTTCGGGTTCCGGGGATATTCGAGATCTGCGGGAACGGCCGCAATCTCCGCGCGTGCCTAGTGCCCTGGGTTCGCAGGAGCAGCCGGGGGCATCGAAGGACTCGAGTGCGACAGATGCTTCAGGCACCTCGCGGGACTTGTACGGCCAGCGGCCGCCGGTTCGAACCGCGAGCCCGAATGCCACTAGTGAGAACGATTCGAGTTCGCTTGTGGATCCCTCGGGTTCTAAGGACCGCTCGGGTGTATCGGGTTCCGAGAACGCGTCGGACGGAACCGGCGCTGGAGGCGATTCAGGTGCCCCTGGCTCCGCCGACGGGCAGAACGCACTGGGATCAGAAAGCCGTCCGGCGCACCCACTGCATCCGGGAACTCAGGAGCAGCAAGGGAATTCCGGGCCGAATTCGCCAGCGACGAGTCCGTCCATGCCGGGAAGGGCGCCCGCGATGCCGGACGGGCCCGCACCCACCGGGCCGTCCGCTGCCCCTGGGTCCGCGTCGCAGGGGGCAGCACCGGGCAATGCTGCCGGAGCGCCGAAGAAACAGTCGCGTCGGAATCGCAAGAAGGATGACAAGCCCGGAAGGAAGCTCCAATCGGTGCTGATGCCCCCGCCGGACGAGGCGTCCGAGCAGCGCGCCGGAGCGAGCGAATCGACCGATGTCCCATTCACTTTGGGGGCTCCGATCTCCGTGACCGAACCGGTCGTAGAGCAGCGGCCCACCACGAAGACCACGAGGAGTAACGCAGATGGCTGACGCACCCCAGAAGATCGACGACACGACCAAGGCGACGTACGACGACTGGGAAAAGAACCGCGCCAACGCGGACAGCGGCAAGTTGACGATGAAGACCGACCTGAAGTTCGACATGGCGGCCGTGGTCGAATGCGTACGGCGGTGCCACGACCTGATCGAAAACCTGGCGTGGTATCAGGACTTCATCAAAGAATATCATATGAACGATATGAAAGATTGGTCCACCGAGAGCGGCGGCAGGGAGCTTACTCATCGGTTCAATACCAAGGGTAACGACGTCATCGAAACGATGAATACGATGAAGCGGATCCTGGAGGACATGGGCGATACGTTCAGTAGCGCCGGTGGCAACTATCTCCGGACCGAAAAGCAGAATACCAATGATTTCGACAAGGTCGGCGATCTACAGGCCGCGCTGACCACAAAGACAGCCCCGAAGGGCGACCCGCCGACAACGACAACAATGTCGAAGGCCTCCGATAAGCCGAATCCGTTGACGCCCGCAGTCGGGGCGGGCAGCGAGAAATCGATTTCGACCGAGTCCGCCGACCTCTGGTCGTACGACACATATTACAATTTCAGTCATTCCCTGACGGGAAATGATCAGGTGGCATACGACACCGGTGCCCGGTACACCTGGATGGCCGGAAATCTCACGAATGATCTCGCGGACCTGAACCAGGCCCTGAAGAGGCTGAACTCCGATATGTGGACCGGTGAGGGTGCGGACCAGGCCGTGAAGGCGATCGGGCGATTCGCCGACGATTCGAGCTCCTTTGCCGAAGAGCTGAAGGGCCTGGGCAGCGATCTGAGCTACTGTGCTCAGTGGTTGAACTACATGTCTCAGGATATTCCGGCCAAGAAATGGGACGACGATGATGCCGACACATGCCACAAGAACAAGAGACTCGCGGGCTGGCGCGAGAGGTACAAGAACGCGTACCAGCCCGGTGTCGAAAACGCTGTCAAAGCCATGCCCATTGTGGCCGTAACCGGTGCCGCGCCGGCGCCTCCACCGGGCGGTAACAACAACGACGGTAACAATGGCGATGAAAAAAAGATTCTGGCATACCGCCGCACCAGCGTTGGACGCACTCTGCGAGACGACAAAGACCGCAACAACGACGGCAACAACAACGGCGGCAACAACGGTAACAACAACGGCGGTAACAACAACGGTAGTAGCAACAACGGCGGCAACGACAACGGCGGATCTCAGGGCGGCTACAACCAGAGCAAGTCCCGGGGTGCTGGTGACCCCTCGAACGGCGGTGGCTCCCAAAGCGGTGGTGGTTCCCAGGGAGGTGGCGGTTACCAGGGAAGTGGCGGTTCCCAGGGAGGTGGCGGTTCCCAGGGAGACGGCGGTTCCCAGGGAGGCGGCTCGCAGGGAAGTGGCGGTTCGAAGGATGTCTCACGCACGGGCGGCGGCAACCTGCCCGCCTACCCGAATGTCAATCCCCCGGGCGGCGGAAACCAGGGTGGCGGTGACGGATCCGGTAGCGACGGCGGGTCCGGCAATGGCGACGGCAACAACGGCGACAACGGCTCCAACACGTCCAACAATCCGCAGACCAGTCCGGCGGCGAGCCACCAGCTCACCAAACCCGGGTTGAACGGCAAACCGGGATCGGGCCCCAAGGCGCCGCCGGGATCGCCCCAAGATCTGATCAACAAGCTGATGCACGGCGAGAACCCGTTCAAGGATCTGAGTCCGGAGGCACTGCAGCAGATCGGCAAGGATCTGCTCGGTGGCTTGAACCCGGATCTGTTGAAGAATATGAGCCCCGAGGACTTGCAGAAACTGGGCGCGGATTTCGTGCAGCACTTGAGTCCCGAGGATCTGAAGAAGATGGGCAACGACCTCCTCGGCGGTCTCGGGCCGGACGGACTGAAGGGCCTGGATCCGGACACGCTGAGCAAGCTGGATCCGGAGACGCTGCGCAAGCTGAGCCCCGACACGCTTGGCAACCCGGCGAGTCCGCTGGCCAAGACCCCGGGCGGCGCCGATATTTTGAAGACGCTGATGGACGGGTTCAAGGAAGCGTCTTCGGCGCTCACCGATGTGGTAAAGGCCGGCACCGAGGTATTCGCCGGTCTGACGAGCAGCGGCCTGGCCGGCATCCCGGGTATCGGCGATCTGCAGAGTCTCAATATCCCCGGTTTCGACAGCAGTGCGATTCCGAACGATATCGCGGCTGCCTTCGGTGGCGCCCATGCCGGAATTCCCGGAGGTAGCGGCGGGGGCGGTGGCGCACCGCACGCGCCTGATGCCCCGCATGGCATGGTCGAGTCGAAGTTGTTCCCGCGGGCGTCGGTGCAGAGCGGGCTCAGCAATTCGCAGATGTCGACCATACAGGCGGGAAGTACCGGTTCCGACGCTTCAGGAACGCCGATGGGCGGCATGGGCGGCGGCATGGGCGGCGGGATGGGCGGCGCGCAGGGCGGTGCGGCCAAGGAATACAAGCGGCCCAAGTATCTGGATGCGGCAAGCAATCTGGAGGAGGGCCTCGGCGATGACGCCGCGTGGTCGAAGTCGGTGATCGAGCCGTGACGAGCCAGTGGAAATTCACAGTGCTCGAATTCGTCGTGCTGTGTGAGCGGCATCGTCAGGGTCTGCTGCCCAAGCCGTTCTGGCTCGAGAGCGACGAGGTGGTCTTCGCAGACGACCTGGAGCGACGCAAACGTGCGGCTTGGGAGGACCTGCAGCGGCGGCTGGACGGTTGGTTCGACGGCGCGATCGAGGTGCTGTGTGCCCCGGAGCTGTATGTGGAGGTGTCGAGTTGGGACGAACGAAATATGCGCAACTCGACGAAGGGGCTGCGCGTATATGCCGCTCGCGCAGGCGCTCTCGCTTATGTCTTCGAGCAGACGCCCGGATCGCTTACCTACGACACCGTTGCGTTCACGGTGACCGAATGTGATCCGCGCAGGCTGGCCGACGCCGTGGAGGAGCTGCTACCACGGGTGGAGGCCGGTCAGCTGCCGGGCATCCCGATCGTCACCGACCGCACCGAGGACGTCGCACCGAGTTGGGGCGGCAGCTACCTCCGTGACGATCGGGAAAACACGTTGATCTCTCGGACACAGCGGTTCTTTCAGCGTCCCGCCGACTGCACGGGAACGATCGAGGTGGTGCAGGGCCGGTCGAAGTACGGGCCACGCGGGATTCAGAAGACGACGATGATGTGGCGCGATGTGATCGGTGA
Organism: Nocardia sp. NPDC051321; assembly: GCF_044455225.1. Taxonomy (NCBI): domain Bacteria; kingdom Bacillati; phylum Actinomycetota; class Actinomycetes; order Mycobacteriales; family Nocardiaceae; genus Nocardia; species Nocardia sp. NPDC051321. The sequence continues at coordinate 101,783 of NZ_JBITEM010000005.1, read as the reverse complement.
CGGCCGATATGTGATTTCGCTGGACGAGCCGCCGTTCGCGGTCGGTACGAATCGTCAGATGCTGGTCGAGCGGATCCAGAAGGATATCGGCAATTTGATGCAGCGGCTGGAAACCCATTGGGAATCAGGGCGTCCCGAAGACCGGTATTGAATTCAGAGCTAGGAGACCGTCATCACACTGGCCACCATCTTCAGCCCCTGGCGGCTGGAGCACCTGCCCGGACCACCCATCGGTCCCGCCGTCACGGTGACCCTGCGCCCCCCGCGGGCTGCGGATGCGTGCCATCGGACGCACAAGCCGAAACAGGGACGGTCGTGGCCTTGCTAGGCACACCTCCCGGATGCGCTCACCCGTCCCGGTTCGGTTGGTCGGGTGCGCAGCTGATCAGTAGCTGGGTGGTGTGGGTGATGTGGTCGCGCAGTAGTTGCTGTGCGTGGTCGGCGTCGCGGGCGAGCACGGCGTCGAGCAGTGCTCGGTGTTCGGCGGCGACGTCGCGGCCGGGTTCGTTACCCATGGACACCGACCACTGCCGGTACAGCTCGGCCTCCTGCCGCAGCGACCGCGCCGCGTCGAGCAGTCGCTGGTTGGCGCAGCCCGCCAGCAGCGCGTGGTGGAAGGCGGCGTGGGCTTGCGACCATTCGTCGGTCAGCCGGTCCGGATCCGCCGGGTTCCGGTATGGCGTGCGTTCCAGAAGGTGGTGTGCCGCAACGGCATCGGCTTCCCAGGGCATATCGCCCTCCAGTACGGATAGCCGTAGGACCAGCGATTCTATCTCCGCCCGCGCCTGCGTCAGCTCTGCCAGGTCTCGGTGCGACAGCGGCCGGACCTGGTAGCCCTGATGCGCCTTCGTCACCACCAACCCCTCGGCGACCAGCCGCGTCAGCACCTCGCGGGTGGCGCCGACGCTCACCTGGTAGCGGTCGGCCAGGTCGGGGAACTTGAGGCGTTCGCCCGGCACCAGCCGACCGCCGAGGATGTCGGCCCGCAACGCCTGATGGATGCCGTCGGTGCGGGTCGTCCCGCCGCTCTTCGTCATGCGCACACTCTAGCAGTTTACGAATGTCTCTTGCACTTTCGAAAGTTACCGGCTACTTTCGAAAGTGTTCGCAGCTCTGCAGTTGGAGGGCCGAAACCCTTACCGAGCAACGTCATTCGAGGAGTTGCCATGCGCTCGCACGCCCTGCACCGTCCGACCGTGTTCCGCGGCGGGACCGTCCTCACCATGGATTCCGCCCGGACCGTGCTCGAAGGCCACGACGTGCTCGTGGTCGACGGCCGGATCGCCGCCATCGGTGCCGATCTCGTCGTTCCCGACGGCACCGACGAGATCGACGCCCGCAGCGGCATCGTCATGCCAGGAATGGTCGACACGCACCGGCACATGTGGCAGACCACGACCCGCGGCTACGGTGCGGACTGGACACTCTCGCAGTACTTCGTGTGGTACTACCTGAACTGGGGCACGAAGTTTCGGCCCGAAGACATCCACGCCGGGAACCTCCTCGGCGCGCTGGAGGCGCTCGACGCCGGGGTCACCACCTGCGTGGACTGGTCGCACGGCCTGCAGACGATCGACCATGCCGACGCCGCGGTCGACGCGCTCGCCGCGGTACCGGGCAGGTTCGTGCTGGCCTACGGCAACATCCAGGACGCGCCCGCGAACTGGACGGGTACACCGGAGTTCCGCAAGTTCTTCGAGCGCCGGGCCGGCGATCTCGAGGGCTTCCAGATCGCCTTCGACGTCACCGGCGATCCGAGCTTTCCCGAGCAGCGGGCGTTCGAGGTAGCCCGCGAGTTGGACCTGGCGGTGACCACGCACGCCGGAGTCTGGGGCGCTACCGGCGACGACGCCGTGCGACTGATCCATGAGCACGGCTACGCCGAGGCCAGGACGGTGTACGTGCACGCTTCGACGCTTTCGGCGGACTCATACGACCGCATCGCGGCGAGCGGCGGATCGGTGTCGGTGTCCACCGAGAGCGAGCAGAGTGCCGGGCAGGGTTATCCCGCGACGGCCGCCCTGCGCGCGCACGGAATTCCGGTGTCGCTGTCGCTGGACAGCTGTGTGCTCTGCAGTGGTGACCTGTTCTCCGCCATGCGCACGACGTTGGGTGCCGACCGCGCAGCCGAGCATCAGGCGGCGCACGCTCGCGGTGAGACCGTCACCCACGCCTCCCTGCATGCCGCGCAGGTCGTCGAGTGGGCGACGCTGGGTGGCGCGCGAGCGATCGGGCGCGACAGCGAGATCGGCAGTGTGCAGGTCGGCAAGAAGGCCGATCTCGTGCTCATCCGCAACGACCAGTCGCCGGCGATGGCGCCGCTGCTCAACCCGCACGGACACGTCGTCCTGCAGGCCCAGCGCGCCGATGTCGACACGGTCCTGGTCGACGGCCGGATCGTGAAGCGCGACCACCGCCTCGTCGGTGTCGACCTGGCCGGCGCGCGCCGCGCGGTCGAGGCCACGGTCGACTACCTGCGCGCCGAGATCGGGGAGCAGGCCTGGCGCGAGGGCATGAACCCGGAGATCCCCGAGACCAAGGTCCTCGACAACCCCTACACCTACACCGACTACCGGTCAGCCGCCACGCACGGTGACCCCGTGTCTAAGTGACGACCGTCCACATCCCGTCCAGTCAGGAGCCCACCCCATGCGTTTCGCCACCATCTCGGATCGGTTGTCGCTGATCACCGCGTCCGACACTGTCATCGACCTCACCCGCGCCAGCCGCGGCCGATTCGGCTCGAGCATCCAGGAGGCGTATGAGCGCTGGGACGAACTGCTCGAGTTCTGCACCACCCTCACCGAACAGGGCACACCACTGTCGGACGTCCCGACAACCGAATTCGGCAATCCGGCTCCGAATCCCCGGCAGCTGTTCGCGATCGGCCTCAACTACGCCGACCATGCCGCGGAGTCGTCGTTGCCGGTGCCCGAGGAGCCCGCGGTGTTCACCAAGTTTGTAACGTCGCTGACAGGTCCGTATGGGACAGTCTCCCTGGTGCCGGGCACGGTGGACTGGGAGGTCGAGTTGGTCGTGGTGCTCGGCCGCCGGGCGCACCACGTGGCCGCCCGGGACGCTTGGCGCTACGTCGCGGGAGTTACTGTGGGACAGGATATTTCGGAGCGGGTCCGGCAGCGGGTCGGTCCGGCGCCGCAGTTCAGCATGGGCAAGTCCTATCCGGGCTTCGGGCCGATCGGGCCGGTGCTGGTCACCCCGGACGAGTTCGACGACCCCGACGATCTGGAACTCGGCAGCCTGATCAACGGCGAGCAGATGCAGAAGGGCCGGACCTCCGACATGGTTTTCCCGGTGCCCGAGCTGATCGCGCGCCTGTCGGCGATCACTCCGCTGCTGCCCGGCGATGTCATCTTCACCGGCACCCCCGCCGGCGTCGGGTTCGGGCGCACCCCGCAGCGGTACCTCGCCCCCGGTGACGAACTGGTCAGTTACGTGCGCGGCGTCGGCGAGATGCGTCACCTGATGGTCGCCGGGCACTGAACCCGTCCAGCATTTCTGGAGACACGAATTCCCTGGAGAGACAATGGCTTTGCATCGACTGTCGTCGGTCACGATCGGCGTACCCGATCCGGCCGCGACACGCGACTACTACACCGAATTCGGGCTGGCACCCCGATCGGACGGCTGGCTGTCCACCCGTGACGGTGGCGACCAGCTCCGGCTCATCCGGGCACCTTCCCGACGGCTGGCCGAAATCGTCATCGGCGCGGACGATTCCGACGATCTCGACGCGGCGGCCGCCCGCCTGCGCAAGCTCGGCCTGCCCGTGGAGCGCACCGCCGACTCGGTCGCCACCGTGGAGCCGATCGCCAATTTCCGTGCCGTGGTACGGATCTCGAACCGCCTCAGGCAGCCCGTCACACCGGCGACGCCGTACAACGGGCCGGGCCGCATCGAACGCAGCGGCACCCGCGCCCCCGGTGTGTTGCGCGAGGACCCGGTACGGCCACGCAAGCTCGGCCACGCGGTCATGGGTTCGGTGGATTACGTGGCCACCCGCCGATTCTTCACCGAGGGACTGGGTTTCAAGCTGTCCGACGAGATCAAGGGCGAGGGCGCTTTCCTGCGCTGCTCCACCGACCATCACAACGTGCTTGTGCTCAACGCGCCGGTCAACTTCCTGCACCACACCTCGTGGCAGGTCGACGATGTCGACGATGTCGGCCGCGGCGCCACCGCCATGCTCGAGGGCAACCCGGAACGACACATTTGGGGGCTCGGACGCCACCACGCGGGCTCGAACTTCTTCTGGTACCTCAAGGACCCGGCGGGCAACTTCTCCGAGTACTACTCCGACATGGACTCGATCATCGACGACCAGCTCTGGAGCCCGGAGGTATTCACCGGCGCCCAAGGCCTGTTCAGCTGGGGCCCGCCACCACCGCCCTCGTTCCTGCACCCCGAAGACCTCGCCGCGCTGATGACCGGCGCGCACCACGCCCAATAGGAGAGATCATGTCTGACCTGTACGTACCCCAGATCCCGGACAACCTGAACATCCGCTTCGTCGAGAACCACATCGTCGTCAAGCGCCCGGCCCATGTCGTCTACGACTGGGCGACCACCTGGTCGAATCTGCCGAAGTGGCTGCCTTTCGCGTCGGGCACCGAGGTGCGCCGCGGCACCGAAGGCGTCCCTGCCGAACTCGGGAATGTGCTGCTCGAGTACATCTTTCCGGAGCTGAACGAGAAGCCGAAGGAATACACCGTGGTGGCGCGGGTGCCCGGCAAACTGTGGACGGTGGTCGGCCGCGACGTGCTCGACGACGGTACCCCGGCCGCGGCGATGCACGCGATCGCCACCTTCACCACCTTCGACCTCGGCGACGGGACCACCCTGTTCTGCCGTCTGTTCCAGCGGCTGATCCCCGACACCGAGCCGCACGGCCCGCACCCGGTCGAAGACGCGGCACAGGTCCAGCCGGGACTGGAACTGCTGAAGGCGCACATCGAGGGCACTGCCGAATAGCCCGTGGCTGCTCGGAATTGACGACGAAGACCCTGACAGGGGCGCGTTCTCGAAGCGCGCCCCGCCACTAGAACGAATCATGAGGTAATCCGATGAACAGCGACGCTACCCTTGCCAAGCCCTACCTGACCGGCCACTACCAGCCCGTGCCGGACGAGATGACCGCGCACAACCTGTCGGTGCGGGGTGCCATCCCCGCCGAACTGAACGGCCGCTACTTCCGCAACGGCCACAACCCGAAACCCGGTGACACACCGACACATTGGTTCAGAGGCGCGGGCATGCTGCACGGCCTGCGGCTGCGTGAGGGTCAGGCCGAGTGGTATCGCAACCGGTGGGTGAAGACGCCGGCCCTCGACGGCGCACCTTTGATCCGCGAGGACGGCAGCATCGATTTGACCGCAAGTGTGGCGGGCACCAACATCATCGAGCACGCCGGCCGCATCCTGGCGCTGCAGGAGGCGAACCTGCCGTTCGAGATGACTCCGGAGCTGGATACGGTCGGCGCCTACGACTTCGGCGGCAAGCTGAAAACCGCGATGACCGCGCACCCGAAGGTGGATACGGTTACCGGTGAACTGCATTTCTTCGCCTACTCGCCGGTCGCGCCGCACCTGATCTACTACATCGCCTCCGCCGACGGCGAACTGCGCCACCAGCAGGTCGTTGAGGGGGCGGGCCCGTCGCTGATGCACGACTTCGCGATCACCGAGCACTACGCGGTGTGGCTGGACCTGTCGGTGACCTTCAACCCCGCCGAAACCTCCGGCATCCCGTATCGATGGAACGACGCGTACCAGGCGCGCATGGGCATCCTGCCCCGCACCGGCACCGGTCCGGTGCAGTGGTTCGACGTGGAACCCGGTGCGATGCTGCATGTTTCGAATGCCTACGAGGACGCGGCCGGGCGGGTCGTGGTGGAAGGCCCTCGGTTGGACCGGTCGGCCTGGGAGACATCGTGGAAGTGGTGGATCGGCACACCCGGATACCCGACCGACCCGGTCGCCGGAGCCCTGCAGTACCGCTGGGTCCTCGAACCCGGGCAGGCCGCGGCACGCGAGGAAATGCTGGACACGCTGGTCACCGAATTCCCGACCATCAACGACGACTACGTCGGCCGCCGCAACCGCTACAGCTACGCGGTCGCCTACCCCGGCTCTGGATACCACGGCGTCGGAATCGTCAAGTACGACAACGACACCGGCGCACGTCAGCTGGCCCCGACCGGGGACGGGCGTATCCCCGGCGAAGCTGTTTTCGTCCCGGCCGCCGACGCGACGGGTGAAGACGACGGCTACCTGCTCACCCTCGTCGGCGACCGCGCAAGCACCGCCTCGGAGCTGCTCATTCTCGACGCCCACGACTTCACCGCGCCGCCGATCGCGGCTGTCGAACTGCCCAGGCATGTGCCCGGCGGTATCCACGGATCCTGGATCGCCGACTGATCGCCGTTTCTACTTGCGGCACAACCGAATTCGTTAGAACAGTGTAGCCGTCCGATGCCACCGAGCGGTCGGACGGCCACTGTGCGTGGACCTGGAGACAGCTCATGAACCCTCAACCGCAGCCCGTCCCCGTGACTCGGGCTCCCACCCCGCCGGCTCGGGCCTGGATCGGGCTCACCGTCCTGGCCACCGCACAGTTCCTGGTCGTGCTGACCACCTCGATCGTCAATGTCGCGCTGCCCGATATCGGGCGGGGGCTCGAACTGTCACCGGTCGGGCTTTCCTGGGTCGTCAACGGCTACGTACTCGCGTTCGGTGCCCTGCTGCTCCTGGGCGGTCGACTCGGTGACGTCTTCGGGCGGCGGCGGGTATTTCTCACCGGCACAGCGATTTTCACGGTCACCTCGATTGCGGCGGGGCTCGCCCCGACCGCCGCGGTCCTGCTCGCCGCCAGAATCGGACAGGGGGTAGGCGCGGCACTGCTCGCCCCGACCGCACTCGCACTGGTGCTGACACTGTTTCCGGCAGGCGCGGGCCGCGCGAGGGCGATCGGGGTATGGGGCGCCGTATCGGGAATCGGCGGCGTCGCCGGTGTGCTGGCGGGCGGCCTCTTGACCGGCGTATTCGGCTGGCGCGCAGTATTTTTCATCGGAGCACCGGTAGCGTTCGCGGTGCTGGTCGCCACGATATCGCTGGTGCCCGCCGACCCGCCGGCGGGCGGCCGGATCGACCTATGGGGCGCGGCCACCGTGACCGGTGGACTCGCCGCGCTCACCTACGCGCTGTCGGTCGGCGGACAATACGGCTGGACTTCGGCTCGCGTTCTCGTGCCACTGATCGCGGCGGTAATACTGCTCATCCTCTTCGCCGGATCGCAGCGGCGGATATCGCAACCGCTGGTCGCGCCCGCGATCCTGCGTATCGGCGGGGTACTGGCCGCGAACATCGTCATGACGCTGCTCGGCGCGGTATGGCTTGGACTGTTCTTCTTCCTCCCGCTCTACCAGCAGAAGGTGCTCGGCTACACACCGATCCAAGCCGGCCTCACCCAACTGCCACTGGCGATCATGATCACAACAGCCTCCACGATCACACCGAAACTGGCTCGACACCTCAACACCCGCGCCCTGCTGGCCACCGCCCTGGCACTGCTCGCAGCCGGGCTGGCCTGGCTCGCGCGCACGCCCGTCGACGGGCGATTCCTTTTCGACATCGCCGCCCCCTCACTACTCATCGGCACCGGACAAGGCATCGCATTCGTGCTACTCACCGCACAAGGCACCACCGGCGTCCCCACCGAACACACCGGACTGGCCGGCGGACTGATCAACACCACCCGGCAAATCGGCGGCGCACTAGGGCTGGCCGGACTACTCGCCATCACCACCGCGGCCGGCGACTCCGGCAACCACCCCACCGCATCGCAGCTCGCCCACGCCTACGGCACCGCGTTCACCGCCACGGCGGCCATCGCCGCAGCCGCGGCCATACTGACCGCCATCCTCCGCGACAGACCTGCACGGTGAACGGCTGGTCCGAAGCAATCTGGGACGACGGGAGGGAACATGGGTGATGATCTCACCGCCTCGATGACCCGAATCGTGGGGGCGGGCGCCCGCCCGCCCCCCCCCCCCCCCCCCCCGGCCAGCGGGGAAAACACCACCCCCCCGAACCACCCCACAAAACGCCCCCCGCGGTGC